>CAZPHD010000003.1:0-126545 GCA_964586225.1 uncultured Fimbriimonadaceae bacterium
GCCCTTCGAGGAGAGGGGGAGCACCGGATCGTGCTGTGTGATCGGCACGCGGACTCCACCGTGGTTTATCAGGGCTACGCCCGCGGGATGGATATCGAAGAACTGCGACGGCTCAATCAGCTCGCGACCGGCGGATTGGTGCCCGACCGCACCTACCTACTCGATTTGCCCGTTGAAGTCGGTTTGTCGCGGCTTCAAAATCCGGACCGGCTCGACCGCGAGCCGATCGAGTTTCACCAGCGCGTACGCGAAGGCTTCCTCGCCGAAGCCGAACGTGAGCCGCATCGCTGGCGCGTGCTCGATGCGACCCAGACTCCTGCCGCCGTCGTCGCTCAGGTTCTAGCCGATCTGTTCACGAACGACGTGGCGTAGACCGGCGAGTCGCTCGCTCAAATCACGCGCCGGCAGCGTTGTTTCGGCCTCGCGAACCACGGCCCCCGCCGCCGTCACGACATCCGGCCACACCCCCGCGCGAACTCCGGCCAGAAGCGCCGCACCGTAGGCTGGGCCTTCATCCACCGCCAGACCCACGACCGGCACGCCGGTCATGTCGGCCAGCAACTGCCGCCAAAAGGGCGACTTGGCACCGCCGCCCGTCACGCGGAGGCGATCGGGCTTCGAACCCGGCGACACCGAATCCAGTCCATCAGCCAGCCCCATCGTAATCCCCTCAAACACCGCCCGCGCTAGATGCGCTCGCGAGTGCGCCAGCGTCAACCCGACGAAGGCCCCGGTGAGGTCGCTACGATTCCACGGGCACCGCTCTCCCGCCAAGTAGGGCAGAAAGACCACGCCTTCCGACGAGTCTACCGATCCCGCCAGGGCTGCCAACTCATCATATGCCATGCCCGGCGCGAACGTATCGCGGAACCAGCGCAACGACCCGCCGCAGCTGAGCATGACGCCCATGCGGTGCCAAGCGCGGTTCGCGTGGCAGAACGTGTGGGTCGCCCCCGCCGGGTCAAAGGTGGCGTCGTTTTGGGCGGCAAACACGACCCCGCTCGTGCCCAGACTCACGCTCACCAGCCCCGGCACTACGGCCCCAGTCCCGACTGCGCCGGCGGCTTGATCGCCCGCGCCCGCAACCTCGTCTGACTCAAAACACGGAGGAAACCACGCCATCGGCACGTCGACGGCCTCAAAGACCTCCGACGACCAACACCGCGACGCCACCGCTAACGCCCCCGTCCCGCTCGCATCGCTGACCTCGGTCGTGAACTCGCCGGTCAGGCGGTAGCGAATGTAATCTTTGGGCAGGAGCACCTGGCGCACCCGGTCGTAGGCTTCCGGTTCATGCTTGCGGAGCCACAACAGCTTCGGCAGTTGGAAACCAGTCAACGGCGGGTTCGCGGTGATTTCGCGGATACGGTCGTGGCCCACGCGCGCTTCGATCTCGGCCACCTGTTCGGCGGTCCGCTGATCGTTCCAAAGCAACGCCGGGCGGATGACCTCGCCGCTGGAGTCCAGAAACACCGAGCCATGCATCTGCCCGGTCAGTCCAATTGGGGCGTCGGAATCAAGCTCCGTGAGGCACTGCTGGGCGGCGTTCCACCAGTCGAGTGGGTCTTGCTCCGACCAACCAGGGCTTGGAGTCGACAAAGGCACAGAAGCCGAAGCCGAGCGCAACACCCGGCCCTGGTCGTCGATCAGCAGTGCCTTAACGCCACTCGTGCCAATGTCGAGTCCGATCATTGAGGTCGCTTCGAAAGTTGCTGGCGGATAATCGCCAACGCAGCTTCACGCTCTGCCCCCACCAACTCTAGGCGCGGCGGCCGAACTCTTTCACTTCCCAATCCAACTTCCTGCTGCACCAGCTTGATCAGCTGCACAAACTTGGGCACGGTATCCAGCCGCAGCAGCGGCAAGAACCACTCGTAGAGTTCGCGCGTTTGCGGACTACCGCCCATGGCCATCTCGTACAGTTCGACTGACTCGGCGGGCAATGCGCTCACCAGGCCGGCGATCCAGCCCGTGGCTCCGGCCGCGATGCCTTCGACGATCACATCGTCCACGCCTACGAAGATGGTCAGACGGTCGCCGCAAACCTCGCGGATGCCGGTGATGCGGCGGACATCAGTGCTCGATTCCTTCACCGCGTGCAGGTTCGGCTCGTCGCACAGTTCGAGCATCTGCTCGGGCGTCACGTCGGTGCCGTAAGCGATGGGGTTGTTGTAGAGCATGCAGCTCAACCCGGTCGCGCGGATGATCGCGCGGAAGTGGGCGGCGGTCTCGCGCCAGTCGCCACGGTACACATAGGGTGGCAAGACCATCAAACCGCGACATCCGAGGCGCTCGGCGTCTTGAGCCAAGGCGACGCCCTCAGCCGTGCTGAGTGCAGAAATGCCCGCCACGATCGGAACGCGCCCGGCCGACGCTTCCACGCACGAGGTGATGACGGCCCGCTTTTCTTCGTGCGTGAGCGTGTTTGCCTCGCCCAGCGAACCCAAAGGCACCATGCCTTCGCAGCCGCAAGCGATCATATGGTCGACATGTTCGCGCAGAAATGCGTGATCGACGGAGAGATCGTCGTTGAAAGGAGTGGTGATTGCCGGGAAGACGCCGCGCCAGTGCATAGGTCCCATTCTGGCATCTGTGCCAACTTTCGGCCGTGCTCAACCGTTAAGGGTATAGAGCAGTTTGTGCTCGACAGGAGAAAATCAACATGAAGAAGATCGCTTCCATCGCTTTCGCGCTCGTCGCGCTCAGCGTCGTTCTCGTCGGTTGCAAGGGTGAAGAGGCCGCTACGCCCGAAACCGGAAGCACCAACTCGCAGCCGACCGGCACTGAAGGCGCCGACACCCCGAAGTAAGCCTCACGGCACCGACCGAGGCAGAGGTCTCACCTCTGCCTCAGTTTCAGTCACAATTATTGGCAACACCGTAGGAAATCAAACCGTCCATGGCTGCCACCCTCCCTACACCGAAAGAAACCCCCGAACGGAGTTTTCCCGACTACCGACGCGAACTCCGGAAGGCTCTTCCGAAGCACTTATTCGAGCCGGATACCTCGAGTCTCTGGTGGTTCTTACCGCACTCCGCGATCATTGCCGCAAGCTTATATGCGCTCACCGCGCACTTCCACTACGGCTACGCCTGGCTACTCAGTCTGATCATCGGCCACTCCTTTGGTTGCCTCGGATTCCTCGCCCACGACATCTGCCATGGCGGATCGATCAAGAACCGGCCGCTACGCCACTTCTTTGCCGGCGTAGGCTTCTCCGCATTTTGGATCGGCCCCTACCTCTGGAGCCGCTGGCACAACTCCGACCATCACAACAACACCCAGATTGAGGGTATTGACCCCGATCACTTGTTCACGATGGAGGATTACAAGGACAACCCCGTGCTAAAGGGGCTGTATCGCCTCTCGCCTTTCGCGAGGAATCTCATCATCTTCAGCTCCTTTAGCTACCGCATGTCGCAGCAGACGCTTCGCATGGTGATCACCTACCTGCGGAGCCCGAAGAGCACCGGTCGCGACAAGGCCGTGATCCTCTTCCAACTCTTCCTGCCGATGGCGTTCTGGGTTGGATTTACGCTTGCGCTGGGCTCCCAAGTGTTCTGGTGGGGCTACTTCTTCCCGTTGCTCGTGGCCAACGCGGTGGCGATCAGCTACATCGCGACCAACCACTTCCTGAATCCACTCGCCGACGAGCGGGATGTGTTGGCGACGTCGCTTTCGGTCACTCTTCCGCGCGGGTTCAAATGGCTCGATCCGTGGCATCAGCATTTCGGCGCCCATGTCGCCCACCACCTCTTCCCCGGCATGTCGCCGCGATATGCCCGCGTCGTAGAAGACAAGATTGCCGAGCTTTGGCCCGATCGCTATCACTGCATGACCATCACCACCGCCCTTAAAAAGCTGTGGCAAACACCGTGGATCTACGAGGATCACACGACGCTGGTCGATCCGGTGCGCGACGAGCGGTACAAGACCCTCGGCCACGGCATGCCTAAGGACTGAACGACATATCGCCAACTTGGCTCAGTTGGCGATGATGCTCAGTTCCACGATGTCCTTCTCCTCCAAGCGGCCTTCGAGGAACATCACGAGCCGCTCTTGCTTCACCCAGCTACCCGATGGTGAACAAAACTGCTCAATGCCCGCGGACCGCATGGCCTTGAGGACGCGCCCATAGCGCTCCCTAGGGTCATTGGAGTAAGCACCCTCGAGCCATGCCACCATGGCCCTCGTTGAAACGATCCAACCATCAGGTCCCTTGATTGCAAACGTGGGGCATTCGATTGGGGGTTTCCCGTCTGATCTCGGGATACGCACCCGAAACGAAGGCCTTCTACGATCATTCTCCCTGAGCCGATCCTGGAGGCGCTTAATCTCGTCATCTTTGGGAGGCACCAAGTCAAGCGTTTCCCTAAGGACCTGAACATCAGCATCTGGAGCCACATAACCATCGAGGAGGTCTCGGATGTACCTCGCATAGACCTCCTCGGAAACGCCAAGCAGTTCCATTTCATTGCCATAAGCGTGTTGCTTCGCCGCAGCGAGATCGCCCCGGACAATAGCGCGGACGGTAGTCGCGAGGGCCTGACTGGCTTGTCGTTCATATTGACCGGCGGACCACTGTTTCCACACAACCCAGCACAGCAACACGCCGACTGCCACGGCAATCGTGCGACCGTAGCCCATTGGGATGCGAGTACTCATTGAGCTAATCTGGCGAACCTGGCCCTTGCCACCCAGGCGGGGTTCCCCAGCACAAACCGTTTTCCTGGCAGGGGCCTGTAAACAAGTTGCCGAGGCTGTTTACGTTTCCATTCGCCGATCCAGAACACGAAGGTGGACCGCCAAACTCGGGCATACACTCCACGTTGTAGCAGAGTCTTTGGCAACAGTTCGGCTGGTTCCCTGACATGGTGCTACAGCATTTGAATGTCAAGGTCACGTGCGGCGTACAACCATCGTCGCAGACAAGTCTCCAAAACTGCTGGGTGCAGACGTTGCTGCCCAGCACGAAGTGTTCGATATGGGCGGCGTTGGCTAGACTCGCGAGTACAAGCACTACGCCCGATATGTACATCACCTTCTTCTTCATTGTCTTCTCCTGCCTACTGATAGGCCATGTCGGTAAAAATGAACGTCCGGGGTGGAGATACGCGACCTCGGCCCACGCCGCCGCCAACAAACAGCCTGATGCGGAACGGGGGGCTAATCAGAGGGTCGGTGTCCTCTCGAAAACTGTAGTAGAGTTCGTCATGAATGTGACACTCGACGATTGACAACTTAGAACCTTGCTGCTGCTCCCTCGCGATCATCATCTCGCGTGCCTTGCTGATTGTTCCATCGGGATTGGCCGGTCGGGACTTTATTGGCCACAAGTAGCTTGAACCCAAGTGGCGTCTCATTACGGTCGAGCAAGATGGGCAGAAGAGGAGTTCTCGAGTCATGCCGTACTCCTTCAGTTGGTCAACCGGGCTACGTCCATCGGAGGGCATATATGCCAGGCCGTGCAGTTCGGGATAACCATTGCCGTGGTCGTAGTCGGCGGCGTAAGCTGGGCAACCACGTAGAACTGCTTGAGCTGGTTCGCACAACTGGACTGACGCGCTGCCTCGCGACTGGGCGCACTTGCGAAGAACCCAAGCGATGCCAGAATACAAATGATGCCGATGACGACGAGCACTTCAGTTAACGTGAAACCTTTTGAGCGGTGCATCCATCTCCTCCAGACGTGGCCTTCTTCTTGGCAAACAAGCCACGATACGTCGGCTCTGACGTCACTGCGAAAATGAAGATCGCGAGCGCCAGACAGTACAGGCAGAACAGCCAGGCTCTTTGTTGCATCTATTCAGTGTACAACCGCTTCTCTGCAATTCGGCACCCCCCCAAAAAATCACTATATCAGGTATAATTACCAGCCTCTGAAGCTTAGATGGTCGCGTCAAACGACTTGAAGCAACAGACCCTGGCATGACAAGCCGCGGAGTCGGCCTACCTGGCTTGAGCATCAGTCACGGCAGCTCAACCGGTAACATTCTCGCGCCATGCGAGACCGCGTCGACAAGCGCCAGAAGCAGACCTACCGGGAGCAAGGATTCCTGATCATTGAGGGCTTCCTTGATGCCGACGAGCTTGCCGATTGGCGAAGCCAAGTCAGTGAAGCCGTCGAGCAACGGCTGGCTTCCGCCGAGCAGGGGCTGCACAATCAAGCCGATCCGGACAGCTACTACGCGCGCGTTTTCACCCAGTGCCTCAAGCTCGCCGACACCCATCCCGGCATGCGACGGCTGATGCACGATCCGAGGCTCGGCGAACTCGCGGGCACCCTCGCGGGCGTGGATGGCATCCGCATCTGGCACGATCAGGCGCTCATCAAGCCTCCGTACGGCAACCCCACCGGATGGCACCTCGACAACCCCTACTGGTCGTTCACCTCGCCGCATGCGATCTCGCTTTGGGTCGCTCTGGACGACGCCACTCAGGCGAACGGCTGCATGTGGTACCTGCCGGGAACCCACCTGAGCGCGACCGGCGACAACACGGGCATTGGCGAGGACATTGCTGGCCTGTTCAAGGTGTATCCGCAGTGGCGTGAGATCGAGCCGATTTGCGCGGCCTGCCCTGCTGGTTCAGCAGTGCTCCACAACGGCCTGACCGCCCACGGAGCCGGTGCCAACATGACGAACCGACCCCGCCGCGCGATGACCTGCGCCTACATGCCCGATGGCGCAACCTTCAACGGCCTGCAGAACGTGCTCCCTGCAGACTACTTCGCGTCGTTGAAGGTGGGCGACGCGCTCAATGACGACACGGTCAATCCGCTGATTTGGAGGAGGGCATGAAGAAGTTCCGCTCGTTTCTCGGCCGCTGCCGGAAGCACGCCCGGCAACCGATCATCCGATGGGTCTGCCGCCAGTTCCACCGCATTTACTACCACTGGGCGGGCCCGCAGACGTGGGAAGTCAACCAATTTCGCGGCGTCAAGGTGCTCAAGTGCCCGTTCGATCTCTGGATTTACCAGGAGATTCTGTTCGAAACGCGACCGGACTTGATCATTGAATGCGGCACCTTTAACGGAGGCAGCACGCTGTATTTCGCCTCGATGCTGGACATCCTCGGGCAAGGCGAGATTGTCAGCATCGACATCAACCCGCAAAACGACTTACCCACCCATCCCCGGGCCCGCTACATCAAGGCTTCATCGGTCGCACTCGAGATCGTCGCCGAGATGACGGCGCTCGCCCAAGGGAAGCGCACCATGGTGATCTTGGACTCAGATCACTCGTGCGATCACGTACTGAAGGAACTCCGAGCCTATGCGGGGCTGGTCACTCCCGGATGCTATCTGGTGGTCGAAGATGGCAACATCAATGGGCACCCCGTGTTCCGCAAACACGGCCCCGGGCCTACTGAGGCGATGGAAATCTTCTTCCGCGAAAACAACGATTTCGAGGTAGACACCAGCAGGGAGCGGCACCTGGTCAGCTTCAATCCCGGCGGCTACCTGCGCCGCAAGGGCTAAAATGCGGTCATGAGCTTGGTGGGGCGGGTTGGCCGAAAGCGATGGCGTGCGCGCATCGCGATGGCCGTCGTCTATCTCGTGCTCTGTATTGGGGCGCTGACGACGCTCTATCCGTTCGCGATTATGGTCTCGACCGGGTTCAAGGGCCCGACCGATCAGAACGATTCGAGCCTGGTTCCGCCGTTCTTTAGCAACCTCGACGGCGAGGAAGAGCCGGGCAAACTTGACCCCAAGTCGCTCCTTGGCAAGTATCTCGCCGACAAGTACGCCGGCGACCAGAGCCAGATCGCGAGCACGCGGGGCCCTCGAGACGACGCGTCTCGAGGGAAGGATCAGAAGGACGACGCCTCCCTCAAGACTCGCAGTCCTTGGGCTGAGGAACAGCCTTCCCTTAAGACTCGCAGTCTTGAGGGT
Source organism: uncultured Fimbriimonadaceae bacterium (assembly GCA_964586225.1). Lineage (GTDB taxonomy): Bacteria > Armatimonadota > Fimbriimonadia > Fimbriimonadales > Fimbriimonadaceae > JANJUB01. The sequence continues at coordinate 7,895 of CAZPHD010000003.1, forward strand.
GAGGACCAAACCTACGAAGCGTTCCTCATGGCCCTGCCGCTCGACCACTGGGCGGCCGGCTTCCGAACGGCACCCAACCAGGTCACGGGTCGGCTGTCGATGCGCTATCAAGCGTGGCTTCGTAATCGCTATCAGAACATTGATGCCTTGAACCGGGCGTACATCGAAGAAAACACCGCCTTTCAAACCGTCCAGCCGCCCGCCGAACTGCTGGACCGCGCAAACTGGAACCCGCCGAAGACCACGAAGTACACCGAGTGGCTCGAGTTCAAGGCCACACTTCCCGCTGAGTTCCGACTGCCGGTGCGGGGTCAGCGGATGTGGCAGGAGTTCCTGCGGGCGAAGCATGAGAACCAGTTAGACCGCGTGCCAGAGGCGCTCAAGTTGGGCGCGACCTCCTTCGAGGCCATCCCTTTGCCTGGTGGCTTTGAGCAGGGGTTACCCAAGGCATTTCGCGAGGGGTTACCCGAGCGATTTCGGGCTCAGTTGGTCGAGGAGCGGTGGGGTGGCCAACTCCCCATCGAAGCGTTCGAGCGCGCGCACCTGGCGAGTAACGCCGACACGGTCCGAAACGAGTTCGCAGGCCGCAACTACCGGTATGTGCTCGACTACATGGCGCTGAACGGCCGAGCTCTGTGGAACACGGCCATCTTCTGCATCCTCGCCATCCTCACGCAGCTTACGGTGAATCCGCTGGCGGCCTATGCGCTCTCGCGCTATCCCATCCCGGCGGCGGGCAAGATTCTGTTGTTCTTGCTCGCGACGATGGCGTTTCCGGCCGAGGTCGCGATGATTCCGTCGTTCTTGTTGCTGAAGGACCTGGGCATGCTGAACACCTTTGCCGCTCTCGTTCTGCCGACGGCGGCGAGCGGCTACATGATTTTCCTGCTGAAGGGGTTCTTCGATTCACTGCCGAGCGAGCTGTTTGAGAGCGGGCAGATGGATGGCGCGAAAGAATCGACGATGATGTTCCGCATTGCGCTACCGCTCAGCAAGCCGGTCATGGGCTACCTGGCCCTGATGGCGTTTATGGGAGCCTATGGCGCGTTTCTATATGCGTTCCTTGTGGCGCAAGACCAGCGGGTATGGACGCTGATGGTGTTCATCTATCAACTCCAGAACACGGCTCCCAAGGCGGTGATGATGGCTGCGCTGACCCTGGCCGCGGTGCCGACCCTGTTGGTGTTCCTTCTCGCGCAGCGTGCGATCTTGCGCGGAATCATCTTGCCAGGCGGAAAGTGAGGGGATTGGGACAAGTGGGACAGGTTGGACCGCGGTCCCACCTGTCCCACTTGTCCCATCTCCACATCATGATGCGCTGTGCATCAACTCGCCCGTCTGGACGCGCCACAACGCCGCATACAGCCCACCGCCCGCGACAAGCTCATCGTGCGTGCCCGCTTCCAGCACCTTGCCTGCTTCAAGCACCCAGATGCGGTCCGCATCACGGACGGTAGAAAGACGATGCGCAATCACCACCGAAGTGCGACCCTTCGTGACCGTCGCCAACGAGCGCTGGATCGCGGCCTCGGTCTCGTTATCCACCGCCGAGGTCGCTTCATCAAGCACCAGAATCGCGGGGTCGCGAAGGATAGCCCGCGCCAGAGAGAGCCGCTGACGCTGTCCGCCCGAGAGCTTCTGGCCCCGCTCGCCCACCACCGTGTCGTAGCCGTTCGGCAGCCCCACAATGAACTCGTGGGCCTCCGCCCGCCGCGCCGCCTCCTCAATCTCGGCTGACGTCGCCGAAGGCCGCCCGTAAGCGATATTGTCCCGCACCGAGCCATGGAAGAGGAACACGTCCTGGCTCACGTAGCCCATCGCCCCGCGCAGCGAGGGGTAGTCCAGTTCCCGCACGTCGACCGCGTCGATCAACACCCGCCCCTGGCGCGCGTCGTGGAACCGCAACAGGAGCCGCAGAATCGTCGACTTCCCCGCCCCGGTTGCGCCGACAATTGCGTGCGTCTCGCCAGCGGGAATCCGAATGCCGATCCCCTGCAGAATGTCCTGCCCGTCGCCGTAACCGAACGACACATCCTCAAATGCGATCTCGCCACGAATCGGCGCGGGTAGCGCCGCAACACCTTCCTGCATCGTCGGCTTGGTGTCCATGAGCCCAAAGATCCGCTTGGTCGAGGCCATCGCCCGCTGGTATTGGTCGAGCGTCTCGCCGAGCCGGGTCATCGGCCACAACAGCCGCTGGGTCATGAACACCAGCACCGAGTAGAGGCCGACTTCTAGCCGCCCATTCAGCACCAGCCATCCGCCGATCACCAGCGTGCAGCTGAACCCTGAGAGAATCAACATCCGGATCAGCGGCACAAAGGCGGCCGAGAACTTGATCGCCTCGCGATTGGCCTGGCGGTAGTCGTTCGAGACCAGCGCCAGACGATCGGCTTCGCGCGGCTCGGCGGTGAAGGCTTTGATCGTCGTAATGCCGCCCAGATTCGCGCTTAGCGTTGCGCTCAGCTCGGCAACCGCCTCACGGACCCGGCTGTAGAGCGGCATCAGGCGCTTCTGGTAGTACATCGACCCGAGCACGATGAGCGGAATGGGCAGGAACGCAAACGCCGTTAGCATCAGCGAACTCGCCGCGAACACTGCGCCGACGAGCACCACGTTCCAAAATAGCTCAATCAGCGAGGACGCCCCGCCGTCGAGGAAGCGCTCAAGTTGGTTGATGTCATCGTTGAGAATGCTGAGCAGGCCGCCACTCGTCGTGTCTTCGAAGTACGCGACCTCAAGGCCCTGCACGTTCGCGTACAGCTCCACGCGAATCTCGTGTTCAAGCGTCTGGGCGAGATTGCGCCACGCCAGCGCGCCGAGATAGCCGAACGTGGATTCGAGAATCCAAATGCACGCGTTCAGCACGGCGAGAATCACGAGTTGCTCCCACCGGTCCGTGATGCCAAAAGCGGTCGCCATGAACGACTGCTCGCCGCGTACAACCACGTCAATGACCGCGCCGATAAGGATCTCAGGAGCGACATCCATGACCTTGCCGAGGGTCGTCCAGGTGGTCGCGATCACAACTTTGGCACGATGAGGTCGGGCGTAAGACCAGAGCCGCTTCAGTCCGGCATCGGAAGAGGATTGCACCTAGGGATAGTGGCACAGGCTGTGGTTTACGTGGGGCCACGGCGGAACACGTATCCACACATCGCCTTACCGTCGACCACTTCGCGGATATCCGATTGGATGAGCTCAAACTCAAGCTCGCGCAGGAATGACTCGAGTTCGGCGGGATCAATGAGGTGAGGCTTTTCCCCCGAAGCGCAAGCTTTCAGGCTGCCTGGCAACTCGCGATGCGGAGTCACCATGGTGCCCATATCCGCCGGATTACGCTGAATCACCAAGAGAAGGCTCTCAGGCTTGAGACCGGCCATCTGCCTCAGGGCCAACTTCCAATCGGTATGTTCAAGCACGAGCACCATCACGATCAAATGAGAGCCAGGCGCGAGGCCCGTCGCTTCAACGTCATCCACACGCGCTTCGAAGTGAAGCCCCGCCGCCCGGGCCCGCTCGCTCGTGATCGCGACGAACTCGGCATTGAGATCGCAGAACACGCAGGTGTGATCAAGCAGATAATCCGCGCTGACGAGTTCAAGGAACTGTCCGGGACCGCAGCCCGCAAAGAGGATCCGCCTTCCGGGAGCAAGATGTTGCGCGATCACCAAGTCGCGCACGAGGGCCGCGTTGGCTGGCGACTGTCCGACCGCCGCCATGTGCGTCTCGTAGTCCTTGGCAAGAACCACTTGCGACCACGCCTTTCGAAGGGAGAGAACTTCCTCGTCCATCACGGTGCGATCTTGAACTTGACCTTGTCGATGAGGCTCTCGCCGACGTAGAGTTCGACGCGGTAATCGCCGATCGGCCAATCGTTGTTCGGCTTGACAAGCGAGAATTCGCCCATGTTCTCGTGTTCGCCCAGCCTGACACCGGCTTCGTCGATGGGAAAGTCATGCGGAATGCCCTCAGCGTCTTCGCAGATCCAGACGCCCTTGATTTCGGATCCTCCCTTGATGTGTTCTAGGTCGAAGAACACGAAGATTTCGGGGGTATCGGGCTTGAACGTGGTCTTGGGGGTCCGCGTCTTCGGTAGGTCGGTCATGACGATGTTGGCGAAGCTCGGTTGGAGAGTCTCGGCTTGTTGAGCAGGCACGCACGCTTCGACCACGACCATGGAGATCATCAAGGGAAGGGCGATGCGGACCATGGGATTATCCTAGCATGAGCGGGGGATTGCTGGGGGTTTGCTCGGATTGGTTCGGGTTGGTTCGGGTTTTCTAGCGAAAACGGCTCACTCCATCCAATCCGAGCGAACCCGAACCAACCCGAACCAGTCCGAGCAAACCCGAACCGCCCTCAATACCGCGCCTCCACCCGCCGAGGCATGACCCCAACCGGGATATCCGTCGGCTCCACTTCTTCCCACTCGACGTCGAACGTGCCAACAAATCCAAACAGCGTGCCCCACACTTTGTTCTTGACTTCCACATCAATGCGATACCGTCCGATCGACTCGTCAAACCACACGTACACAAAGGCCTTCCCCGAGAAGAACATCGGGAACTTGAACGCAATCGGACCTTCGTAGAACCGCTGCTCTCCGGACTCAATGAGCAATCCGCCGTTCTCGGCGACGCTCAGATGAAGGTCAACCGCCAGATGTTGATGGGTGCCCATGTAATCGATCACTTGGTTGCGAATGGGGTCCCGCACCATATAAGCGTCGAATCGGCGGCCCCGGCCTAGCTGGAAGGTGCGCAACTCGGTCACCGTCTCTCGGCCGAGCGTGTCCACATACGCCCAGTTCTCGATGGTGAACGGCACGTTCTCCCCTTGCTCCGGGAACATGATGTTGCGCCAGGTTCCAACAACCAGAAAGGGCAACGTGTAGAACTTCCCATGCCACACTCGATCCATTACCCCGCGGCCGATGGCTCGCTTGCCCGACGTGCTGTCAAACCCAAACCGCTCCTGAATTTTGGGGTGAAGTCGCGCGAAATCGTCCCCAAGCACCGTGGCGTAGATCGATTTGTTCATGCTACGGCTCCTGGGGGTAAGAGCGTCGTTCGACCGTTCCAGGCACCAAACTCGGAGAGCATCCGAAATCGAAGGGTCGTGAACTCGTGGTGAAAGTCCCGGCGTTCACGCTCAACCATCGCGTCAATATGGCGTCTCGGATGCGCCACGGCACTATGCCCCTGCACCATATCGAGCATGGCTTGCTGCGAGTTCCAAATGGAGAACGTTGCCACGCTTCGAGGGTGACGGATCGCCGCGAGAGAAAAGGACGTCTCCGGATGGTCACGTACGAGCGCTTCAACGGGACGCCCCCATCGTATGAACCTGGGGAGTTCGGGCAGCCTCATCCGGGCCAAGGTGAACGCGGCGACGGGAGCGGTCGGGTCAGAGTCGCCGGTTGACTCGGGCAGCGACGCAAACTCGCGAACCGACCCCCAACGGCGAAGAAACTCCATCCGAACATGCCACCCCGCGGCGATCGCATCGCCGAGCTTCGTCGTGCCGAGGAACTCATCGATCGCATCTTCACTTTCCCACGCGGCAAACATCACAAGCTTGCGAAGTTGTAGCCGTCCGGGCGAGATGATCGGGGCTCCGAGCGTCATCGGCGTGAGGCACTCCGCATGAACGAGGCCGCGCGCGGGTTGACGCCCATACAGCGACGAGAGTGTCAGCGGCACTGGCGTCGTGGCCAAGCCGAGTGTGAACACCTTCACCGAACCACCACCTCATCCGCGAAGATCCAACTGTCGCCGCCCGCGCCGAGGTGCCATTCGGGCAGCTTGCCATACGACACCGCCGTCACTCGAACGTAACGGATCCCCGCGTCACACTGGGCGCGAAACTCGTGAACCAGCGTCCGGTCGTCGCGATCCGAAATGCCGCTCGTTGGCCGGGCAAACAGCGTCCAGTTCACGCCATCCGCCGACCCTTCGAATCGGACCTCCTTGGGCATCATGATCCACGACCGCATTTGATGCAAGCACCGCATGCTGATCTCGCGAACGTGTTTCACGCGCCCCAGGTTCACCGTCATGACGACATTGGTTCCTTGCCAACCGAGCCACACGCCGTCGTCGAAGTCGTCGCTCCCGATGAATCCGTCGGTCACTCCCAGCTCGCCGGCGCGCGCATAGCGCGGAGCGGGGGGCTGGTTGAGCTCCACGCGGCGACCATACGCGAGGTGGTCAACACTCCGAAATGCCCGCGGCCAATCCACCGGCTTTCCCTTGCGGAAGGGGCGAATCGTGAGCGTCTTGCCGATCGGAAAATCCACCGAGTCGACTACCTTTTCGGAGCGGCCACTTGGCGACCGACCGTCCAACGTATAGCGAACCTCGATGTCCTTGAGCCCGGTTTCTACGTGTAGACGCCCGATGCGCTCAGACGTCCGCGATTCAAGCCGGACCGTCGAGATCGCCGCATCCGCGGGGCCGTAGGGGATTCGCTGCGCATCCAGCCAAGCCAAATGCTGATCCATCCGCGCTTGGAACCCGCGCCAATCGCGCACCGGATCGCTCCAGAAAAGCTCCGCCGCCGCGATGCCGCGGGGCAAGAACCGCTCAAACAGGTTGTCGGGCGTGATGTGCTCGCTCCAAAGCGTGACCTCGTGGCCGAGCACGTCCTTCGGTTCGATGCCCGGCGGCCGGAGCACATGCTCGTACACCGTGCGCATGGGGAGCAACTCCGCCGGACGGTTCAGATAGAGGTGGCTGTGGGGCGACAAGATCACCGGGCTGCCCGCTGCGACCGCCGGATGCGCGCGCTCGATGTCTTGCCACACCTGCACCACCGCGCCCTTGGCGAGGCCGCCATCGAGGATCTCATCCCAGCCGATGAGTGTGCGGTTCATGGTCTTCAGGTACGCCTGGATGCGGCGGATGAACCACGATTGAAGCTCGTGCTCGTCGGCGAGGTCCTCGGCTTTGATCCGCCGCTGACAATCCACGCACGCCTTCCAGTTGGTCTTGGGGACTTCATCGCCGCCGATGTGCAGGTAGGGCGAGTCGAAGAGCGGGATCACCTCGTCGAGCACGTCCTCGAGGAAGCGGAACGTCGACTCGCGCCCGGCGCAGAACACATCGGTGAACACGCCCCAGTTCGTGGGCACGGCGAGCTCTGCCCGCCGACAGCCGAGCTCGGGATAGGCGGCAAGCGCCGCGCTGCTGTGTCCGGGCATTTCGATTTCGGGAACGACGGCGATGCCCCGATCCCGGGCGTACTTGACGATGTTCTTGATCTGTTCTTGCGTGTAGAACCCGCCGTAGCGCTTGCCATCGGCTTCCGTGCGCCACGCGCCGACTTGGGTCAGTTTCGGGTGCTTCTTGATCTCAATGCGCCAGCCCTGGTCTTCGGTCAAATGCCAGTGCAGCGTGTTGTACTTGTAGAGCGCCATCGTGTCGATGAATCGCTTGATCGTGGCCTCGCCGATGAAGTGACGACCCTCGTCGATGAGCACTCCCCGCCAGCCGACTTTGGGGGCGTCTTCGATGGTGAGTTTGGGAAAGGTCCGGCTTCCGGAACTCCCCCTCTCAGCTTGCGGGGAGGGGGTTGGGGGGTGGGGTAACTGCCGCAGCGTCTGCAGCGACCAGATCAGCCCGCGCTCGGAAGGGGCAGCGAGGTGAATCCCATCGTCGCCAATGCGCAGCCGGTAAGCCTCGTCGCCCCCAGGAATCGTGCGATCAAGGCGGAACGTGATGACCGTGCCCCGACCCGACTGGATCGGCAGAAACTCGGTCAACCGGTTCCTGAGATTGCGGCTGTCGGGCATGCCTTCGAACACGACCCGACCCCGATCAGGAGCGGCGTAGCTACCACCCGCGAACTCCATCTTCGCCGGCACCGGAAACACCGGACTCGACACGAACACGCCCAAGGCCAACACCCCCGCAAGCATGGCGCGAGCCTACCTAAGAGAGCGAGCTAAAACACCCAGAAGACGGAGTCACCCATCGCACCGGGGCGTAAACGGAGCTTGAGGGCGACTTGCTTCCGAGGAGAGATGTATGCCCATACTGCCGCATCCCAATTGATGCCACTCTCCAACACTTTACGGTTGGATTGGGTTGTCGGATCCGAGCTGGATTCCGGAAACATTGCAGCTGCTCTTGTTTGAGCGGCGTCCCTGATCACTCCTGACGATGGTATTGCCTGCTCAACCGTAACATCCGGCCGCGCGTAGAGTCGCTCTACCGTCGAGTCCGAGAGACTGGCGTAGACTGCCCCAGTGTAGATCAGCGACGCCCGTTCGATCGATCGCACGAGTTGGTCACCACCATCAACTTTGATCCTCTCTCCAACTCTCCTCATACCTGCATAGCGTGCTCGGAGCACCGGCACATTGAGTGATAGGTCCCACGAATTGCCCTTTCGAGTTGCTTTCGCCCCGATCGCCAATGCCACAGCTGGGATGATGTCGGCGGATGACCAACTCTTGGCGGCGATCACAAAGGGAACATGTTCCAGGAACCAGTGGGCTTTGATCTCGACGGCGAGAGCCTGTCTCACCGTCGTGAGATTGAGGTAGCTGCCTCTGGGCATTCGAAACGTTCCGGAACGATCCGCATCCGGCTTCGGCCGCCACAAACTTGGTCCTCCTCTGGGCATCAGGCGTCCATCGAAGGCAACGTAGGTGGGCCAGTTCGCGATATTGACGCCGGTCGCAAACTCAGTAGGTGATTGACTGTAGCTGAGGCTGATCCCACCCTTCTCAACTAGCTCTTTCAGCGTCGCCCGTTCACCTTCGACCTCGATCGTTTGCGAACGCCACCTGCGCTCAACGTCTAGAACACACGCGATGTTCCGGTGCGAGTTGTCTGCGATCCAAGTCACAAACGCCAGATCGTCTCCCCCGGGGAAGACGATTTTAGCCATAAGCAAGCCGAGGACGACGGAACTTGCCACTTATCCTGGCGGCCCACCCGCGCCTTGAGGTGGGTTTACTGTAACGTTCGTGTAAGCTACTTGATCCTCATCATTAATCGTCTCATATTCCTCACCGTCTGTGAACGTGTGCTTATCGGAGAAGGTCGTCTGCACTGATACGGTCTTTGCCTTGATTGTGTGCGAGTGGGTTAATACACCGGTTTCCGAGTTATAGCTTTGTTCCACTGTGCCCTCCCGTGTTCCGCTGTTGAGTTCATGTACCATTCCCACTCCTGGATTAATGAACTCTTGATAAGAGTTCGTCGAGGCCCGGTACCAAGTGTCCTTGTCGTTGACGGTCGTTGTATACCAAAACACAGCCCCCGAGATAACCAGGAGCGGATTGGGATTCGATGTTGCACGAGGGTTGTAGCCCATCATCGGGGTCCAGTGGTATGGTGCCCAGCCCGGTCCTTGTGCGACGGCAACAGCAACAAGAGCAACAGAGCACAGCGTTAACTTGAACATATGTCTCATTCTTTCCTCCTTGCGAGACACTCTACCACCATCCTTCCTGCCGTTGTCAAGACTGATTCTGAGAGTTTTCAAGATATCTTCAATCGCGAGCAGATACACTCCCCGACCGTGGCCGAAGAACGACTCGACGTCATCGCACATACCACCGCCCTCGAGCATGAGAAGCCCGCGTGGCTGCGTGAGCGGCTTGAGTGGTTTCAGGATCAGAAATTCGGGCTTCTGCTCCACTGGGGGCCGTATGCGCTCTGGGATTGTTGCGAGTCGTGGCCGCTGTCGCCGGGAGACGACTGGGCGCGCAACGACACGATGGTCTGCTGGACCAGCCGGGGCAAGGATCTCGCCCGGTTCCAGGCCGACTATTGGGCGCTCAACAAAGAGTTCAACCCCGTCAAGTTCGATCCCGAAGCGTGGGCCGAAGTCGTTGCGGCCTCGGGCATCCGCTACGTCTCATTGACCGCCAAGCACCACGACGGCTTCTGCATGTGGGACACCGCCGGGACCGATTACAAGATCACCGGCCCCGAAAGCCCGTATCGGGTGGATGTCTACAAGGGGTTCTGCGACGCATTCCAGCGGCGTGGGCTCGGGGTGTCGGTTTACTTCTCGAAGGCGGATTGGCATTCGCCGGCTTACTGGTCGCCGGATGCACCGGTGACCACGCGCCAAGCCAACACCGTCGGCTCGCCGCTTTGGGATGAGTTCGTCCGGTTCACCCACGCCCAGATTCGCGAACTGATGACCGGTTACGGCAAGATCGATGTGCTCTGGCTGGATGCGGGCTGGGTGAAGAAGGAGCGCGGCGAAGATCTTGATATGGCGAGCATGATCGGCATGGCCCGCGAGCTTCAGCCGGGGCTGATTGTTGCCAACCGAACCGTCGGCGATGAGTTCGAGGACTTCATCACGCCGGAGCACCAAATCCCGGACGAGCCGCTGGATCAGCCGTGGGAATCTTGCCTTTGCATGGGCACGAGTTGGAAATACGCCGAGGGCGAGGTGTTCCGCCCGGTGGGGGAAATCCTGCGGATGTTGATCGAGATCGTGTCCAAGGGCGGCAACTTCCTCATCGGCTTTGGACCGACTCCGGAGGGCGAGTTCCCGGCCGGAGCCGTCGAGAGGTTGAAGGAGATAGGGGCGTGGATGGCGATCAATGGCGATGCCATCTACGGCACGCGGGCGATCGCGCCGTACCATGAAGGAGGTGTTCGCTTTACAACAAAGGGCAACCGCGTGTTTGCGTTCCTCGTGGATGAGGGCGCGGACTCGCTGACAAGCTTGCGCCCCGCGCCGGGCGCGGAACTTCGCTTGCTTGGCTTCGACGGGCCCCTGGCTTGGCGAGAGGAAATCGGGGCCTGCGTGTTTACACTGCCCGAAGGCATCGCGCACCTCCCCCACCCGCTGACCCTAGCGTTTGATCGCTAAACCGCGCACCTCGCAATCTGCAATTGTTAAGCCTGCCCATACTTAAACTGTTGTGACGGCGAAGCCCAATCCCAAGCGCAAGCGATCTCTGACCACCGAGCGGTATTTCAACCGCGAGGCGAGCTGGCTGCAGTTCAACCGCCGGGTGCTCGCCGAGGCGAAGAACCCCGACAATCCCCTCCTTGAGAGGCTCAAGTTCCTCGCCATCTTCGAAAGCAACCTTGACGAGTTCTACATGGTTCGCGTGTCGGGGCTGATTGAGCAATACGAGAGTGGCGTCGTTGAGCTTTCCGCCGATGGCCTCACGCCGAACGAGCAACTCGCGCTCATCACTGCTGAGGCCCACCCTTTGCGACAAGAGGCGGCCCTGCTTTGGGAACAGGAGTTGCGGCCGCTGCTCGCTGAGCAAGGCGTCAGCATTGTTCCTTACAAGGGTCTGAGCGATGTCAAGCGTCACGATCTCGACCGCCTGTTCCGCGAAGAGATCTTTCCCGTATGCACGCCGCTCATTCTCGACCCCGCGCCATCAGTGCCGTTTATCTCCAATCGATCGCTCAACCTCGCGGTTGTGCTCGCCGATGAAAGCGGGGGTGCCAAGCTGGCCCGCATCAAAATTCCCGACGTCACGCCGCGTGCGATCCGAGTTTCCAAGCGGCGCCACGAATACGTGCTTCTGGAAGACGTTATCCGCCACAATCTGGCCCAGCTCTTTCCGGGAGTCACCATCGTCTCGGCGCACATGTTCCGCGTGGTGCGGGATGCCGACATCGAAATCCGCGAACTTGAGGCGGGTGACCTGATCGAGAGCATCGAACAAACGATCCGCCTGCGCCGATTTGGCGATCCCGTGTTGCTCGAAGTCGATTCGGAGATGCCTGACGAGGTCATGCGCAAGCTCATGCACCTTCTCGAACTTGACATCGACGATACGATTCGCGTGGCTGGTCTCCTCGGCTTTGATGTGTTCTGGCAGTTGGCCGCAATCGACAAGCCGTCATTGCGCTACCGCGCGCACCATCCCTATCTTGCTGAGCACCTCGGCAGCCACCGGGCGCTGTTTGCAGCGATCGCGGAATCGGACGTGCTCGTGCATCACCCGTTCGACAGCTTCCGCAGCGTTGAAGAGCTCGTTGCCTCGGCCGCCCAGGATCCCAAGGTGATCGGCATCAAGCAGACGCTGTACCGCGTGGGCAGAGAGTCGCCGATCGTCGAATCACTACTTAAGGCGGCGGAGGCCGGCAAGCAGGTCGCGGTGCTCGTCGAGCTCAAGGCGCGTTTCGACGAAAGCAACAATCTCGTCTGGGCGCGGGCTCTGGAACGCGCCGGCGTGCACGTCACCTACGGATTCACTGAGCTCAAAACCCACTGCAAGCTCTGCCTGGTGGTTCGCCGCGAGGACGAGGGCATTCGAACCTACGCCCACATCGGCACTGGAAACTACAACCCAAGCACCGCCCGTCTCTATACCGACCTCGGGCTGTTTACGGCCGATCCTGAAATCACGCAAGATGTGGCCGAGCTCTTCAACTTCCTGACGGGATTCTCGAAGCAGCGCAACTACCGCCGGCTGTTGGTCGCGCCCTTTAATCTCCGCAGCGGGTTGCTCGAGCGAATTGAGCGCGAAACGACGGCGGCAAGGAAGGGCGGGGCCGCACGCATCATCATGAAGCTCAACTCTTTGGTTGATCCCGAGTTGGTGGACGCGCTCAACGAGGCAGCGGAGGCGGGCGTCAGAGTTGATCTGATTATTCGCGGCATCTGTTGTTTGAGGCCGCGGGCAGGCATCCACGTCGTCAGCGTGGTCGGAAGGTTCCTCGAACACAGCCGCGTCGTGTACTTTGAGAACGGTGGCGCGCCGGAAGTGTGGCTTGGAAGCGCAGACCTCATGCGGCGCAACCTGGATCGGCGCGTCGAAGTGATGGCCCCTGTGCGCATTCCTGCACAGATTGCCTATCTTCGCGACATCTTCTTGACCAAGTATCTTGAGGATTCAACAAATGCTTGGATGCTGCAACCGGATGGAACCTACCTACGTCGTAACGCAGGCAAAGGCAAGCCCTTCTCGGCCCAGGCCTACTTCATGCTCAACCCGACCACGCGAACGCTCTCTCCGGTGTCCGACGATTAGGGCGGCAAAGCGACGGGTACGATGAGCTGGGCATGAAGCAACTCGACGACAAGGACTACGAAATTCTCGGGCTACTCCAGAACGAGGGTCGAATCACCAACGCCGAGTTGGCCAAGCGAGTCGGACTCTCGCCGCCGTCGGTACTCCAGAGGGTTCGCTTCCTGGAGCGGGCAGGCTACATCACCGGCTACTACGCGCATCTCGACGCCGAGAAGCTGAACCTCAAGATCAAGGTTTTGGCTCTGATCTCGCTGGCACTGCATCAGGAGCAGTCGCTCGAAAAGGTCATTGAGAATTTCCAAGCGATCCCCGAGGTTATTGAGTGTCACCACGTCAGCGGCGAGTTCGATTTCTTGCTCAAGATCGTCGTGGAAGACATGCGATCCTACGAGGCCCTCTTGCGTGAACGCATCCTGCGCATCAAGGGCGTGGGTCAGATTCGAAGCTCCTTCGTGCTGGGGAGCTTTAAGGAAAGCACGATTCTGCCGATCTAAGCTATGTTTGACCGCGCGTCCGCCCTCGCCCTTCTTCACGAACATACGCCGAGCGATTCTCTTCGCCGGCACGCCTACGCGGTTGAAACCGGCCTGCGCTTCTACGCTGAACAACTCGGCGAGGATGTCGAGTTGTGGGGCAACACCGGGCTTCTTCACGACTTTGACTATGAGCAGCACCCGGACGATCATCCGCGCTGGGGCATGGCCAAGCTGCGCGAACTCGGATGGCCCGACGAACTTATCCATGCCATCGGGACTCACAACCCCGTGCTCGGATTGCCGATCGAGTCGCCACTTGAGCGCTATCTCTTCGCGTGCGACGAACTGAGCGGGCTGATCACGGCGTGTGTCTATGTGCGACCTTCGAAGTCTGTGATGGACCTAGAGCCCAGTAGCGTCATCAAGAAGCTCAAGGACAAGTCGTTCGCCGCCGGAGTCAGTCGTGACGATGTCCGCGTGGGTGCCGAGCTCATCGGAGTTCCGCTCAATGACCACATCGCGAACTTGATCACGGCGTTTCGCGCCAACGCGACTGAACTCGGGCTATGATTGTCGTCTTCGGAACCGTCTGTCTCGACCGCATGCGCCGTGTGCCCAGCCTTCCCCAGCAGGGCGGTTACATGGGCATCACCGAGGAAACCGACCACCTCGGCGGTGAAGCTGCCAATACCGCTCATGCCTTGATCACCTGGGGGGCCAAGGTGGATGTCTACACCAACGGGATCGGCGATGGCTACCGAGCCGATCGGCTGCGCGGGCTCATCGAAGGTCACGGATTGCCCACCGGGATGACCCGAACCTCGGACACGCCAACCCCGATTTGCGACATCTATCTCACGCCGGATGGAGATCGCACCATGTTCGGGCTGGGCTTCGACGAGATGCACGCTTCGGTTCACCCTGAGAAGGTGCCGTATGCGGCGGGCCAGTGGTTCACGGCGGACATGAACTTCGGCGAGGTCGGGCGCGAGTGCATTGAGCGTGCGGCCATGCACGGGATGTACCTCTATCTGATGGATGTCCCCAAGCCTGAAGAGTTGTTTGCGCGGTCATCTGAGCCGCGGTATTGGCAGAGTAGCACCGACTGGTTTGGCGTGCGTGGCAATGCTCAGAAGAACGTCACCTGGGTTCAGAAGCGAGTCGATGAGTGGAACGCAACGGTGATTCTGAGCGACGGTCCCAACGGCCTCGTTGCGGGAGCGCCGGGACATCGCGCGCGGGCGTACCCACCGTTTCCGTGCCCACAACTCGTCGACTCGACCGGTGCCGGGGACATGTTTCGGGCGGGTATGTTGTTCGGTCTCGACCAGGGCTGGGCGTTTGAGAAGTGCCTCGCCTATGCCTCAGCGGCGGGTTCGCTGAAGTGTCAGTATTTAGGCGCGACCGACCGGGTTCCGACCTCCAACGAGATCCGATCGCACATCGCCGCTAACCAGCAAATCGCCCGCCAATACGAATCGTAATCTTGTGACGATTCTGTGATTGTGAGGGCATATAATAGTCGCAACATGCGCGATGAACTTAGTCCGCTCAAGAAGTTTGTGCTTAAGCAGTGGAACTCGATTGAACGTCGAGCCAGTGGGCGCAAGACCTACTACGACGCTCAAAACTATACGTCCACCGATCCGGTCAGCGGCCGCCGCCAGGCCGACCTGCTCTTCAATTCCGGGTGTCGCCCTGACTCCCACGTGCTTGAGGTGGGATGTGGCTGCCTGAGCGCAGGCATGCACCTCATGGAGCGACTCGACCCCGACCACTACGTGGGGATTGACCCGAACGAGTGGCTACGCGAAACCGCCCTCCGAAGGCCCGAGATCCGCGCGACCGCCGACGCCAAGCGACCTGTGTTTCTATCCAACTACGAGTTCGACGCCGCCGAGACGGGTCGTAAGTTTGACTTCGTGCTATCCCACTCAATCTTGTCGCACGCGGCACACCATCAGCTGCCTTTGTTCCTCAACAATGTTGGGGCTGTGCTGAGCGACTCCGGTCAGATCTTTGCTTCGCTCTACCTATCCGAGGGCAACCCGCACGGCAACGTGGGCACCCCCGACGGCAAGGACTCGATGGATACCGAGTGGGTCTATCCTGGGGTTTCGTTCTTCACCCATGAGACCATCCAGAAGACGGCCTCGGAAGCGGGCCTGACGGCGACTCACCGCCCTGATCTCACCGAGTGGTTCGTCCAGGTTCGGCCCGGCGAACTGCATGACTGGTTTCAATTCGGCAAGCAGTCTTGACGGTCCAAGGACCTAGCTTCGCGATTCGCCAAGTACAATGAATCCCAAGCCGTGGATTGGCACTACATCGGACATTACGGACAGCTTGGCCCCCTCACTCGCGAGCAGGTCGATGAACTCATCGACGGGGGCGTGATCACGCGTGAAACTTACGTGTGGAAGGCGGGCATGTCCTCCTGGCATCAAGCAGGCTCAGTTCCCGAGTTGTCGTCGGCTTTTCGTGCGAGCGACCCGTATCTGTCGCCGCCGCCCCCGCCGACTCCCACCGCCACGGTCGCGCCGCCTCAACCGGCGACCCATTTCTCTGACTTCAACTCGCCTTACGGTAGCCACTACTCGCTCACCTCAACCGCCCACAACCACAGCGTGGCAATGCTCAAGAGCGATCGCAGCCGTGTGCTGGCTGGGCTCCTCAACCTCATCCCACCGGGTGGCATTGGCCGGATGTATCTGGGCTACGCCGCCTATGGCGTCATCCAGATGTTGCTCACCATCGTGACCTGCGGATTTCTCTATCTGTGGTCGCTGATCGACGGCATCCTCATGCTCGCCGGCAACCTGAAATACGACGGCTACGGTCGGGTGCTGGACGAGTAAGCGGCTATAATCTTACATTCCGTTATGCGAATTCGCCGCGACCCTGAAGGGATGCGGTGCGTCCTTGTGATGGGGTGGGGATGGCCGTGACGAAGTTCATTTTTGTAACCGGAGGCGTCGTAAGTTCGATTGGCAAGGGCATCACCACGGCCAGCCTGGGGCGCCTGTTGCGCAACCGCGGATTCAGCGTCGCGCCGCTGAAACTCGACCCCTATATCAACGTCGACGCGGGCACGATGAACCCGTATCAGCACGGTGAGGTGTTTGTCACCGAAGATGGCGCGGAGACCGACCTTGACCTTGGCCACTACGAGAGGTTCATGGATGTCGCCTGCACACGCGCATCCAGCATCACCGCCGGCAAGGTCTATCTGTCGGTCATCCAAGCCGAGCGGCGCGGCGACTACTTGGGCGGCACGGTCCAAGTCATTCCCCACGTGACCAACGAAATCAAACGCACCATTATGCAGGTGGCCAAGGAGCAAGAAGCCGA
Source organism: uncultured Fimbriimonadaceae bacterium (assembly GCA_964586225.1). Taxonomy (GTDB): domain Bacteria; phylum Armatimonadota; class Fimbriimonadia; order Fimbriimonadales; family Fimbriimonadaceae; genus JANJUB01. Next base: position 24,698 of record CAZPHD010000003.1, read on the forward strand.
CGTGGTCATTGCCGAAATTGGCGGGACGGTGGGCGACATTGAGAGCCTGCCCTTTCTCGAGGCCATCCGCCAGATGCGCAAGGATGTCGGCCCCGAGAACACGATGTACGTGCATGTGACCCTCATTCCGCAGATCGGACCCTGGGGCGAAGTTAAAACCAAGCCTACGCAGCACAGCGTGTACAAGCTCCGCGAGATCGGCATTTCGCCCGATGTGCTCGTCTGCCGCACCGAAGTGCCGCTTGATGATGATGTAAAGGACAAGATCAGCCTGTTCTGCGACGTGCCGAGTCGCGCGGTGGTTGAGTCGATGAACGTCGAGACCATCTACGAAGTGCCGCTGGTGTATGAAGATGCGGGCCTGGGCGATTACGTGATCGAGAAGCTCGGTCTTGAGCCTCGCCAGCCCAAATCGGCGGAATGGAAAGAGCTCGTTGACGTGCTCAAAAACCCGAACGAGTCGTGCCGGATTGCCGTCGTCGGCAAGTACACGAGCAACGGCGATGCTTACAAGTCGATCAACGAGGCCCTGATTCACGCAGGAATCCCCAACCACGCTCGCGTGGATGTACGCTGGATCGAGAGCGATTCTCTGGAGAATGGCCGCCCGCCGGAGGAGTTTCTGGAGGGCGTCGATGGTCTTATCGTGGCGCCCGGCTTTGGTGGCCGTGGCGTCGAAGGCAAGATTCGCGCGGTGCAGTACGCTCGAGAGCAGGGCCTGCCGTTCCTCGGCATCTGCTTTGGTTTGCAGATTTCGGTGATTGAGTTTGCGCGGAACGTGTGCGGATTGGAGGGTGCGAACTCGGAAGAGGTGGTCAGCGACCCGGCCTATCCGGTCATCCACTTGCTCCCCGAACAGAAGGGAGTGGCGGAAAAGGGCGCGACGATGCGCCTGGGCTCGTGGCCCTGCAACCTCGTAACCGGCACCCAAGCCGCAAAGCTATACGGTACGACGCGCATCACCGAGCGGCACCGGCACCGCTACGAAGTAAACAACGATTTCCGCGAGAAGCTGGCCGAGCACGGCATGGTGATCAGCGGCGTTTCGCCCGATTACCGGCTGGTCGAGATGATCGAGTTGCCCGAGCACCCGTTCTTTGTGGCGACGCAGGCGCATCCGGAGTTCAAATCCCGCCCGAACCGCCCGCATCCGTTGTTTAGTGGCTTGGTGAAGGCGGCGATTGCGCGGAAGCGCACTGCCGCGAGCGTACGGGGTGAGGCAGGGTGAGATTCGGGGCTTTGGCGATACTCGCCATCGTAGCCGGATGCGGCGCGCCAGCGTCATCCATCAAGTCAGCGCAGGAGGCCAAGGCACTCATAAGCCCAGGCATGACGATCGCCGAAGTGAAGGCTATCCTGGGCAACCGAACCTTCCTGGATGAACGACAGACCCGAGGGGCTAGGGGCCGTGATCTGTGGATCATTGTGTACAGCTATCCCGACGGTACGCTCTCTATCGGCTTTGAGAATGGAGCCGTTCGGCACACGAGGGTGAATGCTCCTGTTCCTACGATGAAGGAAGCGCTGGAACTTGCCGAGTCCAGGAAGCCTTAGGCAACAATCTCCTATTGCACATCACCCAACACCTTGGGTATAGTCTGCGAGTCATGAAACGCCAACCACGACCTACCTTGTCGCGGCGTTAGGCTCGATCCGGCTAGGCTGATCGAAACCTAGCCCGCCACTCCAGATCGCAGATCCTCGGTTCGACGAACCGACTTGACCCGGCCGCACGTTCCCAAGCACACCCTTGATGTGTCTGCTCGTGGGCTGTGATCCGCCTTGAGTAAGCAACTAACCCCTCTACAGCAACGATATGCCGACCGGGCCGCGCAGAGTGCGAGGCTCGCGGAAGCCCTTGCCAAACACCGGGCAAACAAGCCAGCGCTTCGGCATGCCAAGCGGCCTTGTTCGGACGAACTGCGACGCTACCTCCACCCGAAAATCGGGCAAGGTAGCGCGATCCGCGATGCCCGGGAGTTCCGTAGCTCAACCTACAATCTCGGACGCCGACTCATCGAGTTCGTGGACCATATGTTTGTTCGCTATCCCGTGCCGTTCTTCTTGTACCGCTCGGTGCTCACAGACGATGGCTGGCGCCAACTTGTGCAATCGGAAGGACGGCTGGCACCGTGCTCGGCATGGGAGCGCGAGGCGTTCTTCGCCGCCGCGCAAGGTCGCTCAGTTGCCGACGTCATGAAGGGGCGATTGACGCGGAAGGAAACTCACTGGTTCCTAAACGCACCGAATGATCAGACTTCACGCCAAAACGTGGTATGGGCGAAGCTCGTTACCGCGGGTGCGCGCCAGGTGGACGCCAACTTCCTGGTGAGCCGGGTCTGCCCGGGCAACCTGCTCCAGTTGGTGGGTGATCGCTTGGCTGAACTCGGTCACTTCTTTGGCCAATACGGGGCAGAGATGGACGTCATGACGCGGACGACGATCATGGACTACCTGGCCGCCGCGTTTCGAGACGCTTCCTTCACGCTTAAGGGACGAACGCTCGGCTCGGTCATCGAACTCTCGCGCAGGTGGCACGCGACCGACATTGCGGGGACGATGCGAGTGCCATACAAGGCATGGAAGTCAGCCTTCAGTCTATGGGAAGCGACGCACAAAGGTGAACTCGTCCGGGGTGTCGAGCTGACGAACACGCGAGCACTCGCAGAAGAAGGGCGTCATCAGCGACATTGTGTGTACATGTACGCTGATGCCTGCGAGTCAGGCGGCACCAGCATCGTGTCGCTACGATGGCTGGCCTCAGATGAGCTGGGCGATGTGAAGATTGTCAAACGTTTGACCGTCGAAGTCTCGCGCTCAAGGGAGGTGTGTCAGGTCCGCGGCGCGTGCAACCGCATGCCCAATGACGACGAAGTCAAGGTGCTTCGCCTTTGGATGGGAAGCCACGGGCTGACGTTGCGCCACCTGTGAGGGTGGCGCAACCACCGGAATGGGTGAAGGCGTCGGGACGAACGAGGCTGTTGCACGGTGGTGGACACTTCCGCGCAATACCTGAAACGCTGGCAGCTACACCAGCTACTTCCGAGGCAACACCTCGAACGTGCCTTCCGCGGTCACCTTGCCCATCTTCATCTTCACCGTGTATGTTCCCGGTTCGACTTGGAAGCTCTGGAACATGGTGTCCTGGCCCTTGTCCGGCAGGCGGAGCCACTCCTCGGGTGTGAGGTCCCACGTCACGCGGTTGAAGCCCGGCGCATTCGAGCCGGTCAGCTTCTTCACCACCACGCCCTTTGCGTCCTCAATCGTGATCGAAAGGTCGTCGCCCGTGTAGGCGTTGATCCAATAGTCGATCCGGACCCCGATCGGAGGGTTGGGCGCTCGGAACAGCTTATGCGTCCACAACCCGCTGTACTCGATGAACCACTTGGGCCGCGCCGAGGCGATCGAGAACACATGAAGCGGCTTCGCCATGACCTCGGTCGTGAGTTCGCTCAGCCAGCGCGCGCCATCCATGATCCAGATCGAGAGGCCGTGCGTCCCCAGCACGAGGTCGCTCTCCCGCGCGTGTTGCTTGATGTCGTACACCGGCACCGTCGGCAACGCCTGACCGTGCAGCTTGATCCACTCGCCGCCGCGATCTAGGCTAACGTAAACTGCGTTCTCAGTGCCCACATAGAGCACGTCAGCATTGAAGCGGTCCTCACGGATCACCATGGCCGTGCGCCGGGCCGGCAAGTTGGACGTGATGTCCTTCCACGTCTTGCCGCGGTCGGTGGTAACCAGCACGCACGGCGAGTAGTCGTGAGTTCGGTGCCCATCCACGGTCGCGTAGGCGGTGTCCACATCGAAGCGCGAGGCCTCGATTCGACTGATGTAGCGGCCCGCGATCACGTCCGGCGTTACGTTCGCCCACGACTTGCCATCGTCAAACGTCACGTGAATGAGGCCATCATCCGAACCCGACCACAGCACGCCCGCCTTGATCGGTGACTCCGCCAAGCTCACGACCGTGCAATACGACTCGGCGTGCGAGCCCACCGTCTCCATTCGGTCCGGGTTCTTGGTGGTGAGATCGCCGCTGATCCGCGCCCACTTTTCGCCCCGCTCGGTGAGCTTGAACACATAGTTCCCCGCGTGATACAGCACCGTCGGATCGTGCGCGCTGACAAAGAACGGCGCGTTCCAGTTGTAGCGGAATCGCGGCTCGCCTTCGCGGGCTTCGGGAGCGATAAACCGGCGCTCACCGATGGAAAGATCGTGGCGAACGAGATTGCCACCCTGCCACTCGCCGTAGATCACGTTCGGGTCGGTGGGGTCAAACTCGGCGTGGAAGCCATCGCCCCAGTTCACGACCTGCCAATCCGCGTTGGTGATGCCGGTGTCGGGGATCTTGGCAGCTTCTTCCTTCTTCTGGCGCTTGTTCGTTGCGCTCGGTCCCATCCACGTGCCGTTGTCTTGCAGACCGCCGATGACCCAATAGGGGTCCCGATCGTCAACCGAAACGTTATAGAACTGCCCGGTCGGCATCGTGTTGAGGAAGTCCCACGTGGCCCCGCGATCGAACGTCTGGCTCGCGCCGCCATCGGTGGCGACGATCAGGTGGTCGGTGTCGTCCGGATTGATCAGCATCGCGTGATGGTCGGCGTGGAGCAGATCAGAAAAGCCCTGCCGGAACGTCTCGCCGCCGTCGTCGCTGACTTCAGTCGTCCAGCCCTGCAAATACACACGCTGATCGTTCTTGGGGTCGAACTTCACTTTGCTGAAGTAGAACGCGCGTGGGCTGCGAACACTGAGCCGACGCCACGTTTCGCCGCCGTCGTCGCTACGGAAGATGCCGCCGCCGCGCATACGGTCGTCGCGGATGCTGTTCGCGCCCTCGGCGGTGCTCTCGACAACCGCGATCAACTTCTTGGTGTCGCCGGCGAAGATATCCAGTCCCACACGGCCGATTTGGGGAGGCAATCCCCCCGCAAGCTTCTTCCACGACTTACCGCCGTCGGTTGACTTGTAGATTCCGCCTTCCGGTCCGCCGGACACAAAGCTCCAGCCCGTGCGGCGGCGATGATACATGGCGGCGAACACGGTGTCCGGGTTCTTTGGGTCGACAATCACGTCGATCGCGCCGGTGTCCTGGTCGATGTACAGCACGCGATCCCAGGTCTTGCCACCATCGCTGGTCTTGTAGATGCCGCGGGTTTCGTTCGGCCCCCAGAGGTGCCCGAGCGCGGCCACGTAGCAAACGTCGGGGTCGCGCGGGTCCACGGCAAGGCGGGGAATGTCATGCGAGTCTTCGAGCCCGAGGTGGGTCCAGTTCTCGCCGCCATCGGTTGAGCGGTACATGCCGTTGCCCCAGCTGCTGGAGTTACGCCCGTTGCCTTCGCCGGTGCCAACCCAGATGATGCGGCCCTTGCCCTTCTCCTTCCGGTCGGCCTTCTTGATGGTGTCGTCCCACCCTTTCCAGTCGGCGGGCGCGTCGCAAACGGCGAGGCTGCCAATGCTGGAAGTCTCCTCGGTCTTGAAGAGTTGTTCGAAGGTGGTGCCCATGTTCTTGGTCCGCCAAAGGCCTCCGCTTGCGAACCCGATGTAGTAGGTTTTCGGGTTGCCCGGGGCGAACGCCATGTCCGAGATGCGCCCCCCCATGATGGCGGGGCCAATGCAACGCCAGGGAATTCGCTTGAGATCAGCTTCAGTTAGCTTGCGGGTCGGCTCGGACGAGGAAGGTTGCTTGCGCGCCATGCTTGCGAGCATACACCTGAATTGACTTTGGATTTTGGATTGCTGAACCAAGCATGCGCGCGGGGGCTTGTACCGCGCCCACGTGCAAGGTTAAGCTAGCGTTAACATCGGCAACCCAACGCCCTTGCCCAGCGTGACCTGAGATAGAGATGGAAGCTAACGAAGCGAACCAACTTCGCCAACGAATCGAGGCGTATACACTTGACGCGCCCGATTCCACCTACCCCTTCTCCGCCAAGCTCGCCGACGAGCAGGCCTGGCCCGCAGACTTCACTCAGCGCGCGATCGCGGAGTACCGCCGGTTCGTATTCCTGGCCATCGCGGCTGGGCACCCCGTTTCGCCGTCGCCAATCGTCGACGCGGTGTGGCACGTCCACCTGCTGTATACCAAAGCGTACTGGCAGGAGTTCTGCCCCAACGTGCTCGGCCGCGATCTCCATCACAGCCCGAGCACAGGAAGCGGCGACGCCGACCGCTATCGTGCGCAATACCTTCAGACCCTGGCCAGCTACGAGCATTGGTTCGGCGAAACACCACCTTCAGACATTTGGCCACGCGAGGAGACGGCTGTTTCGGCGTCACCTCTGGCCGTCGTCGACACGCGTCTCCACTGGATCATCCCCAAGCCCAAATGGCTGGTCCTTGCGTGGCTCCCCCTGCTGTCGGGATGCGAATCCGGCGACCTCTTCAACTTGTCCGGGCCGGATTTTGTTAAGTTCTACGCCGGACTCATGATCGTGGGATTCGGCGGCATGGTCGCCCTACGACGCCATTGGATTCGGGGCTCAGACGACGTTTCTAGCCTCCCAAACATCAGCCCGGTCTCACTGGCCCTGCTCAATGAGGGCGACGTTCTCGCCGTGAATGCAGCCGTCGCCGCGTTGGTCCACGAGGGCGCGGTCACCGTCTCCTCGGACGGCAAGGTCACCTCAACCGGCCTATCGAGCGAAGCCAGAGACCCGATTTCACAGCGCATTCAGATGGCGCTCCGGAACAAGGGCACGAGCCTGACGCTGGCTAAGCTTCGAACCGCCGTGCTTGCCGACGTTGCCGATCTCCGGAAGCAACTCCAGGAAGCAGGGCTTGCACCAAGTGACGACCAGATCGCCTTGGTCCGTTGGGTTCCCGTCACGGTCGGCGCCGCGATTACCTCGACGGGAGTGTTCAAGATCATGGTCGGCCTCAGCCGCGAGCGACCGGTAGTCTATCTGTTCTTGATGACGATCGCCGCCCTGATCGCCACTCTCGCGTTCTTGTCCGTTCCGCGTGCCACCCGACGCGGTCGCGCCGTCGTCGAGGCTGAACGCCTGAAGTACGCCAAGCTCCGCAAGCCGGGGCGCGAGGCGATCATGCTTCACCGCGATGATTTGATGCTCGGCGTGGGGCTCTTCGGAATCCACAGTCTGGCCGGCTCACAATACGATGGCATGCGCAAGAGCCTCCAACCCGCCAACACCTCCCCATCGTCGTGCGGTGGAGGGTGTAGCGGAGGCGGCGGTGATGGCGGTGGGGGCGGCGGGTGTGGTGGCTGTGGTGGCGGAGGCGACTAAGAACCCCGCAGGATTGCCGGACTTCGTTTATCTGGGCTCAACGGAACCAATCGGCGCGAACTCTGCACCTCACAGAGGGGTCTGATATTGGGTGCCACTGGCCTGTTGGATTTACTGATGAAAGGAACTCTCTTTGCTCTCGCTTGCGTCGCCGTGGTGGGTTCGGCCCATGCCGCCGATCTCGGACTCGCCAACCAATTCAATGCCTTTGTTTTCGGCAACGCCAACACGAGTGGCGGCCACGCCGATGGTGCCGTAGCGGTCGGCGGCAACTGGACGGGCAGTGGCTATGACGTGCTCCAGCACAACGCCCCCGCGAACGTCCTGGGCGATCCGAAGATCGGCATGTACGTCGGCGGCAACGTCAGCTATAGCCACGGTGGCAGCATCAACAACGCCGGAAACGCCCGCGTCAAGGGCAACTTCTTCAGCCAGAACCCGTACAACGTGAACGGCGGCCATCTCTATGTCGGCGGCACGCGAACGGGCAACGTCAATGGCAGCTGGACCGATCAAACCGACACCGTCGATCTTGGCGTCTTCAACACCCAACTTGCTTACTCGCTCGCTCAATCCGCCGCGATCGCCGCGCTAGGCGGTGAACTCATCGACACGAGCAATCCGAACAACTGGCACATCAACGCTTCCCTTCAAGGAGGAGCGATGAAGGTCTACACGATTGACGCCGCGAACCTCGGCGGTAATCGCACCCTTGACATCGCCAATCTCTCGCTGACCGACACCGTGCTCATCAATGTCACCGGCGGCAATGTCAACGGCTTTGGCATCACGGTCAACACGAGCACGGGTGGATACGACAAGATCCTCTGGAACTACCAGGGAAGCTACTTCAACATCAACAATCGCGCGCTCCACGGCTCGCTGCTCGCGCCAAACGCGACCGTCGACCAGCGTCAGAACATCGACGGCACCCTGATCGCGCAGAACTGGAACGTGTTCAACTCGGTCGAGATGCACTACGGTCAGTTCACCGGCAACGCCGTCCCCGAGCCCGCGACGATGGCCGTGGTTGGCCTGGGCGTGGCGGCTCTGATGCGGAGCCGTAAGCGCTAAGACCGACGCAGGTCCACCTTACTCGCGATGATCCGGCCCGCTTTATCGCGTTTATAAGTCACCTTGGCGATCAACTTCTGCTGGATGGCGGCCTTCGTCGTCGGCTGGCCATCCAGCGTGAACTTGGTCGACGCACTATACGTGATGTGCAAGGCGCGATCCGTCTCGATGTCGAACATTGAGATGTTCGCGTGGTGCCGGATGACCGTCCCCTCAATCACTCCTTCCTGCTTGAGCGGCTCCATCTTCGGGATCTTGCCCTTCGCCGCCGCCGGTTCCTTCACCGCCGCCGCGGGCATGACATCAACGACTTCGACGAGGAAGGTATCCAGCGTAGGCAGAAGCCTTCCCTTTGCCCACACGACCTGGCCCGTCTCGATATCGGTCAACGAGGCCGCTCTCCCCTTGAGCTTGACGACCGACTTGTCAGTCGCCCGGTAACTAAACACACTGCCATCGTCGAACTTGAGCACCAGATACTTTGCATCAAGCTCTTGAACGGTGCCCTTCTTATAGTCCCGGCGCGCGGATTCGAGCCATGCCCACGTCGCCCGGTCGGCCATTTCGCGCAATTGCGGCGGGTCGACATCGGTCTTGATGCGACAATGCACCAAAGCCCCCGCTTCGAAGCCCTCGCGCTTGCCGGGTGCTTTGCTCCGCCAGAACTTGGTTTGGTAGGTGTCTTCAACCACGAGAGGCTGAGTGCCGACCTGCAGGATGAACCCTCGCTCGGTCCGCTCAATCACCTTCGCCTCAGTGAGCAAGGTCTCTGCCCACGCGGGCAACGAAGTCAAAACCAGTCCGACGGCCAGTATCCAACGCAGCATATGAATAAAGTTCACGCGGTGCCGCCAGATTTCCTGCTTCGGTATGATCAAATCTCGAATGAACGAGGAGAGTTTCCTCCAGCAGCGAGAGCCCGATTGGAAGCGCCTGATGGTGCTGACTGATCGCGCGTCCATCACGCCGGGGCGGTTACCGTCCGCGGAGCTGCGCGAGTTCGTCGAGCTTTATCGCCGCGTCAGCGCCGACCTCTCCTATGTCCGTACGCAGAGCACGAACACCGCCCTCACCGACTTTCTGAACGACCTGGTTGGACGCGCGTATGTCACGCTCTACCGGCCAGTGCGGATGCCGCTTCATAAGGCACTCGGCGCGGCCGCCCTTGGGTTTGCCGACACGGTCAGGCGATTGCGCTACGCCATTCTCGTGAGTTTTCTAGTCTTTGCGGCGGGGATAGCCTTCGTGCCGCTGGCGGTCACGTCTAAGCCCGAGCTCAAAACGAAGCTGATCCCCGAGCAGTGGGTTGAGGTCTTCGACAAATGGAAGCACGGAGACATGGAGAAGTACACGGCTGATCAAGCCGTAGGCATGACGGCGTTCTACAGCGCGAATAACCCTCGAGTCGCGATCATCACGGGCTCGGCCGCGGCGGGGTCATTTGGAATTCTCACGACCCAACTGCTCTTCTCAAACGGACTGCTCCTGGGGTCGCTCGCCACCGAACTCGCCGAAGTCAACCGCGTCGGCTATCTGATTCAGCACGTTTCTCCCCATGGCGCGACCGAGGTGACCGCCCTGATCCTCGCCGGATCGGCGGGCTACTGGATGGCGTGGGCGCTGATCTCGCCGGGACGCAAGTCGCGAGGTGAGTCACTCAAAGGCGCCGGCAAGGACGCGATCATCATGCTTGCCGGAAGCTTTATCATGATGTTCATCGCCGCTCCCATCGAGGGGTTTGTGAGCTTTAACGCCGCGGTGCCGATGCCGGTCAAGATGGCGGTCACGGTTCTTAGCGTCATCGCTTGGACCGCCTACTTCGTCGGATACGGCCGGGGGTCAGGTTCGAGTGCGATCGCGACCGGGTAGGGACTGGGTTTCCGGTCGTTCGATTTCCGACTTACCTCGCTCAATGGCGGTCATCACTCGACCGACCACTTGTTCGAGTTGCCCAAGCACTTCGCGGGCATAGGTGTCCGCGCCCCGGCGGAGTTGGACGGCTTCGCGGTCGGCTTGGCTCTTCAGCTCCTCCGACTGCGCCTTCGCCAACTTCAGAATCTCACTTTCGAGCACCATCACCTGCTGCTGGGCGCGGGCATGCTCAACGATCTTTTCGGCCTCGGCGCGCGCCTCGGTCACCAGTCGCTCCGCCTCCTTCTGCGCGCTCTCAAGCGTCATGTTGGCGTCCTCGCGCGCCGAATCCACGATGCGCTCGGATTCGCGCACGGTCTGGGCGGCTTGTTTAAGTTCTTGGGGCAAAGTGGCGCGAATCTTCGCGATCACCATATTGACCTCGTCCTTGTCAAGGCCCCACACCATGCCCATGAATCCGCGTGGGCGATCCACGGCCAGTTCCTTCAGGTCTTCTAAGAGTCTTAGGATGTCCACTCGGTTCTCCACGCTATTCGTACCTCATTAGGACGTCGCTCGACGCTGCAAGGCTTCGGCAACAAGTTCAGCGACCGGCGCAGGCACGAGGCCTGCATAATCGCCCCCGAGCAACGCCACCTCGCGCACGATGCTTGAGCTCAGGTAGCTGTGCTCCCACTTCGTCATCAGCAACACGGTCTCAATCTCTTCAGCCAGGCGCCGGTTGACCATCGCCATCTGGAATTCGTAGTCAAAGTCAGCGGTCGCGCGCAAGCCCCGAACGATGGCGCGTGCGTCCTTCTCCCGAACAAAGTCGATCAGCAAGCCACTGAACGGTTCCACACTCACGGACGGCATATGGGCGACGGTCGCCTGCAATGCGGCAATTCGCTCGTCCGTCGTCATGAAGGGAATCTTGGCCGTGTTCACCCCGATGCCGATGATCAGGCGATCAAACAGCCGCGCGGCCCGTTCGATCACATCAAGGTGGCCCAGGGTTGGGGGGTCAAAGGAGCCCGGGTAGATGGCAATGCGATGCATGGGCTGGGCCAACGCTTTCGTCCGTGGTGCGCGGAAGAGGACTCGAACCTCCACGCCTTGTGAGCACTACCACCTCAAGGTAGCGTGTCTACCAATTTCACCATCCGCGCACGGGCGAATCTTGATTATACCGAAGCCGGACGCGGAACGAATACCCGGAGCGCTTCCCGGTCAATCGACAGTTCGATCGGCGTTCTAAATCCCAGTTCGCCATCTACTGAGACGCTGATCGGTCGCGATGTCTCGATTTGTATCTGCTCGACCTCGCGCCAATCCACATCAGGCAGGTTGATGTGGGCACCCGTACGGAGCCCGCGAATCAGCTGTAGCAGCCGTCGCCGACGATGGGATGCGAGCCAATACACGAGCAAGCGACCATTTGAGCCCGAGGCATCGGGGCTGAGCAAGAATGGCCCCGCATGGTGCCGCCCGCTCCCGGCCACGATCTGGATGCAGGTGGTCTCGATCACTTCATTCCCCGTCGTCAGACGAACTTGAAAGGAACGCATGCGCGGGAACGCCTGAACCGATGCCGTCAGATAGGCCAACTTGCCCAGCCACCGCTTCGAGCCGGCGCTGAGGCTCCGCGAAACCAGCGTCGACGCGCCGGCGGCCACGTGATTCACGAAGTAGCGATCGCCCATTCGGCCCAGGTCAATGAGGCCGATGTGGCCTTGGCTGATCACTCGGCACGCGCCGGCGGGATCCTGCGGGATACCGAGGTCGTACGCGAGCGCATTGCCCGTGCCGAGCGGCAGAATGCCCATCGTGACCTCTCTGTGGGCGAAAAAGTGGGCCAGCGAACCGAGGGTGCCATCTCCTCCGCCCACAAGAACCGCCGGCGCGCCCGCTTGGGCAGCCGCCTCTCCCGCGGCCAGCAACCGGGATCCCTTGACGTGCCACTGGCGGACAATCGAGACGCCCTCTTGCCCCAAAAGATCAACAACCGAAGCTCCCCAGCGCCGGGAGCGGCGGGAGTTTCGGTTGATGATCAGGCAAGCGTCCAAGGTGGACGAAGAGCTTAGTTGCCGAACAGCCGGAATCCGAAGATGCCACCAGTGAGGAAGCGATCCACGAAGAACAGCGTGTTGAAGATGGTGCCTAGCTGGTTGTAGTCGGGTGTTTTCGTCGTCGGAACAAAGATCAGGTCTCCAGGCATGAGCATCACGTTCTGCGAGAGGTCACCCTTGCGGACATAGTTGACGTAGTTTGCCTTAATGCGAATCAGCTGATCTTCCGTGCCCGGCTTGCGGCGGATGATGAGCGTTCCCGAGAACTTGGTCCGGTTCGGAATTTCGCCACCCGCCAACGAGATCACGTCTGAAAGGTACATCGGCTCTTTGTACAGATATTGACCTGGGCGAACAACGGCGCCCTGAATCTGGACACGATTCATGACCTCTTCGGGAATGAAGAGGGTGTCGCCGTCTTCGACCTCATAGTTCTGCGACATGTCGTTCTTGAACAACATGGAGTGAAGGTCAATCGGAATGACTTCGCGAGAACCCGCACGCGTGAGGGTCGCGCGGCGCAAGTCAGCACGGTCCGGGTTGATGCCACCGGCGCGGCTCAGCAACGTGAGCACGGTATCGCCGGGTCGCAAATCAGGGAATGTTCCGCCTTGCAGCACCATGCCGCCCACGTTCGCCCTCAACGGGCGATACTGGAGCACCATGACCGAGACCTTGGGATCTCGGAGCTTGAGCCGCTCCTTGTAGATCGCAACGAGCTCTTCCTCAACTTCCGCCGTGGTCTTCCCTGCGACTTCGATGAGGCCCGCAAACGGCGCGCTGACGCGGCCGTCCGGCAGGATCGGCAACGCAACGATCATCTGGCTCTCGTTGTAAACCTGAATCTGGATCGTATCCAGCGGGCGCAACCGATATTGCACCGTTGACTGGGCAACCGATAACACCCCCAGAACGAGAGTGAGCCCTAGCAGCAATCCTAGCTTTACCAGTTTCATGTCCCCACAACCCACGAGCGACTTCCTGACTCGTTACGGTGCCGAGTCATTCTAGCACATCCCTATTGTCGGCAAGTCGAACGCGTCTCCTTCCTTCTATGACGAGACAATACTCACCTTTGGTGGGAAAATGCCAGGTTTCGCTACCGGATTGTAGATTCCCGCGAATAATTTCTTGATGGAGCTTGGTCATTTCTCGGCATGCCGCGAACCTGCGATCGCCCAGAACTTCGCCCGCTAGCTTCAAAAGTGCCTCGATCCGGAACGGACTCTCGAATAACACGAGGGTGATCGGAGAGTCGGCAAAGGGCGCAAACTCTGCACGAATCGGGCCCGGCTTCCGGGGCAGAAATCCCAGAAAGGCAAATCGTTGAGCATAGAATCCGCTCAGCATCAGCGCGGTGGTAACGGCGCTTGGACCCGGAATCGCATCGATCTCGAACCCGCCCTCGTTGGCGAGGTCCACGAGCCGCGCCCCAGGATCGCTAATCCCAGGCGTGCCGCCATCCGACAGCACCGCGGCAATTTGATCGCCAATTTCCGCCAGGTACGCAGCAATCTTTGCGTCGGTGGTGTGCTCGTTCAGCACCCGCATCGGCTTGCGAAGGTTGAGATGCGCCTGGAGTTTTCCGCTCACGCGGGTGTCTTCAACGAGCCAAAGGTCGGCTGATCCGAGCGCGTCGATCGAACGCGCGGAAAGATCGCCAAGATTGCCGATCGGAGTGGCAACCAAGACGATCTTCCCGGCCATGACTACTTCGGCTTGGAGCCGGCGGCCGCCTTGTCTTGCTCCGCTTTCTGCGCAGCTTCGGCGTCCTTGCGCGCTTGCTCTTCCTGTTTGCGCGCTTCCTCGTCGAACTTATCTTTCTCGATCTTGTCTTTGGCCCACTGATCAAGAATCAGTCGAACCTTCGCCTCTTGCTCAGCACTCAACACGCCCGCTTCTTTAAGCTTAAGCAGCTTCGCTTGAAGCTCGGCATACTTCTGCTGACCGGCCGGTTCGAAGTTCGCTGAAATCGCCGTCGCGGCGAGTTCCAAGTTGGTGGTCACCTGTGCGCCATCCTTCTTCGAAGCGTACAGATCAACCAACTCCATGCGCAGTTCGCCCGACTCGGATTGCTCCAGCATGCCTTCGAGAACCTCGATTCGACGGTCTGTTAGGGCAGCCTTTTCGGCGTCGCTCGAATCCGTCCAAACCTGATTGAAGGCCCAGAACTGGGCGAGCGGCACCACACGGGTTCCCAGCGGATCGTTGGCCGCCTCTTCGCCTCGCTTCATGAAGGCCTCGTACTTGGCCTTTCGCTCGGCGGGTGTCGCCTTACGCGAGTCATCGCTCTGCGTATAGACCGCGATATCGTAAAGAAGCTCGTAGCCAGGGCTCTTCCACGTGATGAGGTTCTCGCCCTTCAGTGCCTTGAGCTTCTCTTGAAGCTTGCCGGCGGCGCTGTCGCGTTGGAAGTCCTTCTTGTATTGAGCCTTCTTAGCTTCGAAGTCAGGCGGCAACTGCGACGCCTTCGAGTTCACCTTGACAATGCTGACGCCGCCGTCACCGAGCGTGTACGGACCCTCGACGGCGCCGATCGTCTGTTTAGCGATGGGAGCGTAGGCCGCGTTGAGGCCAATCGTCTTGCCGTCGACTTGGAACTCGTTGTCGCTCTTGGGCTTGTTGGGCCCCGGCTCGTCATCCGTGTACTTGTTCATCGCGGCTTCAAAGCTCAGACCACCCTTGATTTCGGCCATGATGTCGCTCGCCTTCTTTTTGAGGTCAACGCCGGGATGCTTGTCCTCCTTGAGGAAGATGCGCTTGCTCATGTACACATCGAAGAACGCCTTGATCGATTCATCGCTGGCGGGAATCTCGTTGCTGTACTTCTCCATTAGCAGCGTGTTCGCCGCGGACACGAGCAACTGGTTGCGCTCGTTGGGCGCCTTAAGCATCTGATCGACGCGCGTCATAGTCGCTTCACGCTGCGCCTTGGGATCGAGCTGATGAGCGGCCTTGTACGCGGCGTCCATCACGGCGGGAGACGCGTCCGCGGCAACCTTCTTTTCGGCGATCAGCGCCTGCTTGTTGCGCTCAATCTCCTCATCGATCATCTTTTCAATGGCCTTTCGAACGCTCTCGTCACTCAAGTCGATACGCTCTCGATCGCAAAGCTCAATCAGCAGCCCCGCGTTGACTTGTTGGTCAACGGCCACGCCTGTGTATTGGGCCACGAAAACCGGCGGAACCTGCCCAC
Organism: uncultured Fimbriimonadaceae bacterium; assembly: GCA_964586225.1. GTDB lineage: Bacteria > Armatimonadota > Fimbriimonadia > Fimbriimonadales > Fimbriimonadaceae > JANJUB01. The sequence continues at coordinate 40,135 of CAZPHD010000003.1, forward strand.
CAAACGCCTCTCGGAACTGAGTGAGCGTCTGCTCCGCCATTCCGAACACCATCGGTTCGGTGATCGGGAACTTGCCGACGGTCGCGATCGCGGAGTCGTCCGGCGAAATCTGCGCCGAACCGCCTCGCGGGCCGCAGGTCGAAAAGATCATTGAGAATGCGAGGGCACCAAGGATCGTGAAAACTACAATCTGGCAGCCTTTCGACTCCATTCTGTCGCGAAAATTAGAGACCGACACTGTGCATTCACCTCAAATCATCCGCTTCGCGGATTCGAAGAGTATGGCACAGGCGAGCGACCTGGCTCGATTTACGTTGTGGTTTGTGCGCAATCAGTAGACATAATGCGTGTATAATCCGTCTACGCACTTGGGGTGACTACCAAATGGCCAAAGGAATGACCAAACGCCAGCAGGCGATTTTGCAGTTTGTGATGGACTATGTTCAGCGCGAGGGCTATCCACCTTCGATTCGCGAGATCGGAAGCCACTTCACCATTGGATCGCTCCGTGGGGTGACGGTCCACCTTGACGCCCTCGAAAAGAAGGGCTACATTGAGCGGTCCAATACACCGCGCTCTATCAAGGTGACTCACCCGAACTTCCAGTCGAACTCGAAAGCGACCCTCGTCCCGCTCGTGGGTTCAATCGCCGCGGGGCAGCCGATCCTGGCCCAAGAAAGCGTCGAGGATCTCATTCCCGTGCCGTCTGAAATGGTCCGTAACATCGAAGGTGCTTTCCTGCTTCGCGTTAAGGGCGACTCCATGACGGGCGAGGGCATCATGCCGCGCGACCTGGTGCTCGTGAAGCCACAGCCAAATGCAACCCACGGCGATCTCGTGGCCATCATGGTCGGCGAGGAAGCGACCGTGAAACGGATCCACTTTGATCGCGATGCTATACGGCTCATGCCCGCTAACAACGCATATGACCCGATCGTGGTCAACCCTGAGGACGCACGCGTGCTTGGTCGCATCGTTGGCCTGATCCGTGATTATGCGGGCATGGCTTTCTAGCGCAAATAACGGGTTTCGAGATAAGTTCGCGGGAACCTAGGGTTTTGCTTGATTCTAAGATATAATGCAAGTGTTGGCGCCAAGGGCGTCGGCATGGTTGGATCAGATGAACAAAGTGAAACTTGGCGTTTTCGCGCTTGCGATCGCGGTTCCGGTTGCTGGAGCCCACGCCATCACCTTCTCGAATATTTTTATTGACGGCAATCCTGCGTCGGGTTCTCCCTTCGGGCCGAACGGTATCACCTTCGCTATTCCCGATCACTTCTTGGTTGGTGCGGGAGCAAAGTCGCTCGTGATCAACTACCGTGTCGATGCCACGCCAGGCTACTTACTCACCGGATTTGACATGTTCCCGGTAGGCAATAGTCGAAATGGCCTCGTCGAGATCGACGTGGCTCACAGCAACAGCGGGGTTGAAAACCACTTGTACTCCGTCGCGTCGGGAGGAACCGTGATCAGCCTGCCCAGCCAGACGGGCAACGTGCTGTCGGGCACCAAGTCATTCTATGACGTCACTACGGTGATCGACCTGAGCGGACATTCCGCCAACTCGGTTAACACGGTCAGCCTCTACAGCGTATCGTACGCCGAAGCAGTACCTGAGCCGGCATCCGTGGCTGCTCTTGCACTGGGCTTTGGCGCGCTCGTCTCGCGCCGTCGCAAAGGAAACACCCGATGAAACGAACTGTCTCTCTTCTGATCTTGGCGGTTGCCGCCGTCGGTGCCCAAGCCCAGTCGTTCAGCACGGTGCTGTTTGAGAACACGGTTGGGGCTACAGCCACGTTTTCAACGCTGGGCAACAGCTACACAGCGAACATCACGGGCTTTACCCTGAGTGGTAATGGCGTCATGGTTGGCGATATCGCGTGGGTTTACGACTTTGACTCGTCGCCAGTCCCTGCCTACAATGGGGTCACCATCGAGATCGGCGGGACCCTGAGCGCCAACAGCAGTCTGGAAATCATCGGCAGCGAGAAAGTCTTCGACATGTCGGGCACGCCCGTCGAAGTCCTCGACGGCTTGATCGACTTCTCGCTGACCTCAGCCGGCGGGCCGGTCGCCTTTACCTATAGCAAGAGCTTCTCGTTCTCGCAGGATGTGTCGCTCGGCCAAGCGCAAAAGGATCTGCTCCACATTCTCGTGGGTCAGAACTCTAGCGTCACCATCGACTACATCAAGCAGAGCTACAATCCTGTCCCCGAGCCCGCGACGATGGCCGTTCTTGGTCTAGGTGTCGCCGCGCTCGCCCGACGCCGTCGAAAGTAGACGGAACAATCTCCGCTCATCGCCGTCTAAACCCCTCCTGCCTCCCGGTGGGAGGGGTTTTCTTATGCAGATCATCGACGGTATCCCCGTGTTCGGCGATCCGGTAGATGCCGGAGCTCTGGAACAAATCAAGAACGCTCAGAAGCTTGCGGCGCGCGTTGCGTTGCTGGCCGACCATCATCTTGGCTTTGGCGTCCCCATCGGCGGCGTCGTGGCCTACCACGAGTTGGTCTCGCCATCGGGCGTCGGCTACGACATTGCTTGTGGAAACAAGGCCGTTCGCCTTGACGTGCCTGCCCGAAAGGTGCGGGCGCAGATTCACCGCATCATGGACGAGGTCGCCAAGAAGATCTCGTTCGGGCTCGCCCGCCAGAACGCGGAGCCAGTAGATCACCCGTTGTTCGACAACGACGCCTGGCAAACGATTCCTGTCCTCAAGCGAACCTACGACAAAGCACGGAACCAGCTCGGCACCGTAGGTGGCGGCAACCACTACGTGGACATCTTCATCGACGAAGCTGACCAAGTCTGGATCGGCGTCCATTTCGGGTCGCGCGGTCTGGGCCATACGATTGCAACCGAATACATCGAAATCTCGGCGGCGAAGGGGCAGCTTGAGGATGGCATCGCGACGCTTCATCACCGCTCAGACGCAGGTGAGGAGTATCTGTTGGCCATGGATATCGCCGGTCAATACGCCTACGCCGGGCGCGACTGGGTGTGCGAGCGGGTGGCCAAGATCATCGGCGGCAAGATTGTTGAGGAGATTCACAACCACCACAACTTCTGCTGGCGCGAGACGCACGGCGGCGATGACCTGTGGGTAGTCCGCAAGGGCGCAACTCCCGCATTTCCGGGCCAGCTTGGCTTTGTGGGCGGATCGATGGCCGAAGCCGCCGTCATTCTCCGCGGCAAGGAGAGCCCGGATAACGAACACACCTTATGCTCTACCGTGCATGGCGCGGGTCGGGTCATGAGTCGCCGAGCGGCAAAGGGTGACAAGAAGAAAGGCATCTCCGGCCGAGTCTCACCAGAGGCAATGAAGCGGGCGATGGAACAGGCGAAGGTTGTGTTGCGCGGCGGCGATGTCGACGAGTCGATGCAAGTCTACAAGCGACTGCCCGAGGTTCTCGCCCACCACGCCGACTCGATTGAGATCGTCCATACGCTGACTCCGATCGGGGTGGCGATGGCGGGCTCCGACGTGTTTGACCCGTTCAAGGACTGATCTCAATGCTCAAGGTGGCGGTGCTGAACTGAAATCAGCTCCGTCGCCTTGACTACTTCAGCATGACTGACGCACGTGGCTAGGCCTCAATGAGCGCCTGACACTTCCGGCGAATTCGCTGCATGGCATTGTCCACACGCTTGACACCGCAGTTCAGGTCCTTCGAAATCTCTTGATACGTTAAGCCCTGACCAAACGCGAGGGCAACTCGGCGCTCCAGTTCGGTCAGGTGAAGCTCCGCCAACGAAAGGCCAGGCTGGGGCATGGTCACCGGCACGGCTTCGACAGACTTGCAGATGGGCACCGCCCGCGAGCGACGTTCGCTCTGCGTCACGGTGATCAGCCGACGCCGAACGCAAATCTCGGCAAAGGCCGCGAAACCCGCACTTCGCTGTTCGTCGTACCGTTGGATGGCCCCCAGCAAGCTGACCATGCCTTCCTGAACAAGGTCGTCTCGATCGGACCCCGTTAGCCCAAAGGTACGAACCTTGGCTTCGACGAGGGGCCGATAACGATCAAGAAGCCTCTGCTCAGCATCGCGCTCACGACGCTTAGCGCGCCGCAACAGCTCTTGCTCCCAATGCACATGAGGACAGATACCGCCCATAGAACCTAACCGTCCTATTGTAGTGAATTCTTGACCGGATGTCAAGGCGTTTCTTGTAGATTTTTTGTAACCCACGCCGCGACCGAATCGAACGCCGAGTCATCGCTATCGCCCGTTGATACCACCAAGTCGGCGTACGCGCGGGTCGGCAACACGTACCGTTCCTGATTTGGGCGGACGTGCGTGTGATAACGCAGCAGCGCATCTTCGGCGGTTCGGTGAAACTGCTCCAGGTCGCGATGCAGCCGCCTCCGGAAACACGTCGGCTCGTCGGTGTCTACGAACACTTTGAGCGCAGCCATCGTGCGGATCGGCTCCCACGCGAGCGCGAACAAGCCTTCGAGAACGATGAGCGGTTGCGGACTGACCGTAAGGGTTTCGGGGTGCCGAACGAACGCAGGGTGATCGTAGATAGGCTGCGGAATCGCCTCTCCCCGTAGTAGGCGCGCCAGGTGGTCGGCCAGCAGGTTGTCTTCGATCGCAGCCGGTGAATCATAGTTCAGCAGCCTTCGTTGCTCAAGTGGAACGTCCTCGAAGCCGCGGTAGTAGTCGTCAATCGACAGGCGGGCGGTCGGGAAAGAGTCCGCGAGGCGCCGGGCAAGGGTGGTCTTACCGGACCCGGAAACGCCGGCGATGAGCACCAGTTGGCTCATTCCGACTTCGGTTCCGGAGGCGACTTAGGTGAGCGTGAGTCCGCGTAGAGGCGAATCCCACGGTTGGCCGTCATGCCGCCCACCAGGGCCATAACGAGGAGCAGAAGCACTTTGATGACCACCGAGCCTAAGATAGCCCCGGCGTTGTTCAAGTCAAAGTCATTCGCCTTGGTGAGCCCAAGGAGTTGGTTGGGATCTTGCGAGAACAGGTCGTTCGCAAGTCGAAAGGTGAAGACGAGAATCGCGACACCGGCGAGGAACACGACGATGCCGAAGAAGCCGCCCGCCGCCCCGCTAGGGCCCCGCGGTTCTGCCATCAACCGCACCTCTGGAGGCTCTTCATCTGGTTCAAGAGGATACCCGCCGGAACGAAAAAGGCCGCCGGAGCAGAGCTCCGGCGGCCTTCATGTGCGTTTACGGATTCAGGTTCAGCAAGGCACCGGCACCCTTGTTGGCGTAGATCGCCCAGATGCCCACGAATACCTGGCTGTGGTAGGTCTTCGTCGTGATGTTGAACGAGCCCGTCGTCTGACCCGCCGGGACCACCACGCTCACGGGAACCTGGACGATTCCCGGAACGCCCGACTTGATCTGAACCACCAAGCCGCCCGCCGGAGCCGGACCGTTCAACGTGAACGAGCCCGTCGATCCCTGGCCGGAGTTCACCGAGCTGGGATTCAGCGTGACCGAGATCGGCTGCGGCGGAATCACCGTGACCGTTCCCGAAACACTGAGACCATTCGCGGTCGCCGTAATCGTGTTCAGGTTGGTCGACGCCACCGGCGTCGAGTTGATCGTGAACACACCACTGAACTTACCAGCGGCGGCGACCACATTTGACGGAATCGTCACCGCGTTTCCGGTCGTTCGGGCCAAGGCGATCGTCAAGCCACCCGCCGGAGCCGGAGCATTGAGATAGACCGCCGCAGTCGCCGACTGGCCACCCGTCAGCGTCTTGGGGAAGATCGCGATGGAGGTCGGGCCATTGGCAACCACCGTGAAGGTCTGAGCGCCGCTCGTTCCTCCGCCGGGAGCCGGGTTCACGACTTGAACCGTTCGCGTACCGGGGGTCGAAATCTCCGCGGCACCAATCGTGGTTCGAAGTTGCGTCGGGCTCACGAAGATGGTCGCACGCTGCACGCCATTCCACGCGATCTTCGACGTGCTGACGAAGTTTGTGCCGTTCACGGTGAGCGTGAAGGCGGTGCTTCCTGCCGCGCGGTTCGTCGGGCTGATCGAGGTCGTAGTCGGGGCCGGATTCGTGATCGTGAAGTCAACCTCGTTCGAAGTGCCTCCACCCGGAGCCGGCGTGACGACGCGAACCTTCAGCATCTGCGCGAAGGCCACATCGCTTGAGCTGATCGTTGCTCGAAGCTCGTTCGCGTTCACGAACGTGGTCGGTCGATCCGCGCCAAACCACTGAACCTTCGAAGTCGGCACGAACTTGTCGCCATTGACGGTCAGCGTGAATCCTCCGCTACCGGCGGTGCGGGTGGTTGGACTGATCGTGGTGACGACAGGCGGCTCGGCCGAAGTGTCGGGCGTGATCGTAAAGTTGGCGTTCGAGATGTCGTAGAAGCCACTTCCCGAAGCACTTTCAACGATGATGCGAGCCTGGTTCGTGTCGATGTTATTCGGCAGGAGAACCGTCTGGCTTCCGTCGTTCGGCGTATTGGCCAGGAGCACCAGCGCGGTACCGTTGCCATAGCTGGTTCCGCCATCCGTGGAGAGCAGGATGTTGACGTTCGGAGCGGTGCTACCACCGGCGTCCCAAGTCACGTTCTGGCTCGAGTTGCCCAGCCACGCCTCACCGCCGTTCGGCGAAGTCACGGCAAACGGCGCACCTGTCACGGTAACGACCATCTCGTCAATTGTGTGAGCACCACCGCCCGCGCGGTTATCGCGCGCCGTCACGCGGAACTTCATCGTTCGGTCGTTGGTGACCATCGGCTCCCAGCGATCCGTCGTCCCCGCGAGCACCGTCGCCAGCTTGGGGAAGAACCGAGTGTTCGAGGCGCTCGGGTTCAGGGAGCGATACAACACGCCGGTCACCGGGTTATTGCCGAGATCAAACTGCTCCCAGCAGAACGTCAGCGGGTCGTTGTTGGGGTCAGCGCCGGTCGCCGTGAGCTTGAACGGAGTATTGCGCGGAATAGTGATATCCGCGTTCGCACTAACGGTTGGGGGCGAGTTTGGAGTGACCGACTCGGTGCCACCCGAAGCCGCATTGTTCCGCCACGCTACGATCTGATCGAGATTATGCGTGTGGAAATACGGGTCGGAGTTGTTCTGGACGTTATCGCCGCCGCAGATGCCCGCGTAAGCCATGATCGTCGTGCCCGAACCCGGCTCGTAGTCGTTGCCGGCATCGAAGCCGCCGCCGCAGTTGGCAAACGTGTGCCGACCGCCAAACTGGTGACCCATCTCGTGGGCTACGTAGTCGACATCGAACGGATCGCCGACTGGAGAATCGAGTCCCGTCACGCCTTGTGCCTTGATCCCCGTTCTTCCGACCGAGTTGAGCGCGGCAACACCTCCAGGACCGGTGCCGAACACGTGGCCCATGTCGTAGTTCGCGTCGCCCACCGACGCATCCGTTTCCGTTTGATTCTGGGCGAGCATCGCAAAGACGTCAAGGTTCGAATACGGATCAGTGTTCGGGTCGGTCCATGCCTTCGAGTAGATCAGGTTGAGGTGAATTCCGACGTCGATGTTGTAGATGCTGTTCTCGCGATTGATCGTGGTGATGATCGCTGCCAGCGCGGATGTTTCGCCACCATGGAACGCCGTGTACTCGCCGGTCGCGTTCATCGCAAGCCGGTAGGTCTTGAGCGTATTGCCCACGTTGAGAATTTTGAACACGTCCGAGGCAAGGCCCACCCGATTGAGGTTGAACCCGTCGTTGTTCGGCGTGAAGCAACGGAACTGACGAGGAGCCGTGTTGTCTCGCCGATAGTAGACGAACACACCGTCCTGCTTTCCGCGGCCCAACGGTTCGATCACGAACGAGCCGCCATCGGTGCCACGCACGAAGCCATGGAATCCGTTCGGGCCAATGTCAAGTCGACCGCTTTCATGCGGATTCAGAATGCCCTGAACTCGGTAGGTTTTGACGCCACCCGCCTTAGCCGCAACTTGGGGCGACATGATGGGGGACTCGACGACCTTGTATTTCCGAATCGATCCGTCGGGCATCGGCAAGTCCATCACCGAGTAGGTGTTGATCACGCCGCGATCTTCCAACGGAGCGCGGCTGAGATCGGCTCTCAGTGCGACGGGGTCAACTCGGAAGGTCTGATAAGTGTCGATCCAAGAAGCGAACGGCTTCGTCGTCTGGTCCACGGACAACGAGGCTTTTCGCCAGAGTGCCGACCCGTCCGACGATTGGGCCATCGCATTTACGGAGGCCATGGTCGCCAGGGCGGCGAGCGTCAAACAAAACGTAGTGCGCATAGTGATCCTGCTCCCAATTTCCTTGAGTGTTCTAGTATAGGCCGAAGTCAAGGAAGAATACGGGTGTTTCCCCCAAAAAAACTTGACGGCTCGGCTCGCCCTTGGAGTTCGGCCCGGGCGAGCATTGTTGGGCTACGGCGAGCGAAGGCCAACTTGCAATGTGCGTTCAGTCGCCGACGGCTCATGACGGGCCTTCCAGGTGATCGTCATCGGCGCCGAACTATCCCATCGATACATCTTGCGTGTGAAGGTGATCGGAGTGTTCAGCGCGACCGCGATGTCGAAGTCATTGGTCGCCGGCGACGGGCTGCAGGTGGTCGCAGTTTCCCAGGTGATTCGAACCATGCCCGCGAACGTCCCCACGGGAGTAATCGTAAACACGACATCCTGCGACAAGGTGTTGTTGGGCATGGTGACAAGGACAGGGGCGGCCGTGAAGGTAAACGGACCCGCTGGGGGCTGGCTCGCCGGAGCCGGGGGACCCGGACAAGAGGTCCCCTGTAGGGCCACGGCGACCAGTGCCAAGCAGACAATGCGCACGTGCTTCATGGGTTCTTTACCAGTGTCGTGAGTGACCGGCTCGTGGCGCTCGCCTGATGGGTTGCCGTGAACACAACCGAGATGTCATCGGTCCCAATGAACCTTGTAAACCGCCGCGTAAAGGTGGTCGGTCCAGCTGGGCTCACGGTAAATGATTCGTCGTCGGACGTCGGGAAGATTTCAACCTCGCCACTCGCCTGTTGCGATACCACTACCGCGCCCGAAAACCCATTGACACTGGTCAGTGTGTACGTGACCGGAGCCGACATTTGATATGCCGCCGAGGTCACTTGTGACGGAGTTGCCGTGAAGGTGAAGTGAGGGGTTCCCGTGCCAGCGTTCACGGTGATCGGCAGGCTGGCAATATGGTACGACTTCTGACTCCAACTCGTCGTAGCCACGATTGAGCTAGATGCGGGGCCAGCGTTGGCACTCGCGCTGACCGTGACCAACTGGGTCGCCGGTGTTATCGAACCTTGCGCAAGATTGACCACAAACGTCTTGGGTGAGAGCGTCAGGCCCGCGAGCGTGGTGTCGAGGGTCACCAAGACACTTCCCGACGTGTTACCCCTTGGTAGGACACCCACATTGATCGAAGCGGACGTGCCCCGGTTCATAACGAGGGTGCTTGGGTCAAACGTAATACTGACCAGATTGGGCACGACCTCGACCGTTTGTTCGTTCGAAGTAAACACACTCTTGTCCAAGAACGCCGTATGGTCGGTCCGTCGGGCGCTGATCGGGCCAATCAGGTATCCCGACGCGGGTGTGCGGACATTGAAGGTCGTTGAGGCGGTTCCTGTTGCGGGGATCACAACCGTCTGGGTGGCCGGTGTCACCGTGCAGCCCGCGGGGACCATGGGCGTGACGATCACACTCAGGCCCGTCCGCTCCGATGGGTCGGGGTTTACGTAGACGGTGATGGCAAAGGTCTCGTCGGTCGCCGAAACTTTGGGAACACCTTCAATGTAAATGTAGGTCGGACGCGGTGGGTTGTTGCCGCCCCCAAACAGTGGGCAACCAAACAGCACGAAGAGGCCTAGGAAGAACAGCACGTTCCGATACGTGATCGGGCGCATCTCGCGGTTTCGCTTCATGCACCTCAGGATAGAAGCGCCATCGTCACAGGATCGTCACAAGGCCAGGACCGCCTCTATTGCCGACGATAAGCCGTCTGGTGGAGTCTCTGCCGCCCCAGCCTCGAAGAATCCGAAGTAGTGCGCATGACCACGAGACGCGACAGGAACCAGCCGCTCCGCCACCTGTCGGCAAAGCCGAGCATCCCCCTCGTTCTCAAGCTGACTGAACACACGACTGGCAATCACAAAAACGTGAGGGTGGCGCGAAGTCGCATGGTGCGTGTGGAGAATCTGAAGCGCCTCCCGAAGCCACCGCCGACATTCGGCAAGGTCACCGAGCGCCAAGTGAGCGCTTGCCCCATCCGCATAGGAGAGCGCCAATGAAGCGGGCGCACTGGTCCGACGCTTGAACTCCATACTCTCTTCCTGCAGTTCAAGCGAACGCCGGTGATCTCCCGCCAAGTGGTGCGCCATGGCCCACTCGTTCAGGGCGGAGGCGATTCCCCATCCGTAGCCTCCCTCCCGGCAGTAATCAACTGCCGTCGAGCCCGCCGCCAGCGCCTCCGCAATCTGACCCCGGCGGTTCGCAACTAAGACCCGAATCACATGGGCCGCACCCATCCAGTTGGCTTCGCCAACGCGCTCCATGACGCGCACACCTTCGGTCACATTCGCCTGCGCCACATCGTAGCGTCCTTCCTCAACCCGAAGCTGCGCGAGTTGTAGAATCGCAAGGCCTTCGTGGAGCGGGTCATCGGTCTGCCGGGCGAGGCTCCGCGCCCTTTCAAACCACGGCTCAGCTTCGGAGCGGCGGCCTTGGAAGAAGAGAAAGTTTCCCAGGGTGTGGTTGGCGAAGGTGAGGTCACTCAGAGCCGCATCCGACGCCGTGTCCAGAGCTTGTCGAAGTCGCGTTTCCGCCCACTCCCAATGACCTCGCAGAATGGTGAACCAGTTGATGCCGCTCACCAACCGTAAAGCTTCGGCGGGATCGTGGCGAATCAGCCATTGCCAAGCCGCTTCCAAGTTCGGCAGCTCTAGCTCCGCTTGGTCGTGAAGCGCCGATTCGCGGGGGGTGAACGCGTTGGCCTTGCACGTCTGAGCAAACGCGGCAAAGGTGCGGGCGTGGCGCCCTTGCAGTTCTCGGTGTCGGGCCGGCTTGGCCAAGTCCGCCGCGAACTGCCTGACCGATTCGATCAGCCGAAACCGCCGTGGATCGGTGCCTGGCTGCGGTAGCACCCAGGCGGAGGACACCAGTTCTGCCAGAATCTCCCCCCGGCCAGGTCCGACGACGTCGGCAAGCGACTGCCGCATGAACGTACCCTCGAAGACCGCGAGATCAGTCAGCAGATCCTGAGCGTGAGGGTCGAGGAGTTCGAAGCTGACATCCAGAACGTTCTGAAGCGAACGATGTCGGGCGTGGCCTTGGCGGTGGGTGAGAAACTCGAAGCGGTCTGTGAGTTCCTCGAGCATTTCGCGAGGAGTCAGCAGGCGAGCCTTCGCCGCACAGATTTCCAGGGCCAGCGGATACCCATCCAGCCTCTGACAGAGTTCCTGAAGGATCACCTTGTCCCGAACGAGGTCGACGTCCGGACTGACCAGCCGGCAACGCTCGCCAAACAGCAACTCGGCTTCGGCGGGTTCAAGGGGCCCAAGTGGATACTGAAACTCTCCCGACAAGCCCAGCGGAACGCGCGAAGTGACCACCACTTGAAGGCTGGGGAGTGCTTCGATGAGTTCTGAGACGCTCGCTGCACCTTCGCGCAAGTCTTCTAGGTTGTCCAGGACAAGCAGCGCCGAGGTCTCCGCGAGCGCATAGATGAGGGCGTCCAGGGGTGGAGTCCCCGGCGGAGCACTGATTCGCAGACTGCTGACGACGGTCGACAAGATGCGCGTGGGATCGGCAAGGTGGGCAAGCGCGACAAACCAAGAATTTGGGTGCCTCTCTTTCACCAGCTGATGCGCAAGCCGCGACTTGCCACAGCCCCCGGGGCCGGTGATGGTAAGCAAGCGATGCTCACCAAGCAAGCGATCCAACTCGGACCGCTCACGCACTCGACCGATGAAGGAGGTTTCGATCGCCGGGGCCTGAAGCGCATCGTACGATGGCCCCAGATCACGAAGTCGCGCGCGTAGATCAAGGCGGGTCGGGTCTACGGCCAACGCCCTCGAAACGAGCGCCACGGCCTCCGAAGAAGGAAGCTCAAAGCTCTTGGCTAGTACGCACTTGAAGTACAACTCGTCAAGTTCGAGGAGGGCGGGCATGCGCCAACTGCCGTCATATCCTTCGAGTAGCCTCCCTCGGTAGAGAGTGGGATCGAGGTCGCGGCGAAACTTGAAGACGTCAACATCGAAGCACTCCGGGTCGAGCCATACCGACTGGCGGTTCGCACCAATCGCTTCCCCGAACGTCTGGCGAAGGGAGGACAGGGCTGTTCTGAGGTTGCGACCCCTCGCCAGATCTTCGGCCGCTGGCCAGATTTCGGATGCTAAGACTTCGCGGCTCACTTCTTCGCCGAGTCGAAGGGCGAGATAGGCAAAGACGGCTTCTGTGGCCAGGGTGCGGAAGTGAACAGGCGATTGCCCGTCGCGTTCGACGCGCATGCGACCCAACAACCGAACCTGCCACTGCGGCACGGCGTGATCGTACCGAGTTCGACGGATTTAACGTCGCCACGACTTCTAGGCGAGGGCTCGTCTGCTAATCTAACGTCGAGTGAGGAGCCGAATGTTAGGTGGAGTTACGACGGAGTCGAGGCAGAGATTGATGAGCGCGGCGGGTTGGCTCGTGCTTGTAGTCTTGGCGTCTGCATTCATCTATGCGCTCACTGCCGAGGCCAAATGGGAACGAACCAAGGGCGAATGGTCGAAAATCTCCGTCGAGATCCAGGGCCTCCATCAAGATCAGATCGGAGAGGTTATTGAGGCACGACTTGACCGGCCGGTCGACGTCGTGGTGCAACATGACGAGGTTCTCGTGTTCGATAGTTGGGAGTATCGCCACATCTTCGGAACGGCCCGGTGCTTTCTTCGAATCGTGGTGCAAGGTAGCCGTGTAACGTCTTCGCAGCTTGAGGAAACTGGGCTAGCACTTTAGCCACAGCATCGCACAATCATGGAGCTATCCCTGGCCCACACCCGCCAGCGCTTCCTCGCCCATGATCTCCTTCACAACCTTGTTCTGGTTGATCCGATACTTGCGAGGGCGCGGCGCGATGAAGTTCGTTTCCACCTTCTCAGTCAAGTCGAACTCGGGGCCATCTGGCGTCCACGAAGCCTTCGTCGTCACCAGCCACTGCTCGTCGTTACGGTCGGGCGTGTCCATCTTGAAGTGGGCACCGCGCGACTCGTCGCGAACAATCGCCCCGCCGACAATCGCCTTCGATTGCTCGATCATGTGGATCAGAGCGCGCGTAAACGGAACGGCTTGGTTGCTCCAGCCCGCGTCGTCGATCAGGTCGCACTGGTGGGCGCGGGTCGTGAGCTCGTTCAGACGCTCTCGGGCGGCGAGAAGGTCCTTCTGCGTGCGCCAGATGCCGCAGTTGTTCCACATCACGTCGCTCAGTTCGGCGTGGAGCGCGTACGGGTTCTCCTTGCCGTTCGACTTAGCGAGGTTGTCGTACTCCGCTTGCCGCTCGCGGACCGACTCCGCCACCGCCGCTGAATCGGCGCCGCTGGCCTGCTTGAGATACGCCATCACGCCTTGCGCGGCGATCTCACCTCCGTAGAGGCAGCTGAGCAGCGCATTCGCTCCGAGACGATTCGCGCCGTGATATTGATAGTCGCACTCACCCGCCGCGTAGAGGCCGGGAATGTTGGTCATCTGATTGCGCGGGGAATCCACATCAATCGCGGTTTCGTGGCCCTTCTCGTAGTCCACCCACAGCCCGCCCATCGTGTAGTGCACGGCGGGATAGATGCGCATCGGCATCTCGATCGGGTCCTCGCGCATGAACTTTTCGTAGATTTCGAGCACGCCTTCGAGCTTGTCGTTGATGATTTCGCGAGTGTGCGGGCCACCGCGGCTCTCGTGCAGGTGCGTGATGTCGAGATACACCTGCTGCTTGCCCTGGACGCCCCGGTCCATGCGGCACACGCAGTAGATCGTGAAGCTCACGAGGTCTCGGCTGAGCAGATTGCCGTACACGGGGTCGAGTTCCTCGCAGAAGTACCAGCGATCCGACTCGGGAATGTCAAGCGGCCGGCGGCTGTCCATCGGATCGCGCGGCGTCCACAGCCGCCCGCCCTCGCCACGCACGGACTCCGACATCAGGCGGCACTTGTCTTCGCCGGGGATGGCGGTCGGGTGGATTTGCACCATCTCGGGATTGCCGTAATGCACGCCTTGCTGATAACAGATGCTGACGGGCGAGCCGGTGTTGATGATCGAGTTCGTGCTCTTGCCGAAGATCACGCCGTTGCCGCCCGTGCACATCACGACCGCGTCGGCGGCGAAGCCTTCGATCTTCATCGTGCGGAGGTCTTGGGCGACGAGGCCGCAGCACTTCCCTTCCGCGTCCTTCGAAATGCCGAGGAACTCCCAGCCCTCGCGCTTCTCGATGAGGTTCATCGACTCCCAACGCCGGACTTGCTCATCCAGTGCGTAGAGGAGTTGCTGGCCGGTGGTGGCACCCGCGTAGGCGGTGCGGTGCTTAAGCGTGCCGCCAAATCGGCGGAAGCTGAGCAGCCCTTCGGAGGTTCGGTTGAACGGCACGCCCATGCGATCGAGGAGATAGATGATCGCCGGCGCCCGCTCGGCCATGCGCATGACGGGCGGCTGGTGGTTCAGGAAGTCGCCACCCGTGATCGAGTCTTCAAAATGGAGGTAGGGCGAGTCACCCTCTCCGCGCAGGTTTACCGCCCCGTTGATGCCGCCTTGGGCACACACGCTGTGGCTCCTTTTGACGGGCACGAGGCTAAAGAGTTGGACCTTGACGCCCGCTTCCGCGAGCTTCATTGCGGTCATGAGGCCGGCAAGGCCTCCGCCGACGACGGCGACAGTTCGTTGGGCTGCCATAGCTATGGCGTGAGTCTACCGGGGATGGGCTGGATGTGGTGGGATGTGGCTGGAATGAGCTGCAAACGCCAGGCAGGCTCGGATGTCGTCACGTTCGAGCAAGGGAGAATCCTCAAGAATCTGCTCAGGCAAAACATCGTCAGCGACATTTCCAGAACGTCAACGACCCGGATTCGTAGCCCACGAATACACGGCCGCCCGCCACACACATGGGCAGTGGTCGTGACACGATCCAGCAGTGCAGAGCGTTCCTGTTCTGACATTTCCTTTAGGATACAGCGAATTCTTCACCCAAACCGCTGCGTGACCTCAATCAGCCCCACGATGTTGTCGTTCAGTTCCTCCAGCCGCTCGGCGGGGATCCACCACTCCGTGTGGTAGCTCGCCCCCACCGTCTGAATCTCGAACTGCTCGGCAAACTCCGATCGCACTTCGAACCGCGTCACGAACCCCTGTCCCGAGTCGCGCACATTCCATCGGCTCGCGATCTCGATCGCGTACGCCTCGTTCATGACGGGATAGAAGATCGGCTGCTCGGGCAGGCGAGGCGGCCATCGCCGAAAGCCGGAGGCCTCGACGAGGGCCAGTTCATTCGGCCCGGTGGGCCGCCACATCGTGACCGTCTTCATCCCAACCGCGTCGGCAAGACCCGAATCCGCCGGTTCGGCTCCTCGCCCACCGCTTCGCTCGCGAGGCGCCGCGCCTCCGTCACCTGATGCTGCATCTTGCGGATTGGCGCGGGCTGCGGCGTGAGGTCGAAGGGCTTCCCCGTTTGGAGCACCATCTCGACCGCCTTCAGCACCTCGTCCATCGCCTCGCTCTCCGACTCCGGCCCTTCGCCCGCACGACGAAGAATCTCATCGAGCGCACCCGAAATCTGCGAGAACGTGTTCGACTTCACCACCACCGCCGGGATCGGCTTGCCCGCCGCTTCTTGCAGCTTCTTGGGCCGGTTGGCGTAGGTCGAGCGGATCGCCATGATCGCATCGGCCTGCGTGATATCGGTACACACAAACGCGGGGGCGCGCTTCTCGCGGATGGCCCGCTCGAGACGAGTCCGCGCGATGCCGTAAGGGTAGATGCGCACAAGACCCGCGTTGGTCTTGGGATCGGACGCGGGTTCGGGCTCCGGTTCCGGGCGCCGCGCCAAGGCCGGGAATCGCTCGTTGAACCCCGGATCGTCGTGGACATCTTTGCTCTCGGCCGCCTGGACCACTTCGAACGATCCGGTGACGGTTCGCACCCGAATCTCGGGTTTCGGCGGGATGCCGCGCAGGATGAGGTCCACCGTCTTCATCACGTTGTGATGCACGGCCAGCCGCTCGTAGTCGAGAAGCTCGATGACCACATCGAAGGTCGGCGGCGCCTTTCGCTCGAGGACCGTTTTTTGCGTGCCACGTCGGCGGGCTTCGTCATCCGAAAGCGTGACCGCCTGAATGCCGCCGATCAGATCGGCGAGCGACGGGTTGAGCATCAGATTCTCGAGGGTTTGACCATGGGCAGTGCCCACAAGTTGAACGCCGCGTTCGGCGATCGTGCGGGCGGCCATGGCCTCGGATTCGTTGCCGATCTCGTCGATGACGATCACTTCCGGCATGTGGTTCTCGACCGCTTCGATCATCACCTGGTGTTGAAGCGGAGCCGAGGGGACCTGCATCCGCCGTGCCGCCCCAATGCCGGGATGTGGAATGTCGCCATCTCCGGCGATTTCGTTGGAGGTGTCGACGATGACGACGCGCTTGCCGACCTCGTCCGCGAGCACGCGGGCGACTTCACGGAGCTTGGTCGTCTTTCCAACGCCCGGGCGACCGAGCAGCAAGATGGAGTGCCCAGCGCGCACGATGTCGTCGATGATGTCGATGGTGCCTTCGAGCGCGCGACCCACGCGGCAGGTGAGGCCGACCACTTTGCCGTGGCGGTTCCTCATGCACGAGATGCGGTGGAGGGTGCGCTCGATTCCGGCCCGATTGTCGGAGCCGAACTCGCCGATTTGGCGAATGACGAACTCGATGTCGTGCTCGGAGACGGTGACGTCTTCCATGCGCTCGGTTCGGTCACGATAACGCGCTTCCGCCGGGCGGCCATAGTCGAGGACGACTTCGATCAAGGCATCGTAGCCGTTCTCCCGTTCGATTCGCTCGCGGACAACCGCGGGCAGCACGTCGAGGAACTGCTTCATGCCATCGTGGTGCAGAGTAGTTTCGCTCAAGGTTCTGTTGGGGATCGTTACCCCATGTCAGTTTGACGTCTTGGACAGGGGAATGGGTGTGTTAAGGGTTGAGAATGTGGGGGATAGGACCTAGTCGGGACGCCTGATTCGGATCTTCGATTCTGTGATCACGACGAACGCTCCTGCCCACGAATCAACATCCTCGGTGGCAAAGATTGCTCGAAGTCGGTCACATAGTGCCTGACGAGAGGGGTTACTCAGCCGGAGAATCACGACCCCCGCGTGTTGGCCCGGCGCGAACTGGCGCAAGTCGGAGAAGTCCAGATCTTGTGTGAACAGTATCCGATCTTCGGATTGGGCGGCTGCCCAGATGACATCATCTGATTCGCCGCAAAGACCCTCGTCACGAACGGTGTCCACGTTGTCACCGAGTTCAAGGCCCTCCGGCAAGTTCTCGTCGAGTTTCGCCCTCATCGCAGTTCTGGAACGGGACGGACGGGCTGATCCTCAAGCGCGGACTGAGCCGCAAACCTGACCGCCGCTACGAGATGCTCTCTCGATAATGTCGGAAACGCTCTCAGTATCTCCTCGAAGGTATCACCTTCTGCGAGACTGGCGAGCACCGTTCGCAGGGGCACCCGAGTCCCGGACATCACCGTTTGACCCCCCATCACCCCAGGGTCTGAGCTAAACATAGATCGCCCGTATTGCGCCGACGCTTCTGCCACTCTATGCGTAGGCATCGCTCCAAAGAGTGCGATCACTTGGCGAGTCAGAGCGGTCGCTCTAACCGCGTTGACCGCCCGACGGTAGTTTCGAAACTGCCGCGCCACCAGGGCTGCATCAGGGTCGTTGATTGAAAAGACTCTCTGGGTTCCCGTCTCAACTTCGACCACGTGTCCAAGATCGTTCGCGGGGATCACCGGGTGATCTTTGCCGAAGTGAGCGCCGTCGAAGTGGTAGCCTGCCGCAACGACGGCAATCGTAAACGTCTCTCCCGTGGGCACCCTAGGGACGACGACGAGGTCGCCGGAGGTCATCTCGAGCATGGTCTTGAGGATGCTGTAGCGAGTGCGACGTTCAGCCTCGTCTGCCCCCCATGTAAAGAATGCGTTCGAGTCCCTGAGCCAGACCTCGATCTCGCGTAAGCGACCACTATCGTCCACCAACGCTGTGCCCCTGCCACCCCAACCCTGGCGCAGACGCCCTGACCGAAGTTCCTCGGTGATCCATGAGAGCTTCTCCTCCCACGTCCAGAAGATGAAGACCTGTGGCTGATTCACAACCGTATTGTAACGCGTTACGCCGCGATCGGAAGTTGAAGAAGTTTCGCCCGTAAAGTGTCCGCCGAGTAGCTTCGTTGCACGGGAACTCTGTGCAGTGCGAACCCGGCCGAGTTGCAGGCGGTATTCAAGAACACGTCCCGCCGGATGCGATCACGACGACTGTGACTCGCATCATCGAGTTCGACCGCGAACAAGATATCCCAGGTCTCAACCGAACACACCACAAAGTCGAAGTGCTTCTGCGTGATCCGATTGAAGTCGCTTCGCCAAGCACTTCGATCTTTCGCAGTCGGTAGTAGCACGTCGGCGACACGCACCTTCGCGCAGATGCGATATTCGGGGCCAAGCGCTTGCTCCATCACGTGCAGAAATCGTGTCTCCGTGTCGGTCAGCAGCGAGCTCACCACGCGATAACTGGGAGCACGCTCGCCCCACTTCGCACCCGTGAGCCAGTTCACAAACAACAGGAGCAACACAAGGGCCAACAGAATCCAAACCATAAACCCGTCATTCCACATTCCTACGGGGAACTTACGAAAGGTAGGCGTACGTCTAGGTTACATCTCCCGCTTCCACGCATCCAGCAACTGCAAGGCCTGTAGCGGAGTCAGCGCGTTTACATCCAAGTTCCTAAGCTGCTTCTCAACCGCCGATTCTTCGGCCTCAAACAGAGTCAACTGATACTTAGGAGCCGCAGTCGGCGTCGGTGCCACCGGCCTCTGCTCAAGCTCCCCCAGAATCTCCTCCGCCCGCCGCAGCACCGTCGACGGAACGCCCGCCATGCGCGCGACATGCACGCCATAGCTCCGGTCCGTACCTCCCGGAAGCACCCGGTGCGTCCATACAATCTGGTCGCCAAACTCATCCACGCTCACCCGGTAGTTCGCCACCGTCGGCAGATGCTCGGACATCGCGTTCAGCTGGTGATAGTGGGTCGCAAACATCGTCTTCGCGCCGACCGCCGCCAAGTGCTCGATCATCGCCCAAGCGATCGCCAAACCGTCGTACGTGCTGGTGCCGCGCCCAACCTCGTCTAGCACGACCAGACTGCGTGAAGACGCGTGGTTGAGAATATTCGCACTCTCGACCATCTCGACCATGAACGTGCTTTGCCCCAGCGCAAGCTCATCCTTCGCACCCATCCGCGCAAAAATCCGATCGCACAGCCCCAACCGCACCTGCTTGGCGGGCACGAACGAACCCACCTGCGCCATCAGCGCGATCAGGGCCGATTGCCGAAGGTAGGTGGACTTCCCCGCCATGTTCGGCCCTGTCAAGATGATGCAACGCCGTCCGCCCTCGGGTTCAAGGAGGAGGTCATTCGGCACGAAGTTCGGAGATGAAGCTTCGACCACCGGATGCCGCCCCGCCTCGATTTCCAGCACATCCTCGTCGGTGAACTCGGGCTTAACATAGCCTCGGGTGGCGGCAATCTCGGCAAGCGTTCCGAGCACGTCGAGCTCCGCAAGCGCGCGGGCGGTCTTCAGCAGCGCAGCCGTCTGCTCGGCCACCCGCTGCCGCAAACGCAAGAACAAATCTTGCTCCAGCGCGACCGCCTTCTCCTCGGCCCCGAGGACCTGCGACTCGCGCTCCTTCAGCTCCGCCGTGATGTACCGCTCGGCGTTGGCGGTCGTTTGCTTGCGGATGTAGTCATCGGGCACCTTGTCCAGATGCACTTTCGAGACTTCTAAGTAATAGCCAAATACGGCGTTGAAGCCAACTTTGAGCGTGCTGATCCCGGTGCGTTCGCGCTCGCGGGCTTCGAGTTGCGCGATGTAAGATTTGCCGTTCTTGGAGAGGTCGCGCAGGGTGTCCAGTTCGAGGTCGTAGCCGGGCAGAATCACCCCACCCTCGCGCAGGGTCATCGGCGGCTCCTTCACCAGCGCCCGGTCCAACAGCAAGGCAAGATCAGCATGATCTCCAATCTGCTCGCGAAGCTCCTGAATCCGCCCCAACCCCAGCTTTCGCAGCGGCTCCACGAGCTTGGGTAGCGCTTGCAGCGAAGCCCGCAGCGCGGCGAGATCGCGCGGATTGGCAATGCCAGTTGCGACGCGCGAGGTGAGCCGCTCGATGTCGCCGACCAGCTTTAGCCCATCCCGCAAGTCGCCGCGCGTCAGCGCTTGGGTGACGATCAACTCCACCGCCGCCAGTCGCCCCTCGATCGCGCGGCGATCCAGCAGCGGCTGATCGAGCCACTTGCGCAGGAGGCGAGCCCCCATCGACGTGACGGTCTGATCCAGTACGGCAAGGAGCGTGTAGCGCCGAGAGTTGTCGGCGAGGTTGACGGTGATCTCCAGCGACCGCCGGGTGGCGGCATCCAGCCGCATGAAGCCGTCGACGGAGTAGCTCGTGAGCGTATCGACATGGGCAAGCGACAGCCGGTTCTGCTCCGCATAGCTGAGGATCATCGAGGCGGCAACGGTCGCCGTCGGCTGATCTTCGAGGCCAAATCCCTGCAGGTTCTTGACATCGAACTGCTCAAGGAGCTTGCGCGCAGCTCGATCGGCGGATAGCATCGGCCGATCGGTCACGGCCGATCCGAGGCCATTGCGCGCCGCTTCGCCAAAGCCTTCGGCTTTGGGCCCGACGAGGAGTTCGGTCGGGCGCAGCCGCGCCAACTCCTGCAGCAGTCGCTCTTCTAGTTGATCACCAGAGATTTCGGTCACGAGGAACTCGCCGGTGCTCGGTTCCAGCACGGCCAGGCCGGCCCGCCCATCCTGCACGCAGATCGCGGCGAGGAAGTTGTTCTGCGCGGCGTCGAGCATTGCGTCTTCGAGCACCGTCCCGGGAGTGAGCACCCGGGTGACTCCGCGCTTGACGAGGCCTTTAGCTTCTTTCGGATTCTCCAGCTGATCGCAGAGCGCGACTTTGAGACCTTGCTGGACAAGCCTCGCGAGATACTTCTCGACCGAGTGGTAGGGCACGCCCGCCATAGCGACCCGACCGTTGGGGCCATCTTCGCGCCCGGTGAGTGTGATTTCGAGGGCATTCGCGGCGGTCACCGCGTCGTCGCCATAGAACTCGTAGAAGTCGCCGACCCGCATTGCCAGCAACACGCCGGGATGCTCTTCCTTCGACCGGAAGTATTGCTGGAGCATCGGCGTGTGCGCCTTCACGAGGAGGATTATAGCGGTAGTTCGGATTCGTTCGGATTCGTTCGGGTTGGCACGGATCGTCAAGAGCAGTCCTAGGCAAATCCGAACGAATCCGGGCCAATCCGAACCAACCCGAACTAACCCGCTATAATCCACCATGCCTAACCGCCACCGCGCTCCGCTGGCTGAAGTCGATCCCGTCGTTGCCGATATCATCGCTCGGGAACAGCAGCGACAGGAGCACAATCTCGAACTCATAGCAAGCGAGAACATCGCCAGCCTTGCCGTGCGCCAGGCCATGTTGAGTGTGCTCACCGACAAGTACGCCGAGGGCTATCCGGGTCGGCGCTACTATGGCGGATGCGAAGTCGTCGACGAAGTCGAGACGCTCGCCATTGAGCGCGTAACCCAGATTTACGGGGCCAACTTCGCCAACGTCCAGCCTCACAGTGGAGCCCAGGCCAACATGGCCGTTTACTTCGCGTTCCTCAAACCCGGCGATACCCTCATGGCGATGAACCTCGCCCATGGCGGGCACCTCACGCACGGCTCGCCCGTCAACTTCAGCGGCCAGTTCTACAACATCGTGCCCTATGGCGTACATAACGAGACCGAGCAGATTGACTATGACGAGTTCGAGCGGCTTGCGCGCGAACACAAGCCCAAGATGATCGTTTCGGGGGCGACGGCTTATTCGCGGGAGTTCGACTTCGCGCGGATTTGGGCCATTGCCGACGAGGTTGGCGCCTTCCACATGTGCGACATGTCGCACTACAGCGGCCTCATCGCGGCGGGTGTCTATCCAAACCCCATGCCTCACTGCCACTTCGTGACCTCGACGACGCACAAATCCATCCGCGGCCCCCGCGGCGGCATGATCCTGTGGAACGACGAAGAACACACCAAGGCGATCAACATGAGCGTCTTCCCGGGCATCCAAGGCGGTCCGCTCATGCACGTCATCGCGGCCAAGGCGATCGCGTTCGGCGAAGCTCAGCGGCCCGAGTTCAAGACCTATCAAGCCCAGATCAAGAAGAACGCGCATGCCCTTGCCGAAGCGATGATCGCCGAGGGTTTCCGCATTGTCAGCGGGGGTACCGACAGCCACCTCATGCTGGTTGACCTGCGCTCGTTTGGTGTGAACGGCAAGATTGCCCAGCACACCCTTGACGAAGCGGGGATCACGACGAACAAGAACTCGATCCCGAACGACCCCGAGAAGCCGTTCGTGACGTCAGGCATTCGCCTTGGTACTCCGGCCGTCACCACACGCGGCATGCAGGAGCCCGAGATGGCGGAAATCGCGGCCCTCATCGCACGGGTCCTCCGCGGGCGCGAGGATGCCGATGCGATTGCGGCGGTCCGGTCGGATGTCAAGTCACTGACGCAACGTTTTCCCATCCACGGAGGGTAACTCTAGCATGGCTCGCCAATGCCCCGATTGCCAGATTGAACTTCGAACCGAGAATCTGCTCGGAATCGACCTTGACGTCTGCCCCGATTGCGCGGGCATCTACTTCGATGACGGCGAGATGATGAATCTCAAGGACCTCGGAGACGACGCGTTCTCCGAGCTCGACGACATGGTCCTGCCTGACGATGATGTTGACCTTGAGGAAGAGATCGGCACTTCAAAGCGGATGTGCCCCGGCTGCAAGGAAGTGATGCACGAGTACAACTACCTGTACACGTCGAAAGTGAGACTCGATGCTTGTCCCGATTGCGGCGGCACGTGGGTCGAGCACGGCGAACTCACGGCCATGCAACAAGCCTTGGCAGATGCCAAAAACCAGCCCATCAACGAGTCGCTGATGCGACGGCTCGTTCACGAACGAGTTGTGGCTGAGGAAATGGCGAAGCACGAGGAGCGAATTGCTCGGCAGAAGCATCGCACCCGCGTGCTGCGGGTGCTCACGCTCCGTCGCTCGGGCATGCTCTAGTGGTTGTAGATCGACATATAGTTCCAATCGGGCTCAAATGAGAGTCGAAGGGTTGCCAGCTGTCCTACATGGTAGTAGTCGTGGCCGCCGATGAAGTCGGCGGCGATCTTGATCAGCTTGTCGTCGTCGCTGACCAACATGTCGGTCGCTCGAGCGCGAAGCGCGCGCCATTCTGCCACGAGCGGAGCAAGGGCCGCGCTTTGCGGCTTAAACGTTCCCCACGCATATTCGCGGCCTTCCGCCTGCTCGATGGCCGCATGGTAGCACTCCGTGAGATGCGCGAACGTCACGCGAAACGACATCGCGTCATCGTGCACTTTCAGGTCCGCATGGGCCTCATCGACCCCCTCGACACATTGCGATAGTTGGAATCCGGCGTCGTCGACGATCGTCTTGATCAGTTCTTTGGCAGTCATGCCCGTAGTTTGGCACGGCAATCACTGTCACAATTCCGGTGATGGCGGGTGGATGGGATGGATGGTCGGATTCGGCCGACGCATGGATCAAGAGCGTCGAGAACGGCGGCGATTGGACCCGCCGCAATGTGCTCGACGGGCCGATGCGAATGCTGTGTCTGCCCAAGCCGGGAGACCGCTGGCTTGACCTTGGTTGTGGCGAGGGCCGCTTCACGCGGTTCTTGGCCGAAGCGGGGGCATTTGCCGTCGGGCTCGATCCAATCCAACGCATGCTCGAACATGCTCAACGCCTCGGCGGAGGTGCGTTCGTTGTAGGAAATGGCGAGCATCTGCCCTTTCGGGACGCCACTTTTGACGGCGTCGCAGCCTATCTCTCGCTCATCGACATCCCCGACTTTCGAGCCGCCATTCGCGACGTTGCCCGCGTGCTCAAGCCCGGTGGTCGGTTCGTGATCGCCAACCTCAGCGCCTTTGCGACGTCGATGCCGAACCCTCGCATTCGCGACGCCGAGGGCAACATCCTGCACATGGCGGTAGACAACTATCTCGACGAGCGCGCCGACTGGGTGGAATGGTCGGGCATCCGTGTCCGCAACTGGCATCGACCGCTCGCCAGCTACATGAGTGCGTTGCTTGAAGCTGGGCTCGAACTGAGACACTTCAGCGAACCGGCCGCCGAGGCCTCAGCCACCGGGGCCTCTGATTACAACCGAGCCCCGTGGGGCTTGATCATGGTTTGGGAGCGGCCCGACGGGTCGCCAACAACCAACCGATAAAGCCGAACGGAAACAGGCCCAGCACCCAGGGCACATAGCGCCGCTGCGGCATGTCCGAGGCCCGCTCGGGAATTCGCAGATTAGCGACCGCCACTTGCGGCCCGCCGGTCGGCACTTCCGTGATCACCCGCCCCCGCTGGTCAATCGCCATCGTATAGCCCGTCGCGGCGGATCGCAGGACGGGGAGATCAGTCTCCACCGCCCGCCAGATGCTCGCCGCCCGAAGCTGATCGGGCGTGCCGGTGCCTACGTACCAATCGTCGACCGACATCACGGCGAGGAGTTGGGCGCCATTGTCGGCTTGCCGCTGCGCGATATCCCAGAATAGCCCTTCAAAGCAGATCATCGGTCCCACGTTGATCCCACCGACCTTAAGGGCTCGCGTCTCCTTTGCCGCGATCATATCGCCTCCGGGAAGCTTGAACTTGTCAAGGAACGGAATCCAGTCGCGGCCCGGCACATACTCGCCAAACGCGACCAGTCGGGCCTTGTCGGCATGCTCCCATTTGCCGTCGAAGGCAAAGGCCGACTGGTAACGGCCTTCGCTCGCCACCCGCTGCCCGCCCACGATGGTCGGATATTCGGGGAGCACGACAAACGGCAACGTCGGCTCGCTCCCGTTGCTTCCCGACGCCATCCCTTCCGGAAAGAGCACAAAGTCGATCCGAAAACGCTCAAGCTCTTGGTATAGCCGGGCGACATTGTCGTAGAGCTGATCGCGCCGCACTTGCTCGTCGCCAAATGCCATGTTCACGCCCGGCTGCATTGCCGCCACCGCGCGTTGCTCGCCCACCACAGGCTGGATGAAACGCAGGAATGAAGCGACGAACCCGATGATGAC
Source organism: uncultured Fimbriimonadaceae bacterium (assembly GCA_964586225.1). GTDB lineage: Bacteria > Armatimonadota > Fimbriimonadia > Fimbriimonadales > Fimbriimonadaceae > JANJUB01. Next base: position 65,513 of record CAZPHD010000003.1, read on the forward strand.
GACGATCGCGTACTTGCGAAGCGGGAAGAACGGCGCCTTGATGAGGAAGAACACCACCAACACATTGATCAGCACTACCCAGGCCGAGGTCAGATACTGGGTGCCGATAAACGCCGTCTGAATGAGATAAGGGAACGGCCAGAGCGGTGTTGACACCAGGAAGAACGGGAAGGCCAGCACCGGAACAAACGAGCGAAGCACCTCGTGCCCCGCAAACAACAGCGGCACCGCCCACCACATCTTCCGGCGGATCGCCTCGCCGATCACCCAACCCAGCCCCCCAAAGAACACCCCGCCGATGAGCGCGCAAATCAGATACGGGGCGAAGCCCAAGGTCGCCGAGCCCGTCCAAACCTTGACCAACGGTACGATCCACAGCAACTGATACAGGGTGATCAAGAACCCAAACAAGAAACCGCTCCGAAACGCCCGTGGCTGATGCGTGTCACTCGGGACCAGACTCGCCAACCAAGGGGCGAGCGCGACGAAGACCAGCAGGCCCAAGTTTAGGGGCGGAAACGCCACCGAATACAAAACCGCGCTGGCCAAGATGGGACCCGCCCGGCGGAGCTTATCGGGAACCATCCACATCTCCCTCGCGAGCGGGCACGTCAAGGTGGCTGGTGTCGTTGTAGCGCACCATCAAAAACGTCCCATCGGGGCGGCGCTGCAGCTCGGTCACCGCCGTATTGCCAAATCGGAACGACCGCGACGTCTCGGGGCGGCCGCGTAGCAACTGGGCTAAGAGCAGGGCACACGTTCCGCCATGCGTAACCACGACCTGATCGTCGTCATGCTCCACGAGCTCGGCTGTAAACGTGCTGAGACGGCTCCACACATCTAGAAAAGACTCCCCGCCGGGAGGTACGTATTCGATGAGCGACTTGCCGGACGACGTGGCAATGCGATGGAGCTCATCGAACGGCTGACCCTCCAACTGGCCAAAGCCGCGCTCGCGGAGGCGTGCATCGAGCGTGATTCGGTGGCTCACCGCCCGCGCCGTCTCGTGGGCGCGCTTGAGATCGCTGCTAAAGGTGTGCAACCCCGCCGGGACCGCGGTGGCCAGTCTCTTCGCCTGTTCGAGCCCCACGACATCGAGTTCGATGTCGGAGTGCCCTTGCGCACGACCCTCGATATTCCACAGAGTCTGACCATGACGCACCAGGAACACCCGCATCGCCGGGGAGTTTACACTTGCCAGGGCCGGAGTTCGCCTAGCTCGCGCCCATCGGCATCGACGCGCAGGCTACCAAGGCGCACGATCGGCACCGGAACCGGCGGAACCGCATCGGCGTGCGCGAGAATCCGCCCGCCTGCAAAGTCAATCTCCTCAATCCGCCCGTAGCCAAACTCCTCGCCGCTCAGCCGAACGAATGCGCAGAGCAAATCGCGATAGTCGCTGGGGTGTACGAGGTGCGCACGTTGGGTGTGGGTGAGGTCAAGCGCTCTCGATACCTGCTCTTCGGGCAGATGCTCATCGCTCACCACGAGTAGCGCTGTGCCGCAAACCTCGACACGCAGGGCGTGCTCCAACCCGACGCGTTGCATCATGATGCTGTCGAGTTGCCGCCCCGATCCGAGGCGAGCCCCTTGGAGAATCACTCGGTCGAGCGCAATCTCATGGCGCGCTCCGCGCTCAACCAGCTTGAGCCATTGGGCCTTGCGTTGGGCTTGATGCACCATCGGCGGCAACGACTTCTCTATCGAAACCTGCTCGGGGCCAATCGGCCAACTGAACGTGTCTTCCAATCCGTCCGCAACCAGGATCTTCTCAGGCCGAACCATGTCGGCGATGACCTGGGCGAGCTGACGCACCAACGGTGTAGTGCGGACTGGGAACATCTGGATGATGGCGTCATCGCCCACCACGCCAAGAAACTCATGCAAGGCCGCAACCATCAAGTGCGGCGATCGCACCGGATCGAGGCTGCCGTAGAAGCTGGAGTACACCGGGCGGCTTCCTCGCACGACCCAGAGACGCCCCGGCGGCCCGTGGTGCGTATCGGCGGGGTCAAGCACGACCAAGTCCCGGTTGCCCCGGTGCTCCTTCAGCCATTCGCCCCACGACGTGCTTCCGCTTCCCACCAGCAGCAGCTTGCCCATCGCCCCAGTATGAAGCAGGTAAGGTCCAATTCGTGAAGCCCACGTCGTTGGCGGAATGGAGCGAAGCGGTTCAAGCGTCTTCGGCGTTCCTACATGCGATCCCGCCCGAGTGGGGGATGGGCGAGACGGGCTGGGTGGATTACGGCGCTTGGCGATCGGTTATCGAGTTCTCACCAGATGACCTCGTCGTGCGGGTCCAGGCAGGGATCACGCTGGGGGAGTTGCAGGCGGTGCTCGCGGAGTCGGGGCGCATGTTGCCCATGGGGTTCACGCCAATGTCACTAGACGACTGGACACTCGCCGAACTCATCAGCATCAACCCTCCGCACACTTGGGAGATTGAACGCGGCGGCTGGCGGGATTGGGTGCTCGGGTTGACGTTGCTCCTCGGAGATGGTCGCGTGGTCAAGGTCGGGTCTTCGGCCGTCAAGAATGTGGCGGGATACGACGTCCAGAAGCTGATCGTGGGGAGCCGCGGCACGATGGCGGTGGTGTTAGAGGTCACGCTGGTGGTAAGTTCGATCGTCGCGCCCCCGAAATGCGCAACCTTGCCGGGCGGCCGGTGGTGGATTCAGCGGGTTCCGCTGAGCGATGCCCCACGGCTGGAGGGCGGATTTGTGCATGCTGAGAGCGGCACGCTATGGGCTCACGCCGAGCAACCCCTCCCGCGCTTTGAAGGAGACTGGGTCATGCAACCAGGACCGTTGATTCCGCCCAATGCCGCTGTCGGCCGGCTCTGGCAGCGCGCAAAGGATCAACTCGACCCCCGCGGCGTGCTCAACCCTAGCTACTTGGAGGTCGCGGTTGTCTGAAGCCCTGAACGACCTCACCCGCTCGTGCATCCAGTGCGGATTCTGCCTCGAGAGCTGCCCCACGTTCATCGAAACGGGCGAGGAATCCGAGTCGCCGCGAGGGCGTATCAGCCTGATCCGGCGAGCTTCGGAAGGCCAGATCGGTCGCGAGGCGATTGAGCCGCATTTGGCTTCGTGCCTTGGGTGTCGGGCCTGCGAACCCGCTTGTCCAAGCGGCGTGCAGTACGGGCGGATTCTCGAGCTGGCTCGGGCAGATCATTCGAAACCTACGCGGGGGTTGCGGGTAGCGAGCAACCCGACCTTGGTCCGACTCGGCGCCACGCTCGGGCGGTTGGGGATCGAGCATATCCCGCCCTGGCTGAGCGGACTTCCCGAAGCCGTGAGTCCGCCCCGGGTTGAACCACGGGCAGCTGGGCCAAAACTTGAGAGCATGCCCACGATCACCAAGCGGGCGGTGTTGCTGGTGGGATGCGTGATGAAGGTGATGTTCCCGAACGTCCACGAAGCAACTGCGCGCACCTTGCGTCGCGTCGGTGTGGCGATCGGCCCCGATCCTGATGGCCCCGTCGTGTCGGCGGGTGCATGGGACATTGGCTGCTGCGGCGCGCTGAAGGGGCATCATGGTGTCGAGAACGGGGACCTTGAGCGGCTCGAGCATCTCGCTCAGGGGCGCACGATCATCGTGAACTCAGCAGGATGCGGAAGCTGGCTGAAGGATCACAGCGTGCCAAACGTGTTCGACATCACCGAGTTCTACGAGCAAGCCGGGGTCGCGAACCTCTTGGCCGCCCTCGACCCGCTCCCGATCAAGGCGACCTACCACGACGCCTGCCATCTCGCCCACGGGCAGCGCATCCGCGACCTCCCGCGACAACTTCTCGGCTCGATTCCCGGCGTCGACTGGATTCCGCTGGCGGAGAGCGATCTTTGTTGCGGCAGCGCGGGGACGTACAACCTCGACCAGCCGCAGATGGCGCGTCGGCTGCGCGACCGCAAATGGGCGAACATTGAGGCAACCGGGGCCGACTTTGTGGTGATGGGGAATCCGGGTTGCCACGCTTGGCTGGCACAAGCCGCCCTCGAAACCGGCTCCAAGGTGCGAGTGGTTCACACCGCCGAGTTCATTGAGATGGCGCTCTCCGGCTCACTAAGCAGGACGCTCACGTAGGGCAGGGATGTCTTGTGCTCTGCAGGTCTCTCCCCACTCCCCAACCCCCTCCCCGCGAAACAAACATTCGCGGAGAGGGGGAGCCGGAGCTACGAAAGCAACCGCGTCGGATTCTCGAGGTAGCCGCGGACGGCGTTCATGAAGTTCGCGCCGACGGCGCCGTCGACCACGCGGTGGTCAAACGAGCCCGTCATCTTCATCTGAAGGCGAATCTCCACCTCGTCCTCATCGTTCACCACGAGCGTCTTGCGCGCGGTACCGACGGCGATGATGCCCGAGTTCGGCTCATTGATGATCGCGGCGAAGTTCTCGACGTCGAGCATGCCCATGTTCGAGATCGCAAACGTGCTGCCCGCGAGGTCGTCGAGCGGAAGCTTGTTCTCGCGCGCCAATCCGGCGAGTTCGCGCGAACGCGCACCAATCTGGCGAAGCGTCAGTTGGTCGGCGTTCTTGACCACTGGAACCGTCAGGCCATCTTCCAGCGCGACCGCCATGCCGATGTGCACGCCACCATGCTGAAGCAGCGTGCCGTCGTCCTGATAGCTTGAGTTCACCCCCGGCATTTCGCGAAGTGCGAGCGCCACCGCCTTGACGATGAAATCGTTGACCGACACCTTGCCGCTTTCCTCGGCGGCAAACTGATCCCGCAGGCCCTGGATTCGCTCCAGATCGACCTCGACGGTGACGTAGAAATGCGGCACGGTCTGCTTGGAATGCTGGGTTCGTTGGGCCGTGATCTGGCGAATGCGGTTGGGCTTGATGACCGTGTCTTCGGCGGTCACCACGAGCGCTTGCGTGGCGGCTGGTTTTGCCGCGGGTTTCGCGCCTTCGAGGTCGCGTTCAACAATGCGCCCGCCCGGGCCTGAGCCTTGAATCTGGGCAAGATCGATGCCTTTCTCGGCGGCAATTCGGCGCGCCAGGGGGCTCGCCTTGATGCGAGTGGATCCAGAAACCACGGGTGCGGCAGCGGCCGTCACGACAGCTGCGGGTTCGGTCTTTGGTGTCTCGGCTGGCGTCGCCGTAGCGCTCGCCCCGCCCCAATTCTCGGGAACCGACTCGCCGTCCTTCAAGAGAAGGGCGATCGGCTTGCCGACCGGAACGGTTGCTCCGGGCTGGATCAAAAAACCGGTCAATCGGCCCGATCCGGGAGCTTCAAGTTCGAGCGTCGCCTTGTCGGTCTGGATCGTTCCGATCACTTCGCCCGAACGGACGCTCTCGCCGTCTTGTTTAAGCCACTCGAGGAGAGTCCCCTCTTCCATGCCGTCGCCCATCTTGGGCATGATCACTTCGGTCATTCGCGCTACCTTTCGTCGTCTCGTCAGGCCTCTCGACGCCGTCGGCGAGGTGTCCCGGCTATGCCCAATAAGTTACCCGGTTGGCGGGTTCGCGCTCCCGCGCAAGGTCTGGATGAGTTTAAGCGCCTCCCGCATGAGGTGCGGCTTCGCAATGAGGAAGGCCTCCCCGCTCTCCGTGTTGGCGTCGACCACGGTCGCATCATACAACGGTAGTGCGTCAGAGATGAGTTGAGCAAGTTGCTGGTCGAAGCCCTTGCCCTGTGCGGCGGGGGCCAGTTCAAAGATGAGCGATGGAATCAGGGGGGCTCGATCTTTAGGTTGGGCGTCGAAGACTGAACGCGCTGCCTTGAGCGCGAGTTCCACCTCACCGAGGTGGGCGAGCACTTGCGCATATCGAAGTGTGTCGTTCACGCGTCGATCTTCATTGGCCGGATTCTCCACCGCCACCTGGTAGAAGAGTCTCGCATTCTCCCACTGTTGAGCCGTGCGGAACACCTCCGCGTACTCCCATGCTTTGTCGATGGCGACGCTGTCGAGTTTGATGTGCTTGGTGAGATCGGCCGCGTAGTCACGGAGCATCATCCGGCCGCGCGCTTCCGAGATTTCGCCTTTCTGGACTCGCTGGTTGACCGTTTCCGACGCCCACCGGAGATTTCGCATGAGCACATCGGGCTGGACCTGCCCCACTTGCGCGGGATCATTCGGATCGGGGAACGACTTCGATTCGCAACCCGCAAGCGTGATGGCCACGAGCACGATTCCCAGGCTTTGAAGTCGGGAGGTGGGTGGCATTGGCGGAATTATGGTGTGTTGGCGTGTTGGCGTGTTGGCGTGTTGGCGTGTTGGCGTGTTGGTAGTTGGTAGTTCACGAAAGAGGGAAGGCTTTCACGAGTTCGCAACTCTCGACCGATTGACGAAATCTCAACTGCTGACTGCCAACTGCTCACTGCCAACTTCCAACACGCCAATCCGCCTCCCACCCAGTAAACTGCAACGTATGCGCCGTTTGCGGCGCATTTTCTGTCGGGCCTACTGATGGTGGACGAAAGCGCAAAGCCGAAATCCCTGATCGCTCAGCCTTTTGTGCGTCGCATGCTGTGGGTCGCGCTGTTGGCTGAGATTGGCTACGCCGTGCTCAATATCTCCACGATGCCGGTGTATCTGAAGGCCGACCGCGGCTTCGGCGCGTTTGGAGTGTCTCTCGTTCTGGTCGCCTTTCTGCTGAGTGAGGCGGTGATGAAGGGCCCGATGGGGCACCTTGCCGACCGAGTAGGTGCGCGGCGACTCATGATGATCGGCCCTGCGATCACACTCTGCACGGCCCTGCTCTCGCTGATCCTGCCTCGGTTCAATCCGGGGGTGGGTGAGCCTCTCGAGATCGCCATGTTCGCGGTGCTGCGGCTAGGCGATGGGGTGGGGGCAGCGATGCTTTGGCCGGCGGCGTTTGCCCTGATGGGTGATGCGGTCCAGGATCGCGAACGTCAACAGGCGATGTCCCTGCTGAACATGTGCTACCTGGTCGGCATCGCGCTCGCGTTGCCCATCGGAGGCATCGTTGAGGATCTCACCGGGGCTCGGCTCGCTCCGTTCAGTGGCGCGTTCTCGGGTGGCTTGTACTTGGCGGCGGGACTTTTCTTAGTCGTGGTTCTTGCGGTGTGGCGACTGCCGGAGCATGCGGCAGTCGAGCACCGGCCCGTTCCACACGAGGAGGGTTTCAAGTTTCGCGCGTTCCTCGAGACCGCCCGGCAGATTCCCTCGTATCTGCTGCTCAGCGCGGTCACATTCTGCGGGATTGGCTTCCCGATGGCGAATGTGAAGCTGTTCGCGCTGGAAGAGTTCAAACTAAGCGGGGCGCAGTTTGGGGCGCTGGTGTTCCCGTGCGCAATCGCGATGGCGGTGTTCTCGGTGCCCATGGCGCGCTATGGCGAGCGGATTGGGAGATCGCGGGCCGTCCATGTTGGCCTCGGCCTTTGCGCAGCCGGCATGATCGTGATTTGCCTCGGGGGGTTCATCCCCTTCTTCCGGTCGACCTGGGTGCTGGCCCTCGGCGGATTGCCGGTCGGCATGGGCTTCTTGCTCACGATCCCTGCATGGCTCGCGTCGGTGAGCGATCTCGACCCCAACAAGCGGGCCGCAAATGTCGGCGCGGTAATGACTGCGCAGGGCCTGGGCGCGATTGTGGGAGCCCCGCTCGGGGGTCTCGCGTATCAGGGTTTGGTCCCGGTCGGAGAGCGAATGGGATTGGGAGCCAGCTTCGGGCACTACTCGCCCTTCATGGGCACCGCGATCTGCATCACGATCGGATTCTTGCTATCATTGAAGATCCTAAGGGATTGAGTTCATTTTGGATTTTGGATTTTGGATTTTGGATCGATCAATCCAAAATCCAAAATCCAAAATGCTCCACAATCCTCCCATGGCCGACTCCCGACCCGCGATACATCTCACCCGAGGGCGACAAAAGAAGATTCGAAACGGATACCCATGGGTTCAGCGGGAGGAAGTCCGCGAGGCTACGCCCTGTGAGCCGGGTCAGATCGCTCGTCTTTTTGACTTTCATGGCGACCTCCTTGCGATCGGCATGTTCAATTCGCGAAGTCGATTCCCATTTCGCGTGTTGTCCCTCGTTGACGAGCCGATTGACGCCGATTTCTTTCGCCGCAAGTTCGCGGAAGCGGCCGAGCGCCGCACCGCCGTCGAAGACACCGACTCGCTCCGCGAGGTGTTCGCCGAGGCCGACGGGTTGCCCGGCTTAATCGTTGACCGGTTCGATCGCACGCTCGTCGTTCAGGTTCGAAACGCGGGGATGGAGCGACTGCGAGACATCTGGGAGCCCGTGTTGCTCGAGCGCTTCGATCCGGTCGCGCTGTACGACAAGAGCGACATGGAGGGCCGCCGCGAAGAGGGACTGGAGCCGCTTGCGCAAATGCGAATGGGCACCTTGCCCGAACCCGTTCTGGTTCAGGAAAGTGGTCTGACCTTTGAGGCACCCGTCGTTGACGGCCTCAAGACGGGATTCTATCTTGACCAGCGCGCGACCCGTCGCCGCCTCGCTCATCGGGTGCGTCCAGGGCAAAAGGTGCTAGACGCGTTCTGCTACACCGGCGCATTCTCGCTCTACGCGGCGCGGGCAGGAGCCGACGTAACGGGCGTGGATATCTCGCCCGTGGCCATCGAAACCGCCCGCCGCAACGCCCAGCGGAATGGCCTGACGGCCAACTTCATCGAAGCAAATGCCTTTGAGTGGATCGAAGAGAAGGGCGAGATGTTCGACTGGATGGTCATCGATCCGCCCGCCATCGCCAAGGCAAAGGGGGAGCGTGACTCGCTCAAGTGGGCGGTATGGAAACTTGTGTTTCACGGTCTGCAACGCCTGAATCCAGGCGGGCGGATGATCGTATGCTCATGTAGCTACCAGCTAGGAATGCACGAGCTGCTTGAGACCATACGCCTAGCGTGCGCCGACCGTGGGCGACGAGCGATGCTTGAGGAGATCACGCTCCAAGATCTCGACCACCCAACCGCGCTCGCGTTCCCAGAGAGCGGATATCTCAAGTGCGCTTGGGTTCGAGTCTAACATGCGAGACGTGGCCTTGCCGCCAACCCGAGCTACCCTGAGCCTGTTGGTGGGGGGTCCTTCTTGCCGGTCGGCGGAATGTCATCGTCATCGCCCATGACATCACCCTGAACGCCTTCGCCCTCCCATTCCTCGTCGTCTTCTTTGGTTGAGACGATGAACCAGAGACCGAGCAAGTTGTCACCGATCGAGTTCTTCATGCTAACATCGACCTTGGACGGCGTGCTCTCAAGGCGAAGGGTCTCCGCTTCGCCATCGTAAATCCCTCGGAACGCGCTGACGCGACGCCAGCGCTTGCCATCAGCGAACTCTTGATAGGCCTCGGGAGCACCCGTGATCACTCCACGACGCCTGCCCTCAGCGTACACGTAATCAACCTCTGCGGCCCTCACCATCGACGGATAATCGCGCACAGACTTGGAGCTACGCAACGCCTCGTCAAGGTCCTTCTGCTGTTGGGCTTCGGCCGATTGCGGAGCGGCGGGGCGCCCCTGGGCAATTTCAGACGGTACATCGGGGCGGAACGGGGGAACCTCTTGCTCGGTCAAGTCCACTGCAGTCTTTGGCTTAACGAGCATCCGGACATTCCCGGTCAGCACAGCGCGCTTCTCCTTGCGGTAGATCACTGCCTTGTCGGCAACCAGGTTGACCTTCTTGGAGAAGTAGTAAACAGGGCCAGCGCAGGTCAGCACGTCGGTCTTGCGATCCTGCTCAATACGCGGCGACTTGACAATGATCTCACCATCGGTCGCGCGCCCGTTCGTCCAAATCAGCGTGCTCTGATTCGTCTTGACGTTGCCTTCAATCCGCCATGGCTTTCGTTCTTGAGTGATCGGAGTATCTTGCGCCTCTTTGGGCGGGACCCCTTGCCAAGTAATCGGACCGGCGGTGAACTCCTTGTTGCTCAACCGATACTTCAGGTTCATTGCCTGAATGGAGCCGCCCTTGAGTTGACCCTCGACCGGACCAGGGGCCTGCAGGTTCTTCTCCATCTGGTTCAACGTCAGCTTTGGCGCAAAGAGATCAAAGTCGTCGCTCAGCACACGAACACCCGCGCTGAACCGCAGAGTTTGGGCCAACTGATCGTAGGTGGCTGACGGTGCATCGAAGCTAATCTTGCCTTCCTCAGTCAACAGCATGCCATTGCTGACGCCCATAATGTCGAGAAACTGCCGGTCTTTGCGGACGTCGACTCGGTCAAGATCAGCTTCCGCCACCAACTCGCCCTTGTGATAGGACTGATACTTGACTTCCTCCATGCGGATGCCGGTATCGCCACCCAGAACGCCGCTCCTTTCGCGGTACCCGGCAAACGCATCCTTGCCTAAGATCGGGACGACCGCCAACATGCCCACCAAGCCAATGGCGATGCCCGACACCCAGCTGAACGTCTTCGTCCAGCGCCCAGGTCCAGAGTTATTGAAGCGTGACATCGCGACGAACCACCTCGTCCGGGGTGTTAATCGTAGCCGACGCGTTACCGGTCAACGCGCCCTTGACAAACTCCAGCGTGTAGTTTCCGGGGCCTACCCAGAAGAAGTAACTCGAATCATTGTTCACGGTTGTAATGCGGATCGCCACCCCGGCTTCCTTCAGGGTCACGATGGTGCCCGGCGCCTGCGCCGTCGGACTCACGCGTCCCCATAAGTTATACGGCAGAGGAGGCGGATTGATATCATCAGTTGGCGTCAACAGGATGTCATTGACGGTGACGACGCCCGCGATCGCCTGGTTTGGAGACGCTGTCCAGTCCGTCCGAAAAAAGTCGGTGCGGCTAGCGGTTCCCACGATGCCCCAAAACGCGGTGAGCGTGGCCTGTGAATAAGCAACGTTGTTTAGCGTGAACTCACCGTTGATATTGGTGGTCGCGCTTCGACCGGCAAAAGTGACGACAGCGGCCTCGATGGGTGCGCCTCCGGCCGACGTTCGGACCCGACCCTTAACCTGGACTTTGCCGGGGCCAACCCAAAGGTCACCTACGTCGGTCGTACCCGACGCGGCTGGGAATGTGTAGGTAAAGGTGCCCCAAGCGGAGCGCGTGTCGATCACCAGCGATGACGTCCCGGCGGGCACGGTGAGCCGAAACGTCCCGTCAGCATTGGTCAGCACCGTCGCCGTGCCTACTTGAACGCTCGACGCGGGCGTGGTTCCCCCCGCGGTTTCGATGCTCAGAACGCGGCCAACGAGAGTGGCGGTGGCCGCACCTCCGCCGCCTCCACCGCCTCCACAGGCGACGACAACAGCGAACGCAATGAGCAGTCCGACCAGTCGCACTACCATCCGGTGCCTCCGTGAACGTGAATCTCAAGCAACTGGGTTGAGCTGTTGGCCGTAAAGGTGTGAACGGCCGGAGCGCTCATGAACCACATGCGACCGTTGCCACGGTCGAAGACGATCAGGGGTGGCGCAGTGCCCTTGAACGGGTCTAGTTGAAGGCGGTAGGTCAGGCCCTTGGTGAGCCCCTCCATGCGAAGCCGGTACATGCTCGGCACGTTCAATCGTCGCATATCGCGGTACAGCGGAACCGAGCCATCGATCGTCATTTGGAGGCCGCCCGTCCGCGGTGCCATCGGGGCGTCCTCGCGGTTGTCCAGAGCCGCCGTCGCGCTGGAGGATTGTCCGATGAACGCATACGACTTCGTGCCTTGAATCCACGCTCGAATCTGCCAGGAGACCGGGGCAGGCGGCGGCACAGGGGCGGCGGGCGGGGTGGGTCGCGACGACATCACCGACGGGAAAAACACCAGGTTCACGCCTTCCGGAGCCAAGACACGCACGAAGTAGGCCTTGGTGGCCTCGAACGCGCTTGCGGCAACCATGGTGCCCGTTTCCGGCGCGCCTGAATGAGGGTCGTTCGAGCCCCGGACGAAGCCAAAGAACTCCGTGCCAAGGTCAACGCCGCGGGCGTCCGCGAAACGTTCTGGAGAAAACGTCGTCTTGACCACGAACACGCGGGAAAGCGGCACGTTCTCGCCCAGCGGATTGGAAATCAGGTTCCAGCCGGGCCGAAGTTTCACGACGACCGGAGTCAGCGGGTGAGTTCGCCCCGCCACCGTGAAGGCTGGTTGGGCCGCGTTCATCCGCAGGAAGTAGCCTGCACCTTGCGTTACAGCGCCCGTGTTCGGATAGAGATCGTAGGTGACGGTCGTCGAGTCGTAACGCGCCAACTGGACCTGGTTTTCGGGCAGGTTTAGCAACTCGCCCGCCGAACTGCGATAGGGATCCAGCGGGAGTCCGATCATCTGGATGCCCTTGAGCAGGCCGCCGGGAACCGTATAGGTGGTGTCGCCTCCGATCCTCAGGTCAAGCGCAAACTCACCCGGCCCCTTGTTCACGAACCGAGTCAACAACACCGTCTCCGTCGCGCCGGTGATTCGAACGACCTCGACCCTCAAGCGCACATAGCCCTGAAAAGCCGCGAGGGAGATGCGCTGCCCAAAGGCTCCCCGAGTCACCAGGGCATTGGCCACTTGTGTCGAGTTGATGGTTGCGCGAACGCGAGCGGTGCTGCCTTGCGGCAGATTGAGCCCACTGACCGTGCCGTAGAAGTTGTTCGGCACGGGGTTGGTCGCGGTGGCGATGCTGCCGACGGGGACGTAAGCCCGAGCAATCTGATCAGCGACGGGAATATCGATCGTGGCCCGGTAGGACTGGCCGCCATAGAGGTTTGGCAGGTTCGGCGTGACCGATCCGTAAGCCCCCGCAATCGGCATCACGTCTTCCTGCGGGCCGGGGAACACGCGGTTGAAGTCCTGGTCCCAGAAGATTGGATAAGCCGTCGCCGAGAGGAGGGACTCGTTGTTTCCCGGCTGGGAGAGGAAGTAGGTCGCGCTGACGTCATAGACGCCGAAATCAGATCCGCCTAGCCCGCCGGTGATGGGAACGGGCTGAACCAACAGCCTGCGGCCGCGGGTGGGATAGGTGTCGAGAATATGCTGCCGTCGGAACCACTCGGCAAACGACAGCCCTTCTACGGTCGCGTTCGCCAAGCCCTTCACGGTGTCGAGGGCGGCTTGACCGATCGCGACAAGCTGTGCGATGTTCGATCCCGAGCCCGGTGAAGCGTAGTAGCGGCGGTTGAACTCCGCGATGAACCCCGCGTTCTCCGTCATGAGTTTCTGCCAAGCTGAACCTGCCATCTGATAGCGAAGCAAATACACGCCGCCCAAGCTGCCGCCAGGGGGAAGCGGATCTTCGCGAAGATTGGAGGCAATGAATTGTGGCCCGCTCAGCGCTCGCTGGTTGTACCAGTCATAGAACGACCCCACATCGTAGGTGTTGTCAATTACGCCCTCAACCAGGGCTCCATCCAAGGCGACCGGTAGCGCACCTGCCGTGCGGCAAACCTTCATCGTCGCGGCCCGGACAATGCCCTCCTGAAAGGCGTCGAAGCCATAGGCGTTCGGACCGACGTAGGCGAGCAGAAGGCAATGGACGAAGTTCACGGCGGCGGCCTCGTTGCTTGCATAGACCGGGAACCGAATCTCGGGCTGCCCCGAGCCATTGTTGGGCATAAAGTAGCCCCCAATGACCGCTTCGCGATCGCCGATATCGGCGTCGAAGTTCTTTACCAACACCGGGCCTGCTGACGACGCCTGACCGAAAACAATATCGAGCGTGGGCTTCGCTACGTCGAAGACGCTTTGCAAGAAGGTGCGATAGTCGGCGGGGAAGGCCCGGTTGCCGGTCGCGTCGAACACGAGCGAGATGTCGCCGGGTTCGCGGCTTCGTGGCGCCAACACTCGGCCACGAGAGGCAAGGTGCACCGTGAGTGGCATCGAGAAGGGCAGATTCCGATCATAGCGACCGGCTCGAACGAGACCCGCCCGAGGCTTGCGGGTCATGACCGTGAGATTTCGACCGAACTGGCGGACTGCCGCATCGACCTGGAGCGCCTGATCGCCTGGAGCGCGGGTGTGATCTAGATCAACGCGGAGCCCGCTCTGGGCCTGGGCGACCACTCCCGCAAGTGCGAGGGCAGTAACGACGGCAGTTCGGAGAATTCTCATGATTCAAAAATGCGAAGGGGACCGACATGCGGCCCCCACCATATCTAGGACGCCTTCTTAGCTTGACAGAGTTCTACCCTTGGCGTCAGTTGCGGGTGAAACTCGACACCGGGCTAACCGAAAGCGCGTCGTTGCCGTCCCGAGTATCGGCCGCAACGACCAAGTAGTAGTAGGTGCCGTTTCCGAGCGCGGGTCCCGAGTAGGTGAGCGACGTCCCGGTGGTCGTTGCGTCGTTCAGTTCGCTCTGCGACTGCGGCCACATCGGGCTCACGCCAAAGTCAGGCATTCGATCATAGACATACACCGTGTACTTCTCCGCACCGGAAGCGACGTTCCAGTTGAACCGCACCGTGCCGCCGACGTTGGTCGGGTTCCGGAGCGTGAGATCGCCGATCGGCCGCACGCCAAAACGGTTGGAGAAGCCGCTCTCGCTGTTGTTAGTTTCGGGGTAGCGCACGTTTAGGCAGGTGATCTCATAGAAGTAAGCCAGTCCTTCGCGGAGCGTCGGGTCCTGATCAGCGAAGAAGCCAGCCAGCGGATCGCGCAGGAACTCGATGCCCTGCGTGGTGCCTTGAGCGTCACGCCCTCGGTAGATGCCATAGCCGAGAAGCGAGGCATTCTCAATTGGGGTCCAGTACAGGTCCACTTCGATCCAGTTGCCCAGTGCGGTAACGAGCGGCTTGCGGGTCTTCGCGGCGCGCGCGGCCCGGCGAGGGTCGAGCATTTGCTTGATGGCCTCGTGGGTTTGGGCAACCTTCGGCGATCGCGTTACTTCTCGAGGCGAAGTCCAAGCCACGGCTCCGAGGTCGTTGGGCGGGTTGAAACCGATATCGCGCGGGTTCGATAGGACGTAATCCTGTCGTCGCGCTTCTCGTACGTTGAACGTGGCTGAGTCTAGGTCGGAGTCGTAGCCGAGCGCACTCGCCTGGATCGAATAGGCTCGTCCTGGGTGGATCGCGCGAATCGTGTAGCGGCCGTCTCGGTCGGTGACGGCCATCAGGCTACTGAGCTCACCCGAGTTCGCAAACACGCGGGCCCCTTCGACGGGATCGCCAAATCGGTTGCGAACAACCCCGGTTAGGCTCGCCTGTTGGTCAGAGCGGCTCATGACGATATTGCAGCTCTTCGAGGCTTCGTTGGCAAACACGGCAATCACGTTCTCGCCGTAGTACAGCACCCCGTTGATCCTGATCTCAGCCGAGATGCGGGAGTTACCTTCCTTCACCTTGGTGAGCAGGAACGCGCCGGTTGAGTTGGTCTCCGTGACCGCTGAGCGATCGTTGTTTGCGAAGATCAGGGCGCCGCGCACCGCTTCGCCCGAAAGGTCGGTGACGTTGCCGGCGACCGTGCCGTTACCGCGGCTGGAGTCGCCGCCACTGCATGCCAAGACGACTGCGAGGGCCACGAGGCCTGAAATCCACTTCACCGTGTTCACGTTATGCAGACGCCCCTCCTTCGGGCGGGTTTACATTTTGTTTTGAAGAACCTCGAGCGCCCTTTGCAGTTGGGCATCCGACTTCGGATCGCCAAGGATGACTTCCTTGGTCTGATCAAGCGCCACCTTAACGTCGGGCTGGAGTCCGCCGCTCACGTATTGCTGGTCCTCGTCCACCTTGCGGCTGATGTCGCGTCCGCTCGGCAAGAAGTACCGCGCGATCGTGAGTTTGACGCTGGCCGAGTCGATCAGCGGAATCACATTCTGCACCGACGCTTTGCCGTAAGAGTGCTCGCCGACGAGGGTGGCTCTTCCGTAATCCTGCAACACTCCCGCGAAGATCTCAGACGCGCTCGCCGATTCCTCGTTCTGAAGCACCACGATGGGCAGGTTCGAACTGACGGTCACGCCGCCGCCGCTCGTGGTGACGACCTCTTCCGCACCTCGGCGGCCCTTCATCTTCACGACGACCTTCTTCTCAACGAAGCGCGAAAGCATGTCGCGGGCGGTTTCCAGCAACCCGCCGGGATTCCCACGAAGATCGATGACGAGGCCGCGGATGTTCTTGGCGCGCAATTTAGCCAACTCGGCGTCGAACTGATCGGTCGTCGGTTCGGCGAACTGAGCGACGCTGAGATAGCCAATGTCGGTGCCTTCCAAAACGCGCGACTCGACCGTCGGCGTTACGATTCTCGCGCGGCGGCACGTAATCTCGATCGGTCCGGGAGCGCCGCTGCGAATGACGGTGATCTTCACCCGGGTGCCCTCCTCGCCGCGAATCGTGCCGACGATGGCGTCGATCTCTTTGCCCGCGGTGGGCTGATCGTCGACGGCGCTAATCGTGTCACCGGCCTTGAGGCCGGCCTTGGCTGCCGGGCCACCTTCGAAGACAACCACGACGCGCGCACCCAAGGGATCAGGCGCGAGCCGTGCGCCCACCCCGACGAAGTTCGCACGAGTCTCCAGAGAAAACTCTTGGGCCTCTCGGGGCTCCAGGAAGACCGTGTGCGGGTCGCCGAGCGACGCCATCAGGCCGCTCATCGCGGCATATTTCAGCTTCTTAGCGTCAACCGGCCGAATGTAGTCGCTCGCGATCTTGCGATAGATCTGCTCAAACTGATCACCGGGGTCGAGGCTGCGGCCGTCTGAAGAAACGCCCAGAAGCGTCGTCATGGCCTGCATTTTGGGCAGTTGGCCCGACTGAAGGTCTCGCCAGGCGTAGCCCAGCGTGAACATCAAGCCGAACAAACCCATCGCGGCCAGGGCAAGTTTGATGCTCTTCACTTCGCCACCTCCGGCTTGTAGCTGCCGCGGGTCAGGGTGAAGCCGCTCCCGTCGGGTAGCCGCACCACCTCACTCACGGTCGGATCTCCGGCTACGGAACCCCCACTGAGTTTGGCGAGCCCCTTCTCGGCCAGGGCGAGGGCGACGATTTCTGCCGCGCTAGCCGTGGTCTTGTCCACCGTGATCTCATAGGTAAGTTTCTCCGATCTCCCGTTGACTACCGTGAGCGGAGTGGATTTCGTGCGTTCACTAACGATGTTGCCGTAGGTCCCATTCGGCGCGAGCGCACGCATCACCTCGTGCAGCAGCGACTCATCGGCGAAGGCGTTGTTCCGGAAGTCAAGCTTGACCGTTCCACTCTTCGGCAAACGAGCCTCAAGGGCCTTGCCGACGCCAGGCTGGAAGTGCACGATAAACGTGCCGTCTTGCACTACGACGGGTTCAATCCGTGTCACGCTCTTGTCAAGCTTCACCTCGACAATATCGCGCCCTCGGCGTACGGCAAGATTCATGGTGCCGTCCTTGCCGACGAGCAACCGCTCACGAGCGCGCATCGGCATGATGCTGTGTTCCATACGAACTCGAAGCGCCTCGCGGGCCTTGGTGAGGTCTTCGGCGGTCGCTTCCTTTGCGAGCACGCGGCGCTGGAGGTCGCGGAACGCCTCCAACTCATCCGAGTTCAGCACCCAGTTGCCGTTCACAGTATCCACGACATCTCCCGGCTGCAAACCGGCATTTTCAGCGGGGCTACCGGGAATGACGGAGAAGATGACGAGCTTGGGAATGCGAATCGCGGCGGGTTGCTGAGCTCCGGGGCTACCCGTTGAACTTGTTGCGGTCTTGATAGGCGGGAGCACCAACTTGAGTTCGACCCCGATTCCCTCGTGGTTGCCGGCCCGAGCCTCCTGAAATGCCCGAAAGTTATCGGCATCCATGAAGAGCGACCGAGGATCTTCGAGGCTGCCGACCATCCCGCGCACCGCTCCGGCAATCAGCTTCTGATCATCGCTAATTGGATCGACATACTCTCGCTTGAGCAACGCCGACATATGCTCGAAATATTGGCGCTCAGGAATCTCGGTGAAGTCCTGCGTCAGCTCACGCGAGGCCATAAGGGGGCCCGATTGCATGGACGAGCGCTGGACAAAGGGGACGTCCATCCGGTCGCGGACCATCATGCCCGCGGTTGCGGAGAGGGCCCCTCCCACCACGAAGGCGGCGGCAATCCAATGATTCTTGGTGCTCATGCTGTTCTCTATCTTACGTCGGAGATGGGTCCAGGCGTGATCAGCTTTCTCGCCAATTTTGCGAGGTCTTCCCATCGACTCTGCGAGGCCTCGGTCAAAACTTGGGCCGGAACGGTCATTTTGGCGGATTCGGCCAGCCTCAGCCAGGCGTAAACTACTCGGGGATGTGGGCTTGAGACCTTCAGGTCACTTGGAATCGCCGCTGCGTGCTGCTCGCGGAGAATATCGAGCGCGGTAGCGGCCACGTCGGGGTCGGCATCATTGGCCAGGCGAACGGCCAGAGTGCGCTGGTTGGTTGACGATTCGGCCCCGGTCAGGGCAAGGTACCGCACCCCGGTTCTAGGGTCAGCGGCAATCAGGTCGATTTGCGAGGCACCGACCTTGGTGTTGAGCAATCGGGCAAACGCCGCGCCTCGAACCGGCTCGCTCGAATCCATTCGCGCCACCTCTTGCAGTCGTGCCAACACCGCATCTTGTTCCAGACGGATGCGGCTCACGACCTCGTAACGTACCGAGGGTTCCACGTCATTCAAGAAGCTGAGCAACACGAGGTCAGCCTCACGGAAGGATTGACGTGAGAGCGCTTCTACCGCCCGCCCTCGGACCCACGGGCTCTTCATGTGCAGAAGCACCGTTAGATCGGCCATGATGCTGCGCTCGTTGACGGTGGGCATGGCCTGGGCCGCCATGCCCTTCGAGAACTCGCTGAGCCCGAACTGGGTAGCCCGGCGCAGCCCTGCGATCGCTTCGGCCGAGCCATCTCGCCGGAGCAGGTTACACGCGACCATGGCAATCCGAGAGTTAAAGTGGGAGGCCAACGGAACGATCGCGGCGACGGGTGGACGGCTCATCGGCCGTTCGGCAAAGTAGGTCAATGCGTTCAGGCGAACCAAATCACTAGCGTCGGCGAGGAGCTTCTCAACCGACCCGCGATCGGCGTCTCCAGCCTGGGCGATGAACCGCGCGCGATCGTCGGCGAGCGTTGAATCGGCGGCTGGCGTGATGGGCTTGGGTGGTGCGACGAACGGGGTGACGTCGGCGGAAGCCGTTTCGCGAAGTTCGAAGTCGTCAATGAGGAGCGTGGGCAGACCACTGGGTGAAAAGTCGGGTTTGCCGCCAGGAGGCCGCAAGTACACCGCCCGAACGCGCTTCGAGACGTGCTTCCCGATCTCAATAACCACCTTTTGCCAGGCCGGCTCAGACCGCACGGCCAACCACGGCACATGCTCGCCCCGCGCGTTCTCATCAACCGTCGTGCCGAAGAGCCGCACCGCACCCCCTTCATTGTTGCCGGTCTCGAAGTAGAGCTCAACAGGCCAAACGGTTGATCGCGGCTTGATCCAGAACTCCAGATACTTCTTCTCGGCCGGGTCAAAAGCCCCGACGGTGCGTAAGGCACCACTCCGCCGGGCCGAAACCTCCTGAATCTCGGCGACCGAGCCCCGGTCGGCATCGCCCGCCGTTTTGGCCGTGAACCCGCCGCGCCGTCCAAGTTTCTCGGCTTGCCCAGGAGCAAAGTTGAAAGACAGGGCGGGGTAGATCTCCGGATCTAGATTGGGCTTGGAAGGCGCCACCGGTAGGTTGGCGCGCGGCGGTCCATCAAAAACGAGATAGGTTCGCCCCCAGAGTTCAATGGTGGCCGCCACTTTCGCATCTGAGTTGCTCGCCATCCAGTCACCCAGGCTGAGCGGCACCAGCGAGTAGTTACCGACCGGCTGGATTCCAGGAGCAGCCGCTTGCGGAACATCGGTGAGCTTCGAAGCCGTCCACCGGGGCAAGGCCGTCCACACGTTGTGCTTGACGGCGTCCCATGATTGCCGGGCGGCTTCAGGCGTCGGAAGTCGATCGCCGTAGGATCCCGGCTCAAAAAAGCTCCTCGGCACGATCTGAGCGAGGTTCGGAATCGGGATCCCACCGCCGTCACTGAGCGGACTTCCGATGGGCCATGCGACCGATGCGGGGACTTGGAAGCCTTCTTGGCGAAGGTGGTGCGTGAACGTAGCAAGCCAGGCGGTGTAAAGCGCACGGGCCGTCTGACCCGGGCGGGCGTGGTCGGCATGGCGATAATAGGCCAGCGAGGCATAAGGTAGGCCGTTCGTCACGCCGAGCAGTTCGCGATTGACTTGCGCCGGATGGACGAAGAGCACCGAACGATGCCCGTTCGGAACGCGGGGTCGCAAGTAGCCCTCCAGCATCGCCCGATCCATCAGATCGGCCTCGTTGCCAAAATAGACGTCTTCATTAAACGTCCAGGTCGGCTGAACCCTAAGCGCCCCCCCACTCGCAATTCGCACCATGTTCACGAAGAGCGCGACTTCTCGCTCGAGGTCTCTCAGATCTTCGGTGAAGAAGTCGGCTCGGCGATGCCACGTGTAGTTGTCCCTGCGGATCAGATCGGTTCGATCGAAGACGACGATCTCGACGGGCCAATTCAGCGCGTTTGCGGGGTTGGGCGCGGTGACGGCGAACGGTTCCCAGCGGGTGCTGGCCTCGCTCGCGACGACGCGCTCGCCCACCACAATTGCCCCGTTGGACAAAGCGGGGTCCCGGTTCGGAATCCAAGTGGGCAGCGTCGGCTGGATGATTCGACCGGCCAGCGTCACGGGCTGGAGTGGCGCGGCCTGGGCGCTGATCGCGAAGGCGAGGATCGAGATCAGCGCACTCATGATTAGTCGAGGACCTCAAAGAGCCGGATGTCGTCGGGACTCTGCGCATGACCATCCCCTCGGCTAAACTCAAGGCCTTGGCGTGCACCGAGCGTCGACAGGTCAGCGGGCATGCTACCGATCAACTCTAGGACAACGCCCTTGATCCGCTCGGCATTCTTGGTGAACACCTCGAGCACATCGTGGGCGTTCACGGCTTCGGTTCCCGTAAACACACCGCTATCGTAGTCCGTGATGAGCGAAATGTTGACAACCGCCATGCCCAGTTCGCGGCAGAGGTAGGCCTCGGGATATTGCGTCATGTTGATGACTTCCCAGCCGGCGTCGTGGAACCACTTGCTTTCACTCTTGGTGCTGAACCGCGGGCCCTGAATGACGACTACGGTGCCGCCGTCGTGGCACTCGATGCCGTGATTGCGAATCGCCTTAACCGCCAGTTCTCGAAGGACCGGGCTGTAGGTTTCAGCGGGCGAGATGTGGGTCACGATAGGCCCATCGTAGAAAGTGTCGGCCCGGCCATTGGTGCGATCCACAAACTGGTCGCAAACGACAAAGTCTCCGGGCTTAACGTGCGGCTGGAGCGAACCCGCTGCACAGGGGCTGATGATCGCCTGCACGCCCAGCGAGCGCATCGCCCATACGTTCGCGCGGAAGTTGATCTTGTGCGGCGGAATCGTGTGATTCCGGCCGTGTCGAGGCAGAAACGCCACGCGACGGCCATTCACGGTCGCCAGCATCAGGCTATCGCTCGGCGGGCCATACGGGGTGTCGACCTTGACCTCGCGAACATCCGAAAGCAGGCTATAAAAGCCTGAACCACCAAAAACACCAATTTCAGCTTTGCTCATTCAACTTCCTTCTAACGTTTGACGGACTGCGCGAGATCGCTCACTCGCTTGATAAAGCGTTCGACATAAGCACCACGGCGCAGAACGACGTTGGGGTTGGTGCCAAACACCCGCGCGCTCTTGATCGCGCGCATTTGCGCAAATCGCGGATCATCCAGCACGGCGTCGGGGGTTCCCGAGACGATGATGACCTCTGGATCCATCTTGATGAACGATTCGGCATTGAGGGTCACAAACTGCTTGCCCGCCGGACCGACCGGCTCGGCACCGCCCGACCGAACAACGTCGGCAATGAATCCCTCAGTGCCCGCGATCATGTGCTCACCCCCGGAGCCACCCATCAGAACCGCCATCGTCACCGCTGGCTTGGGGGCGGCCGCCATCGCGGTCTGACGCTCCCTCATGATGCGGTCCACGTACTCCGAACCCAGCGTCTCCGCCTGCGTGAACTTCCCGAAATCGTAGATCATGTCGCAGAACTCGGCCACACTGTCGCCTTTGCTCAGCGGATACGTGTCGATCCCAAGTTCCTTGAACTTCTCGATGTCGGAGGGCTGGAACAGGTCAGGGTCGTACATCACGCCGTCGGGCTTGATCTTTGCGATCTGCTCGTAGTCGGGCTTGAGACCCTTCATTACGACAGGCTTATCTTTGACCGTCGCAGGCTGATCACAACTCTCCGACCGACCTGCTATCTCTCTCAGAAAGATCATCGCGGCGATCTCTGTCGAACTTGGCGATAAGGAAACGACGGTCTTATAAACCTTGGGGGCCGATTTCTTGCCCATCTGGGGAGTGTCGTTGCCACACCCGCTGACGAGCGCGCCGAGCATCAGAGCCGACAACGCCAAACTCGCGAATCGCATAGGCATGATTGTGGCCCGGTCGGGGTCCTTATTGCTTCGCCAAACCTGCATGTTTAGTGGGAACCGGTCCGGGTGACGGCAAGTTCCGTGAAGGCGGATCGTAGCTTGTCGAGGGCCGTGTCCACCTGCTCAGCGGTCACGATCAGCGGCGGGACAAACCGAAGCGTCGTGTCGTCGGTTGCGTTAAAGATGATTCCGTTCTCAATGCCCCATTTCACGACGTCACGGGCAATTGGGCGGTCAAGGACGGCGCCTCGCATGAGGCCGTGGCCGCGCACTTCGACGATCGGCCGGCCGATGCTCTTCAACCCGCTGGCGAGTTGGTCGCCGCGGTCGAAGGCATTCTGGAGCAGTTGCTCGCGCTCGATCGTTTCGATCACGGTCAGGGCCACCGCACAGACCAGGGCGTTGCCGCCATACGTGCTGCCGTGCTCGCCATGCTGCAGGACGTTGGCCGCTTCCCCATAGGCTAAACAGGCCCCGATGGGAACCCCAGACCCAAGTCCCTTGGCGAGTGCCACCAGATCGGGTTGGATGCCATAACGCTGACACGCCAGCCAATAGCCAGTTCGTCCCATCCCGGTCTGGACCTCGTCGATGATGAGAAGGGCACCCGCCTGGGTGGCGATGGCGCGCGCCGCTTGCAGGAACTCTCCGGTCAGCGTGGTCAGGCCTCCTTCGCCTTGGATCGGCTCGAGGATGATAGCGGCGGTCTGCGGCCCGACCGCCGACGCAAGGGCCTGGATGTCGTTGGCAGGCACGCTGCAGAATCCCGGCACTAACGGCCGAAACGGATCCTGATACTTGGGCTGCATGGTCGCGCTGAGGGCCCCAAGGGTTCGGCCGTGGAAGCTTCGATTGAGCGCGACAACTTCTGTTCGATTCGGTTGGCCCCGCTTCTTGGCGATCTTGAGCGCCGCTTCCACCGCTGTTGCCCCGCAATTGGCAAAGAACGTCCGATCGCAGCCGGTGACGTCGTGCAGCTTTGCCGAAAGCCGCGCTTGCGGCTCGGTCAAGAGGTTGTTCGAGGTGTGAATCAGCGTACTGGCTTGTCGAGTGAGGGTCTCAACCATCGCCGGATGGGCATGACCAAGTTGGTTGACGGCGATGCCTGCCAAGAAATCGAGGTAGCGGTTGCCCTCGCTGTCCCAAATCCAGCAACCTTCTCCACGCACGAAGAGCGGCGCCTGGCGGCGATACGTCGCGAGCACGTATTGAGCGTCCATGTCGCGGATCTGAGCGGGATTCACGCTCCAATTGTGGGCGATCCGAAGAATTCTTTGCGTCCTGTGCAACCGTTTCTGAGTTCAAAGCGTCTAGAGGGTATGCCCTAGGGTAGCAATTCGCGACCCAACGTGGTATAAAGGCGGATGCAGCTTCGGCTGCACCACTCTAGGAGGTGTGAACACATATGAAGAAGGTTTTCGCGATTCTGCTCGCCCTGACGGCGGTTAGCGTAGTGATGACGGGTTGCGGCGGCGGTGAAAAGACCGACGACACGACCAATGCGGCTCCTGCCGATCCGAAGCCTGAAGGCGAGTAAGTTCGCTCGATGACGACGGGGGTTCGAGGTTTCGGCCTCGGACCCCCATTTCAATTTAGCGGGACACCAACACCCGCATTGCCGCGCCCAACTTTTCCGATGAAGTCGTTCGCGCTCGCCGGTGGAACACGCTGTATCCACCCTGCTCGATCCGGTCTAGAATGCGGCTCTGCAGCATGCACGCCAGCCGAATCGACCGTTGCATGCGAACGGGAAGGTGCGGAATCGACTTCTCGGCCGCGCCATAGAGCCGCCGGGCACGCTTGATCTCGAACTCCATAAGGCCGATGAACTCGGGGGACACCCGCCGGTTGAAGAGGTCTTCTTCCGTCACGCCGAACCGATCCATGTCCTCGAGGGGCAGATAGATACGGCCATGTTCGAGGTCTTCCCCAACGTCACGTAGAAAGTGCGTCAGCTGCATTGCTTCGCTGAGCGCCATCGCCCCGTCGGTGATCTCGCCTGTTCGCTTAACGCCAAGGATGTCGCAGAGCATCAACCCAATCGAAGAGGCACTCCCGCGCATGTATCGCTCCAGATCGGCATAGCTCGGGTAGCGAGAGACGCTGAGATCGCTTGCCATCGCATCGAGAAAGAGTAAGGGCTCGGTTGGCGTCATATTGCACTCGCGGGCAACATCCAGAAAAGTCCTAAGGATCGGACTCGCGGGCGTCACCCCTCGAAATCCGGCCACGGTCTGGCGGCGATAGTCCTCGAGCTGAGTCTGGACATTGGCGCGAAGCGGGCTCGGGTGGTTCACCCACGCGTCGGGCACCCGCACGAACGCATAGAGGGCATCAATCCGAGGCCGCATGGCGGTCGGGAAGAAGCGGGTCGAAAAGTAGTAGGTCGTCCCGAATCGACGGCGCATCGCGCGGCAAGCTTCCCAGTCCTCAGCGGAGGCCCAGCGAGTCATCGTCGACGTCGTCAGCGATCCCATCTTAGTTACGACGAGTTGTCGGGCCATAATGAACCTGAATGCGCTGGGACACACCGCTCGCTCGACTTCGTAGCATCGGTTTGATGGAGGGCACCTCCTTTCTTCTGCTTCTCGGCATCGCGATGCCGCTGAAGTATCTCGCCGACCAGCCGATGGCGGTCACGGTGGTCGGCACGGCGCACGGTGTCCTCTGGGTGGCCTACCTGCTGGTCCTGCTTATCGCATGGCGACACTACCGTTGGAGCTTCGGCAAGGCGTTCCTCGGCGGCGTGGCGTCGGTGCTCCCATTCGGGCCGTTTGTGTTTGATCGGAAGATGTTGGCGAGTGACGACTGATTCGAGTGACGACCTCTGGCGACACAAACCCCTCAGTCTCGCTTCGCTCGACAGCTCTCCTCACGAGGGGAGCAACCTGCGTCCCCGCAACTCGTCACTCAAATCACTCCTGCGCTTCCGCTAGCCGTTGGGCTTGTTCGCTCTGGACCAGCGCGTCAATCATGTCCTGGATTTCGCCATCCATAAACGCGGTCGTGTTGTGGGCGTCCTTGCCGATGCGGTGGTCGGTGATTCGGCTTTGCGGGAAGTTGTAGGTTCGGATCTTCTCGCTTCGGTCGCCGCTACCGATCTGCCCCTTTCGGATGCCCGCTCGTTCGGAGTTCAACCGATCTTGCTCGGCCTGAAACAGCTTGGCGCGGAGAACTTCCATCGCCTTGAGGCGGTTCTGTTGCTGGCTACGCTCGTCTTGGCACGTGACGACGATGCCGCTTGGTTTGTGAACAATGCGAATCGCCGTCTCGTTCTTTTGCATGTGCTGACCGCCCGCCGAGCTTGCCCGGAAGGTCGAGACTTCGAGATCGTCATTCGCGATTTTGACGTCAACTTCTTCAGCTTCGGGAAGGACGGCCACGGTGGCCGTAGAAGTGTGGATCCGGCCTGAGCTTTCGGTGGCGGGAACGCGCTGCACGCGGTGGGTGCCGCTTTCGTGCTTGAGCTGGCTGTAGGCGCCCTGGGCATTGATCTTGAAAACGACGCGATCAAGACCTCCGATGCCGCTTTCCTCATGCTCAATGATTTCGGTGTTCCACCGCCGGCGCTCGGCGTAGCGAGCATACATGCGGAAGAGCTCGGCCGCAAAGAGAGCCGCCTCGGCCCCGCCCGCGGCAGGTCGAATTTCCACAATGACCGACTTCTCGTCAAGCGGATCCTTGGGCACGAGCATGATCTTGAGCTGACCCTCCAATTCCTCGATACGCGTGCGGCCCTCATCGAACTCGGCCTGGGCAAGGTCGTGCATTTCGGGATCACCGAGGAGCGCTTCGGCTTCGGCGACGTTCTGGCGAGTGCGCTGATACTCGCGGATCACGCCAACGATCTCCTCGATTTCCGCCCGCGCCTTACCCAGCCGCTGCAGTTCGGAGGGGTTAGTGACCACCTCGGGATTTTGCAGCATAGCCTCGATGTCGGCATACCGACGTTCGATTTCGATCAGTTTCTCCAGCATGAACGGGGAATTGTGGCACTTACGGGCGGCTACAATCAGGGCGTGGGCACATCATCGATCCGAACCGGGGGTGCGCTAGCGGCGGCTGGGCTGGCTTGGCTGGCCCTTGGACGGTGGTTGGCGCCCGATCGCGGATCGGTGGAGTTAGTCCAGTTTGGGTTCTTAGCGTTCGCAGGTGTCGTGGCTGTCTTGGTCGTGGCGATGGGCGAACTCCGCAAGCCAGTTCAATACGGCATGCTCACCGCGTTGGCGGTGTTTCTGATGGCCCCGTTCATCTGGATGGTGCTGGTTTCGCTTCACCCGCCCAAGGCGCCCATTCCGCCGTTGGCTGACCTGATCCCGCGCAATGCCGAGGGTCAAGTCGATTTTGCCGTTTCGAACTATGGCTTCGTGCTGAATCATCCCACGTTACCGGTCCGGCGATTCTTCCTCAACTCGGTGTTCGTGACCGTCGCCGTGGTCGTTGCCCAGTTGTTCTTCACCTCCCTGGCGGCCTACGCGTTTGCCCGGCTCCGGTTTCGAGGTCGCGAGACGATGTTCGCCTTGTTCGTGGGTTCGATGATGTTCGCCGGGCCGGTAACACAGATTCCGGTGTTTCTGATGCTCATGAAGCTGGGCTGGCTCGATAGCTACGCAGCGCTGATCGTACCGGGCGTGAGTAGCGCGTTCTCAGTGTTTTTGTTGCGCCAGTTCTTCTTGCAGATTCCGCTCGAGCTCGATGAAGCCGCTCGACTCGATGGGGCCAGCGACTTTCTCATCTACTCGCGGGTGATCATGCCGCTCAGCAAGGCGGCTCTCGCTACGGCGTCGGCGTTCACGTTCTTCGGCGTTTGGACCGACTTCTTCAACCCGCTGATCTTCACGAACTCAACCGAGATGCGCACGCTTGAGGTCGGCCTGTCGATCTTCAAGAACTCGTACGGCGGCACCAACTGGCCCTTGCAAATGACGGCGGCGGTGATCGTGATGACCCCGCTGCTGATGGTCTTCCTGTTTACCCAGAGGTATTTCACGAAGGGAATAACGCTGGGAAGCGTAAAGTGATTTGGACCCTAAGCCGACGAGTCTCCCCGTCACCCGTCTACTGGTACACTCCGTTCACTCATGGCTCAAGATCGCATCGTAGTCGTCGGCGCGCGCGAGAATAATCTCAAAAATGTGTCCGTCGAGATTCCGCGCGATCAGCTCGTGGTGATCACCGGGTTGAGCGGCTCCGGTAAGTCCAGCCTTGCCTTTGAGACTATCTATGCCGAGGGCCAGCGGCGCTACGTCGAGTCGCTTAGTGCCTACGCCCGCCAGTTCCTGGGGCAGATGGATAAGCCCGACGTTGACCACATTGACGGCCTCTCGCCGGCCGTCAGCATCGACCAGAAGAGCGCCTCTCGCAACCCGCGTTCGACGGTCGGCACCGTCACCGAAATCTACGACTACCTGCGCATTCTCTTCGCTCGGGTGGGCATTCCCTACTGCCCCAACGGCCACGGCCCCATTCGCCGGCAAAGCACCGACCAGATCGTGGATGCCGTTCGCCACCTCGCCGAGGGTGCCCGGTTGCAGATTCTCGCCCCCGTAGTACGCGGCCGCAAGGGCGAATACAAGTCGGTCATCCAAGACGTTTCGAAGGCGGGGTTTGTGCGCGTTCGCGTGGATGGCGAGATGTACGAAGTCACCGACGACATTCCGATGGATCGCTATAAGCAGCACACCATCGAAGTCGTTGTTGATCGGTTGATCCTGAAAGACGGCATCGATCGCCGACTGACGGACTCGATTGAAGCCGCGCTGAAGATGGGCAAGGGCCTGGTTGCTATCAGTTGGGAAGCGGGTGACGAGCGCGGTGAACTCCTCTTCTCCGAATCCTATTCGTGCGCCGAGTGCGGGTTCTCGATGCCCGAGTTGGAGCCGCGGGTGTTCTCGTTCAACTCGCCCTACGGCGCGTGCTCCGAGTGTACGGGCCTCGGCACCAAGACGGAGTTTGATCCTGAACTCATCGTTCCTGATTCCAGCAAGCCTCTACGTGATGGTGCCATCGCACCGTTTGTTTACAAGTCCGGCGAGACCAAGGATTGGTGGCCCGATGTCCTCGATGGTGTTGCCAGTTCGATGGGCGGCGATGCCGCCCGCCCATTCAGCGAGCAATCTGACGAGATTCTCGAAGCGGTGTGGAACGGCCTGCCGAACCCGATCGACGTAACGATGCACTACGGGCGAACCGTGCGCAAGTTCAAACACCAGTGGGAGGGTGTCCTCGCCGCGCTTCGGAAGCGCTACGTTCAGACCGAAAGCGAGTGGGTTAAGAAGGACCTTGAGCAATACATGAGCACGCGGCCGTGTCCGGAGTGCCAGGGCCAGCGGCTTAAGCCGGAAGTGCTCGGCGTGCGCCTACCCAACGGCAAGGACGAGACCGTCTCGATCGCGAACGTGTCACGCATGTCAGTTGGCAAGGCGTTGCAGTATTTCGAGTCGCTCTTGCCACAACTCGATGTTCGCCAAACAACAATCGCCGAGCGCGTGATCAAGGAGATCGTCGAGCGGTTGCGGTTCTTGAACGACGTTGGGTTGTCCTACTTGAACCTCGATCGCAACGCCAATACCCTCGCGGGCGGCGAAGCGCAGCGAATTCGCCTCGCGACCCAAATCGGCTCGGGATTGATGGGATGCCTGTACATCCTTGACGAGCCTT
Source organism: uncultured Fimbriimonadaceae bacterium (assembly GCA_964586225.1). Lineage (GTDB taxonomy): Bacteria > Armatimonadota > Fimbriimonadia > Fimbriimonadales > Fimbriimonadaceae > JANJUB01. The sequence continues at coordinate 94,489 of CAZPHD010000003.1, forward strand.
CGATCGGGCTACACCAGCGGGATAACCGCAAGCTCATCGAGACGCTTCAACGCTTGCGTGACCTGGGGAACACGGTCATCGTAGTCGAGCACGATGAGGAAACGATGCTCGCTGCCGACTGGCTGATTGAGCTTGGACCCGGTGCCGGAGAACATGGCGGCCGCATCATCGCCGAAGGCACTCCCGACGACTTCATCAAGTCTGACTGCATGACGGCGGACTACCTGAGCGGTCGCCGGGCGATTGAAGTGCCCACCGAGCGTCGCCTGCCCAAGTCGCCGTGCCCAATCGGATAGCGCGGCCACGGAATAGCGCCAGCATCGGGTTCAATAACTGGGCTCGCTATGTTCTTCAATAAGTTCCCACACCGCGCCAACTACACCTTTGCCAGTGCGTATGACGCCAGCACCGGAATCCTCGCGGTCGGGAATCGGCGGCTGACTGCCGAGGTGAACCACTTCGCGGGCGGCATCACCCAGCTTCGAATCCGCGGCAAAGGCCTCCGGCCGCGGCGGCATCTCATCGAGTTGAACCTGCCGGCGACCGAGCAGCGTCCTTCCACGGAGATCACGAGCGAGTTCGACGCCAACCTCGGGGGCATTCTCCGCACGGCACCCGGCGCGGGATTCGGCATGAGTGCCGACAGCTACCTCTTCCAGTTTGAGCTTGGCCCCGACGTCAAGTTCTACGGCATGGGTGAGAAGATCTTCAACCGGATCGAGCTCAGCGGTCTTCGGACGAAGTTCTACAACACCGATGTGTGGAGCGATTTCCACTTCACGCAGTGGATGGATCATCCCAGCGACCCGCCATATCTTTCGCTACCGTATCTCGTCGTCCGCGATGGCGATCGCTATCTCGGCATCTTGCTGAACACCCATTGGCCAGCGTTCATGGAGACGCCCGGCATGGACGAGGAGCGTGTGTTCGTCGAGTGGCAGCGCACCAGCCCGTATCTGACGATCGGGGCTGAAGGCGGAGAGGTTGACCTGTGGGTCATCGAGGGGCCGACCCTTGCCGAGCTCTCGCGCAAGTATCAGCAACTCATCGGCACCACGCCCCTCCCGCCGACGTGGGCCCTGGGCTACCACCAGTGCCGCTGGGATTACAGCGGCGAGGCCGACCTGACCGAACTCGACGCTCAGTTTGAAGAGCACCGGATTCCGTGCGATGGCCTTTGGCTGGATATCGGCTACATGGATGGCTACCGCGTCTTCACGACCGACCCCACCCAGTTCCCGTCCGGACTCGATGCGGTCGCGAAGAAGCTCAAACGCAATCGCCGAAAGATCATTCCCATCCTGGACCCGGGGATCAAGTTTGAAACCGGATACCCGATCTTCGACAGTGGTCTGAAGGAGGACGTCTATTGCCAGAACCCCGAAGGACGTCCCTACGTCGGCATGGTTTGGCCCGGCGAGACCGTCTTCGCCGACTTCACCCTTCCGAAGCCGCGACGCTGGTGGTCCGATCACGTCAAGGCTTTCGGTCTCAGTGGGTTTGACGCGGCATGGATCGACATGAACGACCCGTCAACCGGTCCGGTCGAGCCGACCGACATGCTCTTCAACAAGGGTCGCGAGCCGCATAACATGCATCGCAATGCCTACGCGCTGGGCATGCAGGTCGCGAGCTACGACGGATTCCGCCGAGCGCGGCCCACCAAGCGACCCTTCCTTCTTTCGCGGTCAGGCTCGATCGGCACCGCGCGCTACTCGGCGATTTGGACGGGTGACAATGTCGCCAACTACTTCTACTTGCGATCAAGCATCCCGACGACGTTGAACCTATCCCTCAGCGGCATTCCGTTCAATGGCCCGGACATGGGTGGCTTCGGCGGCGAACCGACCGACCAACTCATGAGCGACTTCTTCAAGGCGGGCTTCCTTTTCCCGTTCTTCCGAAATCACTCGATCAAGGACAGTCGACGCCGAGAGCCGTGGACGTTCGACGGCAAGACGTTCGGCACCCTGCGCCGCTATATCCAGCTCCGCTACAAGTTCTTGCCCTACTCCTACAACCTGTTCATGGATCAGGAAGAGCTGGGCGATCCGATCCTGCGGCCGCTGTTCTACCACTACGACGACCCGCGCTTTGCCGAACTCGACGACCAATTCCTGGTCGGTGACGCCATCCTGCACGCCCCCGTCGTCGCCGAGGAGCGAACGCGCGATGTGCTGTTCCCGAAAGGTAGCTGGTACGACGCCAACCGCGGCGAGTGGGTGCGCACGGCCTCAGCCCGGGTCACGCCCGATCACGCCGAAACGCCGCTCTACTTCCGCAATGGCGCGATCGTGCCGATGCTGCCGGGGTTGCCCACCGACAACCAGAAGAACCTGCGCGAAGTCGAAATCCACCTCTTCCCCGATCCCGAGCAACCCGGCCAAGCCAGCTACACCTACCGCGCCGACGACGGCGACTCGTTCGCTTATCGCAAAGGCAAGCGCTCAGCACTGGAAATCGCCCTGAAGTGGACCGCCACGTCGGTCGAAATCGAAACGAACCTCACTGCCGACGGCTACGGCAAGATCAACGCGGTCTTCATCGTTCACAGCGACGTCGAATCCGTCACCCACAACGGCAAAACCCGCTCACTGGAGCCGGTGCGAGTCACCCTCACGGGACGTCCTCTTAGCGTGGGACGGCTCGGCTGATGTTTACGGGAATCATCCAAGCCGTCGGCAAGGTCCACTCAAAGTCGGAGCGACAACTGCAGATTCTCGCGCCCGGACTTCGCACCTGGGAGCCGTGGGCGCTTGGCGAAAGCGTCGCGATCAATGGCTGCTGCCTCACCGTCGTCGAGGAAGTCAAGCAACTGCTGACGTTCGACATCAGCGACGAGACATGGCGTCGCACCAACCTCGGCGGGTTCGAGGTCGGAACGCGGGTCAATGTCGAACGCGCCATGCGACCAAGCACGCGCCTCGGCGGCCACATTGTCCAGGGGCATGTCGATGCTGTAGGCGAGATCATCGCGATCAACCCCAACGAAGGCGGCGATGAGATCCGCTTCCGGGCGCCCGAGAACACGGGCCGCTACCTGATCGACAAGGGTTCAATTGCCGTGGATGGCATCAGCCTGACCGTCGTCCAGCCCGCGGGCGACGAGTTTTCCGTCTGGATCATCCCGCACACGAAGTCGGTAACCAACCTGGGCGACCGAAAGGTTGGCGACTCCGTCAACCTCGAGTTCGACGTGATCGCCAAGCATGTCGAGAAACTTCTCGGGGCTTTTCGTGATTGATTGGGATGCCTACTTCGGCGCGATGCGCACCATGCGGCTGCATCCGCTCTACGAAATCCTGGCTCTTCGTCTCGGCCCGTCGGGGCATGCGCTCGAACTCGGTTGCGGGGCGGGGCAAGGTGCCGAGTTCTTCCTTGATCGCGGCTGGACGGTGACGGCGATTGACCTTGATCCGCGCGCGATTGACGCCACGAACGAGCGACTGCTCGGGAGAGTTGGAATCGACGTTTTGACCGCCGATATTGCCGCGATCGATTTCCCGTCTGCTGACGCGATCACGGCGGGGTTCGTGCTGTTTCTGCTCAGTGATGGACAGTTTGAGAACGTGTGGTCGAAGATGGGCGAGGCGCTTCGTCCCGGCGGGCTCTTGCTGGCTCAGTTCTTGGGGCCCAATGACGATTGGGCGTCGCAAGGATGCACCGCCCATACGGATATCGACATCGAGCGCCTCCTCGCCGGATACACCGTCCTCCACCACGAGACCGTGGAACGAGACGGCAAGACCGCCTGGGGCGAGTCCAAGCATTGGCACGTTCACCATATCATCGCGCAAACCGACCACAATTAAGGAATGAGCGACCTCATGCGCGAAATCGCCGAGTTGTCTGATGCCGAAGCGATTCGCATCACCGAGCAGTACGGAGCCCACAACTACCACCCCTTGCCGGTGAACCTGGTCCGCGCGGAGGGCGTGTACGCCTGGGATGGCAGCGGCAAGCGCTACCTGGACTGCATCGGCTCCTACTCGGCGGTTGCGAACGGCCACCTGAGCCCCTACATCGTGGGCGTGCTCAAGGCGCAACTCGACAAGGTCACGCTGACCAGTCGCGCGGTGTACACGAGCGAGATGGCGCTCTTCCTGAAGCACATCTGCGAGTTCACGGGGATGGACATGGCGTGCCCGATGAACACCGGCGCCGAGGCCGTCGAAACCGCGATCAAACTCGCGCGCAAATGGGCGTACACCGTGAAGGGCGTCGCCGCCGATCGGGCCGAGATCATCACGGCGCAAGACAACTTCCACGGTCGCACCACCACGATCGTCAGTTTCTCGACCGAGGCGCAATACAAGGAGCACTTCGGCCCGCTGACGCCGGGCTTCCTGACGGTTCCCTTCGGCGATTTGGCGGCGGTTGAGGCGGCGATCACGCCCAATACGGCCGCGATCCTGCTCGAGCCGATCCAGGCCGAGGGCGGCATTCTGTTCCCGCCCGATGGCTTTATGGCCAACCTGCGCAAGTTGTGCGATCAGCATCGCGTGCTCCTCATCTGGGACGAAATCCAGACCGGCTTCTGCCGTACGGGCAAGCGGTTTGCTTGGGAGCACGAAGCCGCCAAGCCGGACCTGATGTGCCTGGGCAAGGCGCTCGGCGGCGGCATCATGCCGGTGTCGGCGGTGGTCGGAAGCCGAGAGGTGATGAGTGTGTTCACGCCGGGCGATCACGGCTCGACGTTTGGTGGAAATCCGCTGGCGGCGGTTGTGGCGATGGCGGCGATGCGCGAGATGGATGAGCTTGGCCTCGCTGATCGCTCGGCGCGACTGGGCTTGCGCATGAAGGATGCCCTGCGCGGCATGAATCATCCCGCCGTCGAAGACGTGCGGGGGCGCGGGTTGCTGGTGGGTCTCGAGTTCAGAGAGGGCACGGACACGAAGCGGCTCAGCAAAGCCTTCCTTGAGGAGGGAATCTTGACCAAGGAGACCCGCTCGCGGACGTTCCGATTTGCGCCTCCGCTGACGATCACCGACGCCGAACTCGACGAGGGCATCGCGGCGATCGCGCGGGCGATGGAGTCGGTGCGGCTAGTCGCGTGACACCTGGCGAACTCGCCCAGCGTGACGCGGTGATGGCCGCCGTGATGGAGGCGATCCGGACGGACACGCGGATAACGTTGCCGCGATTTGACCCGCAGCGATCGACCGGCGGGGCGGACTTTGCGCTGCAAGCGATCGCGCTTGAGGAGAACCCGTTTGGGGGCGCGATGGGACCGTATCGCTATCAGTTTGAGGGCGAGGACGACCTTTTGCACGTGTTCATCGTGCGCGCCGACGGCGGTCCGCTCACGCCCAAGGAAGGGCAACGGGTGTTCTCTGCGTTGCTACCCGATTTGCCGGCGGCGCTGGTGTGGCTCAAGCCGGGCACGGTGTCGCAGCACTTCTACTTTGGGCACGACGAGCTTTAGGCGTTTCGCTGTGAGCGAGCACGGAGCCAGATCGCAATCGAGTTCATCAGCAACAACGCCACCATGAGCACGACAATCGCGCCACCCGCGGCGATCTGGAACCCCACTTTCGCCTCCGACGACCAGTTGTAGATCTGGATCGGCAACACCGTGAAGGGGTCGCTGACGCTTTGCGGCACCATCCGGGCGTAGGTCACCGCACCGACGATGATGAGGGGCGCAGTCTCGCCGATTGCCCGGGATAGGGAGAGGATGATGCCCGTGAAGATGCCCGAGCTTGCGGCGGGGAGCACCTGCCGGCGGATCGTTTGCCACTCCGAGGCGCCGAGCGCAAGCGACCCTTCTCGGTAGGACTTCGGCACCGCCCTAAGCGCTTCTTGCGACACGATGATCACCATCGGCAGAATCAGCAGGGCCATCGTGAGCGCCGCCGCCAATACGCTCCGGCCCATACCGAATGTCCGCACGAAGATCGCGAGACCGAGAAGCCCGTAAACGATAGACGGGACGCCTGACAGATTCGAAATGTTGAGCTGGATGAACTCCGTGAGGCGCGTCTTCTTGCGGGTGAACTCTTCAAGGTAGATCGCGGCGGCTACCCCAACCGGCACCGCAATGAGGCCCGTCAGAACGATCACCCACAGCGAGCCCATCAGAGGCACCTTGATGCCCGCGTTTTCTGGGCGGAACGAAGCTGGCTTCGTCAAGAAATCCAAACTGACGCGGGGGAGGCCACGTGAGAAGATGCTCCACAGCAACGTAACCAACAAGACGATGCCCAGCAGCGTCGCAGCAAAGCACACGACTTGGAACAGACGGTCCTTGCGCTTCCGGGCAACGTTGGCACTCATGTATACACCTGCCGGAAGCGCTTGACGAGCCGATTAGCAACGATGTTCATGCAGTAGGTCATCGCAAAGAGCGTTAGACCGACGGCAAAAAGAGTGTAGTAGGCGTTGGAACCGGCGGGAATATCACCCTTCGCGATTTGCACGATGTAGGCCGTCATCGTCATGATGCTCTGGCGAGGATCGAGCGTCAATGCGGGTTGGGCGCCGGCGGCCAGGGTGACGGCCATCGTCTCGCCAATCGCCCGCGATAGCGCGAGAATGAAGCTGGCCATGATGCCCGACAGCGCAGCGGGCACCACGATCTTCATCGTGACCTCAAACTTGGTCGCCCCAAGCCCATACGCAGCTTCACGAAGACCTTTGGGCACTGCGCGAATTGCATCTTCGCAAAGCGATGCCACCAGGGGCAAGATCATGATTCCGACGACAATGCCGCCCGACAGCGCGTTGTAGGTGTCGATCCCCGGAATGAACTTCTTGAGGAAAGGTGTTACTACGAACAGGCCGAAGAAGCCGTAGACGACCGTGGGAACGCCCGCAAGAAGCTCAAGTGCGGGCTTGAGCATCGCTCGGATTCTAGACGGGGCGTACTCACTTAGGTAGATGCCGATGAGGAGCCCGATTGGAATAGCGATCAGCCCCGAGTTGATGGCAATCATGAGCGTGCCGGTGATCAGAGGAATGACGCCGTAGGCGGGAGGCTCATAGGTCGGCGCCCACTTTGTGGTGCCGAAGAACTCGGTGATGGACACGCGCGAAAAGAAAACGAGCGAGTCCGAAAACAACGTGAACAGAATTCCGAACGTCGTGAAAACGGAGACGAGCGCACATAGGAAACAGAAGAACTTGATCGCCCCTTCGACAAGGGCCGATGTCCCACCGCGTTTGCGGAGGATGCTTCGGCTTGACGAAGGGGCGATACTGGCCAAGGTCTAGCTACCGTCTTTCGCGAGCACGTCTTCAATCTTGAGGCCGACTTGAACGCCCTGGAATCGCGTGCCGATGGTCTTCTCATCCACATGCTTGTTGGCCAGTTCGTAGGCCTTCGCCGGGAGTTCGATGTAGCCAGTCGTCTTGATGAACGGACGCCCCTCCGCTGACAAGAGGAACTTGGCGAAGGCTTGGACCTCCGGTCGATCCATCGCCTTGCGGTTGATGTAGACGAAGAGCGGTCGCGAAAGCGGCGCGTAGGAACCGTCGTTGATCGTCGTCTCGCTAGGTGCGATCGGACCCGAGCCGTTGTCGATCTTGACGATCTTCAGCTTGTCCTTGTTCTCAATGTAGTAGGCATAGCCGAAGTAGCCGAGGCTGCCCTTGTCGCCAGCGACACCCTGAACGAGCGTGTTATCGTTCTCGCTCGCCTGATAATCCGATCGGCTCGACTTCTTCTTCTTGACGATGGCTTCGGTGAAGTATTCGAACGTTCCCGAGGCGGTACCCGCGCCGAAGAGCTTCATCGGCACATCCGGGAATCCGGCGCGCACGTCCTTCCAGTTCATGATCTTGCTGTCGGGCGACCAAATCGCCTTGAGCTCGTCGACAGTCAGGGTGTCCGCCCAGTCGTTACTGGGATGAACGACCACGCTGAGACCGTCGAACGCGACCGGAATCTCTACAAACTCGATGCCGTTCTTTTTGGCGGCTTCAACCTCTTCAGGCTCGATCGGGCGCGACGCGCCAGCGATATCGAGTTCACCAACCACAAACTTCTTGAATCCACCACCTGTGCCGCTCTCGCTAACGGTAACGTTCACTCCAGGGTTGGCGTCCATGAAGCCTTCGGCCACGGCCTGGGAGATTGGGTAAACGGTGCTGGAACCGTCAATCGTGATCGTTCCGCTCAAGTCACTCTTGGTCTGAGTGCCTCCGGTCGATCCTGTCGAACCGCTACCGGCATCTCCACCGGAACTACCACAACCCGCCAGCATGACAGCGCTGACGGCGAGCATCGCAAACATTGCGTTTTTCATGAGCATCCTCTTGCAAAGAAAAGCTACCGCTCAAGCGTTAAGGCAATGTTAAGATTGTTAAGATGGTCGCTAATCCCGGGGCTGCCTTGCGAAGAAGCTGTTCCTGATCTCACCCAACCTCAGAGCGCGAACCGAACCATCCGCAAACTGGAGCAACGCCACCCCATCGGACTCGAGGGACTTGGCCTCTACATTCACCCTGCGCTTCCCGCGGTGGCGGCAGTCAATCGTGGGTGCGCCATGCCACATATAGGGCGGGTCAATGTAGCCGTAATCGTAGGCACGGCCGTTGCCACCGTTCCAAGTTGCAAAGAAGTAGGCACTCGTCGCGAACGCGACCATGTGGCTTGGATCGGAAAGCTCCGACGATGAAGCCGGCTGATCAAGATGCGGCTGATTGTCGTTGTAGACGTATCCGGCACTACCCAGGCTGCCCCAGTTGTAGCCAAACCCCGTGCCGTCGCCCATCCAAGAAACCGCGCCCTGATGCGTAGGGTCCTTGCTAATCCGGTCGCCCGTATAGGGCGAGAGGATGCCCCCTTTCGGCAACCACTTTGAGTCCGTCGTCAGGCGACTTCCAAACCAAGAAACGGTGCCGTCCATCTTGCCGTGAAACGGGATCATGTACCGCTCGTCATGATCTGCGACATACATGTTCAGCGCCGGCCCGAGTGACCGAAGCCCCTGCATCGCGCTGTATTGCGTGGCCGCCGACCGGGCCGCAATGATCCCCGGCGCCGTGATCGCATACAAGATTCCCAAGATGCTCATGACCGTGAGCAGTTCCATCAGCGTAAATCCGCGTGTTCGCATCCCAACCTTCACCAGAAAGATTGATCCGCGAATTACGGGCGCGTCGGCACGGCAGGTTTACGGGCTTGCGGGCTGACAAAAGGCGAGCGCTAGGCCGAGCGAGAGCACGGCAAGGAACACCCATTGCCCAACGCCCACCAAGATCGGCTTTGCCCCTGCCTGCACGATCTTGCGGAAATCAGAGAACAGGCCGACCGCCGCCATACCCACGCAGAGCACAAACAAGTCAATGTTCTCAACCAACTTCGCCGTTTCCGCCGGAACCTCAACGGCCGTCCGAAACGCCGCTAACAGCACGAAGACCACCAGAAACCAGGGCACCAGCGGCACCTTCGCTTCGCCCGCCGAAGCCGCCTTTCGTCGGAGCATCCAGCCCAGATAGAACACGACCGGAGCCAACAAGCAGATGCGCGCGAGCTTGGTCACCGTCGACGGGTTGATTGCGCCCTCAACGGCGTTCCCCGCGGCGATCACCTGCGCCATTTCGTGAAGACTCGCGCCGTTCCACACCCCATAGATGAACGGGTCCATCTGGATCGCATGGGCGAGCAACGGATAGACGACAATGCCGACCGTCCCGACAAGCGTGATGATCCCCAGCGGCAAGGCCGAGTCCGACTGTTCGCCCTGCACGACGGTATCTGCTGCAACGATCGCGGACGCCCCGCAGATACCGCCCCCCACGCCGAGCAACAGGTTCATTTTCTCGGGAAGGCCCACCAACCGACCCAACCACCAGCCGAACCCCAGCGCGGCCACCGTCGAAACGACCACAACCACCAGGGCCGAGCCGCCGATTGAGGCCAGCTCTTGGAGCGACAGTTTGAATCCCAGCCCGGCCACGCCCCACCGGAGGATAGGCTTCTGCGCAAGTTGCAGGCCCGACTTCCAACTCGTGGGCAAACTGAACACGCTGCCGATCGCCATGCCCAACAGAATGACCGTCAGCAACGGGCTGACGGGAAACGTTGGCCAGAGCCACTTGGGCGCATAGGCGAGCGCGGCCAAGGCGACCGCAACCATCAGACCGGGAAGGATCGTCACTCGGAGTAGCAGAGCTCGCGGCGCACCCGCTGGAACTCACCCTCGGCTTTGGTTGGCTGGAAGATGTAGCACCACTCCAACTCTTCGGCGTAGACGTGAATGGTCACGGCGGGCGTCTCAAGGGCGTTCTCGATGGTGTGATATTCGAAGGGCGGGATCAGCGCACCTGCATCACCAAGCCCGGCAAGCACCTCTTTCTCCGGTTGGAACCGGTAGCTGTCGCCTTCTTCTGATTGCTTGGAGTAGGAGACCACTTTGATCTGCCCCCGATAAACGCACTCAACGCACCAGTGGCCGCAATGGTCATGAAGTGGAGTGCCCTGCCCAGGGCCCCACACCATGATGACCACGCTGTAGCGGTTGTCCGGGTCGCGGTGCAGAAGCCTCCGCGCGTACTTACCTGGCGTGGGAACCAAGAGTTCGGCGGGAAGCACATCTTCGCCGCTCGCCACGATGTCGTGGAGCACATCCTTGACACGGGTGCAAAGTGAGCTACAGTCGGCGATGGCAACGGCCTCGTCGAGTTGATCGATCAGGCGACGAACGGCAGGGGTGGCAGCAATCATGACAAAAACTCCGTCTACACTATAGGGTAGCCGATTGGAGCCATCGCCATGCCAAAGAACAAGATCATTTATTTCGGAGTGTTAATCACCGCCGGGGCTGCGTTGCTCTATGTTGGAGCCGTTTTTCTGCAGGCGATCAAGGATCAACTCCCGTGGTTCGGCTTGGTTGGCATTGGCATGATTGTGGCCGGCGTGATCTTGGAAGCCAAGAAGGCCAAGACCCCGCCGACCGATTCAAACACCGAGGGCTAGCTTCGACGACGGCGGACCAGCGCGGCAAGACCCAACCCAAGAACGGCCATGGTCGCCGGCTCAGGAACCACATGGATGTCGCCCATCTGGACGTTGGTCACAATCGTCCCTGAGTGACTCCAACTACCGCTGCTGTGCATGTAGCGATCGATGATGCCGCTCGTGTGCCCCGCGACGAACATTTCTTCGCCGTCGAGGCTAAAAGCGAGACTGATCGGGCCCGACGTTGTTGCGACAATGCTTGAACCCGACACCCCACCGTTCGAATCGAAGCTGATCCGGTGCACGGTGCCCGACGCAAATCCGGCGACATAAAGATCGTTGCCCCGCCAGTTGCCGTTATGCAGGCCAGCCGCACCGGCAATGCCGAACGAGTTAACCAAGTTGCCGGTGGCGATGTCGTATTGGAGCAGGCTTCCAGACACGCCCTGTGTCACGTACAGCCATTGGCCATTCCCGGAGACAAAGGCGTCTCGGCTGGGGCCAGAGCCCAGTGTGCCATTGGCAGTCACGACCCCACCCGAGTAGCTGAACCGTGAAATCGGGCCGTTGACGTTGGTCGCAAACAGCTCATTCGCCGAGAACACAATGCCATGAGTGCCGAACAAGCTGTTGCCTGTGACCACACCGTTCGGGTCATAGGTGTCGGTGCCACTGTTGTAGTTGAAACGCGAGACACTGCTCGCGGCGGAGTTGCCGTGGCGGTTGCCAACGAACAGCTCGCCATCGGGACTGAACGCCAGCCCGGCCGGGTCGGAGAGCAGCGACGACGCGATGCCGTTGCCCAACGCGGCACTACCGCCCGTTCCGGCGACATCGTATCGACGAACGCCCAGCCAAGAACCCGATCCAACGCTCCCCGCTGGCGTTTCGGCTACGAGGAGTTGGAAGTCGGCGTGGACAGCGGCCACAAGACCGAGGGCAAGAATCGAGAGTTTGATCTTCATGTGAGACCTCGCTTCCAGTATAGAACGCGGCCGTTACATGCGCATTACATCCGGCAGAAACCAGTATTCCTACTAGAACTCCGCAACTTCGCTTCGACTTCTCAGGTTCAATAGCAGTCCAATTGCGGCCATGCATAACCAGATTGCGGTTCCACCAAAACTCATGAACGGCAGCCAGAGGCCCACAACGGGCAGAAGGCGCAACACCATCCCCAAATTGGCGGTCAAGTGAAATGCGAACATCGCCAATAGGCCCGCCGCGACAATGCGGTCAAAGGGTTCGGCCCCCTGAAACACGATGAGCCAAATGCGAACCAACAGGAGCCCAAAGACCAGCAACACGATGGTGCATCCGACCAACCCACCTTCTTCGCCGATCACGGTGATGATGAAGTCGGTCTGCTGTTCAGGGATGAACTTAAGGCTCTTCTGCTCGCCCTTGAGGAACCCTTTTCCGGTCAGGCCACCCGAGCCGATCGCGACGAGGCCACGCTCGACCTGATAGCCGGAGCCCCGTGGGTCGGGATTGAAGAGACCAAGCACACGTTCCCTTTGATACGCGCTGAGAATCCCCGGAATGAAGAACGCGGCCGCCAGAGCCACAACCCCGAGCACGACGGCGCCGACGGCATACCGAAGGCGTACACCCGCTGCAATCGACATGGCCAGCCACATGACGCCGATGACGAGCGTCGAGCCAAGGTGCGGTTGCTTGAAGATCAGGGCCATCGGTATCGCCACATGGAAGAACGACTTGAGGAAGGTTCCCAGGCCGATCGGACCGCGGGCACTCTCGCGGACGAAGTAGGCGGCGACCGTGATGGCGATGAGCAACTTCGCGAGCTCGCTTGGCTGGAAGTCGAGGGGACCCACCTCGAGCCATCGTTGAGCCTCGTTTCTTGAGCGACCCGCGACGAGGACGAGCACGAGCAAGCTGAGGTTGATCAAGTAGAGCGGACCTGCCCAGCGACGCCAGAAGTCGGGTTTAACCAGCCAAAACACCGCGAACGGCACGACTCCGATGACGACGCGCAGCATCTGCTTGGTGAAGTAATCCGAGTTCGCCGCGTGGTCAATGCTGTACAGCGACAACAACCCCATGCCCATCAAGAGGCATGCGGCCAGCACCATCCACCAGTCAAGCCGGGTGAAGTGGCGGCTCAGCGAGTAGCTTCTCTTGGGGCCGGCAAGGCTGGCCATACGCTAATCCGAAGGCGCGGGTGCACGCGAGGTCGCCTTGCCTATCTCACGCTGGACAATGCCCTTCCCCTTGACAAACCAATAGGTGATTGGGCGCTTGGCAGGAGTGGCCGTCTTGGTGTCGATTTGCAGATGGACCTCGACTTTGACCGTGTTTAGCCCGCCAGCTTTCGTGAGATAGAGTTGCTCGGTGGAGGGCTTGATCTCCGCTTCCGCGGCGTGTCGGCGGCCTCCCACGACCAACTCGCCCTTCCATGTCCAACCTTCGCCAATGGTCATTGGGAACTTCAAGAGCGGTAACGGCGGAACGAACTCCTCGTCGATTGAAACCAGGGCAAACTCACCCACCGAAGACATGTACGTCTCCGTCTCAACGACTTGGTCGTGGGCTAGCAACATGAACTTCACCGTCGAATCCTCCACTTCGCGCTTCATTTCAACCGCCACTGGGGTCCCGCCGTAATTCAAGACCGCCTTTGGGGAGTAGAGCGCATCGGGCAAGAGTTCGACCGCGGTGCGGATCACGGGTCCACCACCGCCCGCCGGCTTGCAGCCTTGAATCACACCGATCAACGCCGCCATGGAAAGGGCCGCGAGTCCGAGGTGACGGTGACGATAAGAGGGCATGATCAAGGTTGCGTGGCCTAGTTACCGTCAGTTTCGCTTGCGGCGGCTGGCGTGTACTTCGCCAGCTTCATCTTTCGCTTAAAGGTGTTGCGAGCGACCTTACGATCTTCCGTCATTTCGATTAACCCGATGCCCCGGCCGTAGAGAAACACCTGACTCATCCGCTCATTGGCACCCTTGGGATCGCCCATGACCGCCTCAACCTTGAGCTCTAGCACATCAACCTCGCGGTCGAGCACTTTTCGGCGCCCGCGCAATGTGGCTTCGTTCTTTACGTCGACGGGAAGATAATCTTCGGTGAACTGATAGTCCCACTTCACGGTCTTCTCGCCCATCGTCAACATCTGCCTGGGCTCAAAGAGCGGCCGTTTGATGTCGAAGGCGACGACGTAAACTGAGTTCTCCTTGACCATGTAGTAAGTCGTGCCCGTAGTTCGCCCCTGGATTAAGGTGTCAACCGGGTAGGCCACGGGAACGTCGCCAACCTCTTTCGGAGCCTGCACTCGGTTCGTAAGCCGGATGGTTCCTCCCGCGCCCTCGGCGACATACTCCCACGAGTCACCCGGATTGAGCGGAAAAAACTCAGCGATATTCGGCGCAAAAATGGCGGCCGCAAGAAGCATCGTCACGGCTTCACCTCAATCGAGAAGGTGTTGGTGGGAACGCCTGCCCCTGACACGGTCACCTCAACTTTGACCGCGCCCACGCCCTTTTGGTAGTGCTCAATGGCCTTGAGGGTCTGAGGCACCATCTTGCCTTCAGCGTTGGGCAACGAAGCCTTGGACGTGCGCTCAATCACCAAGACTTCCGTTGGCTTGCCCCCGATCGTTACGGTCTTCACTCCAACGACCTTGTTGTCGGTGCTATCGATCGAGCCGCCTGGAAGTTCGATTTTGGAGTCGCTTCGCCACGTGAAACCGGGTTTCGGGTCGGCCGGCATCTGCAGTTGGGGAGGGTCAATCTTCTTGGCTTGAGCCTCGATACCGTACACGCCCTTGTCGTTCACGAGCAAACGCGTGTTCCCGCTCGCCGCAAGTTCACCCGTCCAACTTTGCAAATACGTGGCCCCGTCTGGCTTGACTTCCTCGAGAGTGAACGTTTGGCCGCCGGTCATGGACGTTCCCGATCGCTTAAGTTCTAGTTTGAGTTCCGCGCCGCTCCCAAGACCGTAATAGTCGAAGCCCGCGTGTTTGTAACTCGCGGGAACCTCGGGCTTAGGCGGGTCGGTCTTGGTTTCAGCGGGGTTGCCCCCGCCGTTTCCCGCGGTGGGGTCTGGCTTCTTTGCCTCGTTCGACTGGCAACCGACTAACAATGCCCCGAGCACCGGGGCGATCCACCACCGCTTCAACCTATCCATCGTGTATTCCGTACGGCTATTTGACCGTGTGTTGTTGCAAGACCAGCGTCTGAGACTGGAGCATACGTCCGGCCGCCTTCGCTTCTTGCTTATATCGGACGAGACCAATCTTCGGAGCCCACCATGACACGTTCGTGACGGTCACGTCCTCGTTTCTGACCTTCAGGCGTTGCGTCGTCTCCACCCGATACGCACTCATCATACCGACAATGGTGTCCACATCTTCGACGCCCTTGTTGACCACTTCCTGCTGAACATCAACCACCTTGTTCTCAGGCCCGGGTGCCTTACCGGTCCAAGTCACCACTTTGTCGACCTCAATCGGGAACGGCAGCGCAAGCTGCATGGGGTCGGGTCGCAACGGCTTTTCCAGACCGGTCTGCTCCTGATACATGCCCGAGTTGTTGATCACCCACAGCTGCCGGTCCTGGAGGACCTCGCCTTTGAACACATCGACCGTCGCCTTGGTGACATCGCCCTCGGTCGTCACGTTCGTGACTTCAAGGATGAGCGTGGCGGGAGTTCGAACGGTTCCGGCCTGAGTCAGCACGATGCTCACGGCATCATAGGACCAGCGATTGCCGACAGTCAGGGGGAAGAGTGTGCGCTCTTCGCCCGCCTTGACGGAAACGACCTCCGGCTCCTTAGGGGCAACGGGCTTGTACTCCGTTGAGTTCGACTTGCCACAACCGACGGCCCCGAGGGCGAGAGGGAGGGCGATCACACTAAACCACTGTTTCTTCATGGATTGTTCCTGAGCGAGTTGATAAGTTCTACCGCGTCTTCAACAAGACCACGGTCAGGCACCTGCTTGATGGTGACCTGAGGAAGCGTTAACTCTCCGCGAACACGGGGAGCCGCAATTGCAATGCCATCGACAACTAAAAGGAGTTGCACCCCTTGGTGCTTGCGAGAAAACTGCCACAATCGCTGGCGTCCTTCTTCCGATACGTCGATCGCCAAATCGTAAACGGGTTTGCCTTCGGGGCCTGGCTGCTCGGAAAAGGAAGCCTTCTTCATGAACGTGTCGTTCAGAAGGACGGTCGAGTTCTTAAGCACGCGAAGCGCATCGGGCACGAACCGCGATTCGAGTAACTTCGGATCAATGCGATTTCGCAGACTCTTCGCGACATCTTCCTTCGAGCCAGGGTTCGCGGCCTGCTCATCGGCAAGTTCCAAGTAGTAACCCATCACCTGCTGTGCCGTTTGCTGGAACCGTTCCTGGTAGCGCTTTTCCAGGTCTTCGATGAAGCGGGGGCGGTACGGCAGCTTGACTTCGGAGTTGAGCGTTCGCTCTTGACCCTCGACCTGAAACGTGATGGGCACTCGGTTGAGAATTACGATCCCGTTCTGCACCGACCGCATGCGAATCTGGTCGAGCGGTGACCCGTCCAGCCGCATGTTGAGATCTTGCTCCAGCTTCGTGGCGAGTGTCGAGTCCCCATCAAGCGCTTTGGCGATGTCTTCGGCCTTCCATACGATCTCAACCGTCGGCATCTCGGCCTTTCGAAGTTCCTCGCTCATGCCGGTGACGAACTTGCCTAAGGCCTCCTCGTCACCCTGGAGGGCTCGCAACATCTCGCGCAAGGGCACGCGCCGCTTTTGGTTGGAGTTGCTGTCCGTCTCGGAAAAGTC
This sequence comes from uncultured Fimbriimonadaceae bacterium, assembly GCA_964586225.1. Classification (GTDB taxonomy): domain Bacteria; phylum Armatimonadota; class Fimbriimonadia; order Fimbriimonadales; family Fimbriimonadaceae; genus JANJUB01. The sequence goes on from CAZPHD010000003.1 coordinate 111,176, forward strand.
GGGGGCGCCAAACTCGTCGGTGCCGCCTTGAACGAGCTGCGCGACTTGATTCGCCACGATGATCCGATAGCCCGCCGACGTGTCGACCCCGATGATGTTCACTCGAGAAGGCTTCAGCGGCGCAAACTGAACGCGGTCAATTGCGTAGGCCGCGTACGCCTGATAACCGAAGTAGGCTCCGGCGAACAGGGCAACGAATCCTATCGCAATCTTGTGTTCTCGATGAAGTTTCACAACTGATTCACGCGCAGATATTCAACCGCGCAAGCGGGTCAAGAGTGCCCAACGGGTCAATTCTACCAAGCTGACGGCCTTACTCAGCCGGATTGAAGCTCTCGTACAGCCTTCCAGACAGCACATTCAGCACGATTGCAATGCCCAGCGCCAGCAGACCCGCCACCGCGCCGCCCAGGTACGGCGGGGCGCCCAGGGCAACGATCCCGATGAACGACATCGCTGGAAAGAGGCTCGCGATGACGATGGACAGCATGATCATGAGACCTCGAAGTCCACGCTGGCTCGAATCTTCCATGTCCGGAAACAGCATGATCACCAAGAAAGTGCACGCGCTCAGCAACACCGAGTAGCCGGGCATCGCCACGACGGATGCAAGCCCAAACGGCCAGAGGGCTGGCTTCAATGCGACGGCCACCGCCCCCCCGACAATGCACGCGAAGATCCCTAAGACGGCCTTGGAGAACACCTCGGCCGTCACCGTCACCCACGGGCGAAAGGGCATCGGCTTTTGCAGATCGACACGACGAAGCACCTCCAAGAAGCCCGTTTGGGCGAGGGCATTCGTGATCATGAACACGGTCATCGCTTGGGTCGCGATCAGCACCCAGCCGATCTCCCCGCGCCGACTCGGCATGAGGGCGGGCATCAAGCTGAACATCACGCTGACGAGTACAAACAAGACGAGGAAACTCATCATGGTGCGCGGTTGAAGCAGGAGTTCCTTCCAAACGAGCGCCCAGGGACCGCGCATGGTCAGGCCCCCAACAAACCTCAAGCGCAACCCGCGAAACTTCCCCATCTGCGCGCGCTGAGCGAGCATCCCCGACACATCGCCGCTCTTCTGCAACTCCAGCGTCTTGGAGGTCTGCGCGACGCGAATCGCCGACGTGTCGTAGAGATAGCCCGCCTGGCGAAGTGCCAACCAGTAGCACAGCCCGATCATGGCCACAAGACCGCCTGCCCCCATGAGCGCATTGATGGGCCCCTGCGGCGTAAACGGCGCCATCGTCATTTGCGTGGCAAACGTCGCCGGGATGAAGATCATCCGGAGCATGGGCGTATGGGTGATCGCGAGGGCGTCGCTGGCGGAAGCAACCCCAGAAACTCTCCATCCGACGTAACCCACCACGGCGATCGCAAACCCGCCTAGCGCAAAGGCAAAGATCCGACGACGACGATCCGCGTGACGATCGGTTCGGTTGACATAGAGGGTCACGGCATGGGAGAGCACCACCCACGTCAGCGACATGAGGAGCCACGAGATGATCATGAACCGCAAGGCCAAGCCCGAATACTCGGGGTTCGGCATGTCGCGGAAGATCGCCTCCCAGCCCATGCGGACGGGCCGGAGTCCGAAGATGGCAATGAGCAGCGGGACAAACAGCGTGAGCAAGTAGTCGCGCAAAATGCGGAACGTCAAGACGAGCCGTGGCGAGAGCGGCGTGGAGAACAGAACATCGACATCGGCTGGTTTGAAGTTCGAATTCGCACTCATCACGCCGCCCAACATGAGCAACGAAAGCACCGCGAACAGTCCGAATGAAACGCCGTCGATGACGGCAAGCGGCGGAAAGTCGAACGTGCGCGTGCCCGGCGGTAGCTCCGGGCCTTGCGAAACTGATCGGCCCATCGCCGGCCGCACAAAGATCAAGAAGTAGTACGCCACCACCAGCACCACGCTGATCAGGCGGCGTGGAGTCGTCAATGCCCGCTTCAGACCATTGAAGATGGTCCTAGACGTCAAAAACAGGAGCGGTTTGACGTGGCTCATCGGTCAGTTCGAGGAAGACATCTTCAAGGCTTCGGTCGGCCATGTTGAACTGGGCTTGGAGTTCGGCGAGGGTGCCCTCGGCGATCTTCTTACCCTTGGTCAAGATGATCACCCGGTCGCACAGCTTCTCCGCCGTGTCGAGGAGGTGAGTTGAAACCAGCACAGCCGCTCCGCGATCCTTCGCGCGGCGGAACTCGTCCTTCACCTCAACGACACCGGCCGGGTCGATGCCGATGATCGGTTCGTCGAACATCATCACGTTCGCGCGGTGGACCAGTGCGCAGGCGATCGCGAGCTTCTGCTTCATGCCCTTGCTGAGCGTGGCCACGAGGTCATCCTGCTTGTCTTTGAGGCGGTAGCGTTCGAGCAGCTCGTCCTTGAGCTCTTCGTAGACCTCGACGGTGTTGAAGCACATGGCGACGAACTTCAGGTGCTCTTTGACGGTGAGGAGTTCGTAGAGGGACGGCAACTCGGGGACGAAGGCGAGGCCGGCTTTGGCGTTGGCTTGGTCGGCTTGAAGGTCATGCCCGTTGATCAGGATCTGGCCGTAGGTCGGGCGGAGGATGCCCGCCATGCAGCGGAGCGCGGAGGTCTTGCCCGCGCCGTTGGGCCCGAGCAGGCCGACAATTTCACCGGGGTTGATGGTGAATGAGAGGTCGTCCACGGCCCGGAAAGCCTTGTATTCCTTGACCAGATGTCGAACCTCGAGCACTCTGATCGGTATACCCGGAGTGGGTTGATTGACGGGGTTTGAGTGACGAGGTTTGAGTGACGACTGTTGAGTGACGAGTGTTCGTTCGGATACGGAGGTTGCTCCCCTTTGGAGGGGAGTTGGCTCGCGAAGCGAGACTGAGGGGTCGTGTCGGCTAGTCTTCGGGGGCAGGTGGCTCAAACTTCACCGGTTGCTCCTTGTCGATGTCACGGGTGATGTCCATGGGTCGTGGACCGCTCATGGTCAACCGGACCCTGTACACTTTCTCGTCTTCGTGCAAGATCGTGAGCTTGCCGCGCCGCCGCATCGGGCCGAGGATGGACTCGGGGCCCTCATGTTCCAGAGCCGACACGAGTGAAGCCATGTCTCGCGGGTAATGCCCTTCTTGTTTAGCGTAGGCATCAATGCGGCTTTCAATGTTAAAGTTAACATAACGATTCTCGTCGTCCAGTTGGCCCAAGTAGAGCCAGACAGTCGCGGCTCCAACGAGCACGACCACGGCCGACAACACGATGATGAGCTTCTTCCGTCGCATTTTGCCACTCACTCCTTAAGCAGTTCTTTCTTGTCGATGTTCAAGATGACGTCGACGGGCTTCGGACCACCCATGACGAGCCGGATGCGGTAGACGCTGTCGTCCTCGTGCAATACCGTGAGCTTCGCACCGCGGCGTCGCATCGGTCCGAGGATAGACTCTGAAGACTTGCTCTGATTGGCAATGATGAGCGACTCCATATCCTGCGGGTAGCGTCCCTCTTGCTTAACATACCGTCGCACCATGTTAGGCATGTTGATCACAAAACGTTTGCTATCAAGCTCTTGCTGCATGAGGAACAACCACACGCATGTTGCACCGATCAAGGCGAGCACGATCGATGACACGATGATGAGCTTCTTCCATCGTTGCACTCTTACAGCCCTCCTGTCTCTGGCGGCTTACCTTTTCCAGCACGCTTTCGTGGTTTCTTTCCGCGCGTCACTCTAAACTTCATACAGTCCAGCTTCAATGTCGGGCAGATACATCTCGTGCCACTCCTTTCCGAGCCGCTTAGGTAAGCGCCACCAAAACTGCGTTGATCCACGACCGGCGTATGACCGCCACGTCGTATGCTCAACGGTCGCTTCAAGGAATCGCTCGTCTAGCTGAAGAACTTCGGCAGCCAGTCCACTTTCGACCAGCGTGGCCCATTGATCGTCAATGATGGTCCGCGTCATCAGATCATGCACTAAGTCTTCCGGCGACCATTCCCACAACACTTCGAGCCTTTCCACTAAAAGCCGATAGTGAGCTACATCCTCCGCAACTGAAGCCTTGTGGCGGGCGATTGGGTCCATCTTCACTTTTCCTTAAGCAGCGTCCCATCGACGGTCACGCCGCTGTAGTGTCGCGGCGAGCCCACGAGGACAACCAGCGGTTCGAGGCGAGCCAAGTCATCAATCCGCTTGCCCTGGATTCTCATAGGCACCCGATAGTTCTCGCGATTCGCTCTAACGTAGCGAACAACCTCTTCATTCTTAGCATAGGATTCAAGCTTCACGAGATCGCTTATGGCCGACGATTCCCCCATCCGCAGAACCACGCCATGCGGTCCGATTTTCTCCGTCAACGCCATGTGAACGGCAAGCAGCGCGTCCTGCTCAAGGCCGATCTCGTGGGCCCTCTCGTAAGGCTTCGGAGACGCGGAGTTCAGCCAGCCGACGGTAAGCGCGACAGCCCCCAGGGCCACGACAGCCGGCGCTAGCCCTTTCGTGTTCTTAACACGGCTGGTCATGAAACCATCATAGCCCTCCACAAACTTGGCAATCCACCCTTCGCCGCACGTCGAGAGTCCGGCTTGAACCGTCGAGCACATTCACCAGCTGGATCCTGTTTTCTAGCGGACGACCGATTCCCAACACAAGTTTCAACACCTCACTCGCCTGCAGCGAACCGATCACGCCCACCAGCGACGGCAACACACCAACCTCGGCGCAATCCCCGCACAGCGTCCGATCCGTCCAAACGCACTCGTAGCACGCGTGACCGGGCGTGACGGTCTGAATAAAGCCCGTCCCCGCCACCGCGCCGCCAAACACGACAGGTAAGCCACGCTGGACGCACACTGCATTCAACGTCCGCCTCGCGCCCAGTGAATCCGTGCCTTCGACGACAGCCTTCGCATCTCCCAGCAACCCAGTGTCGTCCGGATGGGCGAGTCGCTTGACATGAGTTGCAACCGCCAGCTGCGGGTTTTGCTGGATCAGCCGCTCGGCCGCCACCTCAACCTTAGGTCGCCCCAGATCAGCTGGCGTGTACAGCCATTGTCTTCCCAGATCAGGCTCGTCGATCACACCGTCGTCGATGAGCGTCAGCTTCCCCACGCCCGCTGCCCCGAGGTAGGCGGCAATCACACACCCGAGTCCACCCAGCCCAACGACCGCAACCTCAGCCTGACGCAGACGTTCCGCGCCCGCTTCGCCGACTTCATCGAGCGCCTTCAACCGGTCGTATCTCGACATTTCTTGCAGTATGGCCCACGTACTGCGTTACAATAAAGCGATGGTAACGGTCCGCACCTTTGATGAATCCACGCTCGGCGCGTTGATTGACGGGCCGACGCTTGAGCTTCCGGAGAGTCGCATCTCGGTTCGCGAGCTCATTGAGCGACGCGTTCGCGCCGAAGTTGATCGGTACAACCGCGAACGCCCCGAGCGCTTCTACGGTTTGATCCAACCGAGCGACGTCGAAGAAATGCTGAACGGCCCGCGGAAGCGGACCTTTAGGGAGATAAGTGCCGACGCCCAAGTGAAGATCGCGCTTGACGCCTTCGAGCGTCAGGGCTTTCTAGTCTTGCTTCCAAGCGGACAGGCGTCCTCGCTGGATGAAGAAGTGACGCTGTATCCGGACGACTCGGTGAGCTTTCTGCGGTTGGTTCCGTTGATCGGAGGCTAGGCGTTGGATCTGAAGCGACTCAATCCGTTCGGGCGCAAGTCGGAGTATCAGGCGGAGCACGAGTTCCTGGAGCGGTTTATCAGATTTGTCAAGAAGTCACGCTATGGCTTCTACTACTCTGGCATGGAGCCCTTTCCGGAAGCTGAGCAGCTCAAGTCGTCAAGGCGGGCCGTCGCGCGGGTGGCCTGCGCGTTCGCCGAGCGAATCCGAGACCGTCTGGGTGACGATCACGGCGATCGGGACTTCTGGATCGATGCGTTGCTCAGGGAGTTGATGAGCAAGGGGGGCGAGTTCGAAGATGCCGAACTGATGCTGCTGACCCAGATCACCAACCTTGACCGTGCGCGACGTTTTCCGCGAGACGTCATGGCCCGAATCGCGCTCCGCCACTATAAGCAAGTTGGTTTGACGCCAAGGAGTCGCCGGGTGCTTGAAGAAACGCTGCGAGCCTTCCAAAGGCCCGGCCTCCATTTCGACGCGGAGGACCGGAAGCAGATCTTCGAGCTCCAGCAAGCGATCCAGGGCAATGAAGAACACATACCGCCGACTATCGAGGACTGGCAAGTTCCGTTTGCCGATGCGCCGGTGCTGGACATCGCCATCCATGCGTTCAAAGCAAAGTCCGCAAGACCTACCGCCAAGTGGCTGAAGGACGCCCGCGAGATCGTGGCCAAGCACGACCCCGAAGCCCTCATCCTCCGCTTCGAGGCCATGCTGGAAGGCGTCCGCAAGCTAGAAGTGCCGACCAATCCGCTGATCAGTGATGAACTGCGCGGCCTCTGCCTGATGCTGGGAATGGTCCATCACCCGGCGGTCCCCAGCCTGTTGGGCCAGTTGCTCGTCGCTACGGGCCACAAACTCTCGGGCTTTGGACCGAGGGCGCAGAAGGCCTTTGGAGCTTGCCTCTACGCTCTGGCTGAACTTGGCACGACCGAGGCTCTCACCCAACTCGCCCGGGCGAAGGGAAAGTTCGCAACGACGACACTCCAGAACAGCCTCAAGCAGACTCTCCAAGCCGCCGCAGTTGCGCGAGGTGTCACCGTCGCCGAGCTTGAGGAACTCGTCGTTCCCACCTTTGAGCTTGATGCTAACAGTCGACGCCAGTGGGTACTGGACGACTTAACAGCAACTCTAACCGTCTCCTCCGATGGCGTGAGCGTGGCCTGGACGCGCGACGGCCGCCCGCTAAAATCCAAGCCGACGCTACCTGAGGCGCACAAAGCAACCGGCCTCGAAATCACCAAGCTCAAGAAGGAGATCGAGAGCAGCCTCACCGCCCAGCGCGGCCGCATCGAATCGCAGTTCCTGCAAGAGCGCATGCACGACTATCCTATCTGGCGCGAGCGGTATCTTGACCATCCGCTCCTGCAGTCCATCAGCCGCCGACTCATCTGGAGATTCGTCGAATCCGATCGCGAGGTGGCCGGCATCTGGGCCGACGGTAAGCTTGTGGACGTTGAGGGCAAGCCTATTGAGGGGCTCGGACATGACACGCTCGTGCAGCTTTGGCATCCGCTCGATCAGGGCATCCGCAGCGTCGAGGCATGGCGCGAGTATCTGGTATCCCGCGAGCTGGTTCAGCCGTTCAAGCAAGCCCACCGCGAGGTCTATCTGCTCACCGACGCCGAACGCTCGACCGCCCGCTACTCAAACCGGTACGCCGCCCACGTCCTGAAACAACATCAGTGTGCCGCGCTCATGCGCCAACGCGGCTGGAAGGTCCAGCTTCAAGGCTACTTTGACGCAGACTTCGCGCCTCCGTCGCTGACGTTGGAAGAACACGGCCTGGTCGTCGAGTTCTTTGTGCAAATGCCCGAGACCAACGCTGCCAACGAACAGGCGTTCATGACGGATATCGGCATCGCCACCTTTGTGCTGACCGACCAAGTCAGGTTCAAGAACCTCCGCGGTGAGACGCTGAACATCGACATGATCCCGCCCAAGGTGTTCACCGAAGTGATGCGCGATGTTGACCTGTTCGTGGGCGTTTCCAGCATCGGCAACGACCCCACATGGGCCGACCGCGGCGAGTTCGTGGGTTACTGGCGAGAGTTCGCCTTTGCTCCCGAGCTATCGGTGAGCGCAATCACTCGGCGGGCCGTCTTGGAGCGCCTGCTCCCGCGGCTGGCGTTTGGCTCGATCTCATCCATCGAAGGCAACTTCTTGACCGTGCGGGGCAAGATCAGGTCGTACAAGATTCACCTCGGCAGCGGAAACATTCTGATGTCCCCAAACGACCAGTATCTTTGCATCGTCCCGGACCGCGGAAGCACCAAAGGCACGCCCTATCTGCCGTTTGAGGGCGATGGCACACTGGCCGTGATCATCAGCAAGGCGCTGTTGCTGATGAATGATGACAAGATCACCGACCCGACGATCGTGAGCCAGATCAGGCGCTAGGTTCAGCGGGAATCAGGATCGCTTGCGGATGTACGGCCACGAGCGCCTCATCGAACGTGGCCACCCGGCCGCCCTTGGCAATCGCCAGCGCAACGAGATACGCGTCGGTGACTTGCTGCGGGCCCATGAGGCGACCCAGATCGACATCCAGATGCGACACATCCGCGGCCCAGAACGCGTGCGAAGGCCAAGCCCGAATCTGGCGGAGGATCGTTCGCGCCATCTCGGGGCCACTACTCGACACCCTCATCAGGTAGCGGACGAGCGCGGCCTCCGTGATCGGACAGGTGGCGATGTTCGGGCGCTGAGTCAGCCAAGCGACCGCCCGCTTGTAGTGGACGTGCTCGAGGGTCGTCGCCGCGATCAGCACGTTGGCATCGAGAAGATAGGTCACTGCTCCTCGATGAGGCTCTGCACCTCTTCATCCGAGATCGGGCGTCCGACGCTGATGACCGGCCAGCCGACTTCGTTGACTTCGACCTCGCCTACCGTCTTGGGGTCGTAGGTGTCGAGGATGAGTTCGCTGACAAACGCGCCGAGGCTCACGTCACACTTCGCGGCGAGCATCTTCGCGAGCCGATGCGCTCGCGGGTCCAGATCAATGGTGGTGCGCATATCATCATTATGACGTCGCATCAACGCATCATGATGCGGGGATTGGTTCGGGTTAGTTCGGATTGGCTCGGGTTTGCTCGGGGCGGACCGAGAAGACCCGAGCCAATCCCCCATAATCTAGCCATGGACTACGGTCGGCGCGTCCTCGAGTTCGATCTCGTGCTCGAACAGCTGTCTCGGCATTGCGATACCGAGGCAGCGCGCGCGGCTGCCCTCAGCTTAGTCCCCGAGGCCGAGTCCGAACCCGTCTGGGAGCAGCTTGCCGCTACCCAAGAAGCCCACGACCTCATCGCGCAGTCCACCCCGCCCGCGCTCGTCGCCGTCCAGGACCGCCGACCCCAGCTCCGCCGCGCCAAGAAGGGCGGTGTCCTCGGATCGGTTGAACTCGCTCAGATCGCCGACGCGATGGCCGCCATGCGCGCGCTCCGCCAGTTCCTCATGCCCAAGCGAGAGACCTGCCCGCGGCTCGTGGTCCACGCTGAATGGCTGCCGAGTCTGCCCGACCTTGAGCGCACGCTCAATGACGCCATCGACGGCGCAGGCGAAGTCCGCGACGGAGCCAGCCCCCAACTGGGCACCCTCCGCCAGCGCAAACGCGGCCTGCAATCCCGGCTCATCGAGCGGATCCAGACCTATACGACCAAGCACCGCGACCTGCTCAGCGACCCCATTTACACCGTCCGTGACGGGCGCTATGTCGTACCCGTCAAAGCCGAATACAAGAGCCGTATCCGCGGCATCGTCCACGACACCAGCGGGAGTGGTCAGACCGTCTTTGTCGAACCTGAAGACGTACTCCAGCTTGGAAACCAAGTTCGCGAAGCCGAAGCCGCCGAGAAAGAGGAGATCAACCGCATCCTCGCCAAGCTGTCGGGGATTGTTGGAGGCCATGCCGACGAACTTGAGTCCGGCCTCACTCACGCCGCGGTCCTCGATCTCATCTTCGCCAAGGCAAAGCTCGCGTTCGAGCAGAAGGCCGGCATCCCCTTGCGGGCGGAAACGCCGGGCTTGATCATCGAAGGCGGCCGGCATCCTCTTCTGGAAAGTCAGGGCACCAAGGTGACGCCTCTCGATATCGAGGTTGGCATGGGCAACCGGGCATTGCTCATCACGGGGCCGAACACGGGCGGCAAGACGGTCGCGATCAAGGCGGTCGGGCTGTTCGCGATGATGGCCCAGGCGGGGCTGTTCATTCCCGCGCGGCAGGCTCGGCTGGGCGTGTTCAGCCAGGTGTGGGCGGATATCGGCGACGAGCAAAGTTTGCAGCAGTCGCTGTCGACCTTCAGCGGCCACTTGAAGAACATCGCGGCCGCCATCAAGGGGCTCAAGCCCGGCGCGCTCGTGCTCTTCGATGAGATCGGCGCTGGCACGGACCCCGCGGAGGGCGCGTCGCTGGCCAAGGCGATTCTGTCGCACCTGGTGGACCACGGCGCAATCGTTGTCGCAAGCACCCACTACGGTGAGCTGAAGGCGTTTGCCTATGAGCAAGAAGGGTTCGCGAATGCGGCCATGGAGTTTGATCCGAAATCGTTGAGGCCGACCTATCGATTGCTCATGGGTTCGCCGGGGGCGTCGCACGCGCTCAAGATTGCGGAGCGATACGGCATTCCCAAGCCCGTGGTGGAGCGCGCCAATGCGTATCTCGATGACTCGCAAGCCGAGGTTGGTCGGATGCTGGAGAAGCTGGAACACGCCCAACGCCAAGCCCGAATCGCCCAAGGCGAAGCCGATAGGCGACTGCACGAACTTCGCGCCGCCGAGCAGAAAGCCGCCGCCAAGCTGGCCGAAGCCGAGGAAATCCGCCGCACCGTTCATGCGCGGGCCCAAGAATCGATCGAGGGCACGCTGCGCGAGCTTCGCCTCGAAGCCAACGCGCTCTTCGACGAACTCAAGAAGGCGGTCGACGAGAAGAAGCTCGCCGAGATTCGCGGCAAGCTAAAGTCGCTTCAGGGCAAGGGACGGCAAAAAGCGGAAACCTACCGAACGCCCAGCGCGGCGACCGAGCCGGTCAAAATCGAGAAAGGGATGACCGTTCGGGTGGCGGGCTACCGGCAAGATGGAACCGTGCTTGAGCTTGTGGGCGACCAGGCGCAGGTTCAGGTTGGGCCGATCAAGCTGAAGCTTCCGCAGGCGGCGCTGACACCCGTCAATGTGCCGATCAAGCAAGCCCCGAAAGCCAGCGTTCGGATGGGGCTGGAACGGGCGATGGTCGCCGAAACCGAGCTCCACCTGCGAGCCTTGCGCGCCGAAGAGGCATTGGTCGAGCTGCAGAAGTTTATCGACGACTCGGTGCTGGCGGGGTTGCATCAGGTTCGGATTGTGCATGGCAAGGGGGGCGGGATCCTTCGCCAGGTGACGCACGACTACTTGCGCAAGTGCCGCGATGTGGAGTTCTACCGCGAAGGCGAGGCGGGCGAAGGCGGCCAGGGCGTGACGATCGCGGTGCTCAAGGGCTAGCGACTTCCTCTTCCTCGGGCACTTCGCCCAGGAATCCCGACCGCACCTTGTTCATCTCAAGCTGCATCTTCACCAGCTTGGTGTATTGCCCCATCGGGTTCGCGAGGAGTTCCTCGTGCGTGCCGACTTCGACGATCCGGCCGTCGTCCATCACGATCAGGCGGTCGGCGTTTTTCAGCGTCGAGAGTCGGTGCGCGATCGCGAACACCGTCCGCCCTTGCACGAGCCGATCGAGGCCTTCTTGAATCATGCGTTCGGTCTCGGTATCGACCGAGGCGGTCGCCTCGTCCAGGATCAAGATTCGCGGGTTGTGCAGGATCGCACGGGCGATCGCGATGCGCTGACGCTCGCCACCCGATAGGCGATGGCCCCGCTCGCCGACGTAAGTGTCGTAGCCGTCGGGGAAATGCACGATGAAGTGGTGCGCATTCGCGGCGTGGGCAGCGGCCATGATTTCCTCGAGCGTCGCATCGGGGCGACCGTAGGCGATGTTGTCCTTGATCGAACCTGGGAAGAGATACGACTCCTGCAGCACCGCGCCGACCTGACGGCGAAAGTCGTCGATTTTGATGTGGCGCAGGTCAACGCCGTCGATCTCGATGTGTCCTTGGGTGGGATCGTAGAACCTCAGGAGCAGGTTGATCAGAGTGGACTTCCCCGCTCCCGAGTGGCCGACGAGGCCGATCATCTCGCCCGCCGCAACTTCCATATCGATGCCATGCACGATCTCTCGCGCCTTCTCGTAGCCGAAGTGAACATCGGTGAACTTGACCGCGCCGCGAATCTCGGGCATCGCCTGGGCGTGCGCCGAGTCTTCGATATCGAGGGGAGTGTCGAGGATTTCGAACACGCGCTCGGCGGCCGTCAGCGACCGCGACACCCAGTCGATGAACCGCTGGAGGCTCATGAGCGGTTCGCGCATCATCGTGACGTAGCCGATGAACGCCGTCAGTTCGCCGACCGTCATCGCGCCGGCCAGCACGGACTGGCCACCGACCCACCAGATCACGAACCCGCTCAGGCTCATCACGAACATGACCATCGGAAAGAAGTTCGACCAGCCGATTTCGGCGGTGTAGCCGGTTTGGGCGAGATCGCGGATGCGCCGCCCGAACTTGTCTTCCTCGCGCGTTTCGCCGCGGAAGGTGCGAACGACTCGCGTGCCTTGCAAGACGCCGTTCAGCGAGGAGCTCATGCGCGACCAGCTATGCCAGTAGCGACTCCAAACTCGCATCATCTTCTTGCGGAACCGGTTGACGGCCCACAGCACCAATGGTACTGGCAACAACGCCCACAGCGCGATCTGCCAGTTCATGATGAACATCGCAATCGGAATGCCGATGAGGAGCGCGGCGTTGTTCAGCGTGATCGGAATGCCATCGACGAGCACGTCATAGAGTGCCCCGGTGTCGTTCGTCATCCGGCTCATCAGCGAGCCCACGTTGCGCTTGTCGTAGAAGCCCATACTGAGCTGCTGGAGCTTGTGAAACAAGCGTGTGCGGATGTCGATGGTGACACCCCGACTGAGGTAGGCCGTATTCCGGTTGCGGGCCCCCTGCATGAGGTTCGAGAGAGCTTGGGTTGCGACGAGGCCACCGATCAACCATCCGAATAGATAGGTCTTCTTGTCGGTGAGCACGTCGTCGATGAGGTGCCGCGTGAGGAAGGGCGGTAGCAACGCCACGATCGTGCCCATCACCACCAGCACGCACGCCCAGAAGATTCGGAAGCGGTACGGCTTGGTGAACTCGAAGAGCCTTAGCAAGGTCTTGCCGCGATTCAGACAGGCAGGGCAGACGTCGGTGTCTTCGGGCAAGGGGCGCGAGCATCGCGCGCAGAGCCTCAGATTGTCTTCAATGCCGGGAATCTCTTTGCCACTGAAGTGCGCGGCAAGCTTCTTTTGCGCGTTGGCGAAGACAAGTCCACGAGCGGTGGTCCCGCGAAGCAGCTCGACGTAGCGGTCGCCGCGACGGGCTTGAAGCGACACGGCGTCGACCCAATCTTCGACCTTGGGATCAGCCAGTTCGGCAACCGGATAGCTCGCGACAACACTTTCGCCCGCGGGCGTAACTTCGATCCGGTAGACGGTTTCGGCCGTCACGATCAAGCGCGAAGCCCCCAGCGAACCCAGGCTGGTTAAGTCGCCCGCCGTCTCAATCAGAGGTTTGATCGACGCGGGCAGCCGCGAATCAGGGTCTTCGGACATGGCGCGATAGCGATTGTGGCACGTCAGTCGTCTTCGGGTTCGTCGGCGAAGTCGTGTTCGCGCCCTTTCAGGATCTTTGCGCGACCCCCGACGATCAGCACGGTGAGCATGCCCGCCATGAATCCACCGGCGTGCGCCCAGTTCGCCACTCCATCTTGCGGCAAGAGAATCTGGAACAAGAACCAAAGCCCGAGCAGCTTCCAAGCATCGATCGTGATCGTGGTGATGAACAGGAACAGCTCGATGCGCTTGGCGGGAAAGAGCAGGAAGAACGAGCCCAAGACGCCGCCAATTGCCCCCGATGCCCCCAGGAGGGGTGTTGCCGACCCCGGATCTACGAAGATGTGGGCGGCGGTCGCGACGAGTCCCCAGAAGAGATAGTAGAGCGTGAATCGCCACGCTCCGAGGGCTTCTTCTACGCTCTCGCCGAAGGTGAGCAGATAGAGCAAATTGCCAACGAGGTGGTAGAGGTTCCCGTGCAGGAACATCGCCGTGAACACGGTCACCAGGGAGAATCGCTCGCCCTGGCCGGTCAGGGCCTCGACAACCTCGTTGGGCCGCATGACAAGGTCGCTGAAGACAACGGGAGGGCCGCCTAAGGCGAGCCGCCGGTCCCACAAGTAGATCAGCACGTTCAGGGCGACCAGGGTCCACGTGACCACCGGCTGATACCTGCGGACCTGACTCGGCAACGGGATCATGGGCGGTGGGATTCTACCGCTCCCGTTCAACAAGGTGGTTCCGGCGTCCTGCCGGACGAGCGAGGCCGAGGTTCGCCGGGACGGCGAAACCACCTGCGAAACCACTACTGCGGAGCGCGAGGGCCCGCCATCCGTAGCGGCATCATTTTGCGGGGCGCAGCCTGAACGCCCTCTAGGCTCCCGTAGAGGTCGTAAGGCTCGGCGTCTTCGACCAGAACCTTGACGATGCTCCCGAGTTCTGCTTCCCCACGCGCGAACACCAAACCATCGATCTCCGGCGCGTCGCGGAACGACCTACCCACCACCCAGCCATCGCGCTGTTCCTCCACCAACACCGGCAACTCGCGACCAATCCATGTCCGATTGACCTCGTGCGAAAGCAGTTGCTGCCTGCGCATCAGCCGGTCGAAACGCTCGTTCTTGACCTTCGTCGACACTTGGTCGGGCATATCGTGGCTGGGCGTGCCGGGCTCGCGACTGAACTTAAACGCGCCGACCCGATCGAGCTTGGCGGCTTCAATAAAGTCGAGCACGGCTTGGAACTCCTCGTCGGTCTCGCCGGGGAATCCGACGATGAACGTCGTCCGGATCGCCACTTCGGGGATCGAAGTCCGCACTTTCTCGAACAGCCGCAGATATCGCTCGCCATCCCACGGCCGTTTCATGCGGCGCAGCGTGTCGGGGTGGGCATGCTGCAACGGGATGTCGATGTACGGCAGCACCTTGGGCAGCGTCGCCATCGCCTCGATGACCTCATCGGTGAGCCGGTTCGGATAGAAGTAGAGGATCCGAATCCACTCAATGCCATCCACCGCATTCAGCTCGCGCAAGAGTCTAGGCAATGTGAACTCGCGGTAGAGGTCATAGCCGTATTGGGTGACGTCTTGCGCGATGAGGTTGATCTCTCTGCATCCCGTCTTGGCGAGCTGCCGAGCCTCAGCCACGACGCGCTCGATCGGCTTGCTGTCGTGCTTGCCGCGGAAGCTGGGGATGGTGCAGAACGTGCACTGGTGGTCGCACCCTTCGCTGACCTTCAGGTAGGCGCTCCACGGCTTGCCGGTGCGGGCGCGGGTCTCGACATCGGCCCACAGGTGCTGCGGCGGCGTGAGATCCAGGGTCGGCTGGCGGCGTTCGATCGTGGCTTGGACGATGTCGTTGAAGCGGCTCATCTGCCCGACACCGACGTAGGCATCCGCGCCCGGAGCCAGCCGCTCGAGTTCGGCACCGAGGCGTTGGGCGAGGCATCCGGCGACGATCACGCGTCCGGTTCGACCCGCTTTGCGCTCGCGGAGGGCTTCCTTGATCGCACGCAGGCTCTCTTCTTTGGCCGATTCGAGGA
>CAZPHD010000003.1:126555-149935 GCA_964586225.1 uncultured Fimbriimonadaceae bacterium
GGTGTTGATGATGGTGACGTCGGTCTTTTTCGCGCTGCCGTCGACGCTGTAGCCGCCTTGGTCGAGAACGCCCGCGATTTCTTCGCTGTCGACCTCGTTCTTCGCGCACCCAAGGGTCACGATGCGGATTTTGGGGGCGTCGGCCATAGGTTCTATTGTGGCTTGGCAGGGCGATGCTCTGTCATCGCCAGTTACGCGTGGTTGCGACGGAGCGCAACCCTCCCGCTAATCCGGGCCGGCGAAGGGATCGTCGTCGTCTTCCAGCAAGTCGCGCCGAATCCCTGCGCCCGCGGGGGCGGCGTTCCGACCAAACAACGCCTCCGCCTCGTAGGCATCCACCAGCACTTCGCGGGGACGAGGGCCGTCTCGCGGACCGACGATGCTGCGCTCCTCCATCATGTCGAGCAGGCGCGAGGCTCGCTGGAAGCCAATCGAGAACCGGCGCTGGAGCATCGACGTGGATGCTTGGCCACGCTCGGCCACAAACAGCACCGCTTCTTCCCAAAGCGGATCATTCTCGTCGTTGTCGCCGTCGCCTCCGCGCTCGCCACGGTTTGCGGCTTCGACGATCGGCTGCAGCACGTAGGTCGGCCGCTCCTGCTTCCGCCAAAACTCGCAAACGCTTTCGATCTCCTTCTCCGAGACGTAGCACCCCTGGATGCGCATCGGCTTCGAAGCATCGATCGGCATGTACAGCATGTCGCCGCGCCCGATGAGGTCTTCCGCCCCCTTGCTATCGAGAATGGTGCGCGAGTCCACTTGGGCCGACACCGCGAAGGCGACGCGCGAAGGAATGTTTGCCTTGATCGTGCCGGTGATGACGTCGACCGACGGACGCTGGGTGGCGATCACCAAGTGAATTCCGACGGCGCGGGCCAGCTGGGCAAGGCGCACGATCGAAGTTTCGACTTCGGCCCGTGCCTGAATCATGAGGTCAGCGAGCTCGTCGATCACGACCACGATGTACGGCATCCGATCCTGGAAGCTGGCCTTCGCGTTCCAGCCGTCGATGTTGCGGACGCCGTGTTCGCTCAGCAGGTCGTAACGGCGGTCCATCTCGCGCCACACGGCCCGGAGTACGCCTGGGGCCTCTTTAACGTCCTTGATGACCGGGCAAAGCAGGTGCGGGATGCTATCAAACAGGGCAAGTTCCACGCGCTTCGGATCGATCATGACGAACTTGAGATCCTTCGGCGTGTTGCGCATGAGCAAGCTCATGATGATGCTCGCCAGGCCGATACTCTTCCCGCTGTTCGTCGCGCCGCCGATGAGCATATGGGGCATGCGCGTGAGGTCGGCGTAGCGATTGACACCGGAAACGTCCTGCCCCAGGCCGACGATCAGCCGCGAGGGATTGTCCATGAACTCGCGGTTGTCAAGCGTTTCGCGCAAAGCGACCATCGTGGGCGTCGAGTTCGGAACTTCGACACCGATGGCGGCCTTGCCGGGGATCGGCGCTTCGACCCGCACATGCGACGCGGCGAGGTTCATGGCAATGTTGTCGGCGAGGGCGGTGATTCGCGCGACGCGGATACCGGGGCCGAGCTGGATTTCAAACCGGGTGACGGTAGGGCCGGTGGCGATCTCGACGACGTTGGCGTCCACACCGAACTCCTCGAGCGTCGATTCGAGCGTCTCGATGTTGGCTTGGATTTCCTGGGCGGTGCGCTTGGGCTTGGCTTTGGGTTCCGCCAGCAAGGACATCGGCGGCAGTTGATAGCCTTCCTTCGGGCCAAGCGATTCGACGGCGGTGGGGACCGCCGGGCTGGTGTCGCGGACGACGGGTTTCAGCTTGGGGCGGGCGGGCTCAGGGAGCGGATCGGCGTCAGCAACTTCAACGACGGCGCGCGTGCGTTCGGGTTTGGGCTGCCGGGGTGACACGGCGCGCTGTTCGCGGGCGTCCGAGGCCTTGACCTTGGCGTGCTTCATCAGGTGGAAGAGGGGCATCCGAACGCAGAGCACGAGCCCAATGATTCCCAGCGCGCCCAGGCCCACATACTTCGCCGCGCCAAGGGTCAGATCGAAGAACCAACCGATGATCGCGCCGATATAGCCCCCGGACGCGCCGACGATGTCGAGATCGAAGAAATCTCCGGCCCGGTCGCGGGCCAAGATGCCCAGAATCGCCACAAAGATGACGGCGAGGCCGATGCCGAAGTGCGTGACCTCAAGCTTCCGTTTGCCCGTGAGCAAGCCCCAGCCGAGAATGCCGAAAAAAATCGGCACGGTCCAAGACCCGCTACCAAACAGCGCGCGGAACCCATTCCCGATCGCCTGACCGACAACACCGGTGTGTTGGAAAATGAGCGAGAGCAAGGTTATGAGGGCAAGGGCGAATGCAACGACGGCAAGAATGTCATACAGTCGATGCGACAAATCCGGTTCGGAGCGCTTCCGAACCGCCGTAGGCTTGTGCGCGGCCTTCATCCGTGAGTCTCTTTTGTGAATCGCCGTCCTAGCGATTACGACGCATTATAGCCTTTGAACGATGCGTACTGGTAGAATCCGGGCGAGGAACTCAAGGATTTGAGGGTGATATGACCGATGCCAAGCCACTGAAGGTCCTGCAGGTCATTTCGAGTTCGACGACGTCGGGCGCGGAAAAGCATGTTCTCCATTTGTCCCGCCGCTTGATTGAGCGGGGGCACACCGTTGAGATTGTTTGCCCGCCGGGTTGGTTGGGCGATCAATGTCGCAGCCTGCACATTCCCGTCCACGAGATGGAAATGAAGGGCGCGGGGTGGTTTCGCACCACGGGCTTGTTGATGCGCCGCTTCCGCGCGGGTCAGTTCGACCTTGCCCACACGCATCTCACGCGGGCAACTTATTTCGGAGCGATCTCAGGTGCCCTTATGGGGAAGCCGGCAGTCGCCACCGTTCACATCGCCAATCACGACCAGGTCTACAAGCGGATGGCGCGGCGCCGCAACCGGCTCGTCGCCGTGAGCAACTACGTACGTGGCATGCTGCACGGGCGCGGAATCCCCGACAAGTACATCGACACCGTTTATAACGGCACCGACTTCATTGAGTTCGATCAGCACGACCCGCACTTGGTCCGACAGGAGTTTGGGCTGAGCGAGGACCGCAAGATCATCGGCCTTGTAGGTCGGGTTTGCCGCGAAAAGGGACATCTGCTTATGATCGAGGCGATGCGCGATGTGCTCAAAGAACATCCGACTGCGCACCTGATGTTCGTCGGGCGGCTGGAGAAGTATTTCGTCGATGAGTTCAACGAGGCGGTCGACTCGATGGGCATTCGTCCGAACCTGACGATGACTGGAGTGCGACACGATGTTCCGCGGTTGCTGGATGCGTTCGACTTCTCGACGATGCCTTCGCATCAGGAGACGTTTGGAATCGCCGCGATTGAGGCGATGGCGCGGGGGAAGGCCGTCGTCGCCTCGCGCATCGGTGGATTGCCTGAAGTGGTGCGCCACCAGCAGACGGGGCTGCTCGTTGATCTTCGCCCGCAAGAGCTGTCTGAGGCCGTGAGCTACTTGTTAGAGAACGAGTCGGAACGCGACCAGATGGGCGCCTTGGGGCGAACCATTGTGGAGCAGAAGTTCACGCTCAGCCACATGGTGGATCGCCTCGAAGCGGTGTATCAGCGCGCCGCTCGATGCTAAGTCGACGTGTTCCCTCGAACTGCCTACCGCAGCGATTTCAGCGAGATGACCTCGCGGCTCGGCAACGTTCCCGACTCCGGACACGCGACGGTGAGAACCACCAACAGCTTGTCCTTCAATGCAACCTCGATCCGGGCCTTTCGCTTGACCGGTACGGTCAAGTTTTCGAAGCGATAGATGCCGTCTTCGAGCACGGGTTCGGGGCCGCCCGTCTCCGGGATCCAGTCGTACGTCGTCTCGCGGGCCATGGCGGCGGGTGACATGTTCTTGGGCGCTTCTTTGAACTGGATGATCTCGACCTGAGCTACGTAGCCGTCAATCGTGAGAGAACTCTGGTAACGCCCCGCGTAGCTGTCTTTGACCAGTGCCGAAGGCGACACCTGGGCGGCGGTCGGCAACTTCCATGCGAAGGGCACACCCAGCAACGTGTAGTCGCCGGCTGAACCCACCAGCTTCACTGGCGCGACCGTCTCCTCGCCCTTCTTCAGTCGAAGGTTTCGGACCGCCTTCACAGCATTCGTAAACTCATCGCCCGCATTGAAGCAGAGCCAAGTCACCTCATAGGCCTTGTTCCCGACGGTCGTCGCAGCCGAGACGTGGTAGGCGTTAACAAAGTTTGTGCCTGATCCCGGTGCACTCGCGCTACCGATCAGCACGGTCATCGGGTTGCCGTCAAGCGTCGTGTCTTCGGTCTTCATCAACTGCCCAGCAAAGCCTTTGCGTGTTCGGCTGTTCCGCTCGTGCAAGCGAATGACCTGCTCGGGAGTCGGCCGGTTCTGGAGTTTGTCAAGGTCGGTTACGACAACCGAAATGACCTGCGTTAGCCCAATCGCTCCGCCGGCGACCGACCTCACTTCGCCGGTGTAGGCCCTCGCGTGTGCTTCTGAACTGGCGAGCGGCTTGAGTTCGACGGGGGAATCGAGAAGGACGCCTTCGATTTCACGGTCCGCAATGGGGTTAGCCAGAACAAGAAGAGCGAGGGCAGAAAGCATCACCCGATAGACGTGGTCAGGCTCTGCAGTGCTTCACGCAATCTAGGCGAGTTCGCTGAGAAGATCGGCGATGAAGTCGGGGCCACCGTAAACCCAGCCCGAATACACCTGAATGAGGTCGGCGCCTGCTGCCAAACGTTGTGCGGCGTCCCACCCATTCATGATGCCACCCACGCCGATCAGCATCATGTCGTCCGGTAGCTTCGCTTTAAGCTTACGGGTCATTTCTAGGGCAAGGCACGTGAGGGGACCGCCGGAAAGACCACCGGCTTCCTTCGACTCAACTCCGGGGCGCTGAAGCGTGGTGTTGGTGGCGATAACTCCGGTCAGCCGCGCTTCTTGCGATACGGCTACCACGTCGTCGACGGCCTCGTCAGTCAAGTCCGGGGCAATCTTGACGAAGAGGGGCACATGCGCGTCGAGCTCGCGCAAACCAAGCAAGATACGGCGCAGGGGTTCGCGGTCCTGGAGCGTGCGTAGGCCAGGGGTGTTGGGGGATGACACATTGACGACGACGTAGTCGGCCATGGGTCGGAGCCGCTCAAAGCTGTACGCGTAGTCGGAAGCCGCATCGTCAAGCGGCGTGATCTTCGACTTGCCGAGGTTGACGCCCAGGGGAATCGTGCCTCGCCTTTGGGCAAGCCGCTCCGCGACCACATCGGCGCCGTCGTTGTTGAAGCCCATGCGGTTGATGATCGCGCGATGCTGAGGAAGCCTGAAGAGCCGAGGGCGCGGATTCCCCGCCTGGGCGTGCCGCGTGACCGTTCCGATCTCAACGAATCCGAAGCCGAAGTCCGCCCAACGGTCAACGGCAATGGCGTTCTTGTCGAATCCTGCCGCGAGGCCGATCGGGTTGGCGAGCTCACGCCCAAACGCCCGGATCCGAAGTTTGGGATCGTCGTGTCGACGGCCGCTGACCCATCCGTGCGCGATCGCCTCAAGCCCGCGCTCGTGAATGGTCTCCGCGTCGAACGCAAAGAGGATCGGCTTGACGAGGTCATACCAGCTCACGGGATGATTATGAGGGGTCGGCCCCGCCCTGGGTGACCGACCAGCAGGCTCAAACTGGGCCTTTGGACCTAGAGCACCGAACCGCGACCGCCTTGCATCGTCTAGTTGCTTCCGTGCCGAATGCACGCCTTCGGGCGAGCAGGAGGTTCGGGCTGGGGCATGGCCCAGGTTAAGGATAAACCGTGGCAACACGGCCAAAGGATCGGAAGCCCAATCTCCGGTCGCTCTATGAGGAGACCGCTATGCAAGCTGAGGCTCGTCGTGCTTCGTTCCTTGAACGGGGCTGAACCGGAAAGCTGAAGTTGAGGGTCGACGGCGAGTGCTGAGATCCGCATCAGGGTGGCCCCTGATAAGACTTCCGCCAAAGGCTGAGGGGTGAGAGCCGAAGAGTAGGAAGTTTGGTGCGACCGGTCCGTCGGAAGCGCTGGTTTCCAGTCTCGCGGGTTGCGGGCATCCGTTGGTGGATGTACGTCGTCCGGGAAGACCGTCTGGTACCCGCGGAACGGGGAAGGACAGGGTGGCGTGGCGCATTTTGGGTCTAACAAGGCTCGGAACGCCGGACCGCACGCGTCATTCAGGGCAAGCGAATAGCTCAACGGTAGAGCTTCAGACTCATCATCTGAGGGTTCGAGGTTCAAATCCTCGGTCGTTATCCAGCGAAAGCTGCGGTCCGTACAGGTGTGAAAGCAGCCTGTTTCCCTTGGCTTCGGCCAGAAGGGAGCGTGGAGGATCTCGCAAGGTCCTCGACGTAGTGTTGAGGAAGTTGGGTGAGCCCTTAGCGGGGCTCTAACGGAGCCGCAAGCTTCGACCTAGCGGAAACAGCATAACAAGCCTGTGCGAAAGAGGGAGCCGATCCTCTGTAAACCGACGGCGGCTGAGGCGCTTGTCTGGTCACGGGGTAACCCGGGTCAGGCGGACAACGTGGGGAATCGATAATCCCACCAGAGAGTGACCACGCACCAAATCGAGTCTAAGTTTGGCGCAATCCCCATATCGGGTCCCAAGGGCTGAACACCCCCTGCCGGTACAATCTACTTTATGCCCCAATCGATTCGAAACGTCGGCATCATTGCGCACGTCGACCATGGCAAGACCACCCTCGTGGACGCAATCTTCCGGCAGGCCGGAATCTTCCGCGAGAATCAGCACATGGCCGATCGCGTCATGGATAGCAACGACCTGGAGCGAGAGAAGGGCATCACGATCCTATCCAAGGTCGCCAGCGTCCGCTACAAGGATTTCAAGATCAACATCGTTGACACCCCCGGCCACGCCGACTTCGGTGGCGAGGTCGAGCGCGTCCTCAGCATGGTTGATGGTGTGTTGCTGATTGTTGACGCGAACGAGGGCCCGATGCCTCAAACACGGTTCGTGCTGAAGAAGGCGTTTGCCAACAAGCTCAAGCCGATCGTGTGTATCAACAAGATTGACCGAGAGGGCGCCCGCCCGATGGAGGCGTACGACAAGACAATCGACCTGTTTATCGACTTGGGCGCAAGCGAGGATGACCTCTTCTTCCCTCACCTCTACACCAGCGGCTCTGGCGGGTTCGCCCGAGTGAGCCCCGACGGTAGCGAGCAGGACATGCGCGAGCTATTCGAGATGATCGTGAACGCCGTCCCGCCCCCCGATGTTGATGCCGAGGGTTCATTCCTGCTGCAGGTGAACAACCTCGATTACAACGACTACGTCGGGCGGATGTTCGGCGGGAAGGTTCTGCGCGGCACGGTCAAAGTTGGCGACCGGCTGAACCACCTCAGCCCGGAAGGCAAGACGCAGGGCTTCAACGTCACCAAAATCTGGACTTACGAGGGCATTCAGCTTCGCGAAGTCGAGAGCGGCAGCGCGGGTGAGATCATCATGCTCGCGGGCCTTGACAACGTGCTCCTCTTCGACACGATCGCTCACACGGACACGACCGAGGCGCTCGAAGCCGTCCAGATCGAGCCGAGCACCCTCACGATGAACTTCTATCCGAACAACTCGCCGCTGGCGGGCAAGGACGGCGGCAAGTTCCTTACGATCCACAAGATTCGCGAGCGCATCGAGAAAGAAGAAGCGGTCAGCGTTTCGGTAAAGATCGCCAAAGACTCGCCGTCCGATGCGATCAAGGTGGCCGCCCGCGGTGAACTGCAGTTGGCCATTCTCATCGAAACGATGCGGCGCGAAGGCTATGAGATGCAGATCTCGCGCCCCCAGGTGATCTACAAGCGCGAAGAGGGCAAGGTCTTGGAGCCGTATGAGAACCTCGTGCTGGAGCTTCCGGACGAGTCGGTCGGCTTCGTCATGGAGGAACTCGCCCGGCGCAAAGGCGACATGACGAACATGGTCAGCGCCAACGGCACCACGACGCTGGAGTATTCGATTCCGACGCGTGGCCTCATCGGCTTCCGATCGAACTACCTGACGATGACGCGCGGCCTCGGCATCATGGGCTCGCTCTTCGATGGGTACCGCGAGTATAAGGGCGAGGTGGTGTCGCGGACGGTCGGTTCGCTCATCGTCAAGGACCCGGGCAAGCTCACTCGATATGCCTACGAAGATGTTCAGGAGCGCGGAACGCTGTTCTATCCGGTCGGAACCGACCTGTACGGCGGCATGATCGTCGGCGCATGCGCCCGAGATGAGGACATGGTCGTCAACGCCACCAAGGAAAAGGCGGCTACGAATATGAGATCGGCGACATCCGACTCGACGACCGTGCTGGATTCCCACAAAGAGTTCTCGCTGGAGCAGGCGCTGGCATGGCTGCGCGACGACGAGTTGTTGGAAGTCACGCCGAAGCAGCTTCGTTTCCGCAAGAAGATCCTCGACCACAGCGAGCGCCGCGTGGCCGAAAGGCGAAGCGAGATCCCGGTTTAGGACGAGCCCGTTGCATATTGCTTGACACGCGGGGCGAAAGCCATGAAACGCTGGCAAAAACCAGCCAGCGTCCTCGTGGTTTGAACTAGTGAATCTCACGAGCTCGCCGGGTGGCTTTTCCCGGCGCACAGTAGGGTTCATGCAACAGCCCCAGGACATACCGGCGGCACGTATCATCCACCGGCTACGGCCAAGGTTGACTGCCGAATCGTAGCGACGGGATGATACGTGCCCGTCGGACCTATCCACGCCAAGGTGCCCTCGCTCCAGGTTCTCCAAGTACAATGCAGGCGGGAATGATGAAGTACATCGCCAGCATCGGAATGGAAGTGCACGCGGAGCTCGCGACGCGCTCCAAGATGTTCTGCCGCTGCCCGGTCGCCTTCGGAGGCGAGCCGAACACGCGCACCTGTCCGGTCTGTCTGGGGTTGCCCGGAAGCCTGCCCGTGCCCAACCGAGAGGCGATCGAAATGGTCATCCGCACCGCGCTCGCGCTGAACTGCAAAATCGCGATGCACTCGGTGTTCCACCGAAAGAACTACTTCTATCCCGACCTACCCAAGGGTTATCAGGTCAGCCAATACGGCGAGACGAATCCGCTGGGCTATCATGGCTGGGTCGAGTTGCCGAGCGGCAAGCGCGTCGGCATTCGTCGCGTCCACCTTGAAGAAGACACCGGCAAGCTGATGCACCTTCCGAACGGTGGCGCAGGCGTGGATTACAACCGCGCGAGCGTCCCGTTGATGGAGATCGTCACCGATTTTCCGCCGGATATCACGAACGAGGAAGAAGCCAAGGAGTATCTCGTCGAGCTTCGCCAAACGCTTGTGTGGCTGGGGGTGTGCGATGGCAAGATGGAAGAAGGCTCACTCCGGTGCGAGCCAAACATCTCAATCCGCCCCGAAGGCCGGGAGGAACTCGGCACCAAGAGCGAGCTTAAGAATCTGAACAGTTTCCGCGCCGTGCAACTTGGCGTCAAGTTCGAAATCGCGCGCCAAACGGCGGTGCTTGACCAGGGCGGGGTGTTGCTCCAAGAAACCCGCGGCTGGAACGAGGGCACCGAGTCGAGCTTTGCGATGCGCATCAAGGAAACGGAGAACGACTACCGCTACTTCCCTTGTCCCGACCTGGTGCCGATGAAGTTCGAGGAGTCGTACATTGAGGGTTTGCGGGTGGCCTTGCCTGAGTTGCCCTTGGCGAAGGCGAAACGTTACACGTCGGAGTTTGGGCTCAACCTCAAAGACGCTGAGCGCATCCTTCAGGACCGGGAGTGGGCGGAGTTCTTTGAGGAGGCCGTGGCGCAGGGTGGAGAAGCCAAAGGCGTGTGCAACCTCATGATCTCCGAGTTTGCAAAGCTCCTCAATGAGGAGGGCAAGTCGCCCCGACAGTCGAAGATCACACCTGCACACATCGTCCAACTTTCCAATCTGCTGGCCGGGGGCACCATTAATAGCAAGGGCGGGAAGGAGGTCTTTGCCGAGGCATACTCAACCGGGGCGCTCCCTGAAGCAATCGTTGAGGCCAAGGGCCTGCGCCAGATCGATGATCGCAGCGAAATCGAACGATGCGTTCGGGAGACACTGTCTGAGAATTCAGACGTCGTAGAGAAGTATAAGAGCGGCCAGGTTGGAGTTGCCGGATTCTTGGTGGGTCAGGTGATGAAGAAGGGACAGGGGCGGTTCAATCCGCCGATCGTCCAGCAGATGGTCAAAGAGGAACTGGAACGGGCATGAAGATCTTCACAACGATCCTTGGCATGGGACTGGCGGCCGCGGCGCTCGCAGGTCCACCGCCGTGGCGCAACGACGAGCGCCAGCAGAGCATCTGGAATGCCGCCCACAACCGGTTTGTGGACCAGCTTGACTACTGGTTCGAAGACGGCGACTATCCGCGGTGCATCCAGCTCCTCCGCGTGCTGAGCGACCTCGAGCCTGACAACTACCACCTCGCGACCGACTTGGGCTACCTACTGGAGAGCACCGAAGAGCACGACGCCGCCCTCGCCGTGTATGTTCGCTTCCGCAACGAGAATCCAACCTATCCCGACGCGCCGTTCCCCGAAGCAAACTTCTATTTCAAGCGAAAGATCTACGCCAAGGTGCCCTCGCTCCTTGAGCCTTCCCTTGCCTTGAAGCCGCATGGCAACTCGTTCCGCATTTTGGGCCACTCGTACGAGCGCATGGGACTGCTCGTCGATGCGAAGCGCGTGTGGACCGCCTTCCTGGCGATCAACCCCACAGATGAGCCCGCCAAGAACAACTTGCGTCGGATCAACGAGAAGATCGCCGGGCCCAAGAAGTAGGCCGGGCCACTATCCGTTCTTGCTGGCAAAGTCTCGCATGTAGTCCGAGAGCACCACGCAGCCCTCGTGCGGGAAGGCGTTGTAGATGCTGGCGCGGCAGCCGCCGACGCTTCGGTGGCCCTTCAATCCATCAAGTTGGTGCGCCTTCGCACCCTTGAGGAACGCCTCGGTCAGTTCGTCGCTGGGTAGCGTGAATGTCACGTTCATCACCGAGCGCGCGAGCGGGTCGGCGTGGCCGGTGTAGAAGCCGCCTGAACCGTCGATCGCATCGTAGATCACCGCCGCCTTGGCGCGATTGCGGTCGCGGAACGTGGTCAGGCCGCCTTCCTTCAGCATCCACTTGTAAACCAGTCCGCAGATGTAAATCGACCAGCATGGCGGGGTGTTGTACATGCTGTCGTTCTCGGCCATCAGCTTGAGGTCGAGCATCGGTTGCAGGTTTGCGGGGGTGCGCTCCAGCAGGTCCTCCCGCACAATCAATACAGTTGCGCCGGCCGGGCCCATGTTCTTCTGCGCGCCCGCATAGATCAGCCCATAGCGATCCACCTCAAACGGGCGAGACAGGATGTCGGAGCTCATGTCACATACCAGCGGAACATTGACCACCGGATCGGTGAAGAACTCGACGCCCTGAATGGTCTCGTTGCTGGTGAAGTGCAGATAGGCCGAGTTGCCCGAGGTCGCGATCGTCTCCAAATCGGGCGTGCTTCGATAGCCCTCCGCCTTGGCGTCGAAGGCCTTGTTCGTCGGGCCTAGCAGCGCGGCCGCTTCGTACGACTTCTTTCCCCATGCGCCGGTAACCACATAGTCAGCGGTTTGACCATCGCCACGAAGGTTCATCGGCACCATCGTGTTCTGGAAGGTCGCCCCACCCTGCAAGAAGAGCACGCGGTAGTTGTCCGGCACTCCCGCCAACTCGATAAATTTCGCCTTGGTTTCCTGGAAGATGCCGTCGAACACCTTGCCGCGGTGGCTCATCTCCATCACGCCCATGCCCGAGCCGTTCCAGTTCAGCATTCCATCGCGGGCTTCTTCGAGCACCTCGACAGGGAGGGTGCAAGGTCCGGCGGAGAAGTTGAAGACGCGATCGTACGGCTGACTCATGCGTGAGGTTTTACCGCAACGATGCGGTACCCTCGCAGACATGACGGTGGAGGCCCTTGGAGCGGCGATCCGTGCCGAGGTGGGAAAGGCGATTGCCGGGCAAGAGCGTCCCATCGAGCAGGCGCTGGTCGCGATTCTCGCGAATGGTCATGTGTTGCTCGAAGGTGTGCCGGGCGTGGCCAAGACGCTACTCGTTCGCACGTTGGCGAAGACGCTCGGTCTTGAGTTCGGACGCATCCAGTTTACGCCTGACTTGATGCCCAGCGATGTCGTGGGCACCAGCATTTTTGACCCCAAGGACGGCGAGTTCAAGCTCCGCAAGGGGCCGGTGTTTGTAAACGTCCTGCTGGCGGACGAAATCAACCGAACTCCGCCCAAGACTCAGGCCGCGCTTCTTGAAGCCATGGAAGAGCGCCAAGCGACGATTGACGGTGAGGCGCACAAACTGCCGCCTCCGTTCATTGTTTTTGCGACGCAGAATCCGATCGACTTTGAGGGCACGTACCCGCTTCCCGAAGCCCAACAAGATCGTTTCTTGCTCAAGGTGATCGTCGACTACCCGACGCCTGAGGTCGAGCTCGAGGTGCTTCGGCGTCACCACGCGGGCTTCCGCCCACAGCGGCTCGAAGACGTCGGCGTGCAAACCGTCGTTGACGTCCCCGGATTGCTGGCGGCCCAGGCCGAAGTGCAGAATGTCGTCGTCGAGGAGAAGGTCTTCCCTTACATTCTCGAACTCGTCCACGCGACGCGCAAATCGAATGACATCCTTGTCGGAGGGTCGCCGCGTGCCGGGATCGCGCTGCTCAACTGCGGCAAGGCGATGGCGGCCTTGCGCGGGCGCAATTTTGTGATCCCCGACGACATCAAGGAACTCGCTCTTCCGATCCTACGCCATCGTGTGCTGTTGCGGCCGGAAGCCGAAGTCGAAGGGCTCACAGCGGACCGCGTGCTGACGAGTTTGATCGAGGCCCAAATCGTTCCGCGATGAGGGTTCTGCTTCTTCGGCGGCACCATCAGGGCGGGCTGGGCGCGCACGTTGATGAGCTTGCGACACGGCTCCAGGCTCACGGCGTTTCGGCGATTGTCGAAGACGCGGGGGTGTGGATTCCCAACGAGGCGGGCGGCAGCTATGACCGCGACACCAGCCGCGTGCTCCGGGATCGCGCGCAAAGCGTGGACATCGTCCACGCGTTTGGGCCGCGGGTGGCCTGGGCGTGCGCCGAGGCATTTGGCGATCGCGAGAGCTGGGTGTACACCGTGCTTGATCCGCCAAAGTCCCTGAAGCCACCGGTGGTCGAACGCCTCAACATGGCCGCGCTCGGGATCGCGGGCTCACACCTGACGCTCAACCGCCTCCACGGCGCGGGGGTGACGGGCGTCGAAATGGTCTATCCGGGCGTTGCGATCGGCGATCCGCCACGGACAAAGGAAGAAGCGCGGAACCTCTTGGGCCTCGATGGCGACGAACTCATTGTGGGCGCGATGTCGGACGATGGATTGCTCGAGGCGTTTCGGCTGACCAACTCGGGTCGGCTGTTCCTGGTGTCCGCGACCGCCCCGGTAACCGACCAGCCGCGCGTGATCCTCAAGGATTGGATGCCTCGGCCCGAAGATGCGATCTTGGCCGCCGATCTTTGGGTGGTGCCGAATCGCGATCGCGGGTATGCGCGGAACGCCGCTCGGGCGATGGCGCTGGGCACGCCCGTCCTGATGCGGGCGGGTTTCCGCGAGATGGTCGAGGAGGACCAGTCGGGTTATCTGTTTGTCGACGACGAATCGCTCCCGGGCCGCATCGATGAGATTTTGAGCATGCCGCTGTCTCGCGAGGTCGTCGGACGTGCGGGAATGCTCCGCGCCCAGGAGCGCTTCAATGCCGACTCGGCGGCCGCCCGTATCGCCGAACTGTATCGAGACGTCCTATCGGAGGAATCATGAACCTTGCCTTTTTGCTCGCTCCGGCCCTAGTGGCCATCCAGTCGGCCGTCCTCGATGTGCCCAAGTCGTTACTCAAGCCGGTTCCCGCGCCCAATGCAACCTTGGCCAAGGTGAACGGAGTCGAGATTCGGACCTCCGATGTAGACGCTCTCTTGTGGGAGTGGCGGCGTAAAGACGTGCTTGCCGACCTCGTCACGTATCAGATCGTCAAGGACGCCGCGACGAAGCAGTCGATCGAAGTGACCGATGACGCAGTTCAAGAGGAAGCGAAGAAGCTCGTTGACGGCATCGCCCAATCGCTCCCGCCGGGGCAGACCATCGAGCAAGCCATGGAGGAAGAGGGCACGGCCCCTTCCCGCATCTTTATCCGGGTCAAGACCGAGATGCTCCTGCGGAAGATGATCCTCAAAGACTTCGTGCCCGCGGATTACGTGAAGATCTCGACGATCGTGTTCAAGCCGACGACGGCCAGCGCGGAAGACACCCAGGTGGCGATGGACAAGGCCCTACGCGCCTATAACCGGTTGGTTGGGGGCGAGTCGTGGGACGAGGTCTTACTCAGCGTTACCGACGACCCGAGGGCCCGAGCCGCGCTGGGGGCCGTCGGCTGGCGTCCGAAGCGACTGTTCCCCGAAGCAACGCAGACCGAGATGAACACGCTCAAGAAAGGCGGCTACACGAAGCCTTCCGCGACCGCAAATGGCATCCAGATCTTCCGATTGGATGTGCTGGGCGGTGGGGCGACGGCCGTTGAGCGGCAGGAACTTGAAGAGTCTTACGTCGCGGGCCAGCGGCAGGGCTTCATGTCCAAGTTGAGGGCAGAGGCGAAGGTCGAGGGAGGCTAGGGTGATAATAGTAAGCGGTTACAAAACCACTGAACGGACTCACGGTAGCCAACTTGCAACGACTGAATTCGGTGGTTCAACAGAACCCAACACGGCGGACGGAAACGATTCTTGCCGCTTACAGCCAGCACGGAGAAGCACACAGTCATCAAACGCTTCATGATCGTTGGTTATAATGGCAATGTGTTCTTGCACGCAACTTTGATCATCGCTGGCCTTGTCACAAGCCAATCTCTGGGAGTCGAGCCCTTTATTGGAAAGTGGACAGAACCGCACGGTGACACCATTGAGGTGTTTTCTGACGGGACGTTTCAGCTTGTCGACAACGAGCATCATCTAGATCCAAGTGGTGTCAGGCGCCTGAAGTTAAACCGCAAGACAACGGGGGACCTGAGAGTCATCTCTAGAGACCGTCTGAGGCTCACAGGGCCGTCACAGGTCTTGCTCGCAACTTTCCAGTTGAAGAACGGGACTCTCTATCTGGACATAGACGGCTGGGGAAAGCGATTTTTTGCGAGGCCCGGAAAGCCAGTACTCTTCGGGCCCACGTTGACGGTGGAGCTCTTGTCAACGTCCCGCGGCACAGCAGGGGAGCTTCAAGCGGGAGACGCTATCTTAAAGAGGCGCATTGAAGCATGTATTGGACCGACCTATGTCTTACGAAGAAACGGCCAGAGGTTTACAGTTTCGTTTCCAGATGGTTTTGACATCAACTTAATCCAAATGTTGCTGACCACAAGAGGGGACTACACGATTGCCCGGGCCAAGGATGTCGCTTCGGAAAGAAATGCCCATCGCAGATATCGACTCCTGGTGAATGAATCATCTCCTTGGCTTCAGCAATACGACTTGCTTGACCGGGTCAGAGACCAGATCACATTAGGCTCAGAGCGGGCGTCAATCATCAACGGTTGGCCCGTAGTCACAAATGCTCAGCCAAAGGCTGTAGCTTACGATTCTTCGGCGAGCGTTTTCGATATCAGATTGAGCGTCGAGGTGGCCAAGACCGCCAAGCGCACGTTTGATCAGTATGTGAACTTGGATCAACCATTCGCTCTCTGTCTCGATGGAGCACCCGTCGCGTTCCTTGTATCCAGTCATGTGAGTTGGAACGCAGCAAGACTGCAGATCCAGCATAAACTGAGCGATCAGCGAGCATTCTTTATAAACATGTTGCAAAAGGCTGGAGCTAGCAGTCCGGGAGCAACTATCACCCGACAAGAGACATCCTTTTGGGAACCTAAGTGATAGGGCAACTGAGAAGTTCGACGACGTTGTGGCGCTCTCAACGTGACCTCCTCCCCTCGACAGTCAACTGTTCCCCTAGTCAGATGGTCGGGGTTTGACTACCTGAGGCCAACAAGCTTTGGCCAACAGAGCGAACCTTGAACGGACGTCTGGACGACATCCCGCATCCGCCTTCACATCCAAAATCACCCCAGTCGCAGTCCCATTTCCGCCCATTGCTGCCCGTCGACGGTGCTCGGAGCATCCATCATCGGATCGTAGCCATTGCCCATCTTCGGAAACGCCATGACCTCCCGGATATTCTCGTCGTCCGTGAGGAGCATGATCAAGCGATCGATGCCGGGCGCGATTCCGCCATGGGGAGGGGCACCGTAGCTGAAGGCGTCCAGCATGTGCCCAAACCGCTCGCGAGCCACCTCCGGTGAGAGGCCGATTAGCTCACAAATGCGAGCCTGGACGTCGGGCCGGTGGATTCGAATCGAGCCGGAGGCCCATTCGGTGCCGTTACACACAATGTCGTAGCAGTCCGCGCGGATGCGGCCGGGATCGGAGTCGAGGTAGATCAGATCTTCGTGCTTAGGCGAAGTGAAGAGGTGGTGGGTCGGATCCCAACGTTGCTCGTCTTCATTCCACTCGACGAGCGGGAAGTCGAGCACCCAGCAGAACTTGAGCACGCGCGGATCGCGCAATCCGCATCGCGTGCCGATCTCATTGCGCAGGCGGTAAAGCACGTTGTTGCCGGTGGCATAGCCGGCGGCGACGAAGCACAGCAGGTCGCCCGCTTCGGCCTGGGAGATCGAAAGGATCGCTTCGAACTCGTCCGGCGTAAAGAACTTCGCAATCGAACCCTTGACGCCGAGGCCGGCTTTCGACGTGTACACCGCCTCTTCCGAGCCGCCGTCGATGATCGAAAGTGTGGCCAAACCCTTCGCGCCGAACTCGCGCGCGAACTCTTCGAGCACACCAACTTCCTTGCGCGAGAGCGACGATCCGCCTGGATAGCGCACGCCGCGAATCATGCCTCCCGCTTCGACCGTCGACTTGAACACCCCGAAGCTCGATTCAGCGACTGCTGTCGTGATATCGAACAAGGGAAGGCCAAAACGTAGGTCGGGCTTGTCGCAGCCATAGAGCAGCACCGCTTCGTCGTAGGTCAATCGCACGAACGGCTCGATCCGCTCCTTCGCGAGGTCGAACTCGTCAATCAGTTCGTTCACCACCGAGAGCGTCATGCCCTCGATCAAGGTCAGCACGTCTTCTTGCGTGACGAACGACATCTCCAAGTCGAGTTGGGTGAACTCGGGCTGTCGATCGGCGCGCTGCGACTCGTCGCGGAAGCACCGCGCGATTTGATAGTATCGCTCGATTCCCGCGACCATGAGGAGCTGCTTGTACTGTTGGGGGCTCTGGGGGAGGGCGTAGAACTTGCCCGGCTCCAGGCGATAGGGCACGAGGTAATCGCGGGCGCCTTCGGGCGTTGACTTCGTGATGATCGGTGTCTCAACCTCGAGGAAGCCTTCGCCTTCAAGGTAGGTGCGAATCTTGGACATCGCCTTGGCGCGCAAGGCGAGCTTGCGGTACATCGACGGGCGGCGAAGGTCGAGGTAGCGATGCTTGACCCGCAGCTCTTCGTTGACGCTCGCCATCTGCTCTTCGTCGCTCAGCGGAAACGGGAGCGTCTTCGCGGGGCTGAGCACGGTGTAGGCCGTCACGTACACTTCGACATCTCCGGTGGGCAGGTTCGGGTTGCGGGTGACTTCGCTTCGCATTCGGACCTCGCCGGTGACGCTGAGGCACGACTCGTGGCGTATCTCCTGCAGGTTGGCAAAGGTTGCCGGGTCGATGAAGAGCTGGACGAGCCCGGTCCGGTCGCGCATATCGACAAAGAACAGCCCTCCGAGGTCTCGGATGCGGTGGGCCCATCCGTTTAGAGTGACGGATTGACCGGCGTGTTCAGGGCGGAGTTCGCCACAGTCGAGGGTGCGCTGAAGAAAGCTCATGGGATCGCCTTAGAGGATACCGGAGACCCGCCCGACCGGCCCCAGAACAGGTAAAATCCAGGTTCAATTCCGCGCCGCGTGGCGCGACGAAGAAACCACTATGCCCGAAAACGACGACGCAATTGTCATGCCCGATCCGGAAGGCGAAGGCCAAGGAATCGGCAAGGTCGAGGGAACCTACGACGAGAGTTCAATTCAGGTCCTTGAGGGCCTTGAAGCCGTCCGCAAGCGCCCCGGCATGTACGTGGGCGACAACGGCAAGAAGGGTCTGCACCACATGTTCAAGGAGGTCCTCGACAACTCGGTTGACGAGGCGCTGGCGGGATTCTGCGACATGATCGTCGTGACCCTCCACCCCGATCATTCGGTGACCATCACGGATAACGGCCGTGGCATTCCCGTCGGCATGCACGAAAAGATGGGCGTTTCTGCTCTCCAGGTCGTCATGACGGTGCTTCACGCGGGCGGCAAGTTCGGCGGCGAGAACAGCTCCTATAAAGCGTCAGGCGGTCTCCACGGCGTCGGCGTCTCGTGCGTTAACGCACTGTCGGAGTGGTGCGAAGTCGAAGTTCGTCGCGAAGGCAAGATCTGGTTCCAACGCTACGAGCGCGGCATTCCAGTCGAGCCCGTGAAGACCATCGGGGACACCAAGGAGACGGGCACTCTGACCCGTTGGAAGGCCGACCCGACGGTCATGTCGGAAGTGACCTACGACGTCCACATCTTCAAGACCCGGCTCCGCGAGCTCGCGTATTTGAACCCGAAGGTTACGTTCGAGTTCGTGAACGAGATTGACCCCGAAGACTCGGAGACGTTCCACTACTCAAAGGGCATCCCGCAACTCGTCGAGGACATCAACAGCAGCAAGCAGGAGTTCCATCGCGTCATCTTCTTCAAGCGGATTCGCGAGAACTACGAGATCGAGGTCGCACTCCAGTATCACAACGGCTACAACGAGACGGTTCTCGCTTTCTCGAACAACATTCATCAGCCGGATGGCGGCACCCACGTCTCGGGGTTCAAGATGGCGCTAACCCGCGTTATCAACGCCTATGGCCGCAAGATGAACCTGCTCAAGGAGAAGGAGGCCAACTTCACGTCGGACGACGTTGCCGACGGCCTGACGGCCGTGATCTCGCTGCGCTTGGAAAACCCGTCGTACAACTCGCAGGACAAGGTCAAGCTCGTGACCCCCGAAGTGCAGGGCATCGTGAACTCACTGGTGGGCGATGGTCTTTCGACGTATCTCGAAGAGAATCCCCAACTCGGCAAGCTGATTGTTCAGAAAGCCCAGACGGCGCAACGCGCTCGCGAGGCGGCTCGTAAGGCCGCCGAGTCGGTGAGGCGCTCAA
Source organism: uncultured Fimbriimonadaceae bacterium (assembly GCA_964586225.1). Taxonomy (GTDB): domain Bacteria; phylum Armatimonadota; class Fimbriimonadia; order Fimbriimonadales; family Fimbriimonadaceae; genus JANJUB01. Next base: position 145,836 of record CAZPHD010000003.1, read on the forward strand.
ACGCGATGGACTCCTTTGGCCTTCCGGGCAAACTCGCAGACTGCCGAAGCAAGGACGCGAGCAAGTGCGAGATCTTCCTCGTTGAGGGTGACTCGGCGGGTGGCTCGGCGAAGTCGGCACGCGATCGCGAAACACAGGCGATTCTGCCCCTTCGCGGCAAGATTCTCAATGTTGAGCGAGCCCGCATCGACAAGGCTCTCGACAACGAGGAAATCAAGTCGTTGATCGCCGCTTTGGGCGCGGGGATCGACTTGGACGTGGGCCGACGAAGCGATGACGACGAGGAGAACGGCAAGAAGCGTGAGTCGTCGTTTGACCTCGACAAACTTCGCTACCACAAGGTGATCATCATGACCGACGCTGACGTCGATGGCGAGCATATCCGCACGCTGTTGCTGACGTTCTTCTATCGCTTCATGAAGCCACTGATCACGGAAGGCTACGTGTATCTCGCGCAGCCGCCGCTGTTTGTGATCCGCGAAGGCACCAGCACTCGGCACTATGCCGCCGATGAGGAAGAGCGTGATGCGATCGTCAAGACGCTGAAGCGAAAGAACTTCAACATCACCCGATTCAAAGGTCTGGGTGAAATGAGCGCCGAAGAGCTTGAAGAAACGACGATGGCAACCGACAAGCGGCGCTTAGTCCGAGTGAACTACGAACCCGAGTTCGAACTCGAGGTCGAAGAGATGTTCTCGACGCTCATGGGCGACAAGGTCGAGCCGCGCCGCAACTACATCGAGAAGCACGCGCGGCAGGCCTCAAACGTCGACTGGCACTACTAGCGCCTGCGCCGACGAATTATTGCCGCCACTCCGAACCCGAGCACCGCGATCGTTGCGGGCTCGGGAACGGGCGCATACTCAATGGTCAGCGTTGGCTTGGGTACGAGGCTGCCGACATCCGAGAAGCCGAAGATCAGTTCACTCCCCTCAATGAACTTTCCATCCGGCCCCTTGCGGTCATCGTGCGACCACGACGGCATCCAACCCGTCAGCACGAGATCTTTGCCTTGCTTCATCGATAGTGCCATCAACCCCATGGCATCGAGGTGGATCTCGATCTTTGCGGGTAGCGGCAGCGGATCGGCCTTGAGGAACACCTTCTCGGCGGCGACATCGATGTCGTCAAAGCTGTCAAACACCATGGCCGCCTCTTCAACCGTGATGTCGGGTTTCGTCACAAACCCGGCCGAGAACGTGGTCACGCCCAACTGAAACGACTCGAACTCGTCATCAGGAATCGGATCGGGCGGCATCCCCGGCCCCTTGCCAAAGATCAGGCTCGTGGATACGAGCAGATCAAGACTGAGCTTGGCCGAGAGAATCTCGCCGGGTATGACCGGGATGTCATACCAAAAGAAGCTGCGGCGCTCGGGGGTTCGATCGAATCCGGGCGTCGTGCCATAGCCCACATAGTAGTTCTGGAAGTGCGGCAGATTTGAAGGCAAGCCTTCCGCGAAAAATCCTCCCACTTGGATCGAGTCCAAGACTATGACATCGGCGGATGCGGCTACGACGACGCCCAACGCGACTAGGCTGGCGGCGAGATGCTTCATATGTCCCTCTGACTTATTTTAGGACGCTTAATGTTCCCGCAAGGGGTTGAGGGATGAAACCTGGTGAGAAAGCGGGCATTTTGGATTTTGGATTTTGGATTTTGGATTTCGCGACCGAACCAGCTACTCGGCCAGCCTGTGAGCGGCGGTCTTCAATCTAAAATCCAAAATCCAAAATCTAAAATGGCTCAGCGCTGCGCCGCTTCGCGTTCCGGACCCGTGACTTGCACCGCCACGATGGAATCCGCCATCTGCACAACGGTGTTCACCGGTGACTTGCGCAGTTCATCGAGCAGGCGATCCATGTAGGCATCATCCACCGGGCCGTAATACTGATCGCCAACCTGGATGACCGGCGCGCGGTCGCATGCGTCAAGGCACTCGACTTCCTCCAGCATAAACTCGCCATCCGCCGTCGTCTCACCGTGGCCTACGCCGAGCTTCGACTTGAGATAGTCCCACACGCGGTAGGCGCCGTTTACATGGCAGCTGAGGCAAGTGCACACCTCGATCTTGTGGCGACCGGGGCGGTGGGCGGTGTTGTACATCGAATAGAACGTCGCGACGCCCTCGACTTCGGCATAGCTTCGGTTCAGCCGGTAGGCCACCTCGGCCAGCGCCTCGCCATCAAGGAATCCGCCGTACTCGCGCTGGGCAATCCAGAGCACGGGAAGCACGCACGCCTTCTCCTCGGGATAGTGGGTGCGCAGGGCGTCGAGCTCCTTCACGGCCGCCTCGCTGAATCGCAAGGTCAGTTCATCGCGCTTTGGCGGCTGGGGTCGCTCGTTGACGCTCCCGAGTTGAAGAAGTTCGCTCACGGTGGGGAGTTTACCAAAGCCCCTCAAGGTTCAGGCATCTTGCCAAAGAAACTCTTCAGCCCCGTAACCACTTCGTCCAACTGCGCGGTAACGATCGTGATGGGGCCCTTCGCATGCCAACTCGTCCACACGCCGATCGACACCTCGATCTCGAAATGCCCCAATCGATCTGGCACCACATTGATTCCAAAGTCGCTGTCCCAAGAAGTCCACTCAAGAGTCTCAGAAGCTGTGCGCCAGTGTCGGGCAAGGTCCTCGAAGAGCTCGAGCAAACCAGATTCGTTGATAGCCCAAACGGTGATTCCTGCTGTTAGCTCTCTAACCTCGAGTCGCACACGATATTCGGCCAGTGGCAGACGCCGGTCGGCGGGTTTCCGGTCGATAAAGGTCAGCGATCCGCCGCCTTCTTCGACCAGCGCAAACTCCTCCATCGCCTTACCGGTTCGCGAAAACCCTCTCAAGCGTCTTATCAAGCGCTGCACCCCGGAGGTCACGTGAGGTCGCCAGAATCTTGCCGGTGTCGCCATCGATCAGCAAGCAGAATGGGATCCCTTGCACCGCGAACTGCATCCCCAGCGTCGTCTCCCAATACTTGCCTTCGTAGATCTGCCGCCACGGCATGCCCTTCTCGTCGGTGAACGACTTCACCTTCTCGGCCATATTCGCCTGATCGAAGCTAATGCCCAGGATGTCAAAGCCCTTGGCTTTGTACTTGTGATAAGCCGGGATCAGGTTCGGGAGCTCGGCGATGCACGGGCCACACCACGTCGCCCAGAAGTCGAGCATCACGACCTTGCCCTTGTAGCTCTGGGGGAACGTGATCGGCTTGCCTTCCATATCGACCGCGTTGAACTGGGGCACAGCGGCGCCCACCGAGAGGTCCGGCGGTAGTGGGATCTCCTTGACCGTCTGTGCGCTGACGACGACCTTGAAGGTCCCGCCCGCGGGCTGAAGCTCATAAGTCGTGCCGCCAAAGTTGAAGGGTGCACCGGCGCCAACGGTCTCGGAGCGACCGTCGTTCTTGCCGTTTCCATTTCGATCCACCCAGATGCGGTTGTTGCCTTCGACCGGGCCGGCCATCGACATCGTGTAAGTGGCATTACCGAACGTTGCCTTGCCTTGATAGCCAAAGTCAAAGTAGTAAAGCAACGTGTTCTTCAGGGCGGCTCGCTGCGGATCGTTCTTGTCGAAGCGATAGCTGCGGAAGCTAACGAGCTTTCCGTCCAGGCTGATCTGGAAGCTGCCCTGATACATCTTGCTGTTCTGGAGCGCCCACACAGCAGCCGGATCATTGGTGAAGTCGCCGTCGCCGTTGCTATCGACGTAAAGCTTGGGAGCGGCGCCTTCGGGCTCATCCAGGATGAAGCCGAACGACTTGTTGCCGATGGTGATGGCGCCGTGATTCGGAGCCTTGAGTCCCGTCGGCGCGACCTTGACGTTCTTGGCATCGGCCGACATTTCCGCGCGAATCGGCACGTAGCCACCCATCTTGGCGGACATCCCCGACGGAACCAACGAGAGTTCGACGCCTTGCAGTGCCATGGCGGTGAAGAGCAAACCGGTGATCATGCGGGCATGTTACCTACCCGCATGATCGATTTCGACCTTTCTAGCCGCCTTTCGCCTTCTTGAACTTCTCGAGTCTTTCCTTGAGTTCCGCGCGGACCTCGTCGGTCATGCCTTCGGTCTTGTCCATGAACTTGATCGCCAGTTCCTGCCACTTG
>CAZPHD010000003.1:149945-163462 GCA_964586225.1 uncultured Fimbriimonadaceae bacterium
CGCGTCGTCCACCTTTCCGGACTTGAAGTAGGCAAACGCAAGCGTGTCCAGGATCATCGAGTTCTCGTTCTTGGTCAGTTCGGAAGCGCGAGTTGCGACTTGAATGGCCATCGCGTAGTCGGGCTTCTTCAGGCCGGAGTCGTCTTCGACAATGCTCCACGCGATCTGATTGAGCATCATCGAGTCATCTTTGTAGATGCCATCGGCAAGCTTCTTGGCGTAAGCGTAGTACTCTTCTTCGCTCTTGTTGCGAAGCAAGTCAAGCTTCAGGGTCGCCACCATCGGCTCCCACTTTGGATTCTCGGCCAGCGCCTTATCCAGTTCGGCTACAGCTTTGGCAAAATCGCCCGCACCCGCTGCGGCAAAGACCGGACCCATCGCCGCCTGCATCTTCTTGTTCTCGGCTTCGCGAGCTTCTCGCTCGGCGGCAACGGCCTTGGCGTCGAACTTGCCGGCCTTGATCTGGTCCAGGACCTCACCCAACTCGGTCGGGTGACCGATCCAGGCGACCTTACCCTCGTGGACCACAAACGAAGTCGGAATGCCATCTTGGCCCGCGGCTTCCATCCAGGTCTTGGCCATGGTTCCCTCAACGTCGTCATAGCCGACGTTGTAGTCCATCTTTGCGCCCATGTCCTTCACGAACTTGACGACCTTGTCCTGATAGGTGGTGCTGGTGTCGCCGGGGCGATTCTCCCACACGCTGATGCCCGCAACCGGGACGTCTTTGTGCTTCTTGGCAAGCTCGGTGAGGTGCGGAATCGTCTGGATGCACGGGCCGCACCAGGTCGCCCAGAACTCGACCACATAGGTCTTTTTAGCGTCGAACTTCGTGACGGCGTCGCCCTTCACCCATTTGGCGACTTTCATCGCCGGCGGCGCATCGCCAACCTTTAAAGTGTCGGCGTGGGCAAAGGCACCCAGCGCGAGCAGGGCGAGGGGGATCAAGTTGAATCGTCTCATGTGAGGTTGGCCTCCGTACCGCTTATCATAACGGATCAGCCACCTCCCCCGTTCCGCTCGGCTACAATGACCCATGCTTGGCTTACCGGTTCTGGCGATGGGCGTGTTCTTGATGTCGAGTCAGGAGGTTGCCCAAACCCCCGTTGAGGACGGTCGGACCGTTGACACCATCGTCAAGGCGTTGTACGACGTGATCAGCGGCCCGGCGGGCAAAAAGCGCGATTGGGCCCGCTTCCGAGCCTTGTTCGCACCCGATGCCCGGATGATCGCGGTGGCGGTTAACGCTCAAGGTCAAGTCGTTCAGCAGGCCCTGAAGCCGGAAGACTACGAGACGCGGATTGGTCCAATCTTAGAGCGGGACGGCTTCTTTGAAAAGGAACTCTCGCGACGGACTGAGCAGTTTGCGGAGATCGCCCACGTGTTCAGCACGTATGAAACCAAGCGCGCGGAGGCGGATGAAAAGCCGCTTGCAAAGGGCATCAACAGCATCCAACTCTGGAACGACGGCAAACGCTGGTGGGTTCTGTCTGTGTATTGGCAGGCCGAATCTGAGGGCCGCAAAATCCCTATTAAGTATCTGCCGGATCAGTAGAATGGTTTGGGTTGCTCGGGTTGGTTCGGGTTAGCTCGGATTAGCTCGGATTTGCCTTCAATCCAAAATCCAAAATCCAAAATCCAAAATCTAAAATCTAAAATCGCATGTATCCCAAGCTCCTCGAGATCGGCCCTTTCACCGTGCACAGCTACGGGTTCATGCTGTTTGTCGGATTCCTGGTCGCCATCTGGTTTGCCCGCAAGCGGGCGCCGCGATTCGACCTCAAGCCCGACGACATCTACGATCTCGCCTTTTGGGCGATTCTCCTCGGCGTGATCGGAGCCAGGGCTCTCTTCATCCTCCAAGAGTGGAAGAGCTACGCCGCCCAACCATCAAAGATTCTCTCGGAGTTCAGCGGCCTGACGAGCTTCGGTGGACTGCTCGGAGGCTTTGCGGGTGTGGTCATCTACGCCAAGCGGGCCAAGAAGTCGCTCGTCGCGCTCCTCGATACCGTCGCCCCGTCATTCCTGCTCGCTCACGCCATCGGGCGCGTCGGATGCTTGCTGACGGGTTGCTGCTACGGCCATCCGTGCGATTTGCCATGGGGTGTGTCGATCGTCGGCCTAAGCGGTCGCTACCATCCGGCCCAAATCTACGACAGCTTGATGAACGTGGCCGCGTTCGCGCTGCTGATTCGGCTTGAGCGCCGCGGCTTTGCGCTGGGCCAAACGTTTGGGGCGATGCTCTTTCTCCACGGCATCACGCGGGTGATCTACGAGTTGTGGCGCGCGGGCACGTCAAGCACAACCATGGCAGGTTTGCCCATCACCGAGGCTCAAGTCGCCGCCGGGCTGATGTCGCTGTTGGGTGCCGTGCTTTATGTCCGGGCAGGCCGGAGGGTCAATGACCCGAGCTGAACTCTTGGACTCGATGGCGCAGTCCCGCATCCTGGTCGTAGGGGACGTGATGCTCGACGATTACATCTTCGGCCGAGCGACGAGAGTCTCTCCTGAAGCTCCCGTGCTCGTTTTGAAGCAAGAACGCATTGCGGCTGTCCCAGGTGGAGCCGCCAACGTCGCAAGGAACATCGCCGCCTTTGGTGCCAAGGCTCACTTGATCGGCGTGGTTGGCGACGATGATGCGGCCGCTCGCCTGCGCGAGGGCCTCGACTACGAAGGGCTCACCCACAGCCTCGTCACCGACGCCGAGCGCGTTACAACGCGCAAGACCCGTGTGATCGCCGATGGTCGACAACAGATGGTCCGGATTGACCTCGAAGATGACGCTCCCCTGAAGATGAAGGCCCGCACGTCGCTGGTCGAGCATGTGCTTGCGCAGATTGAAACCTGCGACGCGCTGTTGCTGAGCGACTACACCAAAGGCTGCCTTTCGACGGAGGTCGTCAGCGAGATCATGGGTGCAGCCAAGTCGGCTTGGAAGCCGGTGATCGTCAACGCGAAGCCATCCAGCGTCGCGAGCTACCGAAGTGCAACCCTGATCAGCCTCAATCGGGCCGAGGCTTCGGCGGCAACGGGAGTTGACGTCACCGCCCAGAACGCGGCACAGGCGGCAGCCCAGTTGCGTGATCAGCACCGGGCGGACGTTCTGGTGATCACGCTCGGCGAAGCCGGCATGGAAGTCGCCGGACCGGAGGCGTTTCGGGTGGCGGCTCCCCGAGTCGAAGTTGCCGATCCCGCGGGAGCAGGTGACACGGTTATCGCGGGGCTAGCGCTGGGGTTCGCGGCGGTGGGCTTTTCTCGCGGGGTCTTCGAACTTGCGGCGGATGCGGCAGCCCAGGTGGTTCAGCACGTCGGTGTCGTCGCGCCCAGCGCAGATGATCTGAATCGACTCCGAGATCAGGTATCCTAGGCGGAACCGAGGAACCTGAATGAGAGTTCGAAACAAAGAATTACGACAGCGGTGGCACCGCAAAGAGCAGCGCATCAAAGAGCTGATTGCCGAAGCAAAGAAGTCCAAGGGCGATTCTCCCAAGGTAAAGGCAACGGCGGAGAAGGCCGAAAAGAAGGTTGCCGCTCCGAAGAAGGCCGCCGCCCCCAAGGCCGAAGCCGCAGCGGATAAGCCAAAGCGCGCGCCCAAGAAGAAAGCCGAAGACGCGGCGGAGTAAATCCGTCTCTGAGTTCGCTCAAAGAGAATCAGGCAATAGGTCTGATTCTCTTTTGTTGTGCCTCAGGACCCTGCCATACTGCGAGTAGATATGAGTCGAGTGCTTGTCATTGATGATGAAGAGAGCGTAGCCGCCGCCGTCGGTCGGAGGTTGCAGCGCGAAGGCTATGTAGTCACGACCGCGGAGAACTCCGAGGCGGGAATCCAGCTCATCGCCGACGCTGAGGTTCCGTTTGATGTGATCGTGACCGATATGAGCATGGAGAATCCCGATTCGGGTCTTCAGGTGCTCCAGGCCGCATTCTCACGAGACCTCTTCGCGGAAGTCATCGTGATGACCGCCTATGGCAACGTTGCGAACGCCGTTGAGTGTATGCGGCGGGGTGCGTTCGACTACATTGAGAAGAACGCTCCGGGCGTCGATGTTTACGACATGTTGGCGCTCAAGGTGAACACCGCGATGGACCGCCGCCGCCGCGACGTGCAAACAATCGCCATGTGGGAGCGCGCCGCGAAGTCGAAAGAGCGCATGCCCTAAGAGGCTCCCCATGACGGTACAGGAAGCCCAACTGATCCGCAAAGGTCAAAGGCTCGTCTTCACCAACGGAGTCTTCGACCTCTTGCACGCCGGCCATGTGCGCTATCTGGCCGAGGCGCGATCGCTGGGTGACCTGCTGATTGTCGGAGTTAATAGTGACGCTTCAGTGCGGCGACTCGGCAAGGGTCCCGAGCGGCCGCTCAATCCGGCTGAGGATCGCGTCGCCGTGCTTGAGGCGCTTCGCGCGGTTGACGGGGCGGTGGTGTTCGACGAAGACACGCCGATCGAGCTGATCCGCTTGCTCCAACCCGAAATCCACGTCAAAGGCGGTGATTACACGAAGGACCAGCTTCCCGAGACCGCGGTCGTTGAAGCCTACGGTGGACGCGTGGAGATCCTCCCCTTCCTCGACGGTCGCTCGACGACCGACCTCGTCCGGCGGTTACGGAGCTGAATGGAACCGTTCGATGCGAGCGTCCAGCGCTGGCTGTTTGCAATGACCCACCCGGACGACGAGATCTCAATCGCGGCTTGGATCGCAGAGTTGACTTCTCAGGGACGCGAGGTTTGGCTCAGCTGGACGCACCACACCCCGGTCCGAGAAGCGGAAGCGCGCGCCGTGGCCGCACGACTTGGAGTGGCGCCTGACCGGCTCTTCTTTCACGGCGCGACGGACGGACGGGTTTGTGAAGAACTGAAGACACTAAGACCGAAGTTCGAAGCCATGATCTCAACCGTGCAGCCCGACCGGGTGGTGGCGGGCGCGTTCGAGCAAGGGCACCTGGACCATGATGCCACGAACTGGCTCGTCCACCAGGTATTCGACGGACCGATTTTCGAGGTGCCGTTCTACCACTCCTATCTCACGCGGATGCCGAGGATGAATCGGTTCGCCGAGCCCGCTGGCGAGTCCGTTTGGCAACTCGATCCCTCCGCCCAAGTCCTCAAGAAGGAGATCGCGCGAAGCTATCCCAGCCAGAACATCTGGCGGAATCTCGTGTTTGCCGAGATCCGGGCGCGAATCACCGGAGAAGGTTCCCTCCTCTCGACCGAACGAATGCGCCTTCAGCCCGCCACGGATTTCACCCGAGTGGCCCTACCCGAACCCATGGCATCGCGCGTGCACCAAAGCGCGCAGTGGCAGCGGTGGCTGGCCGCGCTTCAGGCCGCGTGACGTTGCATCGTCCCGGCTGTCCACTCGAGATCGACGAGCGTCATTGCCGGCACATCGATGACGACCGCCGTAAATTCGGTTCCAAACGCACGGATCGTTTGGACGTCAACTGGCTTCTTGCGCTCAACAACCTGATAACCCGTTCCCGGCAACATCAGCGTTAGCCCCGTCAGCTCATGTTCCGACCCAATCTGCATCCAACCCGATTCACCGAGCTGCTTCGTAGTGACGCGTAGGTGCCGGCGTCCTCGTTCAAATTTCGATACCTCGTCGGCCTTCAAGAAGGTCAGGCGTCGTTCCTTGCACTGCATGAGCACCCGTCGAAGTCCGGCCGAAACGGTGGGGTCGCTGATCGCATCGGGATGGAGTGAGAATCCAAGGCAGCCGTTCCGATCCGCAACTGCGTTGATGATTTCCACCGCCCGACCTTCCGAGCAACCGTGCCCAGGATTCCAAATGTGATACGGAATCTCAAGGACGAGGCGGTCTTTGCCATCGGGCCGAATGGGATGATAAGGGTGACAGGTCCCGAAGGCGAATCCCGCCGTGGCTGGTTGTCGACCGCCCTTGTTCAGCGAGACGCGGGCACCCGCGGCCTCACACGCGTCGTAAAACTGCATCCAGCCGCGCCACTGTCCGTTCTGAACCCTGACGGAGCCCATCGCGGGCCACGACGCCAAGCGCACTAAGTTTGTGAACTGAATCTTGAGCCGGTCCGCATGCCACCCGTTCGGCTCGTCTACCGTATAAAGCAGGCCGACTTCATGCTCCATGGCCCGGAGGGCGCGGTACACATCTGCCGCGTACCCTGGCATGGGTACGAGCCAAGTTGCAGGGCAACCGTACATGGACAACATCCGCTGCATGGCGACCACACGATCGACTTCGTTGTCGCGAACATCAAGACTGAGAGTCGCCGCGCCCGGAGCGGCATTGGGCCAGAACCATGCAACCGGCGTGGCACGCCCAGAGCGCTCGATCGCCTCAAAAACCGACCGCAGCCACACCTCTCGGGCAAGGTCGACCCACGGAACGCCGAAGTAGCCCGTCTCATCTCCCGATCCCATGCGATCGGATTCGAAACTCATCGCGATTCCATCCTCGGCCCGCAAGACCCCGTCGTCAAGATGGACACCGGCATCATCAGGTCCGATCCCATCACACTCGACACTTCGCCCAAGTGCCAGCAACTGATAGGTGAGACCCAGGTCAAATCCGATGTAGGTCGCTGTACCTTGGCCGTAGCGATTGCGGGTAACCACCGCGCGCCCGTCGCAATGGGCGACGACCTGGGCTCCTGAAGCGGCCACGGTTGATATTCCGAGCACCTTGATTTGCGGAGTGTTGTCGGGCCAAAGGCGGTCAGTAGCTTTCGGAGTTAGGTAACCCACCGAGCGGCGAACCGTGGAGTCGGGGAGAACGCCGAGCACTTCTTCGAGTTCGAGCGGAGTGCTGGCGACCACGAGGTGACCACCCTGGTCGACCCAAGACCGTAGCCCCTCGCGCTGAGCTGGGGTGAGACTGCCGACGCCCGCGACGAGGCATACCTGGGTGCGCGATAACTCCGAGGGCATCCATTCTTGAAGCACTTCAACCCGTAGGCCAGCGTGTGCCAAGGCCTCGCGGTACCACGCTGCGCGTGGGTCTTGTGGCGCGAGCGCCAGTGCTATCCTTGCCCAACCCGTCATCCCATCACTCCTAGCTGCAATTGTCGGAGCGTTGGCAACGGGTTCTTAGGGAGCCGCACCCTTTTTGGCCAACAAGGCTACCGCGACCAGCATGAGCTCCTCCGATGGGATCTCGGCGAAAGCTTCGAGCTCAGGATAGCGCCGGTTCGGCGAAAGCTGGCGGAGCGCCGCTTCTTCATCGCCGCTACTATAGATCGCAAGGGCATCACGCAGCCGCTTGTTCCCTTTCAACAAGGGCTTGGCCATCTGAATAATGGCGGTGTCTCGCGCCATACCTTCATTCAGAAGTAGCCGATACACCTCACTCTCAACACCCAATAGCTTGGCAACCCCCAGCAAGCATCGACGACGCGTGGTGATGCTCACGCATCGTTGGGCCTCGCGTAAAATCAGCGGCAAGTCTTCGGTAGACCCGATCACACCGAGCGCGTAAGCCACTTCGCTCTCGGCCTCGTCTTGGTAGTAGTTAAGCGACTGTCGAACGTAGGGTAGCGCCGACTCCAGGGCCAACTCACTCACGGCTTCGGCGGCGGCGATTCGCACCGACGGAAATGGGTCGAAGAGCGCATCTGCGATCTGCTGATCGGCCTCGGTGGCACCGAGCACGCGAAGCGCTTGAACGGCTGCCCGTCTCAAGTCGGGATCACCCTTTTCCTCGGTCGCTTGTTTCAGCGCTTCAATGGCGGACGGATCACCGATGCGACCTAGAGCTCTCGCGGAGGCACGTCGAAGCATCGACCGTGGACTCTGCAACATCCGGATCAAAGCGGGCACCGCGGCTCGCTCGCCAATCTGGCCGAGTGCTTCGACGGTCTCTTCCTCCGTCAAATCTGGGTGCTCGTCTAGCTGGTGGAGGAGGGCCTGCGTGGCCTCCGGCGTGCGAAGCTTGGCCAGCGCCTGCGCGGCTTGCCTTCGAACGCGAGGCGACGGATCATGAAGCGCCTTGACAACTTCATCACTGGCCAGCGTGTAGCGATGCGAAGCAACATCGGCGATGGCCTGCTCACGCATTCCGACGTCGCGACTCTTGGTCAGGTCGCGCATCGCCCGCACTCCGCGAGGAGTTATCCGGCTGAGATCAAAGAGCGCCTTTCGAAACTCCTGAGCTCCTTCTTCGCGAATCGGCACCAGGAAGAACACCGACAAGAACCGAAGTCCCATCGTAACGAGGAACACGGCTTTGTAAGCGTTCGACATATCCATCCCGGCCGCAAACATGTACAGGGCTTGAGCTCCAAGGAGCGGCGCAACGAAGCCGCAAATGGATTGAACAGTGAGGGACACGCTCAGGTAGTTTGCGCGGTCCTCAGGCTTGGCCGTGGCCAGAAGAATATTGAACTGGCAGAGCGCGACTCCCGCCCAGGTCGCCCCGACAAGCACGTGCGTCGGCAACAGAATCCACGCGTTGAGAACGTCTTGGTTGGGCTGGCAGAACAGCCACATCGCCGGGGTCAGTGACAGCCCAAATCCGACGAGGAGCAACACGGGCTTGTTGCCATACTTGTCGGCGAGAAATCCCCAGAACTTTGCGGAGATGACATTGCCGAGCGCATGCATCACGCCCGCCCATTGGATGATCGTGTAGGGCAAGTCAAGACTCTTGATGGCGAAGGCCGCAAACAGGTTGCCCGCGAACGCCTGCCCCGTGATGAAGAGCGCCAGGAACAGCAAGACCTTTCGGAAATTGGGATCAACGAAGGGGTTCTTGAGCGCGCGAATACCCTCACCCAGCGACTGCCTCTGCGGCTCAACTCGGGGCGCATCTTGCATCCTTCCGAAAAACAGGAAACTGACCATCGCGCAGGCAAACGCGATCCCAAAGACCACTCCGAACCCGGTGTTCTGATCGCCGGCGGCTTTGAACGCGTCAAGAACGAACGCACCCAACAGACCCGCTGCCGCCCCAACTGCCGTGGCGATGGCATTTCGCCGCGAGAAGAAGAAGCCTCGCGATGTGGAGGGCACGAGCTCGGCCAGCCACTCGCTGTAGATCGGCTGTACGAGCAACACACTGGCCGCTGCGAGCGACGCACATCCGACGATCACGTAAAGCTTCAGAGGGTTGGGAAGCGGCAAGAACGGCAACACGACGAGCGGCAGATAGAGAAGGCGCCACAGCAAGCCGCCCGGCAGCACAAACCGCTTGTAACTGCGAAACCGACGACCCCAGATCGCGCCGGGAATCTGAAGCAACCCCAGCAGCGCGGGAACAGCCGAGACCAGCTGAACCCATGTGTCCGAGCCGCCGATCGACGTGATGTAACCGGCGATGAACGCACCCGTCACCAGCGACGCAAAGGCGGTCGCGAACGCTCCATCGAGGTTCGCCATTCGCAACGTCTGCAGGTTATCGAGGCGGTTCCCGACCGTTCGCATGGATGATGTTCATTTTGACGAGTGAGCGAGGTCTCGGACCGAGCTAGGGCGAAGGTCACGCAGTTTCAACGAGGGCCATACGCGTGCAGTCTGATAGATGTGGAACGAACTCCTGCGAAGTGGCCGGCGGCGATCCCCGTCGTGCTGAGCCTACTCTACGGCGCAATGCCGCTTGACCTCATTCCAGACTTGATCCCGCTCCTTGGCTGGTCAGATGACGCGGCGGTGGTGCTCACCGGAGCCGCCATCGCGGTGAAGATGCTTCTCCGCCGCCGTCAGGCCATGAAGGCCGCGATCAAGCCGGGCACATCGGGTCCGTAGCCGTCAATCAACAAGATGTTCGGGTCGGACTGCTCGCCGAACATCGCGCCATTTCGGGCCACGACCACCAGTTTGCCACGTCCCGCCACGAGCTCTGTCGGGGATTGACTGGGCGTCCACAGCAGGCTTTCGGTGTCGACAACAAGTGGAAATGGAGGTGCAATCGCCTCGAACCTGCTAACCGTTCGGAAACTTGGGCCGTCGTATTTCTCTCCATTCCCCGCTAACTCGTTCTGCGGCACGTCGCCCGCAACAACGCGTCCAAACAGAGCCTCGTATTCAGGCGTAGGAGGGACCGGATGCGACAACCGAAGCAAGTCGCGATGCGACCAGCCATCTTGCTCAGGCAGCGCAGCGATGAGCGTTTCAACTTCGGCAGCGGGGCGCGACGTGTACCAATCCGCGATGCCGCGGCGCATCGCTCGCCCCCAGCCCCGCAAACCGCGGCACCCCTCGCAAAACGCAAAGAGCTGGCGCGACGTCTGCGCCACTTGCGGCAAGACGGCAAGGGCAACGCGCCGCGTGGAGGTGTCACCGATCGACGCCGCGAGGGCAAGGGCGTAGGCTTGGGCCATCGGGCGTCCCCCTTGCTGAATTCTCTGGACGGCTTCAGCCCCGTGCTCGCGGATACTTGCCGCCGACTGGGGCACGCGATCGGGCGCGTAGGCAGACTCTATCGCCGGGCACACCGTGCCTTCTGTTCCAAAGCGTAGGAAGCGATCGAGAGCGGTTAGCATTGCGGCGTAGGGGATTCCAAATCGCAAATCCAAAATCCAGATTGGCCCAAGGTTTAGGCAAGGTCTTGGCCCGATTCGGCTGTCATCTGTTGCCTGGTATCCAGATGATAGCGCGTCTCGAGGCGTTCGGCCCAAACCCAGGGCGGAGGTTTCGTCAGGCGCACTCAGGCAACGGCCGAGGCGGCTACAGGTCATGGAGAAGCGAACTTCTCGACGTCGATCTTCGGAAGGTGCGCCGACGGCGCAGGAGCGACATCGGGCCCTAAGCGAGGGGCTTCATAGTTCGCTGAGATCATAGCGCATCTGGACCTGGTATGTCAACCGCTAGGCCTTTCGCCCACCGGCTCGTGATAGGGATGTGGGCGTTTGCGGGTTCGTCCCCACGCGACATCCTCGGCAGGCGCGGTACAAGACCCCCGCGCACCTCGTTGGCCTGGCTAACGGCCACTGCCGGTCGGCGGAAAGTTCTTCAACCACGGATCCTTGAGCCAAAACACATTCCGATACCGAACACCGCCGTCCGCGGCCGTCGCATGATCCTGCAAGAGCAACGGAAGCAGTTCGGGCGATTCCGGCGTCGACATGCCCGTCTTGTCCTGCACCTCCACCCCGTCGTGCACCATCACGCCGTTCCACCGCACCCACATGCGGGCATTCTCAACCTTGCGGGTGCCTTCCCAGCGCGGAGCGCGGAACCAGATGTCGTAGGTCTGCCAAACCCCCGCTCCATAGCTTGGATTGGCATTCGGGGCTCGCATGCGATAGATCGAGCCCGCCTCATTGAACTTCGTCTCCCGCCGGTCAACATCGGCAATACCCGGCGAATTCATGATCTGAACCTCGTAGCGGCTCATCAACTTGATGCCGCTGTTGCCGTTCGTCTGTGTGGCGAGATCGCCACCCGGAGGCGACAACCACTCCAGGTGCACGAACACGTCCCCGTGCGGCGTGGGCGAGACATGGTCGCTGCCCCCAATATCGGCCACCGGGTCGTGGACGACCTCGCGGGCGATGCCTACCTGCGGCCAGAGCTTCGCCCCCGCTCGCAGCGGCTTGAGCTTCATTTCGCCTTTCGGCCCAATCAGCCATTCGGCTCCCTTGGGCATGGAGATCGGTGTCGCTTTGCGGGTCTCGCCAAACGGCTCGATCGTGCTCTCCGGCAGGCGGGCCATCGTGTACCACGCCTCCGGACTCCACATCCTTTCCTTGCCCGCGGTTAGCCCGCGTAGGTTGAGGTACACGACGCGATCCTCCTTCAGCCCGTCGATCTTCAGGAAGACCTCGCTACCCCACGCGTTCCACACGACCGAACTGATGCTCAGTCGCTCTTCGTCGAGTTTAGGCCCACCGTAGACGATCGTCGATTCGTAGCGCCATTGCCTGACCGCGGCTTGAATGATTGAAGCGCGCGACTCCGCAGGCACCGACTTCGTGAACCGAACAATCATTCCATCGCGCCGCGCGGAGACTTCAAGAATCTCGAACGGCACCTTGCCATTCGGCCGCAACCGCTGCAGCCCGAACTTATGACCCAGGTGGTTCCAGTTGCCATTGCTGCCGATGCCGCCCACATACAGCGAGCCGTCCGGCCCCCACAGCAACCGGTTCACGCCCGCTTCCAGCCCCTGACTGTGGCGGAAAACCGCACCCTGATAATGCCCCCGCACGCGCTCCATGGCTATCCGCTTGATGCCACCATGGGTGACATCGCCGATGAGCATCTGCCCTCGGTAAGGGCCATCCGGGACGAGCACCATCTCGCTTGGGCTGTTGCCGATTTCGCCATGCGGAAACCACAAGCTGACGAGGCTCGTGTCGGGCTTACCCTCGGGCGCCTCTTGGTGGAGGTACTTCGCGCCCGGCTCCAGGGCATAGAGCGTCGACGCAGGCAACCACGAGCCCTGGTTGTCCGCCGTGAACATGCGGCCGTCCACCCCGATGTTCATGCCGTTGGGCGTGCGCAAGCCCGTCGCAAGGCGCTCCCAGACTCCCGTCTGCGGATTCACCTTGATCCACGAGCCAGGACCGTCCGAGATGGGCATTGACCCGTGCGTGCCGGGCATGTAGTTTGTGTTGCCCGAGCGTAGCGGAACGCTGGACGACAGGTAGAACGCACCCTGATAGGGCACCAAGTTGAACGTGAACTCGTGGTAGTTCTGACTCGTCGGCCAACCCGAAGCAACCGTCTCAAACCGATCGGCTCGGCCATCGTTGTTGCGATCGATAAGCCGAGTGACCTCGCCCTTTTGGGTCACGTACAGGAACCCCTTCTCCGGTCGGTCGACCTTGAACGCGCCTTCGTTCGGCACGTAGCGAATGCCCAGCGGTTCGCCGAGCCCGTCGGCGAAAAGGCTCACCTTGGGCCGGCCGTTCGCTAGGCTGGAAATCAAGTAGACCGCGCCACGTTCGTCCCACGTGCACACGGCAAGCCGCCCATCGGGCAAGAACGCCATCCCACCCACGGCCGGCGTAAAGTCGGGCCCGCGGAAATTCTCGAGCGTGAAGCTGGGATGCACGGCTTCCAGCGGTCGGCCATCTCCAGGAGGCGTAGTCGGGCGACCGAGGTTTGCCTTCTTCGGCCCGGCGCTTGTCACGAACGTCTGGCCCGGTTCGGTCGTAAGGAGCGCTTCGGGAATCGGGGCAAACAGGCGTGCGCCGGGCGGCTTCCAGAGCAGGCGTAGGTTCAAACGCCCAGCGTTGTGCATCAACCGCACGCGCAAGGAAGTCCGGCCGCGGGGCAGCTGATAGCGGCCTTCCGCCCCGCCCGGACGGCGGAACACCGGGTCGGTAGTGCTGGTGACAAACTCGCCCGAGACGCGAAGATCAGCGTGGCTGCCGGTCTCTACGCGAAACTCGTACGGCCCCGATGTCGCCACCTCGACGGTCGCCTTGAGTTCTCCGTAGAACGGCGCCGCCAGCTCCCCGTAAGGGCTCACAATAGGCCCCTCCAGGGTCATCGACGGCTGCACGTGATAGGCGTTGGGTGCCTGCCCAGTCGCGAGCGATGGAATCGCCTCGAATGGCTCTTCGAGGGCCCAAAACTGAGCGGTTACGCCGGGGG
>CAZPHD010000004.1:0-115907 GCA_964586225.1 uncultured Fimbriimonadaceae bacterium
TGTTGGTGTTGCCTGGCGTCCCTGCCGGCACTCCTGCGGAAACAATAATAGTATCCCCCACTCTTAACCGTTTCCGACGTGTGAACGCCTCAATCGCTTGCTCAATTTGTTCGTCCGTGCTTGATGGCAGGCCGATGTGCGCGGCTTCGACACCCCAAACGGCGGACATTTGGCGGTGGGTTGCCGAACTCCATGTGGCGCAGAGAATAGGAACCTTGGGGCGATACTTGCTGACCAGGCGGGCAGTCTGACCGCTGGTCGTGGTGGTCAGAATCGCCTTGGGCCGGATCATCTTGGCCAGGCGTGCGACGGCATGAGCGATGGCAATGGGCTCACTGCTCCGCTCATCGTCCAGGGCCAAGAGCGGACGATCGTCGAACGTGCCCTCCGCCTTCTCGGCGATCTTCGCCATATATCGAACGGCTTCGAGCGGATACTTGCCAGCCGCTGTCTCGCCGCTCAGCATGACCGCGTCGGTGCCGTCGAGGATGGCGTTCGCGACGTCGGTTGCTTCGGCGCGCGTGGGGCGTGGCGCATTGACCATGCTTTCCAACATCTGCGTGGCGGTAATCACCGGCTTGCCGGCATGCTGGGCGGCCCGAATGATCGCCTTTTGGGCCAAGGGCACGTCCTCAATATCCATCTGTAGGCCCATGTCGCCACGGGCCACCATGAGGAGGTCGGACTCGGCGGCGATTTCGCGGATGCGGCGGACGGCATCGCGGGTTTCGACCTTGGCGCAGAGGCGGATCGATCTCGTGTATTGCTCGACGTGCCGTCGCAGATCGCGGATGTCGTCGGCGTGATGTACATAGCTGAGCGCGATGAAATCGACATTCGCGGCGCATGCCTGCTCAATATCCAGAAGATCTTTCGGCGTGAGGCACTTGGTGTGAAACACCTTGCCGACGAGCGTGACGCCCTGCTTGCTCTTCACGAGGCCGCCAGAGATGGCGCGGGCGCGGAAGTTCTCGCCTTCCTTGGCCTGGACCCGGAGTTCGACGTCGCCGTCGCCGAGGAGGATACGATCGCCGACGCCCATCACATCGAGGATCTCGGACTGGTTGATCGGAAGTTCGGCGGTTTGCCCCACCGTAACCTGAGAGCCCGCGCGGATTTCGAGGCCGCCAGTAGCCAGCATTCCCAAGCGAAACTTTGGCCCCTGGAGGTCGGCGAGAATGCCGACCGGGTTGACGTCGGGGCTGTGCTTACGGATCCACTCGATCCAGCGGCGCTTGGTGTCCCAGTCTCCGTGGCTGCAGTTCAGGCGGGCGACGTTCATGCCCGCGCGGATCAGCCGCCGAATCTGGGTTTCGGAGTCAACGGCGGGGCCGAGGGTGCAGACGATCTTCGTGCGGCGGTGCGCCATTCTGGATTAGACGGCTGGGCGCGGAGATTTGCCCCGGATAGCGCTAAAGCACCACGCACCTTGCGACGGGCGGTTACAATACAACCCGTGACCGCCGCTGCCGAAATCGAAGTCCTAATCCGCGCCAAGTATCCGATCATCTACGTTGTCTCGTGGGAGGAGCGACGCGTGGAGGAGATCATGGGCCAACTTTCCAAAAGCCTCAATCGCACTCTCCACACGTGGACCCTAACGCAGGGCATGAAGCCCGCCGTCACGCGGACGAGCGGCCCGGCCAAGCCGACAACGCTACCCGGCGAACTCGAAGCGCTCGCGCTGATCTATGAAGCGGCCGAGTTCACCGTGTTCCTGCTCAAGGATTTTCACCCGTACATGAAGGACCCGCGGGTGGTTCGATTGCTTCGCGATCTGGCCATTCGGTTGCGGGGGCGCTCGCAAACGTTGATCTTGTTGGGTCCGATGCTGGTGCTTCCAACCGAGCTTGAGAAGGACGTCACGGTGGTGGAGTTCCCGTTGCCATCAGCGAGCGATATCGAGGACACCCTGGAAAAGTGTATCGCGGCAGTTAAAGAGAACCCGAACGTTACGACCAAACTGAAGCCGCGGGACAAGGAGTTGATCGTCAAGTCGGCCCAAGGGCTGACCATGGACGAAGTCGAATCCGTGTTCGCGCGGAGCCTGGTCGAGCGAAAGAAGTTCGACGTTGAGGTCGTGCTGGAGGAGAAGAAGCAGATCGTGCGCAAGTCGGGGCTGCTTGAGTATTACCCAACGCAGAACAAGATGACCGACGTCGGCGGCATGGAGTTGCTCAAGGACTGGCTCGAAAAACGAACCGACGCGTTTACCGACAAAGCCAAGAAGTTCGGGATTCCGGCTCCGAAGGGCATCCTGCTCTTAGGTGTGCAGGGTTGTGGTAAGTCGCTTCTGGCGAAGGCCGTTGCCGCCGAGTGGGCGTTGCCGATGCTGAAGCTGGATGTGGGTCGAATCTTTGGGTCGCTGGTGGGACAAAGCGAGCAGAACATCCGCCGGGCGATTCAGGTAGCCGAATCGGTCGCGCCCTGTATTTTGTGGGCCGACGAACTTGAGAAGGGATTTGCGGGGGTTGGCGGTTCGGGCGTCAGCGACAGCGGGACGACGGCTCGTGTGTTTGCGACCTTCCTCACGTGGATGCAGGAGAAAACGAAGCCCGTCTTCTTGGTCGCCACCGCGAACGATGTTTCGCAGCTTCCGCCGGAAATGCTGCGCAAGGGCCGATTCGACGAGATCTTCTTCGTTGACTTGCCCGACCTTGACGAGCGTGTGCAGATCTTCTCGATTCATCTGAAGAAGCGGGGTCGCGATCCCGGAGCTTATGAGCTTCAGGCGTTGGCGGCGGCTACCAAGGGCTATAGCGGCGCCGAGATTGAGCAGGTCATCGTCGGTGCGCTCTACCCCGCCTTTGATGCCGGACGGGAACTGACCCAGGACGACTTGCTGGCTGAAGCCAAGGCCGTGGTGCCGTTGAGCGTGATGATGCGCGAGGAGATCGACGAGCTTCGTCACTGGGCCGCCATGCGCACTCGTCCGGCGAGTGATCGCAAGGGTGACTAAGTGGTTTCGCCGTCCGGCGAATCTGATGTCCGGTTGTGTCCTGCGGGACGCCGGAAGCACCTTGGCTCGTGCAATTGCGGGTCAGGAAAGAATGCGGGCATGCCGATATTTCGTGTATGCAAGCACGGACGCTCGCCTACCGCCTGATGGTGTTGAGCCCGATTTTCTACATCGGCACGTTGGTCGTGCGTGCGCACATCCAGGTCAACTCGTTCGATTTCACGGCATGCACAACCAAGCAGCATGAGGCGATCACGGCCTATCGGCCGTACGTGATTGATGCGGTTTCGTTCCGAAACAAACAAACGAAGCACGTTTCTCGAGAGCAGCTACGAAGCGTGGCGGCGCGCTGGGTGGAAGGCGGTCGCACCGGCGAACTCCAGCCGTTGCTCCCCGTGCACATTCACGACTTCGTTCGCGAGGGTGTGAAGCAAGAAGTGTATCGTTCGGGTGACTCTATGGTCACCCACTTGTTGGTGATCGCTCGCTATGAGAGTGAGGCTGGGAACTTAGCACGAGCGGCTCGTGATGTGCTCCTTGCGGCGCGGCTGAGCGAGGTGTTGAAGTACAGCGATCCCTACTCGGTGGCTCATTCGGGAATGCAGCAACGCGCTGCTTTGGCGGCATTTGGAAAGATTGCCCCAAGCCTCTCGCCTGAGGATCTAAACAAGAGCCTGTCCGAACTCAAGCAGCTTCGCGAAGTGCAACAGCCGCTCGATCATCTGGTTCGCTGGATGAAGCAGGTCTACAACGCAGAGCGTGTCCGCCTCGGTATGGAAGTGCTTCCGATCGAGGAAGTTGATCGCTACTTTGCCATTGAACGGAATCGGCCAGAAGATGGATTACTCACGTTCGCGTCGATCCCGCGTCCCAAATGGGCGGCCAATGGCATTGTGCCAACGATGTTGGGTGAGTTGCGCATGGCTAGCAACAGCCAGTCAACATTCATCGCAAGGTTAGATGAGCAGATTGAGGCGCTAGTTCTCGAGGATCCAGAGCATTCGGGGTTCGCTTCGGTCGCCCCGTAGTTCGACCTTGTAGCCATGATCCTTGAGAGCTTCTTGCGCGGAGCCGTGGGCATCGCTTGAGTCGATCGTCCAGCCCGCAAGCTCGTTAAGCGGACCCTGCACGATGACCGGCACCCGGCATTGATTGGCGATGTCGAGCGCCAACTGCCGTACGTCGCCCGACCCTCGAGCGGGCGTCATCGAAGGTTCGATGGGCGGAAGCGCGATGTACGTATGCGAATCGTTGATGACGATTTCGACGATGGTTGCTGAGAGTCCATCGTTTGACAGCCGCTTGTCTTCAATGCCTTGATTCACGAGTTGGATTCGCTCTTTCTCTGTTCCATGCTCGTCGCGAATGATGACGTCGCGCTGATTAACCTTCGGGTAGTTCAACAATACTCCGTCACCGATGGGCTTAACGTCAAGGCGCGCTCGTGGCGACATGGACGGGATTGGATTCGCCTCAATCGTAGGGTCAGCAACTCCTTGCCCGGCTCGGATGACGCCAAACGCGGCCACGGCAATGACGGCGGTCGCGACCAGGGCCGTTTTCCACCAGCTGAACACGCTGGGACGTTGACGCTGCTTCTGCTCCCACGCGTTGAGGTCAAGCTTTGCGATGATCCGATCGTGGAGGTCGGAGGGAATCTCGACATCAACTTCGCTCATGCCGTTCAGCTGATCCATCGTACGGCTGAACGCTCGATATTCAGCCTGAATCTGAGCATCGGCCCGAAGAACGCGCTCAAAGCTCTCGCGCAAGCCGCGATCAAGCGACCCCTCATAGAAGGCGCTGAAGTATTCGCGGGCTTTGCTGGCGTTCATCATAGGATTCGTAGGTTCTCCCATCGCGTTTGACTTCACCCAAGATTGAATAGTTCCTCATCTCGCACAAGATGTTCGCGAAGTGAGAGGCGAGCGCGGTTGAGTCGGCTCTTTACCGTTCCAATCGGAAGATCGAGAGCCTCGGCGATTTCCTCGTAGGAGAGGTTCTCGGCGTGATAGAGTGTGACCATCGCCCGCTGATATTCCGGCAACATCGCCACGGCTTGCTCAATGGTGGCTTCGCGCTGATTTCGCTCAGCGATGAGATCAGCCGTCGGCTCATCACTTTCGAATTGGCGCTCTACGATGCCGTCATCGGTCTGCATGGCAGCCTCGAGGCTCACGGACGGACGGTTGCGATCGCGCTTGCGAAGGTCAAGGAAGCAGTTGGTGAGAATGCGATACATCCATGTTGTGAAGGCGCTATTGCCCTTGAAGTTACGCATTGCCGAGTAGATACGCACGAACGCGTCGCCGACCACGTCGCAAGCCTCGTCTTGGTTTGATGTCAGCCGATACGCGAACTGATAGGCGCGCTTCTCGTACTTGCGGATGAGCTGATCAAGCGCATCACGATCACCCTTTTGGGCGCGTTCGATAAGCACTTGATCGTCCGCAAACTGACTCATAGATTTATCTCAGGGGGCGATCAGCGGTTTAGGACTCGACCGGCGGGCATCGTCCAGCGCCCGTTGTTCCTCTTGCGACAGCGTTCGATCAGAGCGGCCCCGCGTAAGCGGCTTGGCATACACACGGCAATCGGCGCGACCGACCAGACTTGTAATGATGGCACCGTCGCCTCGGTCATCGAACACGGCGAGCGCAAAGCTCTGCGATCCGCCAACGTCGTCGAATGCATCGTAGCGCACGAGGCCGAGGTGTCGCTTGGAGCCTTCCATCTTTTGCTCAAGCGATTCGACGCGTCGGCGAGTCTCCGAATGTTCGATGAGCAAGCCACGTCGCTCGTCGAAGTGATCCTGCAGAAGCTGCTCGACATTAGACCCTGAGGCCTCGCGGAGGAGCGAGTTCCATCTTGACTCTAGGTTCTTCACCCGGCGGAAGAGCAGGACGACCAGCCCCGTCAGAACCAGGACCAGCCCGGTTAGGACGGGCAGAAGCCAAGGTGCATTCTCGGATAAGCTCTTGAGCATTGAATCCATGACAGTTCTGCCGACCATTAAGTATAGCGAAGGGAGCCGATCTTGAAGAGCCGCAAGCGAATGATCACCGGGTTTGGCGTGGTGCTGGTGATCCTGCTTTTCATTGCGATGTTCTTCTACTTCAACTTCACGACCGTGGTCGTGACTGGGAACTCGATGGAACCAACATTCAAGTCGGGGCGACGTTTGCTGTCGAGTCGGGCGTATTGGTTGATAGGACCGATCAAACCAGGCGATGTCGTCGTGATCCGCGGTGAGAAAGCGGGTGATTACATGATCAAGCGGGTGTATCGGCTTGAGCGAGAAGTGGTGGATTGGGCGAACATCCCCGAAACCCACTCGATCGTCCAAGGCGAGTTCGTGGTGCCAGTTGGGCACATTTATGTTTTGGGTGACAATCGAGACTATTCTGAGGACAGCCGGCGATACGGACCGGTGGCCGTCGGGAAAATCCTTGGAAAAATCGTGAGCTACTGATTTGAAACGGTTCTTAAGCGGCAAATATGGTCGGCAGAGGCTGCGCTTCTATCCGGCACCCTTTCGGGCTCCGCTCCGCGCGTTTGCGGGGTTGGTGTTTCCGTGGCAGGGTGAGGAAGTGTTGGTCTGCGAGATCGTGGGCCGCGGCTGGTGCATTCCGAGCGGACGCGTCGAAGCGACCGAAGACTCGATGGTCGCCGTGCAGCGCGAAGCCCTGGAGGAAGCCGGAGCGATCCTGGATGACCTCCAATACATCGGCTGCTACCAAATCACCGAACGCAACGAGGTTCGCTGGGCCGACTGCTATACGGCGAGCGTGAGCGACCTCGTTGAGATTCAGGTGGTGGAGGAATCGACGGGGCGACGCTTTATGTCGCTCGAAGAACTTCCCGAACACTACCACCTGTGGAACGAGTTGACGGAGCAGGTGTTCCGCCACTCGTTCGAGGTGCTCCAGCGCGCGCAGCGTTTGCGGAATGCGTCTTAGGTTGGAATGTGGATCGAGGTAAGACCTCTCCTAGCCACATCCGACATTCGATATCCCACATTCCAATCCGAACTTAGGCGGGCGCGACTTCAGGCATCCGCGCGGTGCGATACTCCCGGAACGCAACCCCGATGAGGCATGCGAGGAGCATGCCGCCTCCCATCACCAGGAACATCGTCACGAGCCCGGCACGATCAATGAGAGCACCGGCTAGGGCCATCCCAATCGGCATCATGGCCGTGCTCGTCATCATTTGCAGACTGCTGACGCGGCCCCGCATCGCGTCGGGAACGGTGAGGGCGGTGTACGTTTCTCGGGTGATGTCCGCGAACGGCGCGGCAATGCCGCACACGATGTTCCAGAACGCGAATAGCCAGACATTGTGACTGAACGCCATCACCCCGACGCCGAAGGCGACGATCGCCAGCGCCGTCGAGTTTGCCAGGCCGGGGCGCCGGGGCATTCGGCGTCCGACTAAGATGCTGCCGAGGATCATCCCGCCAAAGAACGAGAACTCAAACCACGACAGGGTTTGCGGCTTTCCGCCGAACCACGCATCGTTAACGGCGATGTAGACCACAAAAAACGGTGCCACCGTTAAGCTGAACAACATGCCCACGATTCGCATGGCGAGCAGATCGCGTCGGCGGATCACGTAGCGTAGACCTTCCATGAACTCATGTCGCACCCTGATTCGTGTGTCATCGTGGCGCTCCGGCTGGACCGGCGGGAGCTTGTAGATGAACACCGCGGACAGCAGGTAGGACAGCGCATTGAGGCTGGCAATCGACATGAAGAACACTTGCGGCGACTTCGTGAACAGAGGGGCCAATACGCCCGCCGAGAAGGCCAATCCGCCCAGTTGCATGAAGTTCTGGGTCATCATGCTGAACGCCAGAGCGCTCCCCACTTTCTCCTCGGGCAGGATCGCTGGGATCGTGGCGTTTTTCGTCGGCAAGAAGAAGGCCCGGACCGACGACATGATGAAGGCGGTGACGAACAGCAACTCGACCGGCGGATAGCCGCCTCGCAGTCCCGACGCGGCGACCGCAATCAAGATGAACCCGCAGATGAGGTCCGACCAGAGCATGATCTTCCGGCGGTCGAGCCGGTCGGCGAGCACGCCGGTGTAGGGGCCAAACAGGATATACGGCAACATTTCGACGGCGCCAATGTAGCCAACCATCGCGTTCTGTCCGGTGATCTGCTTGACCATGAACATGAACGACACGTAATAGAGGGCGTCGCCCAGTTGTGAGATAGCCTGGCCAAGCCAGAGATTTCGAAACGCAGGAATCCGTAAGAGGTGCATTGAGTCTTCCAATCAGGGGAGGGGGCGTGAGCACGCCAGCACGGCAAGCGCGGTTCTCTCGTGAACCGAGAAGGGACCGCAAGCCTTCCCGGAAGTTCAACGACGGATGCGAATCATATCGGGGGAGATGATACCGGATTGGCACTGGTTTGTTCGGGTTGGCTCGGGTTTGTTCGGATTGGTTCGGGTTGGTTCGGATTGGATCGGGTTGGTTCGGGTTCGTTCGGATTGGTTCGGGTTTGTTCGGATTGGTTCGGATTGGTTCGGGTTTGTTCGGATTGGTTCGGATTGGTTCGGATTGGCCCAGGGGCCCGCCACTCCTAGTGACTTCAAGCCCACGCCTACGATTTTCCGAGCCAACCCGAGCCAACCCGAGCCAACCCGAACCAACCCCACCGACTTTTCCCCACCCGGTTGACGGGCGCGATTTCATGCTCATATAGTATACATATGTCTACCAATATGAACAGTAAACACGACCTGCCTGCGCGGTCCGATGCGCTCCTTGCCGCCGTTCCCAAGCCGAAGGACTCGCCGTTCATCAGCGAGAAGTACCTGCGGCGCAAGGTCATCCGAGATGCGCAAATTGACCCGAAGGTGATTGCGCCTCCGGACCTGGCGGCTCCGCTCACCTTCGCTGAAGTTCGGGCTGTGCTCCGGTCATGTCAACTCACCGCGCACCAGCGAGTGGTCGTTTACCAGGTTTTGGAGGGAAGAACGCTTGAAGAGATTGGGGCTGGCCACGTGAGTCGGCAAGCGATTTGGAAGACTTTTCAAGCGGCGCTCAAGAAGATTCGGTCCCATTGGGACGTCTATCCCTACAGCGGCCTCGCCGACGTCTATCGATCCGAGATTCGTCGAAAAGGTCGGGTGACGCCATCTGCACGCGGTAAACTGGTGGGATAGGCGGCCTGGAGGCGATATGATCGCGTGCAAACATTGTGAGACTGAGAACAGCCTGGATAGCGCGTTCTGTAAGAGTTGCGGGCTAGAACTGCCCGCTGACGAGCGTGATACGGTCCGCAACGAGCTTCAAAAACTCGTCGCTGAAGGCTACGCGTTGCTCGGTCAGAATCGGACCGAAGAAGCGGCGCTGGTTGCGCAAAAGGTTCTTGAGGACATGCCGAACTCGTCGGACGCGCTTTCGCTCCTTGGTATGTGCCACGAGCGCAACGAAGACCTGCTTGCCGCGCTTCAGTGCTACGAGCGCGTCGTGGAGTTGAATCCGGATTCGGCACTCGACAAGATTAAAGTTCAGAGCATGCGGAATTCGCTGGCTCGCCACCTCAAGGAGGACAGGAAGCCGAACCGGGCGATTGCCCTGGTTGGTGCTGCGGCCGCAATTGTGGTGGTGGCGTCGATTGGTGGTATCGTCGCCACCTTGGTTACGCGTCCGGCAAGCGCGACCGTGGTCAAGAACGACTCGGCTCCGGTCATGGATATGGGTGCCCCGTTCGCCACGGGCGCTACGAAGTTGCCCACCACCGAAACTCCTCCTGTGGCCCAGCCAGAGCAAGTCACGAATCCAGGCGGCGTTCCGCCGGTGGGTCAGGCGGGCGGAAACCCTGCGATTCGGATTCCTCAATTGCCGGGTGGTGGTCGAGGCACGTTGCCTGATGTGAATGGTGGCAACGGTGGCAATGTACCGTTCCCCGTCGACCCGGGAACGACGATTGTGCCGGAGCAACCTCGTCGAGGTCCAGACGAACCGGTGCCTGATGTGCCCGTGGGCGATCGGAGCAACCCGCCCCAGGATCCGCCTAAGGAAGACCCTAATCGCGGCATTGAGATCAAGGTTAGCAAGGGGCAGCAGCGCAATGCTGGCGGCACCGAACCCATTCGCGAGGACAGCGGTAACAACCTTCAAAGCCTCATGACGGCGGCTCAAGAGCAGTATCTTGTGGGCCAGTTTGCGAAGGCGGCCAGCCTCTACGAGCAAGCACTGCGCGCAGGTGGTGATCCGGGTCGTGTGAACCAGCGTATTGGGCAGTGCTACGAGCGCCTTGGAAAAGCTTCGGAAGCGATTGCAGCCTATACTCGCGCTGAAGCAAGTCTTCAGTCGGCGGTAAACGCGGGGCGGAGTTCGGCGAAACCAACGCTTGAGGCGGTCCAGCGGGCGCTGCGCAATCTCCGGGGCGCTTAATCGTGCGGCGCCTAGTTGGGTTGGGCCTCTTGTTCGTCGCGGCTAACGCCGCACCGTCCAGCATTCTCATTGTGCAGAACACTTTGGGCTCGCGCGGCGACGATGCGGATGCTCAACGCAACCTGACCCAGCTCATTGCTGAAGGTTTTGACCAGGACGGAAGACTCACCGCAATCGCGTGGTCACTTTCCGACCCCGTGTTTCGCCAAGCCGCGAGTGAGAAGCTTGTCACGTACAACGATAATCCCGACCTCAGCGAAGTCTTGGCCGCCGCCGACAAGATGAAGGCGGAGTATGTGCTGACCCTCGGAGTATTCCGGCGCGAAAACCAGATCGTCGGTCGCGCGCAGCTTTACCGGCGCGGGCGCTCAGTTTGGCGTGACCCCGACGGGTCGAACGCGACCGGGGCGAGGGCGCAGGGCGAACGGGGCGATGCCCGCATGTTCACCGTGCTCACGAGTGGTCGCGTAGATTATCCGAATTCGCTTCGGGCCGCCGCCACTACCTGGTGCCAACTGCTTTTTGATGCGCCGCTGAAGTCGCTCGCCCCGAAACCCCGAACGGATCATCCAGAGCCCGACCCCGGAGTGAAGCCGGTTATTCCCGAAACCCCGCCGGTGAAGAAGGTCGACAACGGCCAACTGATGACCGACGTGATGAAACTCCTTGCGAGCAAGAAGACCGCGGAGGCGATCGCGATGCTTCGCGATGCGATTGACGTTGAACCCCTCGATGTTGAGCGGCGCAAGGCCCTCACGAATGCCCTTGTCACGGCGGGCTACACCGAAACAGCGGCCCGCGAGGCTCGGCGCGCGGCTCTCCTTTTCCCCGAT
Source organism: uncultured Fimbriimonadaceae bacterium (assembly GCA_964586225.1). Lineage (GTDB taxonomy): Bacteria > Armatimonadota > Fimbriimonadia > Fimbriimonadales > Fimbriimonadaceae > JANJUB01. The sequence goes on from CAZPHD010000004.1 coordinate 11,207, forward strand.
CACGTGGACATGTGGGCGCTGGCGGCTCGCCTGTGGCTCTCGCTGGAGAACTTCGACGAAGCAAACGCGGACCTAAACGAGGCGGTCGTTCGGCAACCTGAAAGCGTGCAGACACGCTTGCTTCTGGCTGAAGTGGCGCTGGGCAAGTTGCAGACCGAGATCGCGCTTCCTCACCTGGACTTTGCTATTCAGCAGGCTCCTTCGGGTGATGCTTACTTTAAACGTGCTCTCGCGAAAGCACTCAACGACGATCCAACCGGTGCAGCGACGGACCTTGCGGAAGCCAAGAAGCTGGGCTTTGGCACCGACCCGCTAGCTCAACGCACGCAGTATGCGGCCGCAATCCGGGTTTGCCATGCCGCCATGCAAGAGGCGGTTGTCGCGATCCGCACGATTGTTCCCAAGGCTCGCGCCAGCTTTGGCAGCAAGGAAGTTCGCGACGATCAGCGTATGGTGGCCAAGCGTCTCGAGTCACTCAGCAGCATCATCGATATGGTGCCTCTGCCTGAGACTTACAAGAATTCCCATGGCAAGCGGACTTTGGCATTGAGTTTGCTAGCACAATCAGCAGGAGAACTCGGTGCGTTCCTTGATTCGGGAGCGGACGGATCTGTCAATGAGGCGGTGATCTCGTTGACCGAGGCCATTCGGGCTTTGCAAGAAGCTGAAGCCGCCTATCGCGCCGAGCGCTCCTGACTTTCAGGGGCGTATGGAAATCGTGTTGTATCTGGCTGGCGCATTGCTTGCGTCGGTGGCGGGAGGATACGCTTTCACAACCGTCTCGAATCGGCGTCGTCGGGTGTCACCAGCAATAGGAACGACCTTGCGTATTCGGGCTCATGCTGGCGTCTATCGAAGCAAGCTCCTTGCCATTGAAGGCGACTTCTGGCGAATCAGCGTGCCCTTGCAACGTAACCACTACGTTCCCCTTCGCGATGGCGAGCGAATCACCATCGAAGCCCCCGTCAAGGGCGGCGTGTACTTGTTCAAGACGCTGGTTCGTTGCTTTGACGAGGACCGCAACGAGCTTCTCTTTGAGGTTCCAGTTCTGACGGCGCCCCGCGAGCGAAGGTTAGAACCACGGCGTACTCGTTACGAGGAAGTGCTGATCGATGACTCGCCCGCGCTACTCGTCGACGTGTCCAGGCACGGGGCGAAACTGCGAGTCAATCGGCGGATCCCATTGGGCGAGCGAATCAAACTGCGCTTGCCGGAGGGGATGGTCGTTGGTTGGGTAATCGACGTTGCGCCGATCCGGACGGGCGAGGGCGAGTATCTGCGGGTTCGGTTCGAAACACCCTTGCCCTAGGCCACACGTCTGTTTAGGCGTATGGAGATCCACGAGCCGTTTCGTCCGGCAACGCTGCAACTGATCGCGATCCTTGGCGGTGCGGTGGCGCTGTATTTCTTTTGGAAGCTATGCCGCGCGGTGGTGAAGTGGGGCTTCTTCATCGGTTACTTCGTCCTGGGGGCGTTGCTGACATGGTTCTTCCAGCCGGGGATGAGCGTAGGCTTGACGCTCGCGGGCGGCGTGGGGTTTGCGTGGACGGTAATGGCGATCAAGTCGAAGCTGTGGAAACTGATCGGTGCGGTGGCCGTGATCGCGGCGGTGCCCTTTGCCGGACCGGCGGCGGAGCGCATTGCGGAGTGGGCATTTCCGGAAGATGTGCCAAGGGCCCAGGAACCTCCGAAGAAGGTGCCAGAGCGGAAGAAGTAGGTGAGTGGGACCGGTTGGGCATGTAGGGCAGCGGTCCGACAGGTCCAACCGGACCCACTCTACTCCCGCCGAATCGTCGCCCCACGCGCGTGCGCAGGGAAGCCCTCGAGATTCGCGAGCGTGTCGACGATCGGCACCAACTCCTCCAGATCAGCCTCCGAAAGGCGCACCACGCTCTGAAACTTCATGAACGTCATCACGTTCACGGGCGAGCCGTAGCGGGCCGCCCGGGCGGTCGGAAGGGTGTGCGAAGGGCCAGCCGCGTAGTCGCCGCTGGACTCGGGCGTCCAATCGCCGACCAGGATGCAACCCGCATTCTCGACTTGGTCAACCACGTCCCAAGCGCTTTCGATCGCGAGCGACAGATGCTCCGGAGCAATTTCGTTCACGAGTTCGACCGCCTCTGCAAGATCGCGGGCGACGATCGCCAGGCCGAAGTCTTCCAAAGCCCGTCGCATGGTCGCTTCGCGGGGTGCTCCGCGAAGTTGGTCATCAACCGCAGCGAGCACTTCGGCAAGCTTGCTCTCCGAGGTCGTGACCAGATAGCCCGCATTGTCGGCCGCATGCTCAACCTGGGTCAGCAGGTCGGCTGCGACCCACGCCGCGTTCGCCGATTCATCAAACAGCACGCACACTTCGCTCGGTCCGGCGTAACCATCAAGGCCAACGGTGCCCCAGAGCTGGCGCTTGGCCTCATTCACGTACCGGTTGCCTGGCCCGACCACAACGTCGCACCGCGAAACCGACTCGGTCCCCAAAGCCAGGCCGGCAACAGCCGCTGCACCTCCGACTTTGATCACGTGGTCGACATGGAGGTGTCGCGCCGCCACCAGCACCGCAGGATGAATGGAGCCATCGCGCCGGGCGGGTGTCGTGACCGTCACTTTGGGCACCATCGCCACGTTCGCGGGGCCGACGTTCATGTACACGGAACTCGGATAGGTGGCCTCCCCTCCGGGAACGTACACACCCGCATGTCGCACGGGGCGCATCTGCTGACCAAGTTCGCCGCCCTGGTCGGTCTCTTCGAGCCACCGGTACGCCTGACGCGACAGACCCTCGAACCGCGACTCACCCAGGTCGACCGCGTCCATCGTTTCTGTGAGATAGTAAAGCTGGGCCTCGTGGAACCGCATGACACGGTTGATCGCCGTTTGAAGGGCGTCATGCTGCACTTCAGTTAGGGCCCGTTCGGCAGCGTCGAACTCCGCCTCCGAGACCACGAGCGAGTTCAGTTCGGGGGCATCAAATCGGCGCGCGGCATCGAGCAGCGCGGCATCTCCTCGTTGGCGCACGTCGTCGATGATCTGCGCGACCGTCGACCGCAACTCATCATCGGCACGGACAGCTTGTTGTCGAAGCGCTCCGGCAACGTCGTCGAGTCCACAGATGAGCTTTCTCATCAGAGGTTATGGCTCAAGAACGTGATCGTCTTGTCCCAGGCGACTTCGGCGGCGTCTGCGTTGAAAACCGCCGGACGGTCGTCGTTGAAGAACGCGTGACCGACGCCAGGGAAGGTGTGGAACTCGTGCGGCTTGCCTAACTCGGTGAGTTGAGCGGACATCGCGGCCACGGCGGCCGGCGAAGCATACTCGTCGTGCTCGGCGAAGATGCCCAGCACAGGCGCCTCAAGCTGTTCAAACGGCGGATGGACGTTTGGATGCACACCGTAGAAATCGACGCAAGCGCCAATCTGCTCGGGGTTGGTGGCGGCGGCAAACAGGCTGAGCTGACCGCCCATACAGAAGCCGACTACGCCAACCTTGTCGCCGAGCGTGGCTTCTTCTTCGAGAAGGCGCTGGATGGCACATCGGAGAATTTTCTCGGTTTCGCCAATGTTGAGGGCCATGAATAGGCTGGCCGCCTCGTCGGGCTCGGTCGTGGATTGGCCGCCGTAGAGGTCCGGGGCGAGGGCGCAGAACCCGGCCTGGGCAAAGCGATCAGTGACGCTCTTGATGTGACCCACGAGGCCCCACCACTCCTGCAAGACGATCACGCCTTTGCCGTGACCGGTGGCGGGACGCGCGAGATAGCCATCGAAAGTCGTGCCGTCGCAGGCGAACTGAATCATGCCGCTCATACTTCAAGTATGGCGCGGCGCGGCCGTTTCGGGCCAAACTCGCGGTTATGCTTGCTCGGTGTAGTTTTGCCGTCGTAGGGTTCCTCGTGGTGGCCGGATGTTCGGCTCAGCTGACGCTGAACCAGATGCCGAGGTACGACCGGTATCAGAGACTGAGTCGTGAGATCCCAGCGAGTGTCGTCCGCGGGGAAGTCGGCGTGCGTTGGTCGGACGATGGCACCCAAGGCGGCTATGCGTTCCAGGGCAAGAACTACATCGTTGATCTGAAGACCGGCAAGGTGAGCGAAGGCGAGCTCAAGACGACCCCCCGCCCCACCCCGCCGCGTGACCCGCGTCGTCGGCCCGAGCGAGGACGCCAGTTCACCGAGGTCTTCTCAGTTGATGGCAAGTTGCGGGCGTTCTACAAGGACCGGAATGTGTGGCTAAGCGATCGCGACGGCAAGAACGAGCACGCGATCACGACGGAGGGATCGGAAGCGAAGCGCACCAAGTTTGGGCAGGCGAGCTGGGTCTACGGCGAAGAACTCGGCGTCATGGAGGCGATGTGGTTCTCGCCAGACGGCACGTTCCTCGCTTATTACGGCTTCGACGAGACGCCAGTCAAGGACTACTATCTGACGCTGGATCACGCGAAGTTCCAGACCACGCTCGATGTCGAGGCGTATCCGAAGGCGGGGGCGGACAACCCGATTGTCGGGCTCTACATTTACGACTTGGCCGCGAAGAAGTCCATCAAGGTGGACACCGATTTTGGCGATGCGACGGTTGGCCACTACGTCTACGATGTGCGTTGGGCACCGGCGGGCACGACGCTGCTCTTCAACCGCACGAATCGCAAGCAGAACGTGATGCAGTTCTGCGCGGTGGATACAGCGGGGAAGTGCCGCGTGGTGGTCGAAGAGAAGCGGCCCCAGAGCTGGACCGAGAACTCGCCCCGCGTTCAGTATCTGGCCGATCAGCAGTCATTCATTTGGCGCTCGGATCGGAACGACTTCCTTAATTTCTATCTGGGGCACTTGGATGGTCGGCCGCTGAAGCCGCTCACGTCGCACAAGTTTGAAGTCGGTGCGATCGTGCGGGTTGATGAGGCGAAGAAGCTGGTTTGGTACACCGCGCGTTCGGGCGAGAATCCCTATCTGATGCAGCTGCATCGGATCAAAATGGACGGCACGGGTGATGTCCGGCTGACCGATCCGAAGTTCCACAACGCCGTGAATCTCTCGCCGAATGGCGACTTCTTTACGGCCCTGGAAGAGCGCATCAATGTTGCCCCGAAGACGACGTTGCGCGATGGCAATGGCAAGCTCATTGCGACGCTCGCGGAGAGCAATCTGTCCAAGTTCAACGAACTCGGGCTCAAGCATTCCGAGCGGTTCATATGCAAGGCCGCCGACGGGGTCACCGACATCTACGGCACGCTGAACTTCCCGTCGGACTTCGATCCTTCGAAGCGTTACCCATTGATCGTGTCGGTGTATGCGGGGCCGGAGTCGGGTTCATCGAGCGAGCGATTCGACCTGCCGGACGCCGCCACGGAGTTTGGATTCTTGGTCGCTTCCATCGACGGTCGCGGGACGCAGAGCCGAGGCAAGGTCTTTTTGGAGTCGGTGTATGGGAAGCTGGGTGTGGTTGAGATCGACGATCAAGCGGCGGGGGTGAAGTATCTCGCGACGCGACCGTATGTGGACGGCAAGCGAGTCGGGATTCATGGCACGTCGTACGGCGGCTACGCGTCGGCGATGGCGATCCTGCGGCATCCGGACGTGTTTCAGGTGGCGGTCGCGAGTTCGAGCGTGACGGATTGGCGGCACTACGACACGATCTATACGGAGCGTTACCAGGGCCTGCCGTGGGAGAACGAGAACAAGTCAGGCTACGATGCGGGATCCGCAATGTCGTATGTGGCCGATTTGAAGGGTCGCTTGATGCTGTTCTATGGGTCAGCGGATAACAACGTGCACCCGTCGAACACCTTGCAGTTGACGCAAGCCTTCCAGCGAGCAGGGAAGCGGTTTGACATGCTGGTGGGCACCGATGTCGGGCACGCGGGGATTCCCTCGAATCGGTTGTGGGAGTATTTCATCGAGCACCTGATCCTGCCGCACTCGTGATCGCACGAACGGTCTGAGCGTGGCGGAAGGCGAAGGTGCGATCGATGTCGCGCTTGACGAAGGGCAAAGTGAGTCTGCCGAGGGGGCCAAGCGGCATGTCGAAGTCAATTTCGTCGACCAGCAAACAGCCCTCAGGGTGCGGCTCGAATCGGTGTCGGTGAACCCAACGACGAAATGGGGACTGCTCGGCGGTGTCGGTGAAGCCAAAGGGCGGGTCAACCTCGGAGATTCGCGCGTGCCATTCCAAACGGAGTGGCCCTAGCCGGAACCGAAGCACGTGAAGCGCGCCGTCTTTGAGCGGCATGGCCCCAACGACCTCTAACTGCCGGCCCGGGGGCGTCAGGCGCTCGATCGCTCCCGGCGCAGCATGAAACTGCCACACCACTTCGGGCAAAACTGGAAGCACCGACTCGTATCGAACGACCATGCCCGCTTCTACGTAGACTCAGAGAAGCAAATCGCTCGAAAAATCAAGCACCTGGGAACTCTCCCGCACGCTAGCGCGTTAAAAAGTATAGCGATCACTTATCGCAGGAGGACATCCAGTTTGAAAACCCCGCTCATTGCTAGCCTCGCCCTTGCCGCCGCGCTCGTCGGCGCTCAGTCCACCACGTTCAAGATCGGCGGCAGCCCCGCCATGCAATCGTTCACGGTGGACAGCACCGCGGACTTTGAGGACTTTACCGGCACCACCCACGGCATCACCGGCTCGATCACCTTCGACCCCACCAAGAAGTCTGGCTCGGGCAAGCTGACCATCAACGTCGCCAGCATCAAGACCGGTATCGATCTCCGCGACGAGCACATGCGTGCCGAAGGTTGGCTGAACACGGCCAAGTTCCCTAACGCAACGTTTGAAACCACGCGCGTCCAGCATGTGAACGGCAACAACTACCGCGTGACCGGCAACCTCACGCTCAAGGGCGTCACCAAGGTGATCACCACGAACGCGACCGTTCGCTACATGAAGGAGAGCGAGCAGACCCGCGCGGCTCGCTTCAAAGGTGACGTGGTGAACGTCAAGACCGAGTTCAAGATCAAGCTCTCCGACTACGGCGTGCAGATTCCTGCCCAGGCTAAGGGCAAGGTTGGCGAGTCGGTCACGATCAAGCTGAGCGTCTTCGGGACGACAGGCTAATCCATGAAGAAGTTGATCATGCCGCTGCGGGTTGTCGCCGCGCTCGCGCTGGTTGTGCTGGTGGGTGCGTTTTGGCAGGAGTCTGCGCTGCTCAGCCGGGCTGAGCTGGTGCAGCGAATGAAGGTCCACGAGCCGGCCATGGCCGAGTTGCTCGGTGAAGTCGGAACGCCCATCGGTGAGCCGCAGCGCATGATCATCTCCGATCCGAGTGTGTTCCTCGAAGCCCGCGGCGATCAGGGCCAGCGGCTGGTGGATGACGCTTTGATGCAGACCAAGGGTGTCTATCCGCTTCAGGAGAAGACCGTCGGTTTCGTAGCCGGACTGGTGAAGATGGTTTCCGTCGCCGTCGCATTGCTCGGGATCCTGGCTTCGTGGTTCCTCGCGCGAAGACCCTAAAGTAGCACGGGCGTCTCGCCCAGGCTACGGGCTCAACAACTGGTTAACAACAGCGAGGGCCTCGTCGATCTTCGACAGGTCCTTGCCACCGGCTGTCGCGAACTCAGGTCGGCCGCCGCCGCCGCCGCCCGCGATCTTCGCCACCTCACGCACCAGATTGCCCGCGTGAGCACCGTTGGCCAGAGCCGCCGTGCCGACCTTCGCGACAAAACTCACCTTGCCGTCGCCAACAATCGCCGCCACGACCACCAAGTCCGGGTTTGCAGCCACTGCATCATCGACAGCCGTCGCCGCGATTTTGGGATCGAGGTTGTCATACCGCGGCGTCCACACCCGCACCTTGCCAGCCGTGCGAAAGGCCGGAGCCTCCGACCCGCTGCCGCCCTTCGCAAGCTGCTGTTCGGCACGTTCGCGGCGCTTCCGCTCTTCTCGCGCAGCCTCCAGATGCTTCTCGATCGAGTGCACAAGGTCATTCGGCGTGCTCTTGAGCAACCCGGCTGCCTGGCGCAACGTCTCCGACTGTTGGCGAACCAACTCATACGCTGATTCGCCAGTTACGGCCTCGATGCGCCGCACGCCACTGGCTGCCGACGCCTCATGCACGATCCGGAATAGGCCGATCTCGCTTGTCTGCCGCACGTGACATCCGCCGCACAGTTCGCGGCTGAAGTCGCCGACTTCGACCATGCGCACGCGATCGCCATACTTCTCGCCAAACAGGGCCATCGCGCCGCGCGCCCGCGCTTCGGCAATCGGGATGTCTTGATAGATCGTGACCGGCACACCACCTAGGGCAACCTCATTCACGATCGCCTCGACGCGCATCAGTTCGTCCTCGGTCATCGCCTTGCCGTGCGTGAAGTCGAACCGCAGATGATCGGGTGAAACGAGCGAGCCCGCCTGCGTCACATGCTTGCCGAGCACTTCGCGGAGGGCGGCATGGAGCAAGTGGGTTGCGCTGTGGTTGCGGATGATCCGATTTCGGCGGGCGGCATCCACGCGGGCAAACACCGGCACGAAGAAGACTCCGGCCTCAAGCACCTCGGTCATTTCTTCGGGGCTGAACCCGGCCATCGGGTGGGGCGCCGCATTGCCTTGACGCGCAACGGCTGCGCGAATCTGGTCCTCGTGCATTCCCGGCACGAGCGGGAGGGCCTCAAGGATCGTGTCGTGCCAGATCATGCCCAGTTCGCGCCAGGTATTGGTGACGCTGAACCGAAACGTCGGCCCCTCGATGAGTCCCGTATCGCCTACTTGCCCCCCCGACTCAGCATAGAACGGCGTTTCGGTGAGGCAGAGTTGGAACTCGCCGGTGGTCAGTCCATCGGGGCCGAACCGCGGGCTGATTTGCATGATCTCGGCGGTCGTTTCGAGGCGGTCGTAGCCGACAAAGTGGGTGAACGGAGTTGCGCGCGAAGAGGCAATGATGAGCAGCCGCTCCTCGCCCCCGCCGTATACGGTGTCCATGTCGCTCGCGCCGCGGCTGCGCTCTTGCGCTTCTTTGAGCGCGACTTCGTAGCCGTCTTCGTCCACCGATACCCCCGCCTCTTCGCAGAGTTCCTTGGTGACTTCGAGCGGGAAGCCGTAGGTGTCGTAGAGCTTGAAGGCAACGGCTCCCGACAGCATCTTGTTGCCAGAGTTCGCCAACTCGTCCAACTGGTCCGAGAGCAACGCTTGCCCCGCGTTCATCGTGCGCCGGAACTGGGTCTCCTCGTTCAGCAATGTCTCGACGATCACGTCCTTGCGGTCCATCAGCTCGAAGTAGTGATCGCCCATCGCCTCGACAACGCCCTCGTAGACCAAGTGAAAGAACGGCTGGTCGAAGCCGAGCACGCGCAACCCCTTGAGCACCGCGCGCCGAATCAGGCGGCGAAGCACGTAGCCGCGGCCCGTGTTCGACGGCAGGATGCCGTCGGCGATGCAGAAGCACGCGGTGCGAATGTGGTCGGCAATGATGCGGATCGCTCGGGCCTCCTCCTCCGAAACTCCCCCTCTCCTCGAATGATTGTTTCGAGGGGAGGGGGTTGGGGGGTGGGGTCGAAGCTGTTCGATCCGCTCGATGATCGGCGTGAACAGGTCACTCTCGTAAACGCTCTTCAGCCCGTTCAGCACGGCGATGGTGCGCTCCAGCCCCATGCCCGTGTCCACGCTTTGAAAGGGCAGATTGGGCATCCCCTCCTTGATGTAGCCTTCGTTCGGACGCTCCGGGTTGCGGAGCCGCCCTTGCCACTCGTATTGGATGAACACGTCGTTCCAGATTTCGAGCCACTTGCCGTCGGCTTCGTCGCGAAGATAGTCCTCGCGGGTGTATGGGCCACTGGGAGGGGGCGTCGAGTCGGTCCAGTAGAACATCTCGGAGTTCGGGCCACACGGGCCGGGCGGGCCTGACGAGAACGCGCCCGCGGGCCAGTAGTTGGTCTCTTCGTCAAGGCGGAAGACGCGATTTGCCGGATCAATCCCGGCCGGTACGAGCTGGTCGCGCCACGCGTTATACGCCTCGTCGTCTTCTTCGAACACGGTGAACGCTAGCCGATGCGGATCAAGCCCTAGCCACTCGGGGGAAGTTAGGAACTCCCACGAGTAGGCGATCGCGTCTTTCTTGAAGTAGTCACCGAACGAGAAGTTGCCCATCATCTCGAAGAAGGTGAGGTGGGTGAGGTCACCGACGGTCTCAATGTCGCCGGTGCGAACGCACTTTTGAGCGGTGGTGAGGCGCTTACTGGGCGGCTCGGCGGCTCCGCGAAAGAACGGCTTGAACTGCACCATGCCCGCCCCGTTGAAGAGGAGAGACTCGTCGAGGCGCCCGGTCACGTCGTAGGGCACGAGCGACCCCGACGGGAACACGGTGTGGCCCTTGGACTCGAAGAAGCGAAGGTATTTGAGACGCAGTTCACGCGCGGTCATGATGTGCCCTCTAGGGTACCAGGGAACCCGAACTCCCCCTCTCCTCAAGTGATCGTCTCGAGGGGGGAGCGCGATGGAACTACCCCTCGGCGCGCTCGCGATACTGAACCGCTTCACTCAAGTGCGTCTTCGTCACTTGATCCACCCCCGCCAGATCCGCGATGGTGCGGCTCACCTTCAACAGCCGGTCAAACACTCGCGCACTCAGGTTCAGCCGGTTCATCACCACGCGCATGAAATCCGTGCACTCCTCATCCAAAACAATCAGCTCGCGGATCTCGCGCGGCGCCATTTTCGCGTTCGTGCGGTTGTTACCCAGCCGCGCGTGTTGCCGCAGCCGCGCCGCGACGACCCGATCCCGAATGGCCGACGAGGGCTCGCCCGGTTGCATGCCAAGCAACTCCTCGGGCTTCAATCGCGGCACTTCAAGCTGCAAGTCGATGCGATCAAGCAAGGGACCGCTGATCTTCGACGCATACTTGCCGCACGTCGCCGGGCTCGACACGCATTTCTGTTCCGGCAATCCTCGGAACCCGCACGGACACGGATTCATCGCCCCAGCAATGATATCTTTACCGTGCCAGTGCGCTAAACTGTGAGACATGGACCGGACACGAGCATACATCAGGTTATCCAGACTCCGCGAGGGGGACGACAAGCTGTCGCCTCAGGTACAGCTGGACATGGCAAGGAACATCTGCCAGGCTCGCGGATGGGTGCTCGATGAGGATTCCAGCCTCGCAAACCAAGACCTCGACGTCAGCGGATATTCGGTCAAGTGGCGCGAGCGCCCAGGACTGATGAGACACTTCGAGGATGCCAGACAGGGCAAGTTTGACCGACTCGTCATCTATGCTGTTGACCGTCTCGGGCGCAATACAGCAGACACTCTCCAAGCATGGGACGAGTTTGAGCGAGCTGGTTGTACGGTATATGCCATCCGCGAATCTGTGGACAGTTCGACTGCCACGGGCATGCTCTTGCGCAACATCCTTGCATCTGTCGCTGAGATGGAGTCGAGCAACACCAGTGCTCGCATTAAAGCCAATGTCGAGGCACGTGCCAAGGCAGGCAGGTTGCACGGAGGACGTTTACCCGCATGGCTGGTGCGTGATGCAGACAACAACATCATTATCAATGAGCCTGTCGCTGATGCTGTGCGGCTGGCCGCCGCACTCAGAATCGAGGGTTATAGCTACACGTACATCACGCGGGAGATAAACCGTCGAGGTCATAGGACAGCCAGCGGGACGGGGTTTAACAAGTCTTGGATTGTCAAACTGTTCACTTGGGATTGGGTCGAGACGATGTATGGCACTGCATACACCCGACGTCGAGGACGGCACGCCACAGACCCCCGAACGGGTCGCAGGACGCCACGAGGCGAACCCATCGCCATCCCCAACGCCTACCCGCCAATCATTGATGAGCAGACATACCAGCGACTGCTCGTCGTCGCGACCGCAAAGCGTGATGATGTACAGACAAAGGACAGAGCATCTGAACGCTGGATGCTAAATGGTGTCTTCAAGTGCTCCATCTGTGGTGGACGCATGGGTGTCCACAGCCGCAAGCGTCCTGACGGTACGACAAGGCGAACCTACTTCTGCGAATCACACAATGACGACCCAACAGCCGTCGAGCATCCCATCAGCCGGGTTGACGGCGATATGGTTGAACTTGCCGTGCTGGTTGCACTGAGTCCAATGCTGACGCTGATTGAACGCGAGTTACCAACAGCAAAGCCTCGACCAGCCATGCGGTCAGAGCGCGAGGTACGCAAAGAACTCGACAGAGTCGTCGGACTGTACGCCAAGGGCACCATTGATGAGGCTACGCTGGATGCACGAGTAGCAACGCTAAATGATGAACTCTCAGCTATCGCCAGGTTAAGCTCTGTCGCGGATGAACCACTATCCGCGCCGAAGCTAACATCGCGAGTTGCTGTTCGCAAATGGCTTCAACGACACCATGTCGAGGTTAGCTATCCGGTCTTCATTGAGGGCGAGGCATATCCCACCAACTGGCGCAACCAGTTGGTGACGCCGGTGCCATTCGTTCGCCTTCGGTGGTCGAAACAAATCTCGGCACTCAGCCCGGTCTATCGCAACGGAGTTCGACCGAAGCGCAAAATCTACGAAGAACGGCGGAATGACCAGCCGTTTGGCTATTGGACCGCCGACAATCCGATGCCCGAGGTGCCACGGAAGTCAACCAAGGTGTACGAGGTCGAGGTGACAGAGGCGATGGTCAAACTGGCAAGACAGTAGAATCCGGCAATGATTATTGCCCTTGCTCTGGCAGTGCTTGCACCATCAGCTACGCTGGCACCCGTTACCGTCGAGCTGCGCTTCGACCATCGAACCAAGACGGTCGAAGTCTGGCAAGATGATGAACTAGCCGCTGAGTATGAGTCCAGAGATGGTGACATCTATCGAGAGTTACTGAATGTCATACAGGATGGTCAGAGTCAAGATGTACCAAGTCCAATGATGCTGGTCAGGCAGCCTTCAAGTCCTTCATTGCTTCGAGCGCAAATGAGCGCACATCATCTAGCTTATCGTACAACACTTGATGGTCTGGTTCCCCGTCCTGGTCATAAGTGGCTAGCTCTGCGATAGCTAGTAGTGATTTGGTGATTTTGGTGTATTGTGTTGGTGCCATGTTTATATAGTATCGCATCTCGACACCAAATATTCCAACTCAGCCAAATATTACAGAATATTACAGAAGCTAAGTGCATCGGATAAGCAACAAGATGTCGCTACTTGTTAAACACCTATTCTTACTGCCTGTGCGCCTCACTGGCGCGATTTAGCGTTCCACCTGCCTAAGAAGACCTGATATGTCTGTACGCGCGCGTATGGTCCAATATGGACCAATCTCCTAATCTTGTGCAAGACCAGCGTAGCTGGCTTGCTCTTGCGAGCGGAGCGACTGGGGTGTTGGGGGCGTAGCACCCCAACTAAGTGCCGTTCTTCGGCACCACTCTCCGGGAATACTCTTCTTCAAAATTCTTATTCCTTCAGGCAGGAGGGCAAAGCCCGACCTTCCATCCTAAAGGATTAGATAATAAAGGAAGGATATCTCTTTAGGATATATGCGACCCGCCAAACCGTCTCGATTTAGGTTCAAATATAGAAGTGAGAACAGGTCACGCCTAGAAGTGAGAACAGGTCACTTTTGAAGTGAGAACAGGTCAAAGTTGGGATATCGTAGAAGTGAGAACAGGTCAAGCATAGAAGTGAGAACACCTCGACTGGTGGCTTCGATTCGAGAATTTCCCCAAATCGCATAATAGGAGGTAGGTCTTAGTGACTCAATCTCCTAAGTGTCTACATGTAGGATGGCAGCGCGTGGTGACTTCCGCGCTAGCCCCCTACACAGGAGTCACATGCATACATATACTTTTGACCAGCGCGAGGCGCGACGCCTCGACCTCGATAGAATCGCCCGCAATCAACTAGAAGGCGACTTAACCACTGATTCAGCACGCAACGCATTTTGCGCTCGACTGAGCGATATGCCTGATGTGGAGATTCCAGAACGCGCAGACACCGATGATTACCTGACTGCGTGTGAGCAACTCTACAGAACCTTCCGTGGTGAGCAGTATGCACCGAAGGACATGACTCTGTATCACGCTGTGTGCGACCGAGTCGCTCGCAAAGCAGGTTATGTCAGCTTCGACGACACCTCCAAACTGGAATTCCAGCCGCTGGTTCAACAGGAACTTCGTGCCTATCAAATCCAGGGCGTCAACATCACCCGCGTCCGAGCGACCGAAGAACTGATTGACCGTCATGCAACCATCATCTATGGGCGGCTGAGTAAGCGTCTCAAACTTGGCAAGCACCGGTCAACACGAACCAAAAGCGACTGGCAGGCACTCGCCATGTCCATTGACAGCATCCTGCGGGCCAGCCCCAACGTTGCAGTCAGCGTCAGTCAGCTTGCAACGTCCTTGGGAGTCACCAGCGATGAGATTAGGCACTGCGCCAAGTTCACGTTCATCCAACCTCTGGACGGCAAGCAGGGCACTCAGGCGTATCACGCGGTGAATGTCGAAGGTAAGCGCATCTCCCATGACAAGCGGTGCCAGACCGCACAGCCACACCACGGGTATATCTTCGTGAGCAAAGCTGAGTCAGTCCACGAGGTTCAGCGCGCCCTCGACTCCTTGCAAGATGGAATGAGCGGTCTTCGATGGCGCAAAGCTACGGGCATGATGGCTGAGAGGTTCTACGCGGCCAAAGCCGCGCTACTCGAAGCAGGCATGACTATTGAGGCATCAGGCGTTCGTGGCGCAAAGGTCTACACCAGAGCCTATGGTGACATCGAACTGGCAAAAGCCCTCTATGTAAAGCCACGGGCTGTCAGGACAAAGCAGGTCGAACCAGCTGAAGTTCAGCCAGCGAAGCAATCAATCCTAGATGCGCCCAAGCGCATTGGTATCGTCAGACGCACCAGCAACAATCCAATCGTTGATTACCTGCCTGAGTCTGCACACCGAATGGAGCAAACATGGCGCAAGCTCAATACACGCCGACAGCAATCTACATCACTAGATGATGCACTTGCAGGTCTTCGAGCGTGATTGTCGAAGAATCACATAATAACTACGTGCAACCATGACCACCGCTGGAATAGTCCTACTCTCAACTGAACTGAACCTCAGTTCTACGCCAAAGTCTTTGACTCGATTGGCGTTTGAGACAGGATTCAAGCCATCATTCGTCGCGCTGGCATTGCGACGTCTGATTCAAGATGGTCGTTGCCGATACATCTCGACTCAGGGATTTGTCAGCTGGGATGAAGAAGAACTACTTAACCAGCTTGCTACCGACGTGTGTCGCGACCTTATCGGTCGTGCTTATGGCGAGGAATAAACACATGCTGGCGGCTGGTCGGTAATCAGGTCTGGGCTCATAACCCCGATAAACTCGGTTCAACTCCGAGGCTTCAGCACCCAAATTGATTTTGCTCGCCGTTTAACAGCGAGCAAAAGTCTTCAAGTCTCAATCCTTGGAAGGTGAGACTTTGCCGCATTTGCGGCAGATGTAGTCGCCGGTGTGGGAACCCAAGAAGTAATCTCGGTCCCATTCATGGTTACACGCCACCTCAGTGGCTTCACTAGTTACGTGCGGTTTAGTGTCTCGCTTGACTGATGAATTGTTCATCTCAATTAGATTATGGACGTTTAGTAAGGCGCGTGAACAAATTATCTTTCCCGCCTCTCCATATCGTCGAGCATCCTCACTACCCGTTCGAGCGTCGTAGTCGTGCGCTCCAGCAGTGGACCAATCTTCTCCATCACCTGACGATGCTGCCAGATTAGATAGACGATGAGGACGATGCCGACGGCGGCAAACCCCCACCGGTCAGCTAGCTCAGGGAGGGCTTCAGCTTGGGCTAATGGGAGCAAATCAATCATGTCCGTCGGTAGCCTGTTGGTCTGCCCATAGTGGCAATGATTTGATGCGCTCGATGGCGGCTTTTGCATCTGTGCGCGTCATCTTCAACTCGTTGGCTGACGCTAGCCAGCCCTTGCCCGTGCAGAGCAGAAGGGCATATTCCCTGTCTTTGTCATCGAGGGAGTTCAAAACCTGAACCAGGCGCGTGTCGCATGGATTCTGAAGCTCGTCGGGCACGAACGCCACCTCGCGAAGCTCTTCGAGGTCGAGCAGTTCTGTCTTCGCGAGGTTGTCAACGTCCTTTTGCTTCGCTAGCCGCATGTCGAGCAGGGCGCGGGCGATGATGGTGCGGGCATACCTATTGAACGGAACGCCGCCTTCATTGTCTGGTCGGTAGAACTGGATGGCTTTACAGAACCTGAACCGTGCCTCGGCAAACAGGTCTTCAAGGAACTCGCCGCCATATTCCGAACGATAGAACGAGCGCGCGACCGTGTTTACATACGGTTCATAGAACTCCCAGATGCGTTCGAGTGCATCTTGGTCACCCTGCTGAGCCTTGCGGTGAGTGTCGAGAGAAGGCGCAACTGCGCCGCTTGAGTAGGTTGATGTGCTCCCCATGGGGGAGCGTTAGGAATCGGTGCGGTCGGCACCTTGCGATTTGTAGAAGAACGCTGGTAGAACCCTATAGATGCCTGACTATCAGACGCCAACCATCCAAGTTGAACCTGAACTGTTGAAGCAATGCAATGAGTTCGCCCGGACGATGGGCGCGATGAATCAAGCAAAGGAATTCAACAGCAATCAGGTGCGCGCGAGGTCTGCTGATGCAGTCGCAAGAGACATCTTGATTGGCAAAGTCGCTGAGTGCGCCGTTTGGCAATATCTCGTCTCGAAGGGAGTCAAGATGAAGCCCGTTGACTTCGAGATAAAGGGTGAAGGTGTCAAAGACTCAGGCGACCTCGACACCGAGACCGGCAAGCAAGTTAGCGTCAAATCAACCGAGTTTGGCCGCCGGTTGATGGTGCACACTCCCCAACTCTATTGGGACCTCGCCGACTTCTATGTCGTCTGCAACACCGTGATGGATGGAGACGTCGCAACGGGTTCGGTCACTATCAGAGGATATGCAGCGCAGAGTGACCTGGTGAGCCTGGAACGACTGATGGAGCACCGAGAACGGCATCGCTTGGCGGTCGAACGTCGGGGTGAGTGGTTCGTCCCAGACTTTGCGCCAGATGTCTGTGGCAGTCGGTCAGGCTACATCAAGCAGGGTCAACAATCACCGTTTGGGAACTTTAAGATGCAGTCAACCAACGTCTGGATTGACTCGCCTCAGCTTCGGACGGACTTCGGCGCGCTGATTGAAGCGTTGAAGTGATTGTAGACGTCTGTACACTCAGGTGAGTCTTGTCCCTCGTGGGCTAGACTGGAAGGAATCATGCTGAGGTTTGGAGAGTTATTTGCTGGTGCCGGTGGTATGGCTCTCGGACTCAAGCGAGCCGGTCTTGAACCTACCTGGGCTGTAGATTGGAATGAGGATGCCTGCGCGACCTACCGCAACATGATTGGCGGTCATGCCATCTGTGACAAGGTCGAGAACGTTCGATTCTCAGAGCAAGCCAAGGTTAACGGTCTCGCCTTCGGGTTCCCATGCAATGACTTCAGCATGGTCGGCGAGCGCAAGGGCACCGATGGATACTTCGGCGGTCTCTATAAGTTTGCGGAGCAAGCAGTCCAAGAACTTGAACCTGACTGGTTCATCGCCGAGAATGTCCCTGGGCTGATGGCGAGTGGCGGCCATGACATCATGCAAGAGTTCGCGAACGCCGGTCCTGGCTATCGCCTGTCAGTCCACGTCTACAGATTCGAGGAATATGGTGTTCCTCAGAGGCGATGGCGCGTCATCGGTGTTGGAATTCGGTCTGACCTGGGCTTAACCTTCAGACCACCCGCCCCGACACATGAGACACCAATAGGCGCAAGAGAGGCATTCCGCGGCGTCGAGAATGTGCCGCATAACAATGAACTGCCAAAGCATAGTGAGAAGGTTATTCGCCTCTTGAACTCGATTCCGCCGGGTGAGAACTGTTGGCATCCATCAATTCCATTGGAACTCAGACTGAATGTCGAGAAGGTTAAGATGTCGCTGATTTACCGGCGACTGCATCCAGACCTGCCATCGTACACGGTTGTTGGTTCGGGTGGCGGCGGAACCCACGGTTATCACTTCGAGGAACCGCGAGCCCTCACGAATCGAGAACGGGCGCGGATTCAATCATTCCCCGATGACTTCATCTTTGTTGGCAATCCTGCATCAGTGCGCAAGCAGATTGGCATGGCTGTTCCACCTCTGGGCGCAGAGAATATCGGTCGAGCCCTCTTGAAGACACTGCGCGGCGAAGAGTATGATGCTGTTGAACCGTCAGTCGGAGTGTTTAACGGACATCCGAAGAAGTCTCGAATGAAGATTGAACAGAAGGCTCTGTTTGAAGAGGTAGTTCTTGCTGGTCACTAACCGTGACGCCAAACTACATTTACACCTAAGTCGTGCGCTTAACGGTGCCAGCGATATCGTCCTGGCGTCAGCCTATGCCACACCTGGCGCATGCGAGCTGATTAGGCTCATCAAGCGTGCAACAGATAGCCGAGTCAGGCTTGCCATTGGCCGCGCGATGCAAGAAGGATTATCTGAGCCAGCTCGCGAGTATTTTGCGAGACTTCACCAGATTGCGCAAGGGAACGGCGGCGGTGTTCGCGTTGACCCAACAGGATGGCATTCCAAACTCTATGTAGCTGATGCAACTGCGTTCATCGGTAGCTCGAACTTGACCGAACACGGTCTGTCTGATTGGACCGAAGCAAATCTCTTAGTATCCGGTGAACAGTCTGACCTCGTTCGACGAGAAGCACAGAGACTCTATGAG
Source organism: uncultured Fimbriimonadaceae bacterium (assembly GCA_964586225.1). Lineage (GTDB taxonomy): Bacteria > Armatimonadota > Fimbriimonadia > Fimbriimonadales > Fimbriimonadaceae > JANJUB01. Next base: position 29,894 of record CAZPHD010000004.1, read on the forward strand.
TCTGGAATTGCCTTTGATGCGGCAATAGATGAAGTCCCTCATAGAGAGGTTGCAGTAAAGCCTGGCAAGAATCGAGACTCGGCTCTGTTTATGCCAGCTGAACCATCTTCAAATCCGACACCTGGTGTAGAGATTAGCTTGCTCGACTCATCTGGACTAGTCGCCGCGAAGTCTGGTCTGAACTGGGGACTTGCAGGCGGCAGACCTAGGGACAGATACGAGTGTTACATTCGATTCCCTATCAGCGTCCACGAGGAAGCCAAATTTGTGTTTGGTTCGATTGAGAAGGGCACAGAGTTCATCGCGAATACGCACGATGGCAAGACGTTCCGACTACGCCTTGAAGGTAACTCGCAGGCAGGCGAATCCACAGCAAAGCAAATCAGTACATCTGGTGACAAACGCGTTCTGGGGCGCTGGATGGTGGTTGACTGCCTCGGAATCACCGACGGTCGAGCAGTGACGCTTGCGGACCTGAACCGATATGGACGCACCAGTGTAGCGTTCTACAGAACGAGTACGACGGCTGAAGGTCTCGCCGTCGTCTACCTCGACTTTGCTCGTCGAAGATGACATTCCAGAACGTTGCACCATCTGTCCGACGGACGATGCAGGGCAATCGGTCGAAGGACACCAAACCAGAACGAGTTCTTCGAGGCATGTTGTGGAACGCTGGCTTCCGTGGATACAGGAAGAACCTCAAGACTTTGCCTGGCAAGCCAGACCTTGTGTTCACTCGGCTGAAGGTAGCAGTCTTCGTGCATGGATGCTTCTGGCACAGTTGCCCTAGGTGTTATGACAAGCGCTGGCGCGAACCCAAGACGAATACTGAATACTGGCTGAAGAAGCTGTCAGGCAATCTCAGTCGAGATGAGACACATCAGACCGCGCTCAAAGAGATGGGCTTCCGTGTGCTCGTGGTATGGGAGTGCGACGTCCGAAGGAACCCGCAAGAAGCCGCAGGTCAAGTCATCAGCACGCTTCAAGAACTGACTGCCCTTCAGGGCAAATCATCTTGAACTTGCATCCGGCGCACTTCTGCGAATCAGGCTGTGCTGGGAACCGGTCTCGGTCCGCCACGAACTCTTCTGCTCCATCTCGCCGTAGCTCGATGTCAACCAGAGAACGTTCACGAACGCAGTCAACCTCGATGGTCTTCTGAGCAAACTCCATCTGCATCGCGCCGATGGGAGAAGGCTCAAAATCCGGGCGCAGAGGCATCAGCACAACTTGCGAATACACCCGGTCAGGGCTGACGCTCCGAGAATGAACAGCCCAAAGACCATAGACAGCAAGCTGGAACCCGTCATCCTGACCAATCATGCGAGACGCCTTCCAGTCGAGGACAATGAACCGCTCAGGCTCTTCAAGCCAAGAATCTGGCGCAGAACTCACCCAGAACTCACTCAGCTTCCATGCTTCAGGTCGAGGGTCTTCACGCAGGCGAGGCTTCTGCCAATTCTCAACCGGAGATTCTAGAAGACGCTGAACGATTCCGCTCGATGCAAAGGCAGTTGCGGCCGCAACCACTCGCTCAACAACCTGCTCATCAGTCAGAACCGGCTGAGTGTGCCAAACATGGTCATCGAGAACCTGAGCGCCAAATGGCGGTGCCTTGCCTGCCAGAACCCGCTCTGCATTCCGAGAACTCGAAGCGATGTTCTTCTCAGCCAGCTCGCGAGCATAGGTCTTAACCTTCTCAACATCAGGCACCTTGCCAGCCTTCCGAACGTGATTCAGGACTGAGCCAGCGATGCTGTCTGCAACCTGACCAACGAGCATGTACCGATTGACCAGCTTCGACTGTGCCAGCATCAGCCCAGCATCAGGTTCACCCTTGCGATAATAGGAGAACCAGTGAGCGCGCGGACAGCCTCGCAACGACTTGTGCCGCGAGAAGCTCCATGCGGTTGACGTGCATTTACCCATTGACATGCTCAAGTTCGCGGTTGGGAATGGGGATAAATCGCCGGCACGTTCCGACACGCAGAACCCGTCTCATAGAATATCATCATCCCTGGACAGGGATGAGAAGAGGGGGTTCGCGAGTGGAGAAGCAAGGGACGCTGTTTGAGGTCGAAGGCACAAGTACGCCGTCAAACGCTGTGCGCCGGAATGACAACGCCATCGCTCTCTTCGCACTTGCCTCGATTCGAGGCGTCGGATTCGCCACGGTCAAGGCACTCTGCGATGAATTCAGAGGCGAGCTAACCCAGGCGTTCAAGATTGACGAACAAACACTCACGACCTTGCTATATGATGCCCGCACGCCAAACCCTTCTGGTGTCGCCAAAGAGATAAAGACCAACGCCAAAGCGATTGTCGCAGAAGGGCGCAAGGCGTGGACAAAATACGAATCTAAAGGAGTCAAGCTCTTATTCAGAGAACAGCCTGAGTATCCAGCTTCGCTACTTGATTTAGCTTCGCCACCATCTTGGCTATTTGTTGAAGGTGATGCAGAACTTCTGAGTTCGCCGTTCCTCGTTGGCTTTGTCGGAACCAGAACGCCAACCACCGAAGGTCAGCATATTGCTCGGCGCGCATCAGCATATCTGGCGCAGATGAATGCGGTCATCTTGTCGGGACTCGCTGAAGGCATTGATACGGTTGGCCATCAGAGCGCGTTGTTATACGGTGCCCCGACGGTAGCTGTGCTTGGACATGGAATTGACGTCGTATTCCCAGCATCCACTGCAAAGACACGTCAGGACATCGTCCTCTTTGGTGGGGCTGTAATCTCAGAGTATCTTCCAGGCGACAACTACAGCCGCGACAAGTTCGTCCATCGGAACAGAATTCAAGCGGCATTGTCCAGAGCCGTCTGCTTTGTCGAGGCGCGCGAGAAGTCAGGAACGGCACACACGCTGAGATTTGCAAAGCACATGAACCGTCCACTCTTTGCGACCACCTTTGGCGGGTATCGAGGTGTTCCTGAAGAGGAGTTGCTACACGTTCTCGAATCGCAAGGCGGCTCGGTCTTCGACCTGGCGCAAGAGGCTGATGTCCAGTCCTTGTCTGAGTTCGTGCACAAGGCCTTCACTCAGCAAGTTGAGGTGCCTGATGATAACGCACCCATGATGTTCCGCAACATCGCCAGAGAAGTTCGCCGGTTAGCCGAGGAATATGGCGCAACAAGCCACGACCTTGATTGGCTCAAGAAGGAACTCACAAAGATTCCCGTCGCTCCATCGGTGCACGAGGAGCCCAAACGTAAGGGGAGACAACGCAAGGGTGCCAATTAAGACTGTTATCCTCGACCGCGACGGAACGCTTTACAACGAACTCTCAGGCAAACTCCAAGATGGTGTTGCAGAGATGCTCGTGCGCCTGAAGGACATGGGTCTTAACATCTTCGTCGTCTCGAACGAGAATCGAGATAAGAAGGTCGAAGAACTCATCGGCTTGCCAACTCAGCAGTTCTTCTATCAGACCGATTGTGGGCACAAGGGCTCGAAGAAGTATGTCCAAAAGGTGCTCGACACGACGGGGAACGCACTGAACGAAGTCGTCTATCTTGGCGATAGTGAGCACGACATGCATGAGGCGTCAGGGAGTCGGGTGGCTCTGTTTAATGCTGAGTGGTCCAATCCAAACTACCGATACGGACTTGCAGAGGAATCGCCCAAGATGTTTGCTGACGACATGGAACGATACTTCCTGAAGCAACATCCGTGGTATTTTACTGTCGATGGCGAAGATGCCTTACAGCGTTCCATAAGATTTCGAGCTGTGCTCGACCCCGATACCTGCAAGAATGAAGGCATCACAGCTCTGCTGAAGCAAAGAAGTGAGAACTTTGCCGATGATGAGAAGAGTTTGGAGCTGGCTACGCACCTTGTTACTCACATGATTGCAAGTGTCTATCTTGAAGGGCTTCATTTAGAGAGAGAGCCAAAGAAGCCTACTGGATTCAGAATGCCCGTGTGGTGCATTTATCCGGGACGTAGCGGTGGGATTAGTCCTATTCTTCGTCTCTTCGAGCAACTTACAGCACGGTTGCTGGGTATGAAGTATGAGGAGACGCTGTTGCAGCGCCATACTACGGCACCGAGTTCGCACGTTCATCGCATGTCTACAGGTTCTCCACAAGACATAAGGGAACAGTTCTTGACGACTAGCATCAATCAAGAGCTTTTACGTAAAGTCAAGGGGAATGTGGTTTTTGTCGTTGACGACTTCAGCACTGGGAGTAATGCGATGGAGACCAGTAGGAATCTATTACTTGCCTGTGGTGCTACGAGGGTAATAGGGATTACCGTTGGTAAATACGGTGGCAACTACACCGGCTATGTGCCCGGACCTGGGTTCGAGTTACCAAAGATGGGTGGTCCTGTTGACATGGCCAAGTATGCCATCGCTCAGCAGAATATGGCAACGGTCAAGAATCCAGAAGCAATCGCTGAATATTTGAAGAGTAGTCAACACTGACAGTACGCGATAAAACTTAACCAGCGAAGCCTGTAACCATCATCCAGCACCGCTGATTCATCCCCTACCTCGCTCCGCTCGGCTCGTAAAACCCAATCGCGCGCGCAAGCTGGTCGAGCCTAATCCTGGTGAGAACACCTGTTCTTCACAGATTGCTGATATACACGACTGTAGACGTGTACAAGAAGGTGTCCAACCAGGCACTATATGTGCATGAGTCAAGACGCTCAAATCGAATACCGCGCTCGGCGCGCTGAACTCTCTGAACTGTTGAAGGAACTGCTGCTGAGTGCTGAATCTCAGCCTGAACCAGCGAAGCTGAACTGGGGTCACGTTGGCGATGTTGGACATCTGCTGTCCCTCGCTCGACAGCTGAAGGATTCCATGTATGGCGGTCAAGACCAATGAGGGCTCGTCGCAACTACTGGAAGTCCGATGGTGATTCACCCAAGACAAGGAAGGTCATTCTGTATGGTCGAGTCTCGACCGAAGGACAGGTCCATAACACGTCCCTGGAGACCCAACTGGCGCGATTGACCGAAGAGGCTGACCGAAGAGGCATGGACGCGATAATCCTTCAGGATGGAGGCGAGAGCGCGAAGAACACAGACAGACCTGCGTTCAGCGAAGCACTCAACCTGCTTGCTCAGGGTGACGCCCAGGTCCTCATGGTGACCAAGCTCGACCGCCTGTCGAGGAATCTTCAAGACGTTCTGCATCTCGCTGAACGAGCGGAGCGCGAAGGCTGGGATATCGTCGTCCTCGATGGTTCAGTCAAGTTTGATTCAGGAACACCCAACGGCAAACTACAACTAAGGTTGATAGCTTCGCTGGCTGAATGGGAGCGCGACACCATCAGACAGCGTGTCATTACAGGCATCGAGCGTCAGCGTGAACGCGGGGACGATGGATACATCTTGTCGAGAGTCGAGGCGCACATCATCGACCTATACCGGTCAGGTCTGAGCATGAACAAGATTGCCGAGAGGCTGAATGCCGAAGGCGTCGAGACTGCCAAAGGTGGCCGCTGGTATGCCTCGACAATCAAGCGCGTCACAGACCGGGCTGAGCGTCGAGAGAAGGAAGGAATCTAGAGACGGGTAGGCTCAAAATAATGGAAGAATTCCTCATTGAGCTAGATGGTAGACGGGGTCTGCGAAGACCCATCAAGCTGGACTCCTCGACCGTGAACATCGGCGATGTCATTGAGTTAGACCTGGGGGCGTCTGGGACAGTCACCCCATACGAGATTCTCGACATCAAACCCGGTCAAATACTTACATCGAAGGCTGTTGGCCGCAAGAAGCAAGTTCCGGTTCAAAGAACTCTGGTGCTTCGCCGGTTAATCAGCGAATAACCAGCCCGCAATTATTCCTGGTGTTCTCACCGGTTCTGCATCAAATCAGCTTCAAACGTATCATAAACTATTCCGAATGCGGTATAGTTTAAGAGTCATGAGGCTAATCACTGACTCAATCGCAAAGAAGCTGCCCACCATCGGCAGCACGTCCCAGGCTTCGGCTGAGGACATCGTCATTCACGCGAAGTTCTTCGCTCTCGGTTCTGCCAGCACTTGGTTGGTGGCTGAATATGACTCGGAAGACCGCATCATCTTCTGCTTCGCTGACCTTTACGGTCAGGGATACGTTGGAGGTGCGGAATGGGGTTATACGTCGGTCGAGGAACTCGAATCGCTCCGCTATCTGGGGATTCCGCGAGTCGAGCGCGACTTGCACTTCACCCCTCGCAAGTTCGTCGAGTGCGTTGATGAGGAGGGACGCATCAAGGTCTGAGGCAAACGCGCCCTGGCTTCGGTCAGGGCGCAAACTAGACCCTAAGAGGAATAGAATATGGATAACATCATGAAGATTCTCGCAGTTGCAGTCACGTCGAAGGATGGAGAGTTTGAGGACAGCGTCAAGGTCTTCGTCGGACCTGACGCCTCAGAGCAAGCGGCTTCCTGGTTCCGCGAAGGCATCGCGCAAGCTATCCGCCTGAACTGGACGACGATTCACCATGAGGCGCTCAACGAGATTACAGACCGCATCGAGCAGGCTTCGACCATCGAGGATGTCAGCAAGCTAGCCAGCGAAGCCCTGAGCCTGGTTCAGGGTGATGATGAAGCAGAATCCTGGGAGATTCAGATTCTGACGGATGAGGTTGAGCAGTGAGCCGGCACAGCTACCAAACAGCGAAGCACGTCATCGTTCTCGGTCTAGATGCTCCGCTGGCGAACTTCTTCGGTCAGGTCTGGACAATCAAGAGCAAGACGCCTAAGATGCTGGGCGGCGGTGCTGGTTATGATGCTACGCAGGCTGGTTTGCAGGCATTACTGGCTGAGGCTGAGAACTTTGCGCCTGTGCCTGTGACCGTTCGCGAAGGTCTTGAACGAGACCTTCAGCAGTTCACCGTCGGGCATGACATTGGCTTCCAGAAGGTGCATCGCGTATGAACGAACTGCTCACAGTCGAGCAAGCGGCGGACGAGCTGGGTGTAACGACCCGGCGCGTTCGCGCGCTGATTGCTGCAGAACGTTTGCCAGCTCGCAAACTTGGTCGAGACTGGCTGGTTCAACGTTCAGACCTGGAACCGGTCAGACAGCGTAAGCCGGGGCGGCCGCGCAAAGCGTCAGAATAGAAGATGCCCCAAGGGTGGTCAGTGATTAGCCTCATGAACCATCTGAGGGGTTTTGCTTGCTCTGTTCTTCAGCCTTCCTCTCCAATGCCCTCTTGAGGAACAAGGGAAGTTCGCGCTTCGCTGGTTCTGGCGCGGGGGCTGGCTGTTCCTTCGGTTCCTCTGGGACGCCTTCGAGTTGCTTGCTTGCGGACCTGGTTAGGATAAGTCTTGTCCAGCCACTGACGGTTCGGCTGGTGTACTCCGACGCTCTGACAATGAGCTGATATTCCTCTTCGGTCAGGCGCACGACGAGTTGCCGCGTCTTGTTTGGCTTCGCCATTTGCATTGCATTGTATCACAACGCATTGCATGTTGAATCTAAATCAGTTCGATTCAGCGCGATTCGCCTTCCGGCCTCGGAGTCGGGCTTTGCGCCCGGCTGGTGTTCTGCGGGCTCTCGATTTTTGAGAGACCCCGAGGAGCCACATGAACCAACTTCAACAACGCTACGCTACTCCGGTCAACAAGACCGGCAACTTCGACCTACTACTGGCCGCTGAGATGGGGGATGCAATCGCCCAATTGTGCGTGCTTCTCGGGATTGGTCCTGACGACTTGGAGCGGGCGCCCACCTCATACTGCGCGCTGAAGCTAGTCTCTGGCGTGCTGTTATTCACCGCGAAGGACATGGGATGTACGAACTTCTGGGATGAGTTCTGCGCGGTCGCATGGAAGAACGACTTACCGACGCGTAGGGACCTTCGCTCAATCCAAAATATCTTCAACCGACTCAATTCGGAGGTCTGGCCGCGTGAGCAGACCTTCGAGCCCGAGACGCCGGAGAACGCCAAGTGGCGCGAGCTGGGCAAAGCCATGCACTTGCACTATGAGGTCATCAAGAGGGTGTACATGCTGGCGGGGGGTGACCTTGAGGTCTGGCGCAAGCATGATGCAATGCGCGCTCAATTCAGTCAAATCTTCGTCGAAGGACTTGAGCGCGCGGCGGCTGGCGAACCCATCGCGATTGCGTTCATGCGTGACCACTGGGGAGTGATGTTCTAAGGATTCGATGCTGATTCGACAGTGCCCCTGTTCAGGGGCACTGTCATCGCGACATCAGTCAATCTTGTATCGTTTGTTAACGCACTTCGACTGATTAGTATTGCGAGACGAACGATTCGTGTCGTCGTCATCACCGTCACAAATGGAATCCACCCACTGTGCGAGTGCCAGAACGGGCTTTACTCCAAGCGTGGTCAGCGCAAGAGCCGCAAGAACGGCAACCTTTAATGTCTCAAACATTCGGAATTCTCCTTGTTGGTCAAATGCCAAGGAGCCCGGTGGTACATAGCCAGAGGCAAACGCTAAACAGCTCACCTTTGAGTATTTAGCCCAGCTACGCTTGATTGATGTCCTTTGTGCGAGTTCACCGGGCGAACTAGGTTGCCGGAGCTGGCACAATCGCGTTCTGTTTGGTCTGTACGCTGTCGAGGAGGTATATCCTACGGAGAACGGCGAACATCGAATTCAGGTGGGGCGGATTCTGACCGTCTTGATGGGTAAGGTCTTGCGTCTGGTGAATTAGAGACAGCTGCTTAAGTACCAAGCGCACTTTGGCGCACCGATTCAGCAATTCCAGCAATAGTGCGTAGTTAGTAGCGTAACTTTCCAGCGAATAACCAACGGAACCCTTAAACCTAAATTGTCCAAAGTTAAGGATGTTCTTAGATAGCGTTCTGAAGTACCTGCGAAGCCTGCGCCCAGTGCGAGTGGCTAGGAAGGGGTAGCACGGCTCAGAGTTGGCCTTCAGGGCCGATGCCAGCATAGCTCCCAGCGCGGTGAGCGGCACTTCTGTGCTGGGCGCACGAAAATCTACTCCGGTTTGACTGTCTTCCAGGATGCCGGATAGAAGTAGCCCTCGTTCGATAAAGTTACGGCTCATAGCCATGGTGTGTTATCGCCTGCAACAGATACTCAGTTTGACGTGGTGTCGTGACGAATCGTTCCCTTTGGCTAACGACGCTTGATGCGCGTCCCAGACCAAAAGCAAATTCGTGGCAACCTGCCAAAGAGGGTTCTGAATCACCCTGACGCCAAGTGCGTCGACAACATCAGCCCAGTTCAGAACTCACCTGCGCCCAAGGAACTGCACGCAGAGCTGAAGGCTCTTGCCTCAACGCATGTTCCCGAAGGTGAGAAGGCACTCGCTGTACTTGAATCGTCAGGCATCAAACTCAAAATCGTCAAGCTCGTCGAACGCATCTTAGAGAACCTAGAGCATCGAGACCTTGATGCTGATGAGACGAAGACTCTGCTGACTGGAATCGGCATTCTCACTGACAAGCTGATTCTTCTAGAGAATCGCTCGCTAGCGCCTTCGGCTGGTTCAGGTGCTGGATTGACGGAAGCCGAGAGGGCTGAGAAGTTGTCGCGGGTTGCGGTTCTCTTGGCAAAGGCTGGGGCTGATTTGCCTGCTGGTTCGACTGTCGCGGTCATCGAGGCACAATGACCGGTCTATCTCCCGAGGAGCTAGCGGAGCTTGATGCTTTGCTGGCTGACTTAGAAGCGGCGACAGCGTTCGATTGGAATTTGCAGAGGCGCCCTTCGCAGGTGATGCCGCCGGGCGATTATCTGACGTGGCTGGTGATGGCTGGCCGCGGATTCGGCAAGACCCGTGTCGGTGCTGAGACTGTCAGGGAATGGGCTGAGTCTCATCCTCGATGTCGAATCGCGCTTATCGGTCGAACGACGGCTGACGTTCGCGGCGTTATGATTGAGGGCGAGTCAGGCATCTTGAATGTCTGTCCCCCTTGGTTCAGACCTCGATACGAACCGTCGAAGCGTCGGCTGGTGTTCCCAAACGGTGCGACCGCTTACACTTATGCGGCTGAAGAGGCTGACCAGCTTCGGGGTCCGCAGCATCATCATGCTTGGTGCGATGAGCTGAGTTCCTGGCAGGATGCTCACAAGGGCGACCAGGTCAACACGACTTGGAACAACTTGAAGTTAGGTGTTCGCTTGCCAGTTCCTGGCGGTGTTAACCGTATCGTCGTCACGACGACGCCTCGACCGAACAGATTGACGCTTGATATTCATGGTGCGCCTTCGACGGTCTTGACCCGTGGTTCCACTCTTGAGAACCTGTCGAACCTGTCGCCTGCCTATCGAGAACTCATTCAGTCATATGCAGGCACGCGGGCTGGTCGTCAGGAACTCGAAGCCGAACTGCTGTTGGAGATGGAAGGCGCGCTCTGGACGCGCACTCAGCTTGACGCGCTGAGGACTGCTGACATCCCTGATATGCAGAAGGTTTGCGTCGCGCTCGACCCGGCTGTAACATCAGGCGAGAACAGCGATGAGACGGGAATCATCGTCGCTGGGCTTGGTGCTGATGGCTTGCTTTACGTGATGTACGATGCAAGTTTGAAGGCGACGCCTAATCGCTGGGCACAGACTTCTTTGGAATGTGCTGAACGGTTCCATGCTGACAGGATTGTCGCTGAGGCGAACAATGGAGGGGACCTGGTTGAGACAGTGCTCAGGCAGATTGACCCAATGGTTCCATACGTGAAGGTTCATGCTTCGAGGGGCAAGCTGGTTCGTGCTGAACCTGTTGCCGCACTCTATGAGAGGGGCTTGGTTCGACACGTGCTGGGCGCAGATTTGGGCGCGCTTGAGGATGAGATGGTTCTCTGGACGGGCGCAAAGAATGATAGGAGCCCAAACCGGCTGGATGCGCTGGTCTGGGCGTTAAGTTGGCTGAGCGGCAAGGTTCGCCGACCCGTTCGGGTTTGGTGAACTAATCCTCTCAGGACAGTGATAAGGGGCGCACGGTTGGCCAGACCGTGTCGATGTTAGCTAACAGTGCCCCGCTCGTTATCTCATCCTCGTTCTTTGAATGACTCTGTAGCCGCTCAGGACGAAGAAGGATGCGGTTGTTACCGCAAGGAACAGGGTGTCCACTGCTCATCTCCAATATGGGCGAGAGAATTGACACAAGAGCCACCCAGTTCAACCTCCTGGGTTGCCAAGGACATGCGCCTAACCTAGCTCTAAGTGCCGCGCTCATGGTTGCTTGATACTCCACTCGATAGACATGTAAACAGTGGAAGCTAGTCGGGACACGAAGTGTATTGCGCAGGTTCACTTGAACCCAAATTCACCATAGAGCTACTCGCAACACCTCTACGCTGTTATGTATAGGTTTATTTAGTATTATTTAGCCGTAGCCATTGGATTTTGACCTCAGTTTGTTCATGTTCGCCATGATTTGCAGAGGGTGTACAGGCGGTGCCTGAAGGTTCCTAGAGTCTGGCTAACGACGGGCGCACATGCGCCCATTCTACAATCTGTTCAAGCGACGTTCAATCGCTCCGCCTGCCAAGAAGTCTCTGACTCTGACATTCGCTGATGGCGTTCGCCTTGGCGATGCCTCGACTGACCCGGTCGAGAACTCGGCTGTTGCCGCTGTTCTTCGTTGGACTGTCCGTTCATTGCCTGAAGCGCGGTTGCGCGAAGTCAGGTCTGATGGTGCTGAGGTTGCGACTTCTGCGGTCAGTCAACTTCTCGCAAAGCCAAACCCGTTCTATGACCTTCATGCACTCTTGGCTGGTGTCGCGACATCGCTGACCCTCGATGGCAACGCCTTCATCTTGAAGGTTCGCGATGGTGGCGGTCGTCCAGCTGAGCTTTGGTATCTGCCTCACACTCAGGTGACTGTCGAGCGTGACCGCGTGACGGGCTTGCCGATTGGCTATGCCTACACATCAGGCACTCAGCGTCGAATCTTGCCGCTTGATGATGTCATCCACATTCGCGATGGCATCAAACCGGGTGACCCCATGCTTGGCTGGTCTGGCATCCAATCCGCTCTGCGCGAGGTTCTGACAGACAGCGAGGCGGCTGCATACAGCTACGCAGTTCTTCGGAACATGGGCGTTCCTGGCGTGATGATAAGCGCGAAGAGCGATGCTGTCGAGATTGACGAAGCGACTGCTGAACTCATCCGGGAGAAGTGGCGCACGCTGACGCGGGGCGACAGTCGAGGCGAGACAATCGTCATCTCTGCGCCAGTTGAGGTCTCGATGCCTGGCTACTCGCCTGAGCAGTTGAACCTCGACAAAATCAGAGAGATTCCAGAGCGGCGCATTTGTGCCGTTCTCGGCATTCCGCCTGTCGTGGTTGGACTCGGCGAAGAGCCAACTTACAGCAACTATGCGACGGCGCGCGAAGCTGCATATGAAGCCTATCTGGCACCGCTCTGGCGGCTGATATCGAGAACGTTCACCAGCGGGCTGGCTGAGATTCTCGGCGGCAATCGCCTTGAGTTTGACCTCGATTCAGTTCGTGCCCTTCAGGAAGACCTGGACAAACTGCATCTTCGAGCGCGAGAGGATTATCGAGCAGGGCTGGTTACACGCGAAGAGGCGCGGGCAATGCTGGGTCTCGAATCGAGTGCGAACGATGCTCTGTACTTCACTGACTTGACGTTGGGTGCCGATAGCGGGCAAGCCATGAAGCGAGCAGGCATCGAGGCTCGAAGAGCTTCAGTGCGGTCTGACGCGGAGAGGGCGGCTTGAACCTTGGTTCAGTCGCTGAGTGGAATGCGTTCTCCCATGGGAAGTCCAAGGAGCTAACGAAGCTCTGTCAGGACCTGGCGAACGGTTTGAGCGTTGACGCCTTCGGCGGCCAGATGCATGATGTTCTGCTTCGCGGGCACAGCGGTTCCTGGCTTCGAGGCAAAGCGCGGTCACGTCGAGACCCATTGGTCTCATTGTCGCCAGATGATGTCCTTCGCGTTCGTGATGTTCACGACCTGGAAGGCGATTATCTTGCTGGCTTCCTAGATGACCTCGACCGGGGAAGATACACGAAGGCAGATGGAAGCCTAGACCGAGCGGCGATTGAACGTCGAGCGCGGATGTACGGTCAGCGGTTCAGAGGAACGACCAACGAAGCGTTCGTCGAGACCAGTCCTGATGATGACCAGTTTAGGTGGGTGCTGGGCGTAGCTGAGCACTGTTCAGGATGTTTGGAGATGGCTGATTTGAGCCCGTTCTCCAAGGATGAACTATGGACATATCCTGGCGCGGGTGACTTGGATTGTGTGACCAACTGTCGCTGTCACATCGAGAGAGTCAGTGATGGTCTGGCTGGGTTTAGAGCCAGTTGATATTGACAGCCAAGATACTGCCAACTAGCACCATCAAGCCAATAGCAATCGCCCCAATGCGCCTGGGCACTGGAGCTTGCTCCCAGAGTTCCTTCAGTGATTGCTGAGAATCCATGATTGTCTATATACCGTGTTCGATGCCCTAAAGTCAGGTCCCCCGGCTAACGACCGGCGTGAACTTAGAGCGCAAGTCCCTTCCCCTATCCGATGTCAAGACCGATGACGCTGGTCTGCTGTCAGGTTATGCGAACGTCTTCGGCAACGTTGACCGTGCCGGGGAGATTGTCGAGCAAGGCGCATTCGTCAACCTCGATTCATTCCTCAAAGATGGATTCCTCGCTGTTGACCATGACTGGTCTGTTCCAGTTGGGTTCTTCACGTCAGCCAAGCAGGATGAGCATGGTCTGTACGTCGAGGCGCGATTCCATGACACGACACGCGCCCAGGAAGTCCGACAAGTTGTCCTCGAACGGCTAGCCGCAGGCAAGTCGGTGGGAATGTCCATCGGCTATCGCGTGCTGGCTGATGAATGGACTGACGGCGTTCGCTATCTCAGTCAAGTTGAACTGTTTGAAGCATCGGTCGTGACGGTTCCTGCAAATCCTGCCGCGCAGGTTCTAGGCGCTAAGTCTGTTGAGCCTGACTTTGAATCTATCGCTGATTCTGCTGATGAAGCCATTAAGGATGTTCTGGGTCAAACGCGCCTTGTGCGCTCTTATCTGAGCTACCTGCATCGCAAGCACATCCGGTCGTAGTCCGCTACCGACCGGCAATGAACAGGTTAGAACTGATTCAGTCTCTCGATGCGAAGCGCGCAGATATCGAGAAGGCTTTTGCCAGCGCGCGTGATGAGAACGGCGAGTTTAAGGCTGATGCTGATGTCGAGGCTATCGAGGTACTTAGTGCCGAGGTTACTGACCTTGAAGCCAAGCTCGATGGTCTAAAGCGACTTGACGAGATTGACGCAAAGCGCGCAAAGGTCTCTGATTACGCTCGACCTTCCTTCGCTGTCCCTGAAGTATCTGACCGTCCGAAGTCCTTCGGAGAAGCATTCGCCGAATCCAAGTTTGCTGACCAGCTTCGGCTGAGCGGCAATGCCAAGTCTGAACTTGACCTTGAAGTCAAGACCCTGTTCAGCACTGGTGCTGGCTGGGCACCTGCTCAGGTGCGGGACGACCGAGTTGCTCTTTATCCGACTCGCGCTTTGCGCTTGTTTGATGTTCTGCCTTCGATGGAGTGGGGCGCTTCCGCTTACCGCTTCATGGAGGAGACCACCTTCACGAACAACGCCGCTGAGCGCGCTGAGTCCGTTGAAGGCACCCTCGCTGCATACGCTGAGTCTGCGTTCGCTCTGACCGAGCGTTCAGTTGACCTGCGAATGGTCGCGCACAGCTTGCCGATGAGCATCGAGCAGCTGGAAGACGTTCCTGCGGTTGCTCAGTATCTGAACGACCGACTCGTTTATGGTCTTCAGGCTCGCGCCGAGTATCAGTTGGTCAACGGCAACGGCACCGCGCCGAACATCCGTGGTCTTCTGAACATCAGCGGCATTCAGACCCAAGCTAAGGGCGCTGATTCTGCGGCTGACGCTCTGTACAAAGCGATGACGCTCGTTCGCGTCAACGGCCACGCTGAGCCAAATCTCATCGTCATGCACCCAACCGACTGGCAGGGCATTCGCCTCGCTCAGAACGTTGGCGGTCAGTATGTTTATGAGACAAATCTCGCTGCGGCTGGTGCAACGGCGCTGTTCGGCGTTCCTGTAGTCATCACGACTGCAATCGCTCAGGGCACTGCTTTGACGCTCGACACATCTCATGTAGCTGTCATCAACCGACGCGGCGTTCGACTTGCGACGACTGAGAGCCACGACACAGACTTCACCAACGGTGTGGTTCGCGTGCGTGCTGACGTTCGACTTGCACTCGCTGGCTATCGCGGTGTGGCAATCGCTAAGGTGACCGGTCTGTAATGGCTAGTCCTAACATTCCAAGCCTTGGCGTTCTCTACAACGCCGGTGCTCCGACCAATGGAACAAGCGGCACGTTTGCAGGCATCGCGATGAAGGGCGCGCTGTTGGTTGATACAACCAACGCGATTCTCTACATCAACACGAATACGCAAGCGTCACCAACTTGGACCAAAGTCGGAACGCAGACCTGATTTGTAACCTTCTTGTCGAAGACCATCCTGAAGGGGACTCCGTATGGAGTCCCCTTCTTGCTTTGTAGCTAACGACTGGCAAGATGATTGTATCGACACTGACTCTTTGGGAGACTGACGACCGGTCCCGGCTTGTACCTGACCTACATCCTGATTCAAGGTTCTTGTTTTGTGTTCCAGGTGACGAACTTGATGGCGCGCGTGCTGCGCGATACACCGATTACATCACGCCAAAGACTGAAGCTAAGGCTATCGAGGCACCGGCTGAGACAAAGCAAATCACGGCAAAGCAGACTAAGTCTGGGGGCAAGTAATGCCCTGGTTAACAGACCTCGAAGTAGGGTGTTATCTTGTCGAGACAAAGCTACTCGACAGCGTTCCTGCTGACCCATCATGGCTGAACGCGCTCTGCGAGCTGGTCAAGGCTCGATGGCAACGAGATACAGGCTGGAATCCCTATCTGGTCGCGGATGCGACGGACCTTGCGCTTCGCACAAGAAGCAAGGTTCTCGACCTGCCAAGCGTTCTGCGGTCTCATTCCGCACTCACGTTCGATGGCGAAGCACTCACTGAGAACACTGACTACATGCTGATTGGTCGGGGCGAGACCGTTCGGTTCCTTTGCAGTTTGCCGACTGTTGGCGCATCTGTTGAGATAGCTGATGCGGTTCTCGGTCGAGAGACTGACTTACCAGAAGATGTGAAGGCAGCTCTGCTTGCGCTGTGCGCGGCTGAGTTTGCAGTCCGTTCGGCTGGCGTGCAGGGTGTTGTTCATGATGTTAAGCAAGGCGACGTGAGCTATCGCTCGCGAGAGACTTTGCCTGAATCCATGCGCCAGACATACATGGACGCGGTTCACCGATACCGCCGGGTGGTGCTCCGCTGATGCTGGCGTACATGCCTCATCTGGTCGAGGTCTATCAGCCTCAGGATGTTAGCGGCGCACTGACGCCGGCCATCGAAGATGTTGCGCCCAAGACTCGTGGGGCTCGCCTTCGATGCCTTATTTATCCTGAGTCGGTCGAGGATGTGTTCAAGGCAACGGGCATCGAGATGGCTGAGCCTTGGAGGTTATTCTGCAACGCTTGCGACGCCAACTTACTGGCTCAAGGTGCGCATGTGATTCATGGGAATCGCAGGCTGGTTGTCCGAACTCGACCTCAGATTCATGATGCACCGCTGGGCGCGTCACACGCGACCGTGCGCCTCGAAGCACTGGCTAGAGAACCCGAGGTGCTCGTATGAGGGATGCACTTGTTACGGTCATCGAGGCGCTGCGTGATGAACTGTCAGCCCTTGGAACCGGCAAAATCTTCATCGGTCCCCCACAGGTCGAGCAGACAGGCACAGACCCTTATTGGGTGCTGGACATCCTGAATCTCGAACCTGAACACATGGGACCGGCAACGACCGAATACAGGGCAGAGATTGGCATTTATCGAGTCGCGAAGCCACCCACGGGTAAGGCTGGCGATGAGGCAAAGCTGGCTGTTCTCAGTCCACTGTTCGACGTCAGGACCTGGGCAACAGACCTGATTGAACTTGGCTATGTTCTTGAACCGAGGTCACTGGACATCCAGATTGACCGAGATTCTGATGAGCAACAGATTGTTGCGGCCATGACCATATCTGCTGACTGGCAAGAGTGTGCCTGATGGCGACATTCCGCACGCCAAGGGCTCTGCTCGAACATCAGATTCGACGTCATCGGCTGGTTGCGCGCTTGATGCGTGATGAGCATGAAGCGATGGTCAAGGACATCGAAGCTGAGGCGCATGTACTGACATCCGGTCGAGTCAGCACCAAGCAACTCAGGCGAATGGGACACCCATTTGCGAGAAGCAGAGCATTGACCTCGACTCGTGGCAAAGGTGGCAGACGTTCGATTGCGCGCCTTCCAATCAATCGCCAGACCGGTCGTTTACAGAACTCACTGACTGTTCAGAAGCGTTATGACGGTCCTCGCGGGCAGGTCTTCGTTCTGTACTTCGGCGCACGTCACGCAAGGTTTGTGCTTGCGCTGGGTGGAACTCGCCGCATGGTCGGTCGAGGCTTCTGGCGCGAACTGATGAAGCGTTCTCGAAGGGCTCAGCTGATGAGCCGTCGTCGGTTCAAATCGAGAACATCGAGACTGTAACCAGCACCGCTACCGACGGGCAAGATGTCTTTATCTGCCCGCCGTTCCGGTCTTAACGTCAGTGTCTTCACTCTTGACGGCACCAGCTTGCTTTGTGAACTCGAAGATGCAACTGTATCTGTCGAAGTTCAAGATGAAGACGGTCGAGGTGTCTGCGATGAGTGGAGCTACGCATTCTCAATCAGCCGTGCCTGGACAATCGAAGCCAATTTGTTTGTTGCTGCCGCTGGTGCTCTTGGAGTCGCTGACGCTGCAGGTTCCAATAGCGTTGCCGTGGTCTTCAATACGGGCGCGAACACTTACACTGGCAATGGAGTCATCACGCAGTCTCAACACTCAGTCTCAAAGGGCGCGCTTCAGAAGTACAGCATCACCATCAAGGGTTATGGCGCGCTGACAGTCACCGCACCTAGCTAAACACGCTACTTGACGATTTAGGAGAGGCGCACCGTGAGGTGCGCCTTCTTTGTTTGTCGCTATTGACCCCACGACCATGAGCATCATAGACACACTTATCAGTTCTTACACTCCCGTTCGTGACGGGAACTTCAGCATCACCCTGCCACAAGGCGAGGTTCTCACATTCAAGGCAGTGAACGACTATTCGGAGATTCGCAAGCTGGCGACGGACGGCGCGAAGTTTTGGAAGACATTGAACTCAGAACGATGCACGCCTCAACTGAAGGCTGTGAAGCCATCCGATGAAGGAACCGCTGTCCAGGCGTTCATGCTTGCGTCAACCTCAATCGAGCCGAAGCTAACTCAGCATGATGTTCTGCGCATCGCCAAAGAAGCTGGCTGGCTGTTCCTTGAGATTGTCCGTCAATACGATGCTGTTCAGGCAATGAAGACGGCTGAAGTCGAGACAGAGGAACTTGAAGCACTGGGGGAAGATTCCGCGCCGACATCCTAAGGCGCAACTATCTGACCGTCGCTCGCGACGTTTACCACAAGCACATTGACGAACTGACAGAAGCGGAACTCAGGCACTGCCGCGAGTTCGTCGCGCTGGCGCTCATCGAGCAGGAAGAATCCAAGGTCTCATCCGACAAAGGTGACCTCTAAGCTAACGACGGCTACTCATGGCAGTAGCCGATACCCTCATCACCAGATACCAGCTTGACGACCGCTATTCGCAGAAGGCGAAGCAGGTCGAGCAAGCGACACGCAAAATTGGCGACGCCATGGATGGTGCTGGCAAGCGTGCCGGCGGTCTTAGCAACATCCTTGCGACCGTTGGTCGAGGTGCGGTTGGCGCACTCTCGATGCTCGGTCAGGTGGCTGGCGTCGGTGCCATTGGAATTCTCGGTTTGGCAGGCGTTGCAGTTAAGGCCTCAGCCGACATGGATTCGCTAAAGCGAGCGTTAGTCGCTGTCGCTGGTTCATCGGAAGAAGCAGAGAAGCAACTCGCACGACTGAAGGAAGTTGCGAAGGCACCAGGTCTTGGCTTCAAGGAAGCGATTCAAGGCTCTGTTCGCTTGCAGGCGGCTGGATTCTCAGCGTTGCTGGCAGAACGCGCCCTGAAGGCGTTTGGGAACGCTATCGCGACCGTTGGTGGTGGCAAGGAAGAACTTGACGGCGTCTCGATGGCGCTTGCACAGATTGCTTCCAAGGGCAAGATATCTGCTGAAGAGATTCTTCAGCTTGCAGAGCGCGTCCCTCAGATTCGCAAGGCGATGCAGGCTGCGTTCGGCACGTCCGACACGGAGAAGCTCCAAGAGATGGGCATCGAGGCTGAAGAGTTTGTCAGCCGCGTGGTCTCGGAGTTGGAGAAGTTGCCTCAGGTGACAGGCGGCGCAAAGAACGCCATCGAGAACCTCGGAGATGCACTGTTCCGTGCGTTCTCCCAAGCAGGCGATGTAATCAACAGATTCCTCATTCCTGCGATTGAGACCGTCGGTTCTTGGCTCACCTGGATGGTTGAGACTGGAGTCATCACTCGCATCGTCGAGGGCTTCCTGTCGCTGTTCAATCTAGGTTCGTCAGATACGCCAATTGTCAAACTGTTGGCATATCTGACTGCGACCTTCGAGGAACTGCCAAGTCTCGTCAGACGAGGTCTTAACTACATTGGCGAAGCCTTCGAGAAGGTTGGCCGCTACATCAAGCTGACGCTAGCCGCGGCATTCGCAATCCTTGTAACCGGTGCCGTGTTCCGGGCGATAACAGCCATCATCACAGCCTATCGAGCACTTGGAACAACGCTCGCTGGCATAGCGGCGATTCAGGCGTTTATGGTTGGATTGGTACCTGGCGGCATCGCTCAAATAGCCATCGCGACCGCGTTAGGTGTGGCCGCGTTTGGCGGCATGATGTATCTGCTCAACAAGGTTGGTGAAGAGTTCAACAACCTCAAACCACCACCCATTTGGACGGACATTGCGACACGCTCAGCCATCTTGGAAGAGCAGTTCAAGAACCAGGCAGGCAATACGCCTGTCGGAATGCCTGGAGCCAGCGAAGCTGGTTCATCGTTGCCTGACCGTAAGCCAGCGACAGCTCTTCAAGCGATTGCCAGAGCTACCGGTGAGACGGCACGGAACACGCGTGAGCAGGTTGACCTTCAGCGCTTCGCCCTTGGCGGTGGCGACCTTGGCAAACTCGGTGTTGACGCAGTTCAGATAAGGCGAATGAAGCGCGGTGCGATTGACGTTAATGTCAGCGGCGCAGACGAATCCATCAATCGGATTCTCAGCGAACTGCTTCGAGCAATCCTGCCTATAGCGGTCAAACAATCGCGCGGATACTAAGCGTGGCTAACGACGGGCAGCATGTCTGCCCCTCTTACAGTCGTCTTGGACGGCGTCCAGCGCCGAGCCTATCATGACCGCGTCATTCTTGTCGCCGGTCGAGACGACTGGTCTTCGAGATATCGAGAGAACGTCTGGCAAGACCCTGTAACGAAGACTCTCGCGCTTGCGCCGATGGTGTATCACGACGCCTGGCGCACATCATCTGCTGGCGCTTATAGCCGGCTTCGGCTTGGCGAATTCACTGCGGCTAGCATCAGCCACTGGTATGAGCACGACCGAGGCACGGTCGAGACCGGTGGTGATTGGTTCCTCTGCAACACCGACACGAACGATGCCCTGACGACCACCCAGATTTGGGAACCGAACCAGGGCTTCCACATTGCCTACTATCCTGCGAACGTCGGGGATGAACGCTATGTCCACCTCGAATGTGGCTGGGGCACAGCTGTCAGCCTTCGATTTTGGTCAGACGGCAACGCAGAGGTTTGGAAGAACTCAGCCCTTGTCGGTGAATGGCAGTTTGTCGGTCAGGGCGGACCTGCTCAGACAGCATATGACTGCGTAAACCTTCTGATTCTCCCTTGGAGATTGAGGGAACTGCTCGTTGTCTCGAATCAAAACGGCGGCTTCTCTCACTCGTTCGCAGACCTCGATGATGATGTTGAGGGACAGGAGATTCTCCCGTCATCAACCTTCTGGCTTCAAGTGCCGGTCGGTGCCGCGCAATTACAAGTTGCGCCGGTCACTTACGCATCTTCGGGCTACGCCTGTTCGCGCTTAGGCATCTTCAACACAGAACCAGCCGCAGGTGCAAGCGAATCGAGGCTCATTGGCTGGGGTTCAGCTACTGCCTTGCTCGTCGAGGGTGACGACCCTGAAGCATCGTTCTCGACTGGAACACGTGCCAGAGTCCGAGTCAATCTGACCGGCGGTGGAACTTCGACGCCGTTCATCGTTGGCGCAACTGCTGGCATCGGACCCGTCACCGCTGACACTCCTGAACAAGAACTCGATGTTACACCTGACTTAACACGGGTTGAACTCGATGTTGCAGACGGACCTGAGGGGGCTTCTCTCAGCGTCACCTTCAAGCGCACGTTTGACGCAGATGAGCTGAACCTGCGATTGGCAACGCAGAACCGACCAGCCCGCATGACGCTCGGTGGTCTGCCATTCCTCGATGGCTTCACTCAACCTGCTGAGCGAGACCTCTGGTCTGACTTCTCTGGCGGTACGGTTGTCCGGCTCGAAGCTCGCGACAGATGGCAGAGATTCGAGACCTTCCTGTTCCGTGACGAGATACCGCTCGACGGTATGTCGCTGGCGGATGCATTCCGGTTCGTCGCTGGCTCTGCTGGTGAAGATGATTCGACAATCGTCGTCGGAACTCTTGCTGAGTCCTTCATCTTGCCTGTCCCAGATGGAGATGGCAACTGGTCAAACCTGATTCGTGTTGGAGATTCAGCGGCTGACTGGCTGACTCGCCTATGGGAGACCTATGCAGGTTCCTGGTTCCTTGGGTTTAAGCCCATTCCGGGCGATGGATATGTCCTGCACTTCGAGCCTCAGTCTCGTGAGCAATCATCGCTTGCGACGCTCTATCAAACCGTCGAAGATGCTGAGAACGCAGGCTATACAGGCGCCCAAGAAGCCCTAAAGTGGGTGTTCCGTTCGTATCGTGAACGACGCCTGGCACCTGAAGCCAACATCATCAACGTCATCGGTCAGGAGCCGTCGACCAGACGACCGATTCTCGTTCGATATGAAGACGAGCTCTCGCTCAATCCAGGATTGCCCCGCGATGCTCGCCCAGAGAACTGGTTCGGAGAGCCCAGGTCATACGGATTCGGCGACCCAGCGATAACCACGCTTGCTGTCGCTGAGCAGGCGGCGAACGAGCTTTATCAAAAGCTCACCTGGCCGCGCTGGCTGGCTGAGATTGAATGCGAACTTCTGACTCGTCAGGTCATTATTGCGCCTGGTCCAGAACCACCTGTTGAGGATGTTCCTTTGTGGCGAGGCGATGCAATCGCACTCGACGGAATCGGTGTGTTCAGAATCGTCGCCTTCGGCTGTTCGTTCGAGTTGGAGACTGAAGCCAGACAAGTCAGGCGTGCTAACTACACCCTCGAATACCTGCGACCGCAGGAAGTGCTTGAAGAAGAACCCGTCTAACCTACCCATTGGCTAACGACTGGCATGAGAAGTTCGAGACTAGATAGCGTCGTTGCCCGCGCCTTGGCGCGCACAGATGTATCACGGCGCACAGACAGAGACCGCCTGTTCAAGCTGTCTGGTTCGGCTGGTGGTCGTGGGTCGAGGCTGATTGACCAAGTTCAACAGAACGACGGAGGGCCGCCCAGCGGCCAGCCACCAGCACGCTCGCAATGGGTGAGTGACGAGTGAGCCGGTCGCAATCTGATGTTGTGATGCTTCACATCGTTGAGCGCGGTCGCAAGACAGGATATGCGGGCGATGCTGGCAACGTCATCTATTGGAACTTTGGAAGCATTCCGCTAAATGCGTTCGGCTCGCCAAGGCTGTCTGACAGTCTCGGAGAGGTCTATCACGAGTACACCGTTTACGCTGAGAATGCCGTTGAGCGGTATGACACTGGATGTCAGCACACGCTGACGAACTTTAGACAAGAGCACATCTGGCGAGGCGTCAACAGCTTTGGCTTGCCGGTCGAGATTGTCGAAGATACAGCTGCATCTTCCTACTGGTGGAACAGCGGTTCAGAACAGCTGTTCAGGTGTGGCATCGGTCTCTATGGCTATCACACCGTAGACGAAGCGACAATTCTTGGCGACCCGGTTCAGTTCCCTTCGGAACATAACGGAAGTTGGACAGCATCACAAACCGACGGATATGCAACGGTTACTGCGACTTTGACCGTCACGGGCGGTGCTGGCTCAGCCCACGTCTCGGCAACCTCGATGCCTGGATATCCTTTGGCTGCATATGCCTCTGGCTACATCCATGCATATGCTGTCGGTCGAGCATCTTGGCGGGTTGTCTTCAAACCCATCTATCCTGACGGCGCGCCTGTGACTGACAAGGAATGCCTGGTCGTGCTTGGTGATGTCGAGTCCACTGGATACAACGCCTCGGCATACATGGACAGAGTTGCAACTCTGGTTCACGAACGAACAGCACCGCTCGATGAGGTGTTTGAACTTCCTATCGAATCTGTTAAGACTCGTGTTCATCGTTCGTGCGGCGCGGTCTGGTTTGAGTTCTCTGGTGGTGACATCATCACACACACTGATACGCCTGTCGAGGATGGCGGTCCAATGCATCCTTACGGCATCCTGTGGGACGCCGCAGTCTGGTCGAGGCGAACATCATGCGCGGTGGTCTGGTCTCGCAAAGCGTTCGGTCAAACGCCTTCCAGTGTTCTTGACGACCTAGGTTCATCACAAGCAGTCTCATATGGATTTGCGCATGAGAGTCGCTGGTGTCAGCATCGGTATCACGACGCCGCAGGCGTCACACACGTTCGACGTGCTTCGCTGTTCCTTCCAACCATAAAGGACTTCGTTCTCTTCCCATGGCATTACAACTCAGGTGGCACTCATGACCTGCCTGATGACCTGCTCGAAGCTCCATCTGGTTCATCCCGAGAGTTCTGGTCGAACCTTGGGAATCCTAACGATTACGGCACAGCACACGAGTTCCGACCTTACCGGTACATGGAACTCGAAGTCGAGTCTGAGACAGTTCAGAGTCAGACGTTCACGCTGCAATGGAACCTCGGAGTCGGCGGCACATATTACGGCACCAAATCATGGGTTGCGGGAATTGCCCGAGGGAAGCAGACCCTTCGCATAGACCTTCGAGACCCAGACTTGGTCAATGGCGTCCCGGTCGAGTCTATCGAGCAACTCGACCAGTGGAATCCTGCATCGTCATTCTATATGCCGGTCTCATCAGTCATCCATACCCACAGGTTTGGCGGAATGGGCGCGGTCAACAGTCTCAGGATTTGGCTACCTGCTGGCGCGAAGCTCCGTGTATCAAAGCTCCGGCTGGTATGCGAAGAGGCGACGATTGAGCACTGGCGAGGCAACACGCCTGTCGGTGGGCTGGTTGATGATGCAGACCATCTGAGGGTGAACGGCAACGGAACAACGGTCTTTGCGACGTCCAGTGCTTGGGATGCTCGGCGCGGACTTGATGCCATGGGTATCCAAGTGACTGGCGAAGATTGGACGCTCGGTTCAGGATGGCTACATCAAATCTATGGCAATGCGTCTATTGTCGACAAGGCATTTGTGCCCGTTCCGGCTGGGAATCTGCTGGCGACTTGTCCGTTGTATTCGACCCATCTTGGTTCTGACTTCCGAGGCTATTGGGGGATGTCCCAAGAACAACCAATCGGCACATCGCCAGTTGTGGTTGAGGTCGAGTCCCTATTCGGTCATCGTTTGACCGCTACGGCTATTCCTGCGCTCGATAGCGGTCTGACTGTCGTCTGGCCGCCTGCGGCCGATAGAGACGTACAGACGGACAAGGAAGGCAAAGGAAGGCTAAACGAGCGTCAAATGTCGTTGGACTTCCCACCGGTCAATCCTCGGATTTACTGTCCTCGCCATCCAACACCTCGCGAAGAAGAGACCATAACATGGTCATTCTCGTCAGGCGTTTGGTCTGGCATCGCCTTCTCACCAAGGGGCGCAGCACGCCGACCATCGAGAGATGTAAATGCGGCTCAACGTCATGTCAGAGCCACTTCCAATCATGGATTCTTGACCACGTCCAAGCGGGACAACACAGTCTCTGGTGAATGGCAAGGAACAACACACAACGAGCGGTCGCAAGGAGCTTCGCTCAGAGTCGAACGAGCATCTGTAGACCAAAGAGTTCATCTCATCAACGAGCGTTCAAAGGTTCTGACTCAGTTCAGGACTCGCCTTGATGGTCAGGATATCGAACCCATCAAGACGATTGGCTCTGGCGAATATCCGGCGATGACTGTGCTTCCCGGCAATCGCACGGCAACCTACTGGATTGCCGGAGAGAAGATTCTCGGTCAGGTATCAGACCGAGATGGAGCAGTCTTGCGGGGTCCGGAGATTGTTGCATCTGATGTTCTGCCAGTCGGCGTCGGGACAGAGACCTCAGTCGGTCGTGCTGGTCTGGTTGGAACACTGCTCACCTACCAGAAGGACGGATTCACCAAGGTCGTTCTTTGCCGTGATGCTTTGGCGCCGGAACCGGTCCTATCGGTCGAGGCTGGCGATATGCCCGAGATTCTCGGCTTGCGCGACGGACGCAGATTCCTCTATTGGTCACCAGAGGCAACGGGCAACGTTCGGGCACTCGTGCTTGATGGTCGCGGTCAGGTTGTCAGACCGATTCAGACCGTCATCACAGACCTCGACCCGTACACTGGAATCTCTGTCCGAGAGGCTCTTGGTCCAGGCGGCGAACGTCGAGTCTGGATGAGTGCCGTGCGCGATGGGGAGAACATCGAACTGACCTCGGTTGATGGTTTGACTTGGTCTTAAAGGCGTCCGCTAACGACGCCTGACCATGGCAACGAACATCGCAACAAACTACACCGAGGACATTCTGCTCAACAGCTGGTTCCGAGGAACTTCAGCTTACAAGCCTTCGGCTGTTTACATCGGCTTGCTTACCGCTGTGACCGACGCTGAAGCTGGCACCGTCACTGAGGTATCTGGCGGTTCTTATGCAAGGCAACAGATTACGCAGGTTAACGGTAGCTGGAACGCACCGTCGAACTCATCTGGCGCACAGACAATCACCAACGTCAACGCTGTCACATTCCCAACGGCTTCTGCTAGCTGGGGCACAGTGACTCACATCGGCATCTATGATGCCAGCACTGCGGGCAACCTGATGTTTGTGATTGACCTAAACAGTTCTCGAACTATCAGCAACGGTGACACGTTCACCTTGCCTGCTGGCAACATCAGCATCGGCGCTAACTAACATTGTATAAGTAGGTTGTTGGCTCATATACAAGGTGGCGGGAAGCCATTGCCCGCTAGTCTCCCGTGGGGGCGCATCGCAAGATGCGCCCTTCCTCATTTACGGCTAACGACAGCCGTCCATGGCTACTATCTCACGAGTTCTCGGAACCAGAACCGCATTCACGCTTACAGTCGCTTCGCTGGCTAACGTCGCTGGTCAAGTCAGCACTCAGGTTGACCTTTGCGACGCCAATAACCTTGTGCCTCAGGCACTCATCGTCCAGGTGAAGCTCACCGCTGGTGGCTCTGCACCAACAGCGGGTTCGACATATCAGCTGTATTGGGCTCGCGGCGAAGATGCAACAGGTCACATTGACGGCGGTCTTGCTGCGACCGACACTGGTTATACGTCCGCTTCAAGCCCGTTCACGGCGGCACAGCTTCGCGACCAGCTTCAGTTTGTGGGTGCAATTCCTCTGTTGGCGACTACAGCCCTGACCTATCGAGCGACGTTCCTTATCACTGACCCAGGTCCGCGAGGCTCGCTGTATCTATACAATGACTCCGGTCAAACGATGTCAACGACGTCGGGCGACCATTCGGCGCACTATCAAACGGTCTTCATTGACGTTCGCTAATCGAGGCACGAATGAGACCTCGAACCTGCCCACCACCGCACGCACGGATTGACTGGACTCACCCTCTTGCCAGAGGGCTGGTCTGTGCCTTCCATGCTGGCGCTTGCTTTGCCAACACCTATGGTGGCTCTGGCGTGGCTATGCTCAATGGGTCTCGCCGGTCGAACGCGATGAAGGGGATTCGAGGCGCAGACTTCTACGAGGGTGATGGAACAAATGGACTTGGCGACCTTGGAACACATCGCAATGGTGATTTATCAACGGTTGTCATACAGTGTGCGATTGACACAACTGGTGGCGGCGGATATTCGCGGCTGTTTGACACTCAGATGGGTAACGTCGCAACTGCCGGAAGTGGTCAGTTCGACATCTATCGCCCAACATCTGCGACCACAGCGCTTGCAACGATTCCCGCTGGCAGTGGTTGGGATTCAAGCTATAACATCTTTGGGTTCTTCTTCCCAGATTCCCTGACGTGTACGGATATCAAATTTTATAAGAACGGCACAGCCAAAGCGGTCACCTTCTATCAAAACGGAACCGGAACGGTCTCGGGGAAGAACGGCTATTACCCGCACTATCTGGGAGGCAACAGCGGCAATACACGCAACATCGACGGAAGGATTCGATGTTATTACGAGTGGAACCGTGAGCTGAGTCCAGCTGAACATCTTCTGCTAGCCCGTGACCCATGGACGTTCTGGGTTTGGGACATCGAGACGAGTGACCTTGGGCTCGGCGGTCCCTACACTATCGAGAGCAATCTGACGACGTTCACCAACGTCGCGCGCTCTGGCTCTGGAATGTCATGGCAGAACCTGTCGAACGCTCAAACGAGCAATGACAGTTCGGCAAATACATACGTTCCGGGTGCCGCTCCAATCGGCGTTTACACCACAGACTATCTTGTGGGTTCAGACCTGGTCAAGACGATTCCTGATGCATCGGTCATCGCAGGCATTGAGGTTGACGTCGAGCGCAAGCGCGACGGAAGTCATAACGAGAAGGACAGCCAGGTCAGATTGCGTCGAGCAGGCGTTCTCGAATCAACCGATAAAGCAGACACATCTACCGTCTGGCCAACGACCGATACGGTCAAGACCTATGGTTCGACCACAGACAAGTGGTCGGCAAGCTGGTCAAGGGCGGACTTGAATGACTCTGGATTTGGCGTTGCTATCAGCATCACAGGCGATGCTGGTGGCGGTGGTGGCGGAGGTAGCGGCGAGTAATGGCTGGATACATCGACCAGGTCAAAGTCCGAGTCACCTACTACGGACTCCCCGCGCCCACGGACTGGGAAGGCACTGTGACAGGCACGTTCTCAACTTCAGGTTCGGCATCAGGCACCATCTTGCGAGAGGGCACTGCAAGCGGAACCTTCATCACCTCTGGTTCATCCTCGGGTGCACTGACGTTCGGCCAGAGTGCTTCTGGTACGTTCTCGATTGAAGGTCTTGCTAGTTGGTTTAACGCTGTCTATGGCGAGGCGTCAGGCACGTTCACGACGATTGGGTCAGCGACCGGCGGTCTCATCCTCGATGGCTCGGCTTCTGGCTCGATGACCTTCACCGGGACCGCCAATGCACCTGAGATTATTGGCACGTTTGGATTCATCGGTTCTGCCACTGGCGACACTCTGCCAAGAGCCGCAGGCACGCTAACGTTTGGTGCAACTGCTGACGCCGGGCGCATTCATCTGGGTGATGTTGAGGGCACGTTCTCGACTATTGGTTCTGTCACACCAAAGCTCACCACAGCTACCAGCGCGACAGGTCGTTTAGCTACATCAGGTACAGCCTCTGGGCGCAAGACGATGCGCGAAGGTGCATCAGGTACAGCCTGCTTCGCTGGCACATCCGCTGGCGTCATTACGGCTCGACCGAGTGTCTCTGGAACTCTGATTTTGAGTGCCGACGCTAACAGTGTCCGAGTCCTGACAGGGACATCGAGCGGAACGTTTGCTACCTCTGGTCTGGCATCTGCGGTCAAATCAAGTGGTGCGATTGTCTCAGGTACAGCTGGATTCATTGGCTCTGCCTCAGGCGTCCTGACGCGTCGAGGCACGGTTACAGGCACGTTTGGATTTGTCGGAACTGCATCAGCAAGATACATTCATGTTGGTTCAACTACCGGTACGGTCTCTATGTCTGGTTTGGCATCAGGCACTGCAAGCATTGTCGGTGCCGTCATCGGCACGATGAACTATCGAGGCTCAGCTGAGTCTCAGCGCACCATCGTTGGTCTGGCAACCGGTCACACAACATCATATGTTGGGTCTGCATCTGCTGTCGTCTATCGCCCACCGCTCATTGCGGCTGGAACGATTGGATATTCTGGCGTTGCTAGCGGAACGCGAACCACCAACGCGGTCGCAACGGGAACGGTCATCTTCGCTGGCTCATCGAGTGGGTCGAGGCTGATTGGCGGCTCGACATCTGGAACGTTTGCCATCTCTGGTGCGGTCAATGGACTTCGCTCGACCGTTGGTCAGGCATCAGGCAACATCATCATGGGAGCGACTGCCGCGCCATCGGTGGTCATCGTCGGTTCGGTCTCTGGCAGGATGGTCTTGTCTGGAACAGCTGAACACCTGGAAGAGCAGGCAGACATAACTCGGTTGACGTGTCCCCTGGGGTTGGTTGGGGAACAGCAGGTTGGTCTAGGACTGACAGACTCAATGCTGACTGTGCTCGACGCTATTGACGCTCAGAGTTATGAGTTTGTCTGCGCGCAATGATAATGAGGAGTTGGAGTTAATCCAAGGGTCCGCACGAATCCTAGAATTTGAACTTACAGGCGTCCCTGAGGGCGCAGAAGTCGAATCAGCAAGGCTGGCTGTCAAGACCACTGCAAGTCAAGATGATGAAGATGCGCCATTGTTGCTTGAGATAACTCAGACTGCCTCGGCATCCGGTCAAGTGACCGAAGGACGCGATGCAGACGGCATCGCATCTTTGAGATTTGTTCTCAGTCAGGCGGCGATGAGCGCCATCACGCCAGGCGTCTATGTATGCGCGCTTAGGGCTGAACTGGATTCAGGTCTCTCGGTTGAGGTCGGCGCTGCGCGCCGAATCACCCGAGTCATAGCGGCAGCCATTGGCGCTTGATGACTTGCTATTGACCCCAGTGTAACCCTCGATTTATCTCCCTCTTCTCCGGCGTCGGCGGTCTCGATTTAGGCTTGGAGCGCGCTGGTTGGCATTGCTCAGCACTCTGCGAGATTGACAAGTTTGCTTCATCTGTCCTTCGTTATCATTGGCGTGATGTCCCTCTGCTCGGTGATGTCAGCCAAGTCACGGCTGATGACCTGCCCGATGCTGATTTGATGGTGTTCGGTTCACCGTGTCAGGGTCTGTCTGTCGCAGGCAAGGGTAAGGGCTTTGAAGACCCTCGAAGCGGTCTATTCCTTCATGCAGTCCGTCTGCTCGATGAACTGAGGTCGCAAGGGCGAATGCCCAGGTTTGCGATGTGGGAGAACGTCGCGGGATTGCTAACGACGCCACATGCAAGAGACTACAATTCCGCACTTCGTCACTTTGCGCAACTCGGGGCGCTGGACATTGCTTGGCGAGTCTTGGACGCGCGCTTCTTCGGAGTCGCCCAGCGACGCCGAAGGGTGTTCACTGTCGTTGATTTTGGAGGATGCGCCGCTGGCGAAGTACTCTTTGAGCAAGCAAGCGGCACAGGGAATCCTGACTCGACTCGGGCGTCAGGGACGCCTCGACCGAATACCGGACCAAGTCCATCAGACGCTACTGGCACGTTCGGGTTCGATGTAAGTTCGGCGATGAGAGAAGGCGTTTGGCAAGACCTTTGCGGCACCTTGCGTTCATCAGGCAGACACGGTGTTTGTTACGCTCTCACACGTCAACAGACAGCCATCGCTGAAGAACTCGCGCCAACGCTGACAGTTGGGTCGAGGATGTGTGTTGCTGAGGATACAGGCGAGCTACGGTATCTCACGCCAGTCGAGTGTGAGAGGTTGATGAGCTGGCCAGACGATTGGACGGCAAGAGGCATTGATGCGCGATGCGTCGAGGTGACCATCTCGGACACCCAGCGCTATCGCATGACCGGCAACGGTGTCGTCTCGAATGTTGCCGAGTGGATTGGGCGGCGCATGATTGGTATGCTTGATTGATGCAAGTACCATCCGACTCCACGTTCCTGGTGATTACGATGAATAGTCCCATGGATGTTCGGTCTGTCTTAGAGTTGGGCATTCCGGTTGCAAACCTTGCATCGGTCGTTCTGCACCTTGACGGCGGGAGTCAACGCTCGTTCGGTGATGTTCCTTCGGCGCTGGACTGGATGAAGACAAACTGTCAGCACTGTCGAACTCACTTGGTATCGGTCAAATCGAGCGGTGCCATCGACCAGCAGTTTACGATGTGTTCTCAGGAACTAAGCAGTCTGACGCTCTAATCCAATCGCCCCCATGAGCCCTGACAGCCTCGGGCGCGCTCTCCAAGACCTCACCAAACTCGACCCAATAAAAGCAACTCCCAGCGTTGCTGGCTGGTTGTATCTTTGACCACCTGATGCGCCCCTCGGCGGTCGCGATGGTGAGCATCGGTCGAGAGACCACCGCCCATCGGTCAACGGTCTGACCGTCGGTCGAATACAGCCAGACGATGTAATCGGCGAAACACTCTTCCCAGTCGCCTGGACCGTCGGTGTGACGGTTGAGACCCTCGATGGTTAGGGTCGTGTAACTGGTCGCGAGGCACTTTGCCTGGAACGTCAGTGGCTGACCGGTGATGTACATCGAGATGATGTCAATGCCGTGTTGCCGGTCGAGATGAATCTCGGATTTGCAGTCGGCTGTCCACCGCAAATCGTAAACTTTGGGGAACGCCTGGTTGATGACGTCCTCGACCAGCGGTCGAGTCTTGGATTCCCAGGTAAACCTGGATTTGCCGTTGCCAGCGAGTGATGTTGTACTCATGGATTGTCTCCATGAGTTCCCTTAGGAATCTTTTACGCTTACACCTGCATCGAACCACAAAAGCAAGTTTTGGGCTCTTTTGCACCTACCAGCATGCACTCGGCGGGAAACGTGATCGTCGAATGGACCCGCGAAACGGTCACCACCGAGTCTTCGAGCGGCTGCCGCAGCGCCTCGAGCACCGGGCGGTCGAACTCGGGCATCTCGTCCAGGAACAGCACGCCCTTGTGCGCCATGCTGACCTCGCCCGGCTTGGGCGTCTTACCTCCGCCGACCAAGGCGGCGTGGCTCGCGCTGTGGTGGGGCGACCGAAAGGGCCGTTCCCACACCAGACCACGGCGTCCTTCGCCCCGCCCCGACGCGCTGTAGATGCGGGTGACTTCGATGCTTTCCTCCAGCGAGAGGGGGGGCAGGATCGTCGGCAGTCGCCGCGCGAGCATCGTCTTGCCCGAGCCGGGCGGACCCGTCATGAGCAGGTTGTGGCCACCGGCGGCCGCGATCTCCAGGGCTCGGATCGCGTGCCGCTGCCCTTTCACGTCGGAGTAGTCCAGTTCGTATTGGGCTTGTCCGCCATCGCTGCCCAAGGTGAGCACTTCGGGCGTGAAGGGCGCACCGTTCAGGAGTTGAACGAGTTCGTTCAAGTTGTTCACGCCGTAGACTTCGATTTGGGGCGTGATCGCGGCCTCGGCGGCGTTTTGCTTGGGCAAGATGAGTCGCTCAAAGCCGCGCTCGGCCGCCATCAGGGCGATGCTCACCGCGCCGTCGACCGGGCGTACGGCCCCATCGAGCCCCAGTTCGCCGAGGATGAGGGTCTTTTCGAGTTCGGAGGCGGGGACTTGGCCGTTGGTGCTGAGGATGGCGGTGGCGATGGGCAGATCGAGGGCGGGCCCTTCCTTTCGCAGATCGCCGGGGGCGAGGTTGATGATGATCAGGCTGTTCGGGAAGTCGAGCTGGCTGTTTTTGATCGCGCTTTTGACCCGGACTTTGCTTTCACCGACCGCCTGATCGGGCAGGCCGACCATCACGAACTGCACATCGCCCATCGGGCGCAGGTCGATTTCGATCTCGACGAGGTGGGCGTCGATGCCGATGAGGGTGGCCGCGAAGGCTTTGGCGATCATGCATCGTTAAGATACACGGCTCGAGCCCCGGATTCCTGCATAGGGCTGGCGATTGGGCCATGTGCTTATCCTGTAGCGTCGGAAGGTCATGTTGGCGAGCTGCCCATTCAATCGCTAATCGCTGGAGCGGTCCTCATCGGATTTCGGCATTGAAGTCCCTAGAACTTCTTCGAGGAGGGCTAGATCGGCGAGGTCCTTCGGCCGCGCGGAGGCTCGTTTTGACCGGATGAAGTCCTCCAGCGACAGGAACTCGACCTCAAGTCCATCTAGCTGGTGGGTGACGCGGTCGTCCCATGCGTCTTCAAACTTCAGACCATCTACAAAGTTGAGCATGTCAATGGCCGATGGCGCAGCGCCAAGCGTAATCATCTGTCGTGGGTGATCTACGAAAGGCTGCAAGCTGCTTGGCTGGACAGATACGCCGAACTCCGAAAGTGCCCTAGCGAGCTTCTCCATGTTATCCGAGCTTCGTCGGACCCAGACATCAATGTCCTCCGTGTACCTTGGGCGCGCATACACCGCAAGGCAAGTGGAACCCACCACCATGAAGTCAACGTGGTGGGACCGTAGTAAAGCGAGGAGTTCCCTTAAGTGTGGATTCATGATTCCCCCACCAGATGCTCAGGAGCTTCACATATTCGTCCAAACGCTCCTGTTCAGACATTGAGCGCCACCGCTCTAGCTTCTGCGCCTCCAGCTCATCGTAGTCCCCAATCTGGAAGGTGATGGCAACCGGCTCTTCCATAGGATCAGTATAGTGGCAGCAAAGTTGCAGATTGCCCATTCCAATCTGAAATCAGCAATCTGCAATCTGAAATATCAATACCGATACGAGTCGGTCTTGTACGGCCCATCCACGGAAACGCCGATATACTCGGCCTGCTTCGGCGTGAGCTGAGTCAACTCAACGCCCAGCTTCGTCAGCTGCAACCGAGCCACTTTCTCATCGAGGTGCTTCGGCAGCACGTACACGCCCGGCGCATACTCGCCTTGCTTCGCCCAAAGCTCGATCTGCGCGAGCACCTGGTTCGCAAACGACGACGACATCAC
This sequence comes from uncultured Fimbriimonadaceae bacterium, assembly GCA_964586225.1. Classification (GTDB taxonomy): domain Bacteria; phylum Armatimonadota; class Fimbriimonadia; order Fimbriimonadales; family Fimbriimonadaceae; genus JANJUB01. The sequence goes on from CAZPHD010000004.1 coordinate 63,865, forward strand.
GTACGACGGATGCCCCGTGCCGCAGCCGAGGTTGATCAGCCGGCCCTTGGCGAGCAAAATGATCCGCTTTCCGTCCGGGAAGATGATGTGATCCACCTGCGGCTTGATCTCGTCCCACTCGTACTTCTCAAGCGACGCGACGTCGATCTCGTTGTCGAAGTGGCCGATGTTGCACACGATGGCGTTGTTCTTCATCTTGGCCATGTGGTCATGCGTGATCACGTGGTAGTTGCCGGTTGCGGTGACGAAGATGTCGGCCTTGTCGGCGGCATAGTCCATGGTCACGACCTTGTAGCCTTCCATCGCCGCCTGCAGCGCGCAGATCGGGTCGACTTCGGTGACCCAAACCTGGGCGCTGAGCGCACGGAGCGCCTGGGCCGAGCCCTTGCCCACGTCGCCGTAACCGCAGACGACGGCGATCTTGCCGGCGACCATCACGTCGGTCGCGCGCTTGATGCCGTCCACGAGCGACTCACGGCAACCGTACAGGTTGTCGAACTTCGACTTGGTAACGCTATCGTTCACGTTGAACGCCGGGAAAGGCAACTCGCCTTTCTTCTGGAGCTCGTACAGGCGATGCACGCCGGTGGTGGTCTCCTCGCTCACGCCCTTGATGTTCGCCTTGACGCGGCTGTAGAACGTCGGGTCTTGGGCCAGCTTCTTCTTTATGCTGTTGAAGAGGCAGACTTCCTCTTCGCTGCCCGGATTGTCGAGCACGCTGGCGTCCTTCTCGGCCTTGCTGCCGAGCAGGATGAGGAGCGTGGCGTCGCCGCCGTCGTCGAGGATCATGTTCGGCGTGCCGCCGTCGGACCACTCGAAGATCTTGTGGGTGTACTCCCAGTATTCGTCGAGTGATTCGCCCTTGTAGGCGAAGACGGGGGTTCCGCCCGCGGCGATCGCAGCGGCGGCGTGGTCCTGGGTGCTGTAGATGTTGCAGCTCGCCCAGCGGACGTCGGCACCGAGGACACGCAGCGTCTCAATCAGGACGGCGGTCTGGATGGTCATGTGCAGCGAGCCCGCGATTCGCGCGCCCTTGAGGGGTTGCGTCTTGGCGAACTCGTCACGGATGGCCATGAGGCCTGGCATTTCGGTTTCGGCGATAGCGATCTCTTTGCGGCCCCAATCGGCGAGGCTGAGATCGGCGACATGAAAGTCGGTTTTGAGCGTGTCGAGCGTTTGCATGGTTGTTCTCCTGTTGGAGTCCCGAGCAAAGCAAAACGCTCGCAACCCCAAGATTGCGAGCGCCGTTTCGTTTGCTGAGCCTGGTCCCTCGGACGGGATCGCAACGCTCCTCAGCATCTCTATTATACGCCTGTGGGCATTCGTTTCGTCCCTTTCTTCTGCAGCACGCGTGCGTCACAATTGCCTCAGTGAGCAAAGTCGCGGTCGTCAAGCGTAGCACTGCCCGGATGCTGGCGATCCTCTTGGCGGTGGTTTTCCTCATGCGCCACGCGTTGGGCGACACGACTGGGCCGTCGTTGCTCCTTGGCCTCGTTCCCGATCTGGTCTGGGTGACGCTCATCCTCATGGCCACCCTCATGTGGCGCAGTGGTCAACCGCGGATGGGGCGTGTGTTCGCGGTTGGGCTCGTCGGCATGCTCGCCTTCCTTGAGCCTGGGCTTCCAGGCATTCCCATGGCGGCTTCGTCGTCGATCACCGTGCTTCAACTCAACATGCAGCACGGCCTGAGCGGACAGGAAGGGATCGCGCGGCTCATCCGCGAGCGTCGGCCCGACGTCATCTTCCTGCAGGAAACCGGGCCGCTTGATCAACTCGTGCCCGAGGGGCCCTTGGTCGATGCGCTCAAAGACTACAACCTCTCCAACGCAACCGTCATGCCTCTGACCGGTCAACACCAGGTGATCGCGACCAAGTATCCGATCCTGCGCACGATCGAGTTCGACTTGCCCGAGTTACCTGGCGAAGCCAACCCGCGCGGGAAGCACATAACCGCTGTCGAGGTCGACGTAGGCGGACGAAAACTCATTCTCGCGACCACGCACCTCTCGCCAACCCAAGCCGCCGCGAGCGACGTCGCGCGAGTTCGCAGTGAACAGCTCCGGCGCGTGGCGGCCTTCATCGATGCCCAAGAGCACTCAGTCATCTTGGCGGGTGACTTCAACAGCCCACCCCATGGCCCAGGCTATCGCCGAATGTCGGCTGCGGCGACCGACCTGTTTCGATCCCGCGGCATCGGCTTTGGATGGACGATCACGGCCAGCCTGCCCCTGCGGCGTATCGACTACATCTGGTTCAAGGGGGCGCTGATTCCCTGGGAATGCTACGTCATCGACGACATCGTCTCCGATCACCGCGCCGTTTGGGGCAAGTTTGGCTTGCCTGAGCCGCTAAACTAGGCACTATGTCCGCACGCCCCCAAGTGATCCGCCCTGCCGCCTACTCGCTGATCACTCATGGCGAATCGCTGCTCATGTGCCGCTTGTGCCCACCGGAACCGGCGGCCGGCTGGTGGACGCTTCCCGGCGGCGGGTTGGACTTTGGCGAGTCACCCGAAGCGGGCGCAATCCGGGAGACTTTTGAGGAAACTGGGCTCGTGATCGAACTCGGCCCGCTGGTTGAGGTTCAGTCCGAGGCGTTTTCGTTCCCCGACCGCGACATGCACGCGATCCGCTTCATCTACCGCGTGGAGTCATTCAGTGGCGAACTCCGACACGAGCTGGAGGGTTCCACCGACCGATGCGCTTTCATCCCCTTAGCCGCGCTTGACCCGGACTACGTTGATCCAACCGAAGGTCGGGTTCAGATGGTGCCACTGGCTCGCCGGGGGCTCGAAATCGCGGCGCAGTAGGTTCAATCAAACGAACGGGCCCCGAGGGAGTCCCTCGAGGCCCGCACCGAAAGTTGGTTCTCAGACTTCCTTGGCGCTGCTGGCCTTGTAGTCCTTCTCGTTCACGAACTTGAAGAGCTTGACGCCCTCATACTGAGCGGTGAACGCATAGCGCGTCTGCTCGCCCGACTTCGTTTGACGAACCATCTTCGTCTTGTTGACACTGTCGTCCGGCACTTCGACGTGCGAACGAGTCTTGAGATTATAGAACTTCATCCCTATTTACTCCTCCTCTTTTCAGGTTCGTCGGCGTATCCGATTTCCCCATCGTTGCTGAGTATAACGCATATCAGGCTCATTCGAACCTAGAAAAATGCGCTTCTTTTGCACAAGACGAGGTTTACCCGCTGAAAGGTGCCCGAATGTTGGGTTCCGAACCAAAAAACGCTAGGCAATCAGCGGCGGTTGCTCGATCGGTGGCGCGATCAGGTGGCCCATTGCCCGGAACTTCTCGTACCGTGCCGCCTTGAGCTGATCGCCGGTGAGGGCCGACTGAGCCTGGAGATGGGTTCGAATCGCCTCGCGGATGATGGTCGCCGCTTCCGCCGGATCACGATGCGCCCCGCCCCGAGGCTCGGGCAGGATCTCGTCGATCAGGCCGAGCTCGTGGGCACTCTGCGCCGTCAGTCGCAACGCCGCCGAAGCCTGCGGTGCCTTCTCAGGCGCTCGCCAAAGAATCGCCGCGCATCCCTCAGGCGGAATCACCGAGTAGATGGAGTGCTCCTGCATGAGGATCGAGTTGGCCACCGCGATCGCCAGTCCGCCCCCGCTGCCGCCCTCGCCGATCACGATCGAAATCGTCGGCACGCGAAGCTCAAACATGCGCAGCATCGACGCCGCCAGCGCTTCGGAAATCCCCCGCGCTTCGCTCTCGACCCCCGGATCGGCGGCGGGCGTGTCCACAAACGTCACGACCGGCAGGCCAAACCGATTCGCCATCTCGAACAGCCGCATCGCCTTGCGATACCCTTCCGGCTTCGCCATCGCGAAGTTGCGATACTGCCGCTCCTGGATGTTGCGTCCCTTCTGGTGGCCAACGATCATGACCGGTCGCCCTTCGAACATGGCCGGCCCGCCAACGATGGCGTGGTCAGCCCCGTAGCGCCGATCGCCGTCGAGCTCGATAAAATCCGTGAACAGCGCCTGCACGTAGTCCAGCGTGTACGGCCGCTTCTCCGCCCGCGCCACGAGCACCTTTTCCCAAGGCCCGAGGCGGCTATACATCACGTCGATATAGTTATCGCGGCGGCGCTCGTATTCCTCGACCTTGGCCTCGATCTCGGCGCGCTCGGCATCCGAGGCGTTCTTGGATCGCTCAACCAGTTTGGCCAGCGCATCCTCCAGCTCAATCAGCGGCTTTTCCCATTCCTTCCAAGATTTCGCAGCCATCTACAAAGCCCCCCCAACCGGCGACCGATACGCCGACAATCCCGCGGCGAGCACATCCATCGCGCGCTCAAGCCGCTCCTCGCGAAGCACATACGCGATGCGAACTTCGTCCGTCCCCGCCCCCGGCGTCGAATAGAAACCCGTCGCGGGTGCGAGCATCACCGTCTGCCCATCATGATCGAACGACTCCAACAGCCATTGGCAGAATCGATCCGAGTCGTCGATGGGCAGGCGAACCGTCGCGTAGAACGCACCATCGATCTGCGGCACCTTTACGCCGGGGATCGCGCTGAGCTTCCGCACGAGCGTATCGCGTCGCCGGCGGAACTCCTCGCGGACGTCGTGGAAGTACGACGACGGCGTGTCGAGCGCACCAATCACGCCAATCTGCTCTAACGTCGGCGGCGAAAGCCGGGCCTGCGCCATGCGAAGCGCCGCATCCAGCACGGCCGTGTTGCGCGTCACGAGGAATCCGACCCGCGCGCCGCACAGCGAGAATCGCTTGCTCACCGAGTCCACCATGATCGCGTGCTCGTTCATGCCTTCCAGCGTCAGCACGGACCGGACGGGCTCATCCGTGTAGTTGAAATCGCGATACACCTCGTCGCCGACGAGATACAGATCGTGCTTCAGGCAAAGGTCGCGCAGCGCCTCCATCTGATCGTTGGTGTACACGGCACCGGTTGGGTTGCCGGGGTTGCACACGAGGATGGCGCGGGTGCGCGGCGTGATCGCGGCCTCAAAGGCTTCGATCCCTGGCAGTTTGAAGTCGTCGTCGAGATAGGTGCGCAGGGGCTGAACCTTGACCCCGGCGGCGGTCGCGAAGCCGATGTAGTTCGCGTAGAGCGGTTCGGGGATGATGACCTCGTCGCCTTCGCCGAGCACGCTGAGGAGAGCGAAGCTGAGCGCCTCGCTGCCCGCGGTGGTGACGATGACGTTCTCGGAACCGACCTCGATGCCGATGGAGCGGTAGTAGCCGGCGACCTTGGTTTTGAGTTCGGGAAGCCCATCGGAGGGGCTGTATTCGAGCACTTGGAGCGGCGTCTCGCGGACGGCTCGCCAGAACCCTTCGGGGCTGGGGACATCGGGCTGGCCGATGTTGAGGTGGAAGATTTCGATGCCGCGCGCTTTGGCGGCGGCCGCAAAGGGTGCGAGCTTCCGAATCGGCGAAGGCGGCATGGCCTGGGCGCGCTGAGAGAGGCCGAGCATCGTTTCAAGTCTACACGGAATGTCCTGTTCCGGGGTTGTCGGAAGTCGAACCCAGCGGGTCAAAGATCTTAACCCGGGGGATCGGCGTTCTTTGCCGACGCATAAAACAGACATTTGTCTGCTACACTGAATGCGGAGCGATTCCTGTGCTCGTTGCTAGAGTCGCCTGAATGGCTTGATGACTTTGAGTATCATGCAGTGAGGAAGTAGACGATGCGAACCAGTTTGCAGGCGATCGCCAGAGAGAATGCGATCCAGCATCACAGCCGCGAAGAACTCAAGACGGAAGGGGCACACTACACCCCAGATCATCTTGCAGGCTTCGTCGCGCGTCAGTTGACTGGGCTGCTTATTGGCAAGCACAAAGCTCCGTTGCGCATTCTAGATCCAGCAACTGGTGACGGTGCGCTCTTGGTCGCCCTTTTGGGTGCCTTAGGTGCCGCCGGCTATGAAGAGGTCGAAGTGTATGGCTTTGAACTCAGCGGAACCTCCATTGCTTCAGCCAGCGAGCGTATTCAAAAGCTGTTTCCGAAAGCGAATGTCAGGCTCACTCGGGGCGATTTTCTAGCCTATGTCTTGGAATACCATGGCTGCCAAACACCCACTTTGTTTGATGCGCCTTCTGAAGCAACACGCTTCGATGTCGTGATTGCGAACCCACCTTACGTGCGGACCCAGGTCATGGGGGCATCTGAATCTCAGCGGCTTGCTGAGCATTTCGGGCTCACTGGACGCGTTGACTTGTATCACGCATTTCTGATGGGGATCGCCCGCGTTCTGGAACCTGGCGGAGTCGCTGGCGTGATTGTGTCCAACCGCTTTATGACGACGCGCAGCGGCATGAGCATCCGCGGGGACTTGTTGCGCCAATTCAACCCGCTGCATGTGTGGGATCTCGGAGACACGAAGCTCTTTAGCGCTGCAGTCCTACCGGCGGTGTTGTTGCTCGAACGCAAGAATGGGCAAAGCATGACATCAGAGCCTGCGCGTTTCACTTCGATTTATTCAAGCAAGCTAGAAGGGAACGCGCTTGCCGTTCCCAACGCGATTGAGGCACTCGAACATAAAGGGCTCGTTCATACATTGGACGGGGGGCGTTTCAGCGTTGAACACGGCCTCCTCGATCACGGCAGCTCAGAAGATGACGTGTGGCGCATCTCCACGGAAACGGGTGACGCGTGGTTGCAATCGGTTCAGGCGAATACCTGGAGCGTCTTCGGCGATGTGGGGAAGGTCCGGGTCGGAGTCAAAACAACGGCGGACAAAGTGTTCATTCGGAAGGATTGGCATAGATTGGATTCCGGGGAGCTTCCGGAACTGCTTCGGTCGTTGACCACGCATCATATTGCGCGCCGCTTCAAAGCGGACACGCAATCGAACACGCGCGGCATCGTTTACCCTCACGTCTCGATCGACGGAAGACGCTCCGCCGCGAAGTTGGAGGATTATCCAAAGACAAAGCGCTACCTCGAGTCTCACCGCGAAGCTCTCGAGTCTCGCACCTACGTGATCGAAGGTGGCCGAAATTGGTTTGAGGTATGGGTGCCGCAAGATCCTGATGCGTGGCGACACCCAAAGCTCGTGTTTCGTGATATCACTGAACAGCCTACGTTCTGGCTTGACTTGGAAGGGACGATCATCAACGGTGACTGCTATTGGATGATCTGCAATGACCACGCGGATGATGAGCTGTTGTGGCTCGCCCTCGCGGTTGGAAACTCAACCTTCATTGAGGCGTTCTACGATCGGAGATTCAACAACAAGCTTTATGCCGGGCGTCGGCGCTTCATGACGCAATACGTCGAAGAATTTCCGCTTCCGGATCCTGAGCGCGAGGAAAGCCAGGCAATCATTCGCCTGACGAAGGAGATTTACCAACTAACGCCATCAACACAAGCCGATGAGCTTTCAAGGGAGCTTGATCGGCTTGTGTGGCTCGCCTTTGGCGTCACTTCGTGAAGAAATCCGCAGGCAAGGGAAGTTGGAGTTTCCCGTTGATCACCTTGCCTTGGAACTGAGTGAACCGAGTAAAGAAATCAGCCCCAGTCGTGAGGATCACCTGGTTGATCGTCACGTTCGTTCCATCCGTCTCGCCGCAGCAAACCGCGTATCGCACATCGCAGTGGCGAACCTGAATGCCATTGAGCATAGTGATTCCGAGCGGTGCTTCACTGCTCGGCAACACCAATCCAAGGTCAATCGTTGGAGAAGTTTGAACCTTCACTTCCAGGAGCTGATGGGGCACGTCGGGAAACTGCCCGGTGTCGCCGTATGACGTGTAACCCAGAGCGTTGCAGATAAGATTGTGAAGGCCAGCGCCGCGGTTCCGTTCCTGGGTGGAGCCTAGATCGGGAAAGGTCTTGCCGACAACCGTGGAGAGTCTCTCAAACACTTCCGAGATTGGAAGAATTTCACCGGAAACGGCAGTGCTCGTGGGGCTGGCCTTGATTGGGTTGGAGAATGTTGCCGCTAGGAGCGGTTGGAGGTTCGCGGTGTCGGTCTCACTGATCAGCTCGGTCGGCTTGTCGAGGCCGGTCACTCTCGCCTGATACTTCTTGGTGATCGTGCCCGTGGTGTCCAGCTTTGCGAGCTCGCCTCCGTTGATCACTTTCACTTTCGCGATTTTGCCGCTTGCGTCGACTCTGATCAGCACGTAGCGGCGACTTGCCGAAAGTTCTTCATTCCAGATTTGGAGATTGTCAGCGGCTTGCACGTAGGTGTCGAAGTCTTGGCCTGCAAAGCGGGGCTGGCACTTCTTGAACGTGCTCGGAACGGGATAGCCCAGAATCTCCGCAACCTTCTTCTTCACGTTCTTCGAGCGGGTTCTGATCGCCTGGCCCGATACGTCGAAGCCGGCGAGTCCTGCTTGGAGCACTTCTTCCAAGTGCTCCGCAGTGAACCACAGGTCGCCTCCAATCACGATTGGATCATAGATCGACTTGCCGCTCGCTTTGATGGCGGCAACAACCGAGCTACTCATTGGATGCTACGTCCTCTGAGAGCAATTCAGGAACGGAGACTGCTAGAGCTCCTGCGAGAACTTCCAAGGTGCTGAGTGTCACGTTCCGCTCGGACCGTTCGACTGAACCGATGTATGTTCGATGAAGGCCGCACTGGTCGGCGAGTTCTTCTTGGGAAAGGCCCCGGGCTTTCCTCAGCGTGAGAATGTTCTGTGCAAGCGTGCGCGACAGCTGGGCGCTCGGTCTTCTAAGAGGTGGCTTGGTCATGAGGAATCACTAACGCGGGATTCCTCATGATGAATCTGGTGATGCTTTGAAGTCTACAGACTTTGAGTAGCATCCATGTCGGCCTTCAGGGTGCGGGCATGGGCGACCACCAACCCGATCTTCGACCACGCGGCTAAGCACTGCGATCCCTCCGGGATCAAGGGCGTCTAGCTGGAACCAAGTCGTCCGAGGGCCTCAGGCAGCGATGTGGGAAAACAGCTCGACCCCAATCGGTAGCCAGTCATCCCCGAACCGCTTCAAGGTGACGATGCTTGACACCACACTTGATTGCACACCCTCGGAAACGAGCACCTGCACGGTCTGACGATCTTTCGAGAACTGGAATGTCGGCGGCACCACACCGTTCGTCCCCCAATCAAACAAGTAAGGCAGCCCAACGCGAAACATACTCCCATTGACAAACTTGGACTGCACTGCTGTCGGTAACACCAGGCCGTTCCAAGTCGTAACCTCGAACGGCTTCACATCCGCCGGGAGTTCGATGAACGCTAGTCGAGACGCACTCCGCCCAACCACCATGGCGTCAATGGCCGCCTTAAGAATTTTCTGCTTCTCGGAGAGAACCCCCTTGGCCGTGTGCGGGTTCTTGTCGAGGGAATCGATCAGGCCATCTCCGTCCGTGTCGCGCGACCGCGGATCCAAGCCGAAGCGCTTCTCAACGATGTCCGTCAGTCCATCCCCATCCGAGTCCAACTCCAGCTCTTTGTTCCCGATGAACGCCTTGATCCAACCACCACCCCCAATAAGCGGATAGTGGGCTTCGCCGTCGGCGTTGGCCCCCGTTCGACTGACGCGCCCAAACTCAGGCGCGTCCCAGTAAGCGTTGACGCCGGTGTAGATCGGCCTCACCCAGTGCGAACCCTGTTTGCGAACCAGCCAAAGATCGTCGAGTGAGCCGAGCGCATCCCAATGAACGAGTCCCCACTCCGTTCCCTCGTCGTCGATGTGGGTGCCTCTTAGGGATGGCGGGCGAAACGGCAACATGAAAGCAATCGTAGCTACAAAGGGAAGGTGGCCGCGTTGGCGGCTGCCTACACTCGCCGCCCGCATGGCTTGGAGTGCGGCAGGGTCTCCGGTCGCGGCGAGATTCTGGTAGATGTCGCTCCGCAGAGGGTCTCCAGTCTGGGGATCAGTGAGGGTCTTGATGAGCAGGCGGATCGAGCGTTGATCCGCGGAACGAACGAGACCGATCACGAGGTCTCGCGGCGCACGTCCGCTCATCCAGAATCTCGGCGCTTGGCCAGCGATTTCCTGAAGCAGGCGCGCCTCGAGGATGTCACGGTTTGCCCGCGCGTCACCAACCCGTCCCATCCACGCAACGATCCGGCTCCTTGTCGCCGGGTCTTGGATGCGGTCGTAGAGGGCGCGCATCTTGGCGGTGTGCTTGAGGGTCGCGCACTCGCAGAGCGCATCCACCGGCTTGAAGAGGTCGGGCGAGCCTGTTTGCAGTCGCTGTTCGATCAGTGGAAAGAGAAGGGCGGTGGCCTTGTCGCCAGCTTGGCGGAGGGCGTCTCGGCGGTCCTTGTGGAACCAAGCGAGGTTGTCGATATCCGCAATGACGGTTCGGTAACCGGTCGTGGCTTGGGCACCCACCCCCGCCGCGACGAGGGCGAGGAAGCCAGTGAGGATCCACTTGGTGCGATGCGCCATGGTTGTATTGTACGAAACTCGCAAGCAAATCCAGTGCGAGTCAACGATTCCTTGTAGCCGCAGGATGAATCGTGCCTGCGGAATCCGCTGATCGTGCGCGGGGGCCATGATCCCGCAGGCACGAACCATCCTGCGGCTACAAGGGGTTGGGTGGCAAGCCTGTTCCGCAGACACGATGCAGTAGACTCCAGACCTTGAGTTCCGAGCTGCGGCCCCGATCGAACATCGCCCGCGTTTTCCGATATCGCGACTTCCGCATCCTCTGGATCGGGGCTTTTCTTTCGTTCACCGGAAGTTGGGTGCAGAATGTCGCCCAAGGCATGCTGGTCTACGAGCTCACCGGAGACGAGGCCAAGCTCGCCTTCGTCACCTTCTGCTCGATGGCCCCCGTCACCGTGCTCGGCCCATTTGCGGGCACGCTCGCGGATGCGTTCAACAAGCGCACCATCCTCATCACCACCCAAGCCTGCATGGCGGCGGGGGCGCTGTTTCTCGCCGCGGCCAGCTACTTCGGATTCATCGCCTACTGGCATATCCTGATGGTCGCGCTGCTGTTTGGCGTCGTCGGATGCTTCGAAATGCCCACGCGCCAGAGCATCATCAGCAAGATTGTGCCGCCCGAAGAGATCGCGGCGGCGGTTCCGCTGAATGCGCTCACGTTCAATGCCGCCCGCATCATTGGCCCCGGCATTGGCGCCGTCATGTACGCCACGGCGGGGGCGCAGCTTTGCTACCTCATCAATGGCATCAGCTACCTCGGACTGATCACGTCGGCGACGCTGATCCGCGCCGATCTGAGTCCAGTGGCGCGCGAGCCCCAGCCGATCCTTGACCTGCTTCTGGAAGGCATGCGCTACACGTTCAAGGACCTGCGATTGCGCACCCTCTTTATCATGGAAGGCATCGTGTCGGCGTTCGGAATCGCCTATCTCGCGCTGATTCCGGCGTTCGCTCGGCAACTGGTGGAGGTTCAATACGGGGCGGCCTTTGCGGCGTTGACGGCGGAGCAAGTGCGCGAGGCCACGTCGAAGCTGGTGGGAGGGACGATGACGTCGGTCGGCATCGGGGCCATCTTGGGGCTACTCATTACGACGTCGCTCGCCCACCGTCCCGGCAAGGCGAAGTTGGTGACGATGGCGATGTCGTCGCTGGCGCTGGGATTGATGTTGATTCCGTTTGCGCGAACGCCGTGGCTGGCGTTCCCCCTGTTCGCGATTCTGGGCGGCTCGGCGATCATTCAGTTCAACACCACGAATAGCCTGTTCCAGTTGCTTTCGCCCGAGCGGTTGCGCGGGCGGGTGATTGCGATGCACGTGTGGGCACTGGCCGGGCTGGGACCGTTCGGGATGTTGTTGTTTGGCTACATCGCACGGGAGTCGAAAGGCGATCCGAGTTCGCCGTTCCAGGGCGTACCGCTGGTGATGATGCTCGGCGGGTTGTGTGTTGCGGCGGGCGTGCTGTGGAGCTACCGCAACCGGAAGAACTTGGACGGCGTGCCTTAGCCGCTTGCCGGCATCTCCATATCGGAACTGTGTCCGGGAAACAGTTTTGCCGCCGGATCGAGACTGAGCTTCGCGAATCCCACCGCGATCGCCGCCTCACCCACTCCAGTCGCGATCAGCTTCATCTTGCTGCCGAACGTACACACATCGCCGACCGCGAACACGCCCGGACGGCACGTCTCAAAGCGCTCGTTCACCAAGACCTGGTTCTTCTCGATCTCTAAGCCCCACTCCTTGATCGGACCGAGCGAAGACTTGAACCCGACGTTGACGATGACGGCGTCGGTCTCGACCCGCTCGAGCTCCTTGGTTTGAGTGTTCTCGATGGTCACCGCTTCGAGATGTTCCTCGCCATGAAGCTCCTTGATGACTTGCCACAGTCGCATTCCGATGCGGCTATTCTCGACTTGACGAACCGACTCTTCGTGGGCCTTGAACTGATCGCGCCGGTGGACCAGTGTGATCTCCTGCGCGATCGGCTCGAGGTTCAAACACCAGTCGAACGCGCTGTCCCCACCGCCCACGACCAAGATTCGCTTCCCCGCAAATGCGCTCTTTTCGCGGACACCATAGCTCACGCCACGGCCCACGTAGTCGTCTTCAAACGGCACGCCGAGCTTCGTCGGCGAGAACGCCCCGGCTCCTGCCGAAATGATGACCGTGCGTGTGGGATAGACGCCGGTGCCGGTTCCCACCAAGAAGCCTTCCTCGTCCTCGGTCAGCACCTGGGCCGTCTCTTCAAGAACGACTTCGGGGTCGAACTGGAGTGCCTGCTTGGCCATCTCCTCGGCAAGGTCCTTAGCGAGCACCTTGGGGAATCCCGGCATGTCGTAGATGTACTTTTCGGGATATAAGGCGGTTAGCTGCCCACCGAGCTCGGGGAGGCTATCGATGACTCGAACCGACATGCCTCGCAGCCCGGCATAAAACGCGGCAAATAAACCCACAGGGCCGCCACCGATGATCGTCACATCCTTGCGCACGACCCCAATTATGGGGCAGGGGGCGGGTATGGTGCGCAGTGATGGAATCCGATGTCGTGGTGCGATTTGAGCTTCTGGACAACGCAACCTTGCCCGCATATCAAACCGCCGATGCCGCGGGAATGGACCTTTGCGCGGCCGAAGACGTGCATCTCGAACCTGGTCAGCGCAAGGTCGTGCGGACCGGGCTACGGGTTGTGATTCCGCCTGGATATGAGGGTCAGGTGCGCGCACGCTCGGGACTTGCCGCAAAGTACGGGATTGGCATGGTGAATGCGCCCGGCACCATTGATGCGGATTACCGTGGGGAAATTGGCGTGATCATGATCAATTGGGGGCAGGAAACCGTCAAACTTAACATGGGCGAGCGCATCGCACAGCTCGTCATTGCGCCGGTCGTTCGGGTTGCTATTGAGGCGATTGCGGACGTGTCGGCGTTCCCGACGGCGCGCGGGGAGGGCGGATTTGGCAGCACCGGGAAGTAAAGACCTGATTCTCTGCGAAAAGTGTTTCGCGATGATGCCTTCGGACGCAGAGTATTGCTCCGAGTGTGGAGCGCCGCTTACCGATGCGCCCGGCGTCATCGGTAGCGATGCGGAGGTCTATCCCGAACTTGCAAAGGCGAACGTGCTTCGCATGCGCAAGGAGTTTAAGGCCGCCGAGGATATCTGCCTTGCAATCCTACGTCGCTTCCCCAACAACGCGTCTTCCAACACGCTTCTAGGCGACATCGCGACCGAGCGCGGGGCCCTCGACCAAGCCGTCGAATGGTACGAACTTGCGCTCGACATCGTGCCGGACTCAAAGGAGAATCAGGAGAAGTTGGCGGCGGTCAAAGCACGACTTGCCGAGCAGCAGACGCAAGCGACGGTGGAGACGCTCGGCATTCCCGAGAAGAAGCCGCCTTACGTGTTGATCGGCCTGGCGGGAGCGATTATTGTGGGGTTTGCGATCGCCGGCTATATGATTGCCAACCGCGGGCCGGGAACGAGCGACCCGAATAAGCCGCTCGTGATGGGCGGTCAAGAAGACCGAGGCGAGCGCCCCGCAGACCCGATTCCCGAGGCGCCCAAAGAACCCCAACCCGATCCGAGCGCGTTCACAAGCGCACCGGAACTTGCCACGACTCTGGCGACTGCCCTCTCGCTCGATCCGATGCGGATCCCTCTCGCGGAGGCCAATGGCGACAAGAGCGAGTTACGCTTGACGTTGACGATCTCTGAACCCGAAGGCGAGTGGCCCCTGCGCGCCCGCCTTGTTTGGAAGGCCTTCGAGCTTAACGAATCCGCCGAGACGGTCGAACTGACGGTCCGCGACGGAGAGCGAACGATTACCCAGTCGGTCAACCGGTCGGAGTATCTCAAGACGATTGATCCGGCGTTTGACACGACGAACGAACCGCTGTTCGTGGAGACGCTTCTCGGTTACAAGATGCCCGTGGCTGAGCCGCCACCGGCGACTCCTCCGACGACGGATCAGATCACGCCGCCCCTCGGTGGCGATGGATCAGGTGCGCGCTCGGATGATGCCAGCTCGGGTGGCTGAACTTTCGCGGTCCTGTGCCGTCTGCGCTCTCCAGGATGAGCGCACAGAACCTTGCCGATGTTGCCCACCTGCTCCGTCGCTTTGGCCTCGGAGCCAGCGAACAAGAGTTGGACTACTACGGATCGGGCACGTATGAGCAAGCCGTTGACCGATTGCTCAACTTCGAATCGGTGCCCGCCGTCGAGTTGAATCCGCAGGACTTTGCAAACAAGCAGGGCACGGTGAACTTGCGCGTGATGCAGGGGCTGTGGTATCTCCAGATGGTCGCGACTCAACGCCCGCTCGAAGAGAAGCTGACACTGTTCTGGCACAACCACTTCGCGACCAGCGCTGTGAAAGTTGAGAACGCGTTCGTGTTCAACCGCCACGTTGAGACGCTGCGGAGTCACGCGCTGGGCAACTTCCACGACCTCGTTCTCGCGGTGAGTCAAGACCCGGCGATGATCTACTGGCTCGATAACCAGGAGAACGTGAAGGGTCAACCCAACGAGAACTTCGCTCGGGAGCTCATGGAGTTGTTTACGTTGGGGATCGGCCACTACACCGAGCAGGATGTGCAGGAGGCGTCACGCGCGTTTACGGGCTGGGGCTACGGGGTTCGTGCACGGTTTAGCGATCAAGCGCCGCGCCGCGTTGATCGGTTCGTTTTCTCACCTCAACGGCACGACTCGGGGACCAAGACCGTGCTCGGAAAGACGGGCACCCTCACTGGGGAAGACGTCATCCGCCACCTGTGTGATCACCCGCAGACGGCGAGGTTCATCGCGGCGAAGATGTGGGAGTGGTTTGCGTATCCGAACCCGGCCCCGGAGCTGGTCGAGCGGCTTGCGAAGGTGTTCCGCGATGCAAAGCTCGAGATCAAGCCGCTCGTGCGGGCGATTGCTTTGTCGCCGGAGTTTCGGTCTCAGGCGTGCGTCCGCAAGCTCGTAAAGCACCCGGTCGACTTTGTCGTGTCAACCGCTCGTCAGTTGGGCACCGGCGCGACGGCGATGCAGCGGATCGCCAATGCTATCGAGAATCCGCGGATCAATGAGGAGAACGGGCTGAATACGCCGTTGGTGACATCGTTGGCGCCCGCCTTTGCGGCTCGGCTTGGCACGAAGGCGATGGGCATGGAGCTGATGTATCCGCCCGATGTCTCCGGTTGGAAACCTGGGAATCCGTGGCTGACTTCGGCCACGATGGTCGAGCGAATCAAGTGGGCTGACTATCTGTTCATCGGCGCGCCGCCGACGGGAGCCGCCCAGAACATTGGCGGTACGGTGGGCAACCGGATTCCCACGCTCGCGTATCGGGCGGACTTGCTGATCGGGCCCGGTTCATCGATGACGGAGGCGGTTCGAAAGTTGGCGTCGGTGTTTGACACCGAGTTGAAGCCGGAAGAGGAGCGCTTACTCGTTGAGGCCGCCGAGTCGGCGAGCGGGGGTCGCATCACCGCGCTTAACGCCGGGCAGGCCGCGCGGGCCGTCTGCCGATTGATGTTCGGCCGCCCGGACTTCCAGTTTTGCTGACGCTACAGGTGTCGTTGATAGTCGACGCGATGGAATCCGCCGTTGTCGAGCGCGATCCGCAGTCGTGAGTATGCATCGGTGTTCTTTGGAAAGAGCGTCACGTATTCGTCGTGATCAGCATAGATGACCAGCGTGGATGGTTCGGTTCCAAAGTAGAAATCCACCCAATCGGCCAACGCAGCGGTCAACAACTGCCTTGACTCTTCAGGTCCGTGCGCCTCGACAACATGACCTATGAGAGAGTCTCCACTCACAAGTTGGCGCAAGTGATTGGGATCGAAGACGACCGCCTCGACAACGAGGATGGATGCGGCGAGTTCACCCATGAACGGCCGGAGCGCGCTCACGAATCGGTCAAGTTCATTAAGCGGAGTCTGATATGTGACTTGCGGTCGCTTCCGGGCCTTTCGATGCAACTCCTTCCCTCGATTGCCTAGCGGAGCCATGCGCATGGATTGACCTTACCGCACACGCTGGTAAGCTCCGGGCTCGTGGACGATGCCTACGAGATCCGTCGCCGGGACGTTGAGGACCGATTTGTCCGCATGCTCCCGATACTCGAAGAGCGCCGTGTACACGCCTCACCATCGAGAAATTTCGAACTGGTCGTCGACACGTACGCCGAACCGGGGAGCGATTGGCACTATAGCCGTGGATTGGTGCGTGAACTCGGCACCGAGGAGTTCATTGCTGACATCCGGCGGTCGGCTCCGAAGTTCCTATTTGCATGGGTCGAGCGCAGCGATGGTGAGTTCTTGGTTTGCGGAGAAGACCCGGAGGGGTACACGGTGGTGGACGTCCGACGCGGGGTGAGTGTTTGCACTCCTCCGGATGGATCTGGGTTCAACTGGCTGCAGGTCTACCCGTCGCCCGATGGGCAAACGCTTGCGGTAGAAGGCTGCGTCTGGGGGGCGCCTAATGATCTGGTGTTCTATGACTTCAGCGATCCGCGGGTCAGTCCGATGCCCGAGATCGCGCGGTTCTCAATGCCGACGGATGTTCTCGGCTGGGTGTCCGCAACGACTTTCAAGTTCACCCGCTTTAAGATGGGCGATCGGGAGCATGAAGCTGTTTCCTGGACGCGGGCTGGCTTCTACACGGGCTAGACGCGGTACAAACCTCCGCGCGGCTCGATAGCTTCGGCGGTTTGCAGCTCAGGCAGGGCACAAGGCATCCCTGACCTACGTGAGCTTTAGGGGAAGATAAGCCAACTACCGCGCGGGAACGGTATCCACATGGCCGTCCACATACGCCACGTTGTTCGCGCGGCGGTTGCGGTGGCGGCCAGGGCTGGGCACCTCCGTCGGCTCGGCGATCGCCCCGAGCACCGATGCCTTCGAATCGAAAAACAGGGGCGTGGTGCGCTGAGCGTCGATCGCATCTAGCTTCGCTCCCGCCACCGGCTTAGAAAGCGCATAGCCGCTGGAGCGAGGGTCAATGCGCCGCTGCGTCGGACAGGCGTAGGTGATCTCGTCAGGCTCGTGCGGCTCAATCAGCGTCGGCCAATCTTCCGCGGGTAGCGAGCCGCTGTTCTCCTCCGCATAGAGGAACGAGGCCGCCGACAGGCGGCGCAAATTGTCCATGCACGTGTTCGTGCCAATCGACTCGCCCGCGCTTGACAAGATCGGCATGATGATCGCGGCGCCCGCGCAGATCAGCGCGGCAAAGCACCCGATGAAGCCGAGGGTCCACGAGACCTTGATGCCCTTCTCGGGAACTTGGATCGGGCTGGGTTCACTCATGAGCTACGGCCGATCCACCAATCGCGCCTTCACCGCTTTCATCGCGGCTTCGGTTCGGCTATTGACCTGTAGCGCCTTCAGGATGTTCGAGACATGGTTCTTCACCGTCTTCTCGGCGATGCCGAGGCGGCTCGCAATGTCCTTGTTGCGCAGGCCCTGAGCAACGAGGTCCAGGATTTCGGCTTCGCGATCGCTCAGCACAAACAGCTCGGTATCGTCTGTGTCGTCGTCTTCCTTCACACGGCGAAAGTCTTCGATGACCTTGGCGGCGATCTTGGGGGTTATCTTCGCTTCGCCGCGATAAGCCAGGCGCACGGCATCGATCACGTCGTTCGGCATCGATGTCTTGAGCAGATAGCCTAGCGCGCCGGCTCGGAAAGCGTCGAAGACGGTGTCGTCGTCCTCGTGGCTGGTGAGGATAACGATGGCGACATCCTTTTCTTGCTTGAGGACGCGCCGGATGAGCTCGAGGCCATCCATGCGCGGCATGTTGATGTCCGTCAGCAGCACATCGGGCGGATCAGCAAGGCAGGCATCGAGTGCTTCTTTGCCGTCTTTGCAAACCGCGATCAGCTCGCACTCCGTCATCAACTTCAGCGTTTTTTGAAGCACCGAACGCCATGCGGGCTCGTCTTCGGCAACTACGACCCGGATCGTTGTGGACATGTCGGAGAGTATAGCGCGGGTAACCTAGCGGACGGTGATGCGGACACGATGAGTGCGTTTCTACAGTGTGCGGGATGCAAGAAAATTTTGTTCGCGGCCGAGTTCGAACAGAACTTGCGGGTGTGCCAATATTGCGGCCACCACCACCGGCTGTCCGCCCGAGATCGCATCCGCCTCACGTTTGACGCAGACAGTTTCACCGAGCTTGATGCCGAGCTCCGATCCGGCAATCCGCTCCAGTTTCCCGACTACCAAGACAAACGCGAAGCTGCGGAAGCCAAGACCGGCTCGTTTGACTCGATTGTCTGCGGCTATGCCGCGTTGGGTGGCGTTCGGGTGACGACGGCGGTCAGTGACTTTGCGTTCATGGGCGGTTCGATGGGCTCGGTGGCGGGCGAGAAGATCACGCGCACGCTGGAGCGAGCCGCCGAGGAGCGCATCCCCGCCGTCATTTTCACGACTTCGGGGGGCGCGCGCATGCAAGAGGGGCTCCTATCGCTCATGCAGATGGCCAAGACTACCGCCGCGGTTCAACGATGCAACGAGGCGGGCGCGCCTTACATCTGCGTGTTCACCGATCCGACGATGGCGGGGGTTTTGGCTTCTTATGCCTCGGTCGCCGATGTGATTCTGGCCGAACCGAAGGCGCTGATTGGATTGGCGGGCGCCCGCGTCTCCAAGCAGGCAGGCGTCTCGAAGATTCCGGACGACTTCCAAACGACCGAGTTCGTTTACAACCACGGCCTGATCGACCGCATCGTGCCGCGCAAGGAACTGCGGACGACCCTCACCAGCCTCGTGCGGATGCTCGGCAGCTAGCCGCTCATCAGACGCAGAATCGACACTTCTGGCAGTGCGCCGAGTCGGGCGGGCGGTCCTGTCGTCCCCACTCCCCGCGAAACGTAGAGCGGCGTTGGTGCTTCGGGGAAGAAGCCCTCAACGTACTTGCGACCGTTGCGCGTGGTCATCGGCGTCCAGCCCCAAGGAAAACGCCATTGGCCGCCGTGGCTATGGCCAGCGATCATCAGGTGCGCGCCGGAGGGGAGCAAATCAACCGCATCGGGCTCGTGCCACAACACGATGACCGGGTCATCACCGAGCAACGCCTCGCCCAGGATGCCGCCTGGATTGGCTCGGCCTGCATTGAGGGAGTCGACTCCTACCCACGTGATCTCATGGTGGTTCCAGAGTTGGTTGCGCAGGTAGCGAATATTGAACTCATCGAGGATCGGCGCGAGAATCGAGGCATCGCCGCTCCAATACTCGTGGTTCCCCGGCGTGGCAATCACCGAACCGCTCATGAGCAGCAAGGGTTCCAGCACGGCTTCGAGGAGCCACGGCGACTGAGTGCGCCAATGCCCCACCAAGTCGCCCGGAAGGACGACCATGTCGGGGTTCTCGTCGAGCGCCAGCGAAACCGCCCGTTGGGCGAGCTCAACGGAGTCGTCATCACGGACATGCAGATCGGCGAGGACGGCAATGGTGTAGCCATCCAGCCGCTGCGGCCAGCGCGGAAGCCTCAGGGTCCGCCGCTCGACCACGAGCCGCTTCGCCTCGACGAGCGCTCCGTACGCCAGCCAGCCAATTCCGACCGCTCCTAAGCCCGCGCCCAGCGCGACGAGTCGTTTCAAACGGTTCCTCTCAACGTCAACACATTCACCTCGGGCGCACAGAACAACCGCAAGTCGGGGCCCGAAGTCCCCACGCCGCGAGAGACAAAGAGCGGGGCGGCCGCATCGGGATAGAAGCCAGCAATGTAGTCGCGAGCACCAAAGGGCGTATGGACGGAAATGCCGAGGGGTAAGCAAATCTGCCCGCCGTGGCTGTGCCCCGAGATCTGGAGGCTGACGTGATCGGGCATGTCCTTGACGAAGTCGGGCTCGTGAAACGCGGCGATGAGGTTGCGCGACACCTGCCCTTTGGGGAAGAAGTCGTATCGATGGCGGCGTTCGATGGCGTCATCAACCCCGGCAATCGTCACGCCGTCGACTTCAGCGGTGTCGTTTCGAAGCAGGCGCACTGGGCTCTTGTGAAACATCTCCACCAGCGACCGCGCCGCACCGGACCAGTAATCGTGGTTGCCCATCACGGCGTATACCGGGCACGCGGCTTCGCGGAACACTTCAAGGAAGCGCCGCGTCTTGTCGAGGATGCTCGGATGGCGAAGATCAAGATAGTCGCCACCCAGCAGGATGACATCCGCGTCGGCGGCCATAACGAGACGAGCGGCGCCGATCGCCCTGTCCAACTCCGAATCGCCGTTCATATGCAGGTCCGAGAGGAATGCGACCTTGAACCCGTCGGCGTCCCAGTTGGGCAGGGATAGCGTGTGCCGATTGACTTCTACCCGGTAGGCGTAGGCTCGCGAAAGGGCCGGAGCCGCCGCGCCCGCGACCATGCCCGCGCCCAGGGCACGCAACACGGATCGACGAGAAACCGGCTTTGGCACGTTCCAGAGGATACCGGCTATAGCCCGAACTGGAATGGGTCTTCGGGGTCAAAAACCGGGCGCATCTCGGCGGTGATGAAGGCCCGCCCGGAGACCTCGGGCCGGATTTCGCCATTGATGCGTCGGTAGCTCGCGAGGAACTCGCCGCCCGTCACCGACGTCTGCCGCCAGACTTCGCCCTCCGCCAAGTGACCGTCCTCGGCAAGGCACGCGATCTTTGCGCTCGTACCCGTTCCGCACGGGGAGCGATCATAGGCCCGCCCCGGACAGAGCACGAAGTTTCGCGCGCCGCCCGGCTGAGGGGCATAGAGCTCGATGTGATCCACGAGCACCCCATCCTCCACCCAGTCGGGCCGGGCCCGGCGCACGGCCATCGTGAACGCCATCAGGTCATCAAGCCGCTCGGGGGTCATGAGTTCGATCGGCACTTCGGCGATATAGAATCCATTGCCGCCGTAGGCGACATCGCCCACTAACTTGCGCGGAAATCCCGACGGAGCCGAATCGAGCTCTATCACCCGATCGACCGCCAAACGGCGGCTCGCAATGTTAACGATGCGGATTCGGCGATCCGCCTCAAACGTCGCCTGGACAGTGCCGACCGGCGTGTCGAGCGTGACCGTGGAGCCGCTCACTCGACCTAGATAGCGCAACGTCTCGGCCACGCCCATCGTCCCGTGGCCACACATGCCGAGATAGTCCGCATCGTTGAAGAAAATGACGCCCGCATCCGAATCTGGATTCACGGGAGGCGTCAGCAGGGCTCCAACGACGGCGTCGTGACCGCGAGGTTCGAGCACAAGACCGCGGCGCAAATGGTCGTAATCGCGTCGGAATGACTCGCGTCGTTCGGCCATCGTGGCCCCCGCCAACTCAGGGAATCCGGACACGATGGTGCGGGTGGGTTCACCCTCGGTATGCGAGTCGATGATCTGCAAGCGGTCGGACATCGGCGGTAAGGTTAACCCATGCGTGTTAACGCTTACCTAGCCGGACAGTTTGAGCCGGCCGAGGGCACGGCCCTCCCCAGCGTCAACCCCAGCCAACCCACCGACCTCGTCATCGAAGGTGCGAGCGGAGCTCCTGACCAAGCGCGGCGAGCCCTCGAAGCCGCGGCCGCTGCCATTTGGGCGACGAAATCGGGCCCGGAACGCGCCGAAGCGTTGAACCGATGGGCGGGCAAGATTGCCGAGCGAAGCGAAGAACTCGCTCAGGCCGTTGCCCGCGAAGTCGGCAAGCCGATCGGCGAAGCGCGGGGCGAAGTCGGTCGATGCGTCGCGATTCTGCGCTATTACGCGGGCGAATGCGTTCGCGAGATGGGCAGCGTCGTGCCCGCGTTGATGGCGGGGTCGCTCCAGTTTTCGTTGCGACAACCGCTCGGGCCATGCGTGCTGATCACACCGTGGAACTTCCCGCTCGCGATCCCGCTCTGGAAAGCGGCCCCCGCGCTCGCCTACGGCAACACGGTGGTGCTGAAGCCGTCCGAGCTCAGCCCCTATTGCGCGCAGTTGCTCGCGGAGACGGCGCATGCCGCTGAGATTCCGGCGGGCGTGTTCAACGTCGTACCCGGCACGGGCAAAGGCGTCGGCGAGGCGTTGCTCAATCCGGCGCTGACGCGCGCGATGAGCTTTACGGGTTCGAAGGGCGTCGGCATGATGCTGAGCGAGGCCTGCGCCCGCGCAAACATCAAGTTCCAGGGGGAGATGGGCGGCAAGAATGTGGCCATCGTCGCCGACGATGCCAACCTCGACCAAGCCGCCACGCTCATCGCGGGCGGCGCGTTCCGGTTTGCCGGGCAGAAATGCACGGCGACCAGCCGCGTGGTGGTCGATCGGCGGGTGTCGGGCGACCTCGTGGTCAAACTCCGCGAGCAGATCGCGAAGCTGCCGCTCGCGCCGGTTACGGACGCGACGTGTGCGATTGGACCGCTGATTTCCGAAGTCTCCCGCGACCGGGTGGAGGCTTCTTTGGGGAGTCACGCGCCGGCGCGCCCGGACCACGACGGATTCTTCTTCACGCCCACGCTCATCGAAGGCGTGGTGACCGGCGACAAACTCGCCCAGGAGGAACTCTTTGCGCCGGTGCTGTGTGTGCTGGAAGCGGACGGGATGGACGAGTCGCTGCAGATCGCGAACGACATCGAGTTTGGGCTTTCGGCGGCGCTCTTCACGCAGAACATCGGCCGCGCGCTCACCTACATCCACCGCATCGAGGCCGGCTTGGTGCGGGTGAATGGCGACACGACCGGCGTCGATCCGCACGCGCCGTTTGGCGGCATGAAGGGGTCGAGTACCCATTCGCGCGAGCAGGGCCGGGCGGCGATCGAGTTCTACACGGACATCAAGACCGTGCAAGTTAACCCGTGAGCCGAACCACGCTTCTGATTGTCGGCGGCGGCACCGGGGGAGTTGCGGCGGCGATCGCGGCCGCTTCGCTGGGGGTCGATGTGATCCTCACCGAGGAAACGATTTGGTTGGGCGGGCAGTTGACCGCCCAGGGCGTTCCGCCCGACGAGCATCCGTGGATCGAGCAAACGGGATGCACGCGTCGCTACCGCGAGTTTCGGGATCGCGTGCGAGCGTGGTATCGTGCCCAGCTCGGCTTCTCGGCTCCGGAGCCGGACTTCAACCCCGGCGGCGGATGGGTGAGTCGGTTGTGCTTTGAGCCGCCGGTTGGGGTTGAGGTTCTAAGCCAAATGCTGACGGCTTCAGTAGAGGTTCGCTATCGGCGCAAGCCGGTGGCGGCCGAGGTGACGGGCGATCGCGTTTCGGCGGTTACGCTTTGGAACCTGGACACTGGCGAGGATGAGCGCATTGAAGCGGACTGGGTGATGGACGCGACCGAGCTGGGCGACCTGCTTCCGTTGACCGGCACCGAGTATGTGAGCGGAGCGGAGTCTCGATCCCAAACCGGCGAACCGAACGCACCCGCGCACGCCGAGCCCGATAACGTGCAGGGCCTGACGTGGTGTTTCCGTCTCTCCCCCTCTCCACTCGCGGGTCGCGTGCCCGAGAGCTACAAACGGTGGCGAAGCTACGTCCCCCAGTTCACCTTCGGCAACCCGTGGCCGGGGCCGTTGCTCGGGTTCGAAGTACTCCACGCCCACACCGGCGAGCCGCGAACGCTTCCGCTCATGCGGGATGATGGCGACTTCTACGCGCTCTTTCCCTATCGCCAACAAGTCGACCCCGCGAAGTGGGCCACCCCTCGCGCCGCGAGCACGCTCGTGAACTGGCCGCAAAACGACTACTTCATGGCGAACATCATCGACGTCGACCCGCCCGGAAGCCGGTCGGCGTTTCCGGGCGCGGCCGGGCCGGTGAGTGAGGCGCGATTACGCGAGTCGATAGAACTGTCCGAGTGCTTGATGCACTGGCTGCGAACCGAGGCGCCGCGGCACGGCGGTGGCGTGGGCTATCCCGAACTTGGTTACGACGCCGGGGCGTTTCCCACCCGCGAAGGCATTCCCGCGGGGTTTGCGCTGTACCCCTACATCCGAGAGTCAAGGAGGATACGATCACTGACCACGGTTCGTGAGCAAGACGTCTCCGCCGATGCGTTTCCTGGGCTCGACCGCGCGCCGTCGTTTGCCGATTCCATCGGCATCGGGGCCTACCGGCTGGACCTGCACCCCAGCACGAACGGGGCCAACACGATCGACACAAGCAGCTTGCCCTTCGAAATCCCGCTGGGATTGCTGATCCCGGTTCGGATGCGGAACCTGCTGGCGGCGGCAAAGAATGTCGGCACGACCCACCTCACCAACGGGTGCTATCGCCTCCACCCGATCGAGTGGAATCTGGGCGAAGTGGCCGGGTTGCTGGTCGCCTTCTGCGTGCAACATGAACTAGAGCCAGCGCAAGTGCATGGCCGACCGATTGAGTTCTTTGACCTCGTTGAGGCGCAGGGCATCCGGCGGCAATGGAGCGCCGACCTCAAGCTACGTGCGCTCTAAGTGCGGCTACAATCTTCCTATGATCGGCTGGATTGCTTTGCTGCTCGTGCCCCAAACCGAGGCCCCCAAGTTGGCGCTTACTGCGGCGGCGACGGTGCGGCATCCCGGCGTTAGTGAGATGAGCGGCATCGTCCGCAGTGAGCGCTATCCCGGTGTGTATTGGGTCCACAATGACTCCGGTGATCGTGCGCGGATGTTTCCGATCCGGCTTGATGGCACCGTCGTCAAGCCACCGTACGAGGAGGGGTTCTGGGTCAACGACGCCGAGGCCGGAAAGCAGGAGTGGCCGGGAATCGAGATTGCCAACGCGACCAACGTTGATTGGGAGGATATGGCTCGCGATGGCGATACGCTGTACCTCGCCGATGTTGGCAACAACGGCAACGCGCGCCGCGACTTGGGTGTGTATGTGGTTCCGGAGCCGAACCCGACCGCCACGGGGGTTGTGCGCGCCCTCAAGTTCCTGCCTATCCGTTACCCCGATCAGGAGGCGTTCCCGCCCAAAGATTGGTTCTTCGACTGTGAGGCGGTGTTCACCTTCCGGGGCAAGCTCCACTTCGTTACGAAGCACCGCACGAACGGCAACTTTGCCATCCCTGATGTGGGCGCAAAGCTGTATCGGCTGGATTCTCAGCATACCGACCGGCCCAATGTGCTGAAGAAGCTTGATGAGATTGCCGACCTCGGGGGCTGGGTGACGGCGGCCGACCTTTCGCCGAACGGTCAGACTTTGGCGGTGTTGACCCAGGCGCCGGTGGCGTCGGTTTGGTTGTTCGATATCCGTCGGGCGGGGGATCGCATGCTGAGTGCGCCTCGGCGGCGGATCGTGCTTACGGGGGCGAAGCAGGCGGAAGCCATCGCGTTTGAGGACAATCAGAACGTTGTGATCACGAACGAGCAGCGTGATGTTTTTCGTGTGAAAGTGCCCTGACGGTTATCTACACCACCGAAAGCCAACGGGTTGTCAAGCCCACCTAGCGTAGGCATGTCTCGTGCCATGCGAACTTCGCGCACCTCGTGAAAATATGGGGTACGAGACCTTGACAAGGAGATCCAACTCGCGTTACAATCGCGGTGTCTAGGGGTGAGCTATGTTATCTGTACTGTTGGCCTTAAGCATGGTCGGGTCTGATCAGGGATTCAGCTATGACGGTTCATATCGACTTTCTGTCGTGGTTGAGTCAGTGGTTACGCGTTCCGCTGGGACCGTCATCATAGACCCTCTTGAGAAGATTCCCGATGAATCGTACGCACTCAAGTTCAGGGCGAACTCGGCGACGGAAGCCGCTAGAATGCTCGCGGCACAGTCGCCCCTGAGAGTGATGTCGTTGGTCGGGGGTAAGGTCAAATTGCACTGGACCGTCGGTGCGCCCGCCAAGGGGGTGGTCCGGCTTTACGAAGAACCCGCAGGGTATGTCGTCCAGGTCGGTGATACTACAGTTGCCCGGTTGGCTAAAGAGCTAGAACAAGCGTTTGCTCTTGAAGGCGACACGTTCGTCCATATGTTCCAGCGGGCGGGGATCAAGCCAGGCGATCCGCTGAAGTTCTTTCGGTCGGCTGCACCAACAGACAAACCTGCCGAAGGCCGGGACAAGGAGGTTTTCTTTGCAAGGCTAACGGACAGCCTTGCAAAGCACGTCATCGCCGCTACTCCGACGACTGTTCGCTCAGTTTGGCCCCTGACGTTCGTGCAGACGAATCCGCCCCAACTTCCGGGTTCTAAGCTGAATGTAGACTTTGCCGCCCAAGGCATGAGTGCGGGGACCATCGCGCAAGCTCTTCAGGCGGCATTTACTCCGGCAGGGGCCGATGCTAAGCCGGAAGTGACGGTCAGGAGCGTTGGCAATTCGTTGGTGATGGAGGGCAAGCCGATCGCGGTGAACGAGGTTCGCCGTCTGTTGGCTACGCAGCTGGATATCCCGCAATCGCAGATACTGCTGGAACTCGATGCCTATCAGGTGTCCGCTCCGATCAGCGATCCCGGCGATGCTGATCGTTCGGTGCGGCTGATCATGTTGGGTCAGGAGATAGCGCGGGCCTATAAGGTCCGATATCTCGAGGCAATAAAGTCGACACTCAATGGCATGAACGGCTGCATCACAGAAGCGATAAGAAACAGATCCGATCTCAACGTGGTGAAGCTGTTCGAAAGTGCAGGCATCGAAGTGAGCACCCTCCGCAACTTGGGCCAAAGCGAACTCCTGCTTTTCATGGCTTACGCCGAGAAGGAGTCATTTCAAAATCGATTGTCGACCAACCTCTCCATCGCGTTCTGCAATGTCCATCACCACTTGCAGAAAGTGCTCATCCATCCCCTTCGAACGGAAGATGTCCATCTCGCAGATGCCTTGGAGGCAGTCTCCAAGCGAATCATGGGGAAAGGCACCCTTTCTCACTTTAAGGGTCACATGTGCGCACACAGCTCAGGGTCCGCTGTTCAGACGGTCTTGCCGCCCCTGCGCGCCTTCTCGATTCCTGGAGAATCAGGATTTGAGACATCTCGCAAAGCTATTGAGGATTTCCTCCTCTTGTGGCTCGCCAACTCCAGTCCAGAGGTTGCACAGCAAGTTCTGCCGGAGACGAGTGAGGAAAGAGTGCGGACGATCGAGAAGCAATTCAACATCTTCGGACAAGTCAATAGGAGCACGCCGGGGGATAGCACGAGGGCTTCGGGATATGCGAATCCTAGATATGAGGCGCTGCTTAAAGGCGACCTACCAACCTCGCTCGCCCGCGCCGCTAATGTCATCGATGGTCTGATGCAAACCAGCATGGAGATTCTCCGTCACGATACGCGCTACCTCGTCGATGAACCTCTCAAAGCGTGGATGGATAAGCATCTCGCGACGAAGAAAGACTCGCGCTTCGGGGTTCGGTATGGCGGCACGACCACGCTCGCGGTGACCAGTCGGGTGCCGGGCGTCACCGGCGTGACCGCCGACTCCTTCTTCCCATTCCAGCCGGTCGCGCCGATCGACCTCACGAACCTGGTGCCGATCCTCATGAGACCGACGCCCAAGGAAAAGGCGCAGGATGAAAAGGAAGTTGCCGATCCAACAACGACGACGCCGACAACGGCTACGGCCGACATCTTTGCCGCCAATCGCCTAACGGCACAGGAGAAGTTCATCCTTGAGGCTCTCTTCAACCAAGCGAAACAACCGCCGTTCTACCGGAGTATTGGAACCGGCCTGCACTTCTCAGTCGTTCCCACCACGCTCGCCAATGGGAGTGCGGCACGGCTTCAGGTTCGGCTCGCTCTTTCGGTCCAACCGGACGATAGCAACAAATCGGGCGCCGGTGATCCGAACAAGCCGGGACCGATCGATCTCATCAAGAGCACAATGACGGAAACGGAGCTAATTGTAAACGCCTTCGACACGACGCTTGTTTCGAGCCTTAAGGTTGACGTCTCGGCGCCCGCGAAGCGGGAGTGGGAGATTCCGATTCTCAGCCAGATCCTGCCGATCCGATCCTGGTTTGTTGGGCCAACGAAGGACAAGACCGTCAGGCACGAAGCCATTGTGTTGCTCCGGGTCACCATCGTGCCCAAGGCGATGGACTTGGCTTCGAGGTATCTGGGAAGCGGGCGGTAGGCGTCAGAGGCGCGCGGTACAAGACCCCGCGCGCCTCGTTAGCTTTCGGTGGTTGCAGCAATCCCACCCCGGTTCGCTGCGCTCACCGACCCTCTGCCGCAAGGGAGGAGGATTCTTTTCCGAGCCAATCCGAACCAGCCCAAACTAACCCGAACCGGCCATCCCCTGCACCCGGTCCCACAGTTCAGGGCAGGCCGAGCGCGGGATGATCTCGAGCATCCGCCGTGTTTGCGCCTCATATTGCCGAAACTTTGCCTCGGGGCGGGTCGCGCGTGCGCCCTCCAGGTTGCTCAGCCGATCTGCCAGCTTCACCCGATGAGCTTCCGGCGACATCCGCGAAATCCCATCGAGCAACAACTGCGATCGCAGCTCATACAGTTCATCCGGAGGGAGAACCGAAGCCACCTCATCGGCAGGCTCCTCGCGGGTCAGCTCAAGCACGAACCCCGCTACCCGAACTCCGAACCGCTCGCGAACATCCTCGATCGTCGCGTCCGTCTCCTCAAGAACGTCGTGCAAGAAGGCGGCAGCGATCACCTCGGGGTCGGTTTCGCCACCCAAATAGCGAAGCTTGTTCACGACATCGACGACATGCGTCAGGTAGGGAAGCGGAGCCTCGCCATCGCGATCTTGCTTCTTGTGGTGTCGGTAGGCGTACTTGAGGGCGCGGTGGAGCATCAACGCTAGCTTACACCCAGACTCACTCGGGTGCGGTGGACGATCGCGCGAACGGCGTCGCTCAGCGTTGGCGGACGAAGCGTCACCAGCTTCACGTCGCCGTAGCCTTCCATGAGCAGCTTTGCCGCAATCGCCTGCCCTTCGGCGGCCTGCATGCGAATTCCTTCGGGAGTTGACTGAATCGAAATCTCGAAGGGAGCTACCAAGGCGCGAACGCCTTCTTGGTTGGTGGTCTCGACAATCACTTCCGACTCCGTAGCCTCGCGCAGCAGCGCATCCAAAGGGCCCGCGAAGGCGACGCGATTGGCGACCATGACCAACACGATATCGAACTCCGCGATCAGATCAAGATCGTTTGTCGCCGCCACCACCGACGCTCCACGCTGAAGCTCTCGCCGAAAGCCGTCGAGCACGCTATCGCGGGTCCAGGCGTCAAGCCGCTCCAGCAGACCGTCCAGCACGATCACATCTGGGCGCGAAGCGAAGACAGGCACAAGTTCGCAGGCCGCCTGTTGAGTGGGTGAGAGCTCGGTGACGGCGGTCGCTCGCTGGTCCCACAATCCCGTGCTGCTCAAAGCGTCCGTGATCGACTGAGCTTGGCCCGCGGGTGCGTGGCGTTTGGCGAGGGCTTGCGGCGTCAGCCGTCGCGAGAAGCCGTTCGCACTCGGCACCGCGACTTCGCCCGCGACAGCCGCTCGCCCCTGGCCCGGTCGCTCTTGACCCAAGAGACAACGCAGGAACCGCGTCTTGCCGCTCTGCGCGGGACCCACAACCACGAGCGACTGGCCGGGGGATAGCGCAAGGGATAGCGTCGGCCCTTGGGCGAGCTGCGAGAATCCGTCCAGCCGAATGCGATCCGTCACGGAAGGATCAGCAAGTCCTTTGGGGTGCGATTTAAGATGTCGATGCCATTCTCGGTGACCACCACGTCATCCTCGATGCGCACGCCGCCAAAGCCTTCGATATAGACGCCGGGCTCGACGGTCCACACCTGACCCGGTTCAAGAACATCCTCACTGCTCGAAGCCAGCCGACCGGCATCGTGGACCAGCCGACCCAAGCCGTGGCCCAGCCCGTGGCCGAAGTATTTTGCGAGGCCGATCTCGTCGAACACCTCGCGGGCTCGCCGGTCGACGTCGCGGGCAAGGACCCCAGGTCGCATCATCTCGAGCGCGGCAAGCTGCGCCTTCAGCACCTGGCCGTAGATTTCGCGATGGCGATCCGTCGCTTCGCCGACGACGACTGTACGGGTCATATCGCTGTGGTAACCCTGGTAGCGTGCGCCGAAGTCCATCGTGACGAAGTCGCCCTTCTCGAGCTTCTTGTCCGAGGCACGTCCGTGGGGGCGTGCGCTGCGGTTGCCGCTGACGACGATGGTTTCAAAGGCGACGCCGGCTCCCTGTCGGCGCATGAAGAAGTCGATCTCGATGGCGATGTCCAGTTCGGTCACGCCGGGCTGGATCAGCCGCTTCACGTGGTCGAACGCAGCATCGCTTATGCCGCATGCGTGCCGAATGAGGGCCACTTCGTCGGCGGTTTTCACCATCCGCAAGGGTGAGACGAGATTTGTGGATGGCACCAGTTCGATCCCGGTGAGGAGCTTGCGCCAGGACTCGAAGGTTGCATACGTGAGCGCTTCAGATTCAAACGTCAGATTGGTAACGCCCATCTCGCGGGCGTGCTGGGCAAGGAACTCGGGGAGCGACATGGGCGACGCAAACGAGAACGACGGCATGATCGAAATCTCTTCCTGCGCCTGGATCGTGTAGCGGCTGTCGGTGAGGAAGCGCGCATCG
The DNA here is from genome assembly GCA_964586225.1 of uncultured Fimbriimonadaceae bacterium. Lineage (GTDB taxonomy): Bacteria > Armatimonadota > Fimbriimonadia > Fimbriimonadales > Fimbriimonadaceae > JANJUB01. Next base: position 94,632 of record CAZPHD010000004.1, read on the forward strand.
CTGGGGGTCACGAGGGCGAGGCCGCTGGAGCCGCTGAAGCCGGTCATCCAGCCGACGTTGACGATGTCGCTGACCACGAGCGCGGGCACGCCCGCCTCGGCCATTCGGCTTTGGAGCTTTTGAAGTGAGTTCATATTTGTTGGCGGTGGATTTCGACGAGGGCGCTGAGGCCGAGGATATAGCCGTGGGCTCCGAAGCCCACGATCTGGCCGATGGTGATCGGCGCGATGACCGAGTGGCGTCGAAACTCCTCTCGGGCGTGAACGTTGCTGAGATGGACTTCCACGACGGGCATCCGCACGGAAACGAGCGCATCGCGCAGCGAGATCGAGGTGTGGGTGAGACCGCCGGGGTTCACGACGATGCCGTCGGCCCATTGGCGATGCTCTTGAATCGTATCGATCAGCACGCCCTCATGGTTGCTTTGAAGAATGCGAACTTCGGCGCCGATGCGGGGGGCGTGCTCTTGGATGGCCTCGTTGATCTCGTCCAGAGACTTCTTGCCGTAAACATCGGGCTCGCGAAAGCCGGTCAGATTGAGATTCGGGCCGTGCAACACGAGCACCTTGATGGGATCATTCAAGAGCCAGCCTCCAGCGCGCTTTCGGGAAGTAGATGCGGGATTCCGTCGACGATCGGATAGCGTCGATCACAAGCTGTGCAAGCTAAGAGATCGTCGCCTGCACGACGGAGCGCGGGCCGATCTTCGCAGACCGGGCAAGCGAGCAGTTCGATCAACTCATCGATGGTGCTCATGGATTCGAAAGCATACCGTCTCGCTCGGAGTATTCTTTGGGTATGAAGCGTCCACTGATTTCCCTAGTTCTTCTTGCTTCGGTCGCATTGGCGATCACGGGTTGCGCGGCCGACGCGGCAGCGGGCATGTCGAAGTGCGAAACGTGTCAGAAGGAGTTCAAGACCGAGGAGTTGCATAACCACGGCGGCAAGCTCGTTTGCGCTTCATGCGATAGCCACTAGGTCAGCTCCAGGATGAGAAACTTGCCGTCCCCAATGCGACTGGGGACGTCCCCAATGAGAAATTTGACGTCCCCAATGAGCGTGGGGACATCCCCACCGAGAATCTTGACGTCCCGAATGTGAAAAGGGACGTCCCGAATGAGATTCTTGACTTCCCGAATGCGAAAAGGGACGTCCCGAATGAGATTCGGGAAACACATTTAGGTTCAAGTGGCGGACACGAACGCTCGGACGCGGCAAACATTGCGATAAGATGGAAAGCATGTCGATGACCGCTTTTCTAGCCGCCAGTGCGATGCTCGCCCCCGCTCAGTTCATCCCGTCCGTTCAGGCTTGGACGTTCAACTCGTTCACGACCGAGCAAGCGATCGACATGACCGCTCAAGCCGGCGCGAAAGCCATCGAGCTCTTCCCTGGACAAACGCTCAGTGCCGAAACCAAGGACGTCAAAGTCGGACCCGAAATGAGCGCCGAGCACATTGCCTTGCTGAAGGGATTCCTTGAGAAAGCAGGTGTGCGGGCGGTTGCGTTTGGCGTGACCGGGATTTCGAAGGATCCCGCCGAGGCCAAGAAGCTCTTCACTTGGGCGAAGGATCTGGGGATTCAGGTCATCAACACCGAGTCGGCCGATGCGATCGACACGATCGAGCAGATGGTCAAGGAGTTCGACGTGAAGGTTGGGTTCCACAACCACCCGAGCCAGCCGAACAACCCGAGCTATCGTGTGTGGGATCCGGCGTACATTTATGAGCTCGTGAAGGATCGCGACGTGCGGATCGGGGCGTGTGCGGACACGGGCCACTGGGTTCGCTCGGGCATCAAGCCGGTAGACGCGCTGAAGACGCTGAAGGGCAGGGTGGTTTCTAGCCACCTCAAGGATCTCAATGTGTTCGAGCGCGGCGGGCATGATGTGCCGTATGGGTTGGGCGTGTCGGACATCCGCGGCGTGCTGCAGGAGTATCAGCGCCTCGGCATGCCGGGGCCGGTCTCGGTGGAGTACGAGCACAACTGGGGCAAGTCGCTGCCGGAAGTCGCTCAGTGCATCGGCTTCATGCGCGCGTTCATCGCGCTCACGAAGGATTGACGCGAGGGCGTTGCTCGGTCAACGCCAAATGGGAGGGCGTTGCTCTGTCAACGCCTCAAAAATGGTGCCCAGGAAAGGACTCGAACCTTCACTCCCTTGCGAGAACTAGTACCTGAAACTAGCGCGTCTACCAATTTCGCCACCTGGGCAGGCGGGCTCAAATTATAGCACGACGGACCACGATCCGCGGGGCCACGCCGCTACGCTGGCGTAGTCGTGGCCGCAGTCGGACATCCACGAAACCAAGAAGACCAGAGGCTCGTCACCCACATTCGCCACGCGGTGGGCAAAGCGACCGTCGATCACGTGCAGCGCGCCGGGCGACATTGGAATCTGGACGTCGTTGCCTTCCCGGTCGCGCAAGAGCAGCGCGCCGGAACCTCGCAAGGTTAGGCATGTCTCCCCACGTTCGGGATTCGTGTGGAAGTGCCCTCGCGTCATGGGGGCTTCTTGCCCGACCCGGCCGGGGTGGATGATCGTGGTCGCGAGGAGCAGATCGGGTGCCCCCGCCGGCTCGGGCATTGAGTAGGTCTCGTAGATCACCTGAGACGGATTGCCGGATTCCGCGAAGATGCCCGCGATATCGGCGAGAGTCCGCACCGTGTGGATGATGTCCTCGCCTTCGATGACGCCGGTGGCCCAGTCCAGCTTCAAGGCGTTTCTTCTCGCTGCCCAATGCCGTAGACGCGGCCTTCCTTCGTTACGACAAACGCCACAACGACTTTGCGATCGCCCACGACCACGCGGTAGCGATGAATCGTGTCGGGCTCGCTTTCTTCGCTCTCGAGATACGCCATCTTGTCGACCGTGGCAAATCGGGCGAGCGGCGACATCGTCATCCGACCTCGAGGCGTTCTAAGGCGAGCCGCATATTCGGCATCAAGCTGCTCATCGTTGATTTCGCCCGCCGCGAGCGCTTTGAGCGCGGCGAGGAGTTGGGTGGTGAGCGTCGAGTTGGGATCGGGCTTCTCCGTGAGCACACGCGGTCGAAGCTCGGGCACATACACCTCGGCGATTTTCTGCGCGATCGAGTCGCCGGGCACGTCGAACATGTTCGTCATGACCACGATGGTCAGATTTGCGGACGGCACTCGGAAGAGCGAGGCGCCGAAGCCGCCCGTGTTGCCGCCGTGCGAGACCATCTTGACCTTGTTGGTTTCGCGGATGAACCAGCCCAGGCCGTAGGTGGTCTTGCGCCCGGTGGGAAGTCGCCCAGCGGTTTGCATAAGTTCAATGGTCTCAGGCTTGACGAGCTTGCCTTCGCGAAAACCGCGCTCAAAGGCGGCAAGATCTTCGGGGGTGTTCATGAGTGAGCCATCACCGTAGCCGGGGGCGATGTCCAGACCGTTGAACAGCACGTTGCCTTGGCGCAGATAGCCAGAGACGCGGTTGGGCACGATCGGCAAGGGCTCGGCGACAAAGCTGTCCTTCAAGCCCAGTTTGTCGATGATGCGCTCCTTGGTGAGTTCCATGATGGGCTTGCCGGCGACCTTCTCGGCGACCAGGCCCAGCAGCAGATAGTTGCTGTTGCTGTACGCCCAAGCCGCGCCAGTGGGGAAGTCGAGCGGCAACTTGATCATGCCCTCGATCCACTCGTCGCGCGTCCATTCTTCTGCGAGTCCAAGCCCCGGAACAAGCGCGTAGTCTTTGAGCCCAGTGGTGTGCTGGAGCATGTGGCGGAGCGTGATGTTGCTCCAGGTCGGTGGGGATTTCTCGAAGTGCTTCGAGAGGGGATCGTCGAGGCTGAGCTTGCCTTCCTCGACGAGTTGCATGATGACGACGGCGGTGAAGGTCTTGCCGATGGAGCCGGACTCGAAGACGCCGTTGAGGTTCATGGGCACGTCGTGCTCGACATTGGCCTTGCCGTAGACTGAGCGCTTGATGACCTGATCATCTTTCAGGATGAGGACGCTCGCGCCGGGAATCATGCGCGCCTTCATCTCGGCGGCGATGATGTCATCAACCGCGTCGGCGTAGCCGAAGGCGGGGAGCAAGGTTAGGGCAAGGAGCGCGCGTTTCATCGGGCGTAGATACGGGGAGCGCGGCGGCGTGGGTTCCGGGGTTCGACCAACGTCCCGCCGCGGGTGGCCTCAGCCATGCGGGCAAGCGCCAGCGTCCCGAGCCTTTCAAGGTTCACGCAGTCCTCGCGATTGTAGGCAACCAGACGGTCGAGCGCGCCCGAACGCCCACGGAGATGATCCCGCCACAGCCACACCGCGTCGCGACCGGTCAGACCCTTGGCTTCGGGAGAACGCTCAATGCCCATGACCTCCTCAATCTTCTTGAGCCCGCCGCGGAAGCCCAGATCGCGCAGAACCGGACACAGATCAACGTGAATCTGATCCATCGGGGCATACGGGAACCGCTTCTTGAGCACGGGGATGTCGAAGCCGGTGCCGAAGAACGTGACCACGACGCCGTAGTGGCTGATCAGATCGGGGAACTGCTCGATGTCTTCGCCCTTGACCAAGCACCGGAAGTTCTTTCCGTCAAAGAGTCCGATCGTCGTGATCGAGTCGGTGCCGTTGCCGCCGTCGGTTTCGATGTCCAGATACACGGTGCGATCGGGAAAGGCACCGAGGGCGCGCCAGGCATGGCGTTGCCGGAGCTTGCGGGCAAAGTATTGGTGTTCGTCGAAGGCGAGGGCTCGTCGTGACCGTTCTAACTCACGGGTGACCATTTCCCGACTGGCAGGATCAGCGTCAAAGCGCCCCGGCTCCGCAAGCCAGCTATCCCAGTCTTCACACCCTTGAGCCCAAAGCGCGCGCTCGGTGTTGAGCCCAATGCCTGGCACGTGGACGAACGTGTTGGTTAACACACGTCTACTTTACCGCTCGTTGGGTCGAAGGGGCAACCCCGGTTCAGGCTCGTAAGATGTGTTGCGCATGTGCGGCCGTTCCATGGCCGACATCGCGGCACCGACGGCTTCTCGTCCCAATGCCCACATGCCAAACAAGCTCACCGATGCGAGGGCGACGGTGCTGAACCGCATCGCCCACACCCGCGTCACGTTTGCCGCGCCCAATCGCGCTGAGGCCCGACGCATGCGCCGCACGTTGCGACGGCAGGCCGCGCAGGTCAGCCAATGCCAAGTCGCTCGGGGAACGCGCGGCCACGACAACTCTCCGACGGCCAACAGAAACACGTCGGCTTCGCGTTCGGAAGGGCACATTATTGGGTGTCCTCCAGATGCTGGGCGAGCACGCGGTGCGCGCGATAGAACTGATACTTGAGCGTGTTCAAATTGCGACCGGTCATACGGGCGATCTCGGGCATGCTCCGTCGCTCAAAGTAGTAAAGGTCGATGAGCTCGCGGTCGTTGGGGCAGAGCGCGTCGAGAGCGTGACTCAGGTCGGCGGCCAAGTTGAGTTGGTCAAACGAAACATCTGCTTCGGCAAGTTCGGCATCGCCGGTCGGCGGGCGGTTTTGCCGATGCCAGTCGTGACACTTGTTGAGGGCGATGCTCAGGAGCCAAGTGCGGAACCGAGCACGCTCGACATACTTTGCAACGTTGTTCCAGGCCGAAATCCAGGTGTCTTGCATCACATCGTCGATAGCAACAACGGGAACACGGCGGCAAACGAAGCGGCGAAGGGCATCCGAATGCAAGGCGATGAGTGTGTCAAAGGCGCCACGATCGCCCGCTCTCGCCTCTTGCAGGAGCTTGCGCTCGGACGTGACGTCCGGGTTGCTCCAGCGGCCTGGCAAGGTTCTGGCAATGCTCTTCATGCCCATCTCTACAACGTGGGAACCTCGCAAAGAGTTGGAGAGTTCCTACGAAAAGCGCCATTCGCGCCACAATAAGACGCTCATGAGTAAGCCGGTCGCAAAAATCAACCGCCAACGAGGCCTGCGCTATCTGATCGCCATCGCGACGATCTTGGCGCTGGTGTTCGTCTACACCCGCTTCGTGTCACAAACGCGCACGGCGGACCCGGGCAACTTTGCCTCGGCGGGATACATCTCCGCCGCGATGCAAACCGAGGATGGCTATCGCGCCGTGCTCGTCGCGCCCGACGGCACGGTCAAGGAAGTTCCCGGCTACGAAGAAGGCGTGATGGACCAGCCGCCCGTCTGGAGTCCCGACGGGCAACGTGTGTATTTTGTGAGCGATCGTGACAATGGCGAGTCGCACGTGTTCCGCTGGAACCCATCCAGCGACGCCGTGGAGCGGCGCACGATCGACAAGCGCACCAAGTCGTATGTCGACTTCACCGTGCCGGGCGACCCCGCCAACAAGACCGCCCTCGTCATCTCGGGGGGGACCATCGTTGAGCTGGAGCCCTTGGCGGGGACATCGAAGCAACTCTTGCCGCCTCAAAAGCTGGATGCATCCCGGCAAGGCGAGGACGGCGCGGCCGGACAGTTTGAGCAACTCTACGCCTCGCTCGGCACCAGCTTCAAGATGGCGCGCTGGACCAAGGATAAGCAGCATATCATCGCCGTCATGCGCCGCGAAACCGGCGAAGCCCTCATCTGCCAGAACGTGTCGATGCTTCCCAACATCGATCTGACCAATCCGGAAATGCGCCCGGTGCTGATCGCGACCGGCGAGCGTATCGAGTTCGACATCGATCCCAACTCGGGCAAGGTCGTTTACACGCTTCAGCAGTTTCAGTGGCCTGATCCGCGCCAGATTCCGCCGGAGTTCATCGAGAACGGCCGCGCTAAGATGCCGCTTCGCCATATGATCGGCATCTACACCCCCGGCGCTCCCGCCGCCGAAGCTCCGGTGGCCGTGGCGCAAGATGATAAGTTCTGCTTCGGGCATCCGCGGCTGTCACCCGATGGCGAGATGGTCATGGTTTCAGTGGGCCCGTATCGCGGGTCGGGCAACATGGACAATCGCAATCTTGTTGTGATGCCGTTCAAGACCGGTGGGGGCAGCGAGGGTGCAACCACACTCGTCAACACGCCCGCGGTTGAAGCCGAATGGTCTCCGGACGGGAAGAAGATTGTGTTTGTTGGCGAGGGCCCGACGCGTCGCACGCTCTATCTGCTGGAAGTCGGCACCGGCGCCGAGCCGAAGGCGCTCACGAGCAAAGGCGTATTCCGCGGCCCACAGTTCAGCCCGAAGCCCTAAGCGCGCGTGGGAAAAACCTTGGGGCACGTCGCGTCCGCCGTGCGCGCACGGCAGAACCTAGGGCGGACAAGGCTCATCACATGGGGTTTGTGACGCGCGCCAGGGGGATACGACGCGCGCTGAAGCTTTCATAATCCGAGTTGGAATGAAACGAACTCGGAATCTTGTCCTCTTGCTGCTCATTGCGCTCGTGGCTTTGGCCGTCGGCCAGAAGCCGGGGAATGAGCCGGGCGACGCCACGATCAAGTTCAACTTGATCCAGATCAATGATGTTTACGAGATCATGCCCGTAAGCAAAGAGGGCGGCATGGCCAAGGTTGCGACGGTCTTCAATGCTTACAAGCGCGTGAACCCGAACACGTTCATGGTGACCGCGGGTGACTTTTTCAGCCCGAGCGCGCTTGGAACGGCTCGAGTAAATGGAGAGCGATTGGCGGGGAAGCAGATGGTTGCGATGCTGAATGCGATTCCGCTGTACTTGGCGACGTTTGGCAATCACGAGTTCGACATCTCGGAGGCGCAGTTCAATCAACGGATGCAAGAATCACAGTTCGGCTGGGTATCGAGCAATGTTTGGAACGCGCAGGGAGAACGGATCCCGAAGACCGAGCCGCATCGCATCCAGGTCATCGAGAGCGGCGACCAGAAGGTTCGCGTGGGCTATTTTGGGGTGACCATCCCCAGCAATCCGGCGACTTATGTGAAGTACACCGACTTCATGGAGGAGACCGCCAAGCAGGTGCGGGAACTCAGGCCCAAGGTGGACGTGCTGATTGCGATCACCCATCTTGCCTATGAGGACGACATCAAGATCGCGAAGTCATTCCCAGAGATCGACATGATCATCGGCGGGCACGAGCATGAGATGCACCGCATTGAGATTGCGAGTCTTCCGGGAATCTACAAGGCAGACGCGAACGCGCGCTCGGTGTTCGTGCACGAGTTTGGCTTTGATCCCCTCACCCGCAAGTTGCAGAAGAAGTCGACGCTTCGGCGACTGACGGCAGACCTCCCTGAGGACCCGGCGGTCAAAGCTGAAGTGGACAAGTGGGTGGGGATCGCGTTTGACGGCTTTCGTAAAGATGGGTTCAACCCGGAAAGCAAGGTGGCCGATGTTCCGATCGCGTTGGACGGTCACGAGGCGAGCGTGCGGAACAAGCCGACCGAACTCACCAAGATCATCGCCGACGGCATGCTGGCCGCGGCCCCAGGGAGCGAGATTGCGATCTACAACGGCGGATCGATTCGGATCGACGACATGATCCAGCCGGGTGAAGTGACCGAGTACGACGTCATCCGCATCCTGCCCTTCGGCGGCAAGATCGTGTCAATCAAGGTGAAGGGTGCGTTCTTGAAGCGCATTTTGGCGCAGGGGATCGCGAACAAGGGGCAAGGCGGCTACCTGCAGACGTCGGGCGTGACCTATGAGGGCGATCAGCCGATGCACAAAGGTGCCGCGATTGACGACAGTCGAGACTACGTCATCGCGATCAGCGACTTCCTCCTCACCGGCAACGAACAGAATCTAGGCTGGCTCAAGAAAGACGGCAATGCCGACATCACGGTCTTGCAGGAGCATGCGGATATTCGCAACGCCACGATCGCGGAACTGAAGCGTCGGTTCGGGAAATGAAACATGTGATGGTGTTTGGCGGGTCCGGGCACATCGGGGCCGCCTTGCTGCGCCACCTCGATCCGAACACCTACCGCGTCACCATCGTTTCTCGTAACCCTCAACGCCCGCAAGATCTCGCCTGGGACGGCAAGACCCTCGGTGAGTGGGCGAAGCACCTCGAATCGGCGCATGCGGTGATCAATCTCGCCGGGCGCCGCGTGCATTGCCGCTACAACCGGGACAACTTGCGGGAGATGATGAACAGTCGTGTCGACTCGACCCGGATTCTCGGCGAGGCCATTGCTGGCTGTGCCAACCCGCCTGCCGTGTGGCTGCAGAGTAGCACCGCTACCATCTACACGCACACCTTTGGCCCGGCGAATGACGATGTCACCGGCGAACTTGGCGGATCCGAGCAGGGCCTGCCGGAGGTTTGGAAGTACAGCCTCGAGATCGCGAAGAACTGGGAGGCCGAACTGGAACGGGCAGAGACTCCGGGGACACGCAAGGTCGCCATGCGCATGGCGGTCATGATGGGCATCGACCGAGATAGTGCGTTCGACATCTTCTCGCGTCTTGCGCGGCTGGGATTGGGGGGAAAGCAGGGTGCTGGAGATCAGTTTGTCTCTTGGATTCACGAGCAGGATCTTGTACGCGCGATGGAGTTCCTGATGACCGGCGATCTTAGCGGACCGGTGAACCTGGCCGCGCCGAATCCGCTGCACCAAGTGGAGTTCGCCCGCGAGTTGCGAAAGGCGTGGGGCGTTCCCTTTGGATTGCCCGCAACGCGGCACATGGTCGCCGCTGGTGCATGGCTGCTCGATGGTGATGCCGAGATCGTGATGAAGAGTCGGCGAGTCGTGCCCAAGCGTCTGACGGACGCGGGATTCACCTTCGAGTTTCCAGAGTGGCGCGACGCCGTGCGTGATCTGGTGGCGCGGATGGGGCGGCGGACCTAGCTTGGGACACGCTGCTCCATCCGCTTCCGTGTTCTGGGGTGCTCGCTGAGCAACTCGGAATCGAACTAGCGGAGCTTCGCCGTATCCACCATCCGCTGGAAACCCTCAAGATAGACCTTCTCGTCCTTGCGACTTGGGATCTTCACGCTCAGCGCGAGCGCATTACCCGCTGTGTTTTTGAGTAGCGTGTAGCGCCGATTGGCCCACCCCTCGTTGTCCAGCATCTCGAAGCTGATGCACTCGTAACCTTGCTTCGTGCGGCCGACACGATACGGTGTTTCCTTTCCTGACCCTTCGCGCTTGATGAAGTAGAGACTTGTCCGGTACAGGTCGTCCCACGACGCGCGGGTCGGGCCAGCGGTCATCGCACCGAGTTTGCCGCTTCCGCCCTTGGGGATGATATCGCGCGCTCCCCAAGGCGTCTCCTTGCCGACGATCCAATCCTTGGGCACTTCGAAAGAGTAGCTTTCAGACTCGAAGGTGACGTAGGCGGTTGAGAGTAGGGCGGCGAGCAAGATCGTGGTCATAGTGCTCTCTACTGGGTGCGGCTCAAAATCGTCTCATTGAGGCGAGGCGAAGTAGGTATCCTCTTGGGCGGTGCCGCCGGGGTGGCGGAATGGTAGACGCGGCGGTCTCAAACACCGTTGAGGTAACACTCATGTGGGTTCGAGTCCCACCCCCGGCACCACATGCGTGGCAACGATCTCGATCGCGCCGCGTAGATAAGGCACAGGTTTTGAAAGTCGAGACACTCCCTTCATCTGCCGTCGTGTCGCCCCTCGATGCCGGGCATGACACCATGCGAGCCCTGATTCTGGAAGCGCCAGGTTCCATCAAGCTCTGCGAAACTCTGATTCCCCAGCCCTCAACTGGCGAGGTGCTCATCCGCGTGCGAGCTGCGACCACGTGCGGTACCGACCTCAAGGCGTATCTGCGCGGCCATCCTCAAATCCCGATGCCGGGCGGCTTTGGCCATGAATATAGCGGCGTCGTGGCCGCGGTGGGTGAAGGCGCGCCGTTCGCGGTCGGAGATGCGGTGATGGGCGTCCATTCCGCTCCTTGCCAAACGTGCTTTTGGTGCCTGCGCGGCCAAGAGAACCTTTGCGAGAGCATCATGGCCACTAAGGTGCTTGGTAGTTACGCGGAGTATCTGCTGATCCCGGAACGGATCGCCCGACTCAACGTGTTTCCCAAGCCGGCTGAACTCAACTTCGAGATGGCCGCCTTGCTCGAACCGCTCTCCTGCGTCGCTCAGGCGATCGAACTGCTCAAGGTTGACGCTAACGACCGCGTGCTCATCATGGGCCCTGGCGCGATTGGACTCATGTTTGTCGCCGCTCTCAAACATTTGGGCGTCGGTGAAGTCGTGCTGGCGGGACGCAACTCGGCACGCTTGGCGGTTGGCGAACAGTTGGGAGCCAAGACCCTTTACAACGGCGATCTCAAGCCCGAGGGCCGCGGCTACGACCTCGTCGTGGAGTGCACCGGTAGCGTTGAGATTTGGGAGCGTAGCCTGGACTTCTCGCGGAGGGGTGGTACGGTCGTGCTGTTCGGTGGATGCCCGTCGGGAACGGCGGCTTCGTTCGACACGCGCCGGGTCCACTACGATCAGATTTCGCTGTTGAGCCCGTTCCACTTTGGCACGTCGGCGGTGCGGACGGCGCGCCGTTGGCTCATGCATCCCAACTTCGATTTGTCACCGTTGCTTACGGGTAACCGCGAACTCGAAGATGGCGAGCAGGTGTTTCAAGACCTCCGCGACGGCGTGGGGCTGAAGTACGTGTTCCAGCCGTGAAGGTCGCCCGCTACATCGGCGGCGGCGAGATTGCCATCGTCGAAGAAGCAACGCCGACATGTCCGCCCGGAGGTTTGCTGGTGCGGACCGAAGCCAGCGGCCTGTGCTCGGGCGAGCTCATGGATTGGTACATGGAGCGGAAGATTCCGCATGTGCTTGGGCACGAGGTCGCGGGGATCGTTGAAGAGAGCGACAGTGCGGACTTCCCGGTCGGCGCGCGCGTTTTTCCGCACCATCATGCGCCGTGCTTGACGTGCGAGCATTGCCGCCGCGGAGCGCATGTGCACTGCGATCAGTGGCGTCGGACCAAGCTCGTGCCCGGGGGTATGGCCGAGCGGTTCGCAGTCTGTGCAGATAATCTGAGTGACACGTTGATCACGCAACTTCCAGCTCGAGAGGCCGCGCTGATCGAGCCTCTGGCGTGCGTCGTGAAGGCGATTCGGCGTGCGCGAATCGGTGCAGAACATCCCGACGTCGCGGTGATTGGCCTGGGCGCGATGGGCCTGTTGCACATGCTCTTGCTTCCAGGGGCGGTCGGGTTCGACGTGAATCCCACCCGCGTCGAATGGGCGAAGGGGTTGGGGCTCGACGCGAGGTTGCCGGAACCGGGGCGGACGTTCGATGTCGTGTTCGTTTGCCCCGGTACGCCGAGGGCGATTCTCGAGGGAGTCGGCCACCTTCGCCCGCAAGGGCGACTGGTGCTATTCTCCCCGATCGGCCCGCCGGGGGCGATGGAACTTCCAGTTGACGATCTCTATTTCCGCGATCTGGAGCTGATCACAAGCTACTCGTGCGGGCCCACGGATACGCGGGCGGCTCACGAACTCCTGCGGCTGGGCACGGTGCGTTCGCATCACGTGATCAGCCACTTCATTCCGCTCGATGCCTTACCCGACGCCTACCAGCAGATGAAACGAGGCGAGATCTTGAAGGCGATGGTTGGGTTTGGATGATTGGTATGTTGGCCTGTTGGTGTCTTGGCATTTCGGAATCGCATGCACTCCGTCCGCTTCCAACGGGCCAACATGCTAACAGTCCAATACGCCACCCCTTGACAATCCTCCCCCAATCTGCCATAATAGAGCCGTCTCCGCAGACCGCCGGTGGTGTAAGAGCCTTAAGGGTCCGATTTTGGACCGCCAGCCGAGGGGCGAACAGAAGGGAAGGTGCCGACGCTGTCGGTGGTTGCCTCTGCCGCGCTTCGGCAGGGGTTTTTCGCTTTTTGGCCCTGCGGAAATGAGCAAACCATGCCTACCGCACAGAAAGCGCAAACCATCGAACAGGCTAAGGAGTGGTACACCAAAGCAGCCGGAGTCGTCTTCACGGACTATCGCGGCCTCAAGGTGAAGGACCTCCAAGCCCTGCGGCGCGATCTGCGGAAGAAAGGCGCGGAAATCCACGTTTTGAAGAACACGCTGTTTCGCATCGCCGCCGGCGATGACGCAGCTACTCTTCCGGACGAGTTCCACAACGGCCCGACCGCTGTCGCGTTCATCTTCGAAGATGAGCCTGGCTGCGCGAAGGTCTTGGTTGACTTTGCTACCTCCAGCAAGAAGCTCGTCGTAAAGGGCGGCTTGTTTGGCGGTAAGCCGATGTCGGCCAAAGAGGTCGAGCAGCTTTCGAAGTTGCCGCCGCGTGACGTACTGATCGCCCAGGTGATCGGTGCCGTCGCCGCGCCGCTTTCGAACCTCGTTGGAGTTGTGGAAGCGCTGTACGCCGATCCGATCCGAGTGATCGGTGCCGTTGCCGACAAGGTCGCGGAGGGTTCGCCCATCCCGACCCCGGCTGCTGAAGCGCCCGCCGCCGAATCTCCCGCTGTTGAAGCCGCCGCCGAGCCGGAAGCCCCGGCCGCCGAAGAAGTCACCCCCGAAGCTGAAGCTCCCGCCGAAGCCCCGACCGAGACGCCTAGCGAAGAACCCGCGGGCGACGAACCCACTCCCGAAGGAGAAGCATCCTAATGGCAACCACTGTTGAATCCATCGTCGATCAAATCAGCAACATGACCGCCCTTGAGCTATCTGAGCTTAAGAAGGCCCTCGAAGACAAGTTCGGTGTCACCGCCGCTGCCCCCATGATGGGCATGCCGATGATGATGCCGGGCGGCGGCGCTGAGGCCGCTCCGGTCGAAGAGAAGACCGAGTTTGACGTCGTGCTTTCCGCCGCTGGCGACAAGAAGCTCGAAGTCATCAAGGTGGTCCGCGAGATCACCGGCCTCGGCCTCAAGGAAGCCAAGGACCTCGTCGACGGCGCTCCGCAGCCCGTCAAGCAAGGCATCGGCAAGGACGAAGCCGAGAAGATCAAGGCGGCGATCGAAGCCGCTGGCGGCAAGGTCGACCTCAAGTAAGGTTGGTAGTCAAACGCCCCGCAGGTTCGCCTGCGGGGCGTTGTTGTTTGTGGTTGGCAGTTGGTAGTCGGCAGCTGGCAGTGAGGATAAGGAGCACATGGATCGTAGCAGCTGAACCTCAGTTCGCGGAATCCTCCCGTTTGGCCCTCCAACTGCCGACTGCCGACTGCCGACGGCCAACTGCCGACTGCCAACTGCCAACTGCAAACTCCGGTAAAACCGAGGCCGTGAAGCTCGACGCCCTCGCCTCTATTGCCACCAACTACGCCGGGTATCTCGAGGGGGAGCGCGTTGATCAGCTCTTCGCCGAGTTCGACATTCGTTTCGCGGCCGGGCATTGGTGCGCGGGCGAGTTCTTCGACCGCTTCTGCCCGATTGGTTACAACTCAAACGATCCTGACTTCAAGGATGGCATCATTCCGCAAATCGAGCGCGTTTCGAAGGCGGGAATCACCGGGATCGAGTTCCACGAAATGGTCTTCGTCGATTCGCATGGAGCCCGGGACAACCAGATCGTGCACGACGTCCAAGTGGCTCTAGCCAAACATGGCCTGACGCCCACGAACATGAACTTCAACACGTGGACCGATCCGATCTACAAGTTCGGAGGCGTTACGAACCCGGACCCTGGCATCCGCCAACGGTGCCGCGAGCAAATCCACCTCGGGATTGATCTTGCCGCGGAAATTGGTTGCGTGAGTTGTGGGCTTTGGCCCGGCTCGGATGGTTGGGACTACCACTTCGAAGTGGATTACGGTCAGCGCTTGCTTTGGTTCATCGACGCGTGCACCGAATTCGCGGAGCATTGCGACCGCCTCGGGCTCGCTTTCGGCACCGAACCCAAGCAGAAGGAGCCGCGCGAGGGCAACATGCTCATCAACACAGTCGCCAAGGCGGCATGCGTCTGTAACGAAGTCAATCGCACCCTCGGCAAGCCGATCATGGGCGTCGCGATCGACTACGGCCATGAGCAGATGGTGGGCAACACCCCCGCCGACTCTTTGTACCTCCTCAAGACACTCGGCATACCGATCGCCAACTTCCACATCAATGGGGCGAAGTACAACTCGAACGATGAGGACCGGATTGCGGGGACCGACGATGTTTGGCGGCTGGTCGAGTTCTGCTACGCCGCGATTGACAATGACTACCAGGGCTGGTTTGGAGAAGACCAGTTCACCTACCGAACGGAGCAAGTGGAGTCGATGCGGCTTTCCCGCGAGTTCTTCGCGAACTGCATGAAGAAGGCGCTGGTGATCTACTCGCGTCGCACAGAGCTTCAGACGGCTCAAGCAACCGGCGATGCGCTGCGGACCATCAACTTGGTCAAGCGAGTGATCTACAACGGCTGAGCGCCTCAACCATCCGCGCATTCTCGTCGGCAGGGCGCACGGCGATCCTGAGCGTGTTGTCGAGCTTGCGGCTAACCGAGGACATGTCGCGCACGAAGATGCCTGACTCGCGAAGGCCATGGGCGACCTTCGCGCTCGGAGCCCCGGACCCAACGAGGATGGCGTTGATGTGTCCTTGGTGAACCCTCCAGCCGGTGGCGCGTTCGACGTTCGTGGCTAGATCGGACCGCAGACTGGCCGTCTCTTCCCAGCGGCGCTCGTAGTAGTCGCGAGCATCAATGGCGAGCATCGCTGCCATCTGCGCGGGCATGGATACCGGCCAGGGGGGCGTCCATCGCCGAATCTTGGCAATCCGGTCGGGATGCCCAACCAGGTAGGCGACCCTCAATCCACTGAGTGCATAGATCTTCGAAAGCGACTTCAAAACGAGCACGTTATTGTGTTCCGCCGCGAGCGATTCGAGGGATTGACCCCCCGGCACATAGTCGAGATAGGTCTCGTCGATGAGCACTTGGGTCGACTCAGGCAGCGCCAAGACCGCATCGCGCCACTCTCGGTACGTGCCGGTCGGGTTGTTGGGGTTGACCAAGATGACCAGATCGGATTTCGGCAGGGCCCCGCCTTCGGCGACTTCGGAAACTGCGCCCCCGAGCACCTGCGTGACCACATGGCGATATTCGCCGTAGGTTGCATCAAGCAGGGTGGTCGTGCCGTTCGGGCTCCGGATGTGCGGGAGCACGCGGAAGATGAGATCCGACGAACCGGCGCCAACGGCAACATATGCGGGGTCAAGACCTTGGGTACAGGCGATCGCGTGGATCAGGCCTTCGGCGTGGGTGGGCGGCGACGATCGCGCAAGCCAGGCCAAGGAATCCCGTAGAAAGTCAAGAACGGTGGGCGCGGGATCAAACCAGGCGTCAAGCACATCGGCGAAGACTACGGCTTGCAAAGCACGCGCGTTTTCGGGGCGTTCCCCCAGTTCTTCGAACCCGGCCCCGCCGTGCGGGCAATGTCTCAGCGCGACACCTTCATGCTAGTTGAACGAGGCATGCGGGTAAAACGTTGAGGCAGCGCACAAAATCATTGCCAAGCCTTGCGCCAAACCGACAAGGCTCGGTATAATCTCCCTTCGCGTCTGCCCGTTGGCCTGAGTCAGCCTGACTGGCAAGCGCTCTGCGCTGTATCAATGCAGACGGACGGACGGAGCGGATTGAAGCAATGAAAGTTAGAGCCAGTGTCAAGAAAATCTGCGACAAGTGCAAGATCATCAAGCGCAAAGGCGTGGTGAGGGTCCTGTGCATCAATCCCAAGCATAAGCAGCGTCAAGGTTAGGAGAAGAACGGAGCTCAATGGCACGTATTGCAGGTGTAGACCTTCCTCGAGACAAGGCGATCAAGTACGCCTTGCCGCTCATTTACGGCATTGGCAAGCACAATGTCGACGATTTGATTGCGAAGACGGGGCTTGATCCTCGTCGTAAGGTTCGCGATCTGACTGAGCCGGAAATTTCCAAGCTCCGCGAAATCATCGACGCCGATTACCAAGTCGAAGGTGATCTTCGCCGCGAGGTTCAGGGCAATATTCGCCGCCTCATCGAAATCGGTAGCTATCGCGGCCTCCGGCACCGGCGTGGTCTCCCGACCCGCGGTCAGCGCACGCGCAGTAACGCCCGCAGCCGAAAGGGCAAGGCCAAAACCGTGGCCGGCAAGAAGAAGGCGAAGAAGTAGTTTTAGTGGGCCCGTCCTCGGGCTCTGACCACACGAACAATCCATGGCACGAAAGCAGGTATCCAAGGGCAAGCAGAAAGAGCGGAAGAACATTCCGGTCGGCGTCGCGCATATCCACGCGACGTTCAACAATACGCTCATCACGATCACGGACCCGGCAGGGAACACGATCAGTTGGGCAAGCGCCGGTGCGGTGAACTTTAAAGGAAGCCGCAAGGGCACGCCGTTCGCCGCGCAGGTTGCGGCCGAACGCGCCTCTCGCGCCGCTCAAGAGCACGGCCTCAAAAAGGTGGACGTCGAAGTCTCGGGTCCGGGTTCAGGCCGCGAAACGGCGATCCGCTCGCTGGTCGCATCGGGCCTCGAAGTGGGTTCGATTATTGACCGCACCTCCGTGCCGCACAACGGTTGCCGCCCGCCCAAGCGACGCCGCGTCTGATCTGAAGTTGTTGATCCTATGCCACACATTTCCACGCTAGAACTCACGACCGAATACGGGAAGTTCGTCTTGGAGCCGCTTGAGCGCGGCTATGGACAGACGATCGGCAATGCGCTTCGCCGCGTTTTGCTGAGCTCAATTCAGGGCGCGGCCGTCTCGGCCGTCCGAATTGATAAGGTGTTCCACGAGTTCGCCCCGATTCCTGGGGTTAAGGAAGACGTTACGCAGCTTCTCTTGAATTTGAAGAGCCTTGCCGTGCAAGTGAACACCGACGACGGTCTGCCCGCCGAGGATTCGATCTTGCGCATTGAGCGCAAGGGGTCGGGTCGCATCACGGGTGCTGACGTTGAGTGCCCGGACGGCGTTCGCGTCGTGAACCCTGAGGTGTACATCGCTGAGATTGGCGAAACAAAAGGCAGTCTCTCCATGGAGATGTACGTTGGCTGGGGGAACGGCTACGTGTTGCCGGAGAAGCAAGAGAAGTACAAGGGCATGATTGGGGTGATCCCGGTGGGTGCGCAGTACACGCCGGTCATGAAGGTGAACTACACCGTCGAAGCCACACGTGTCGGTATGCGCACGGACTACGAGCGACTTGTTCTTGAAGTGTGGACCAACGGATCGATCGCACCAAACGATGCGGTGAGCCAAGCATCCCACATTCTCGATAAGTTCTTCCGCATGTTCTTCGACCTCGGTGAAGCCGGGTTCGACGAAGGATTCATGGAGGAAGAGGCGTCGCCGGAACTTGCCAACATTCCCGATATGCGTATCGAGGAACTCGAGTTCTCGCAGCGCACTTTCAACTGTTTGCGCCGAGCGGGTCTGCTGACCCTACGCGCTCTCGCCACGGCGAGCGAATCGGACCTCACCAGCATCCGTGGCTTTGGAAAGAAGTCGCTGGTCGAAGTTCGCGATAAGCTGCAAGAGCATGGCCTCGAGCTCAAGCCGCCGAAGGGAGGTTATCGCGCCGCGATTGACCTGCTGGACGATGATGAGGACGATTTCTAAGGAACGATCATGAGACACCTTGTTGACCGCCGTAAACTTGGCCTTCCCAGCGATCAGCGCCGCGCGTTGCTGACGAACCTGACCCGGCAGTTCATCCGCCACGGTTATGTTCGCACGACGTTTGGCCGCGCAAAGGAACTTCAGCGCCTCGTCGAGAAGCTCATCACGACCGGTAAGGAAGACTCGATTGCCGCTCGCCGACGAGCCCGCGCCGTCCTGGTTGGTCATTCAGCTTCCACGCCGATGAATCCGAAGATTCTTGCCGGCAAGACGGAAACCGAAAAGCTCGCGATCCGACAGCGCGCCAGTATGATCAACGGCGAAGATCTCGTGTCGCACCTGTTCGACAATGTGGCCCCGCGATACAAGAACCGTAATGGCGGCTACACGCGGCTCGTGAAGACGGGCACTCGCCGAGGCGACGGTGCGCAAACCGCCGTGCTGGAGCTTGTCGACTAAGCGAATCAAACTGACCGTCGCCTACGACGGAACCGATTTCAGCGGCTGGGCCGCACAAGCTGGACGGAGAACCGTTCAGGGAACATTGAAAGATGCCGTTCGCCAGATCTCGGGCGAAGATTGCGAGATCGTAGGGGCAAGCCGCACCGATGGAGGCGCTCATGCCCGTGGACAAGTCTGCCACTTTGATCTGGTAGCTCCGATCCCGATTGAGCGAATTCCGAACGTGCTCAACCGCGCACTTCCGCAAGACGTGAGGGTTCAAG
Source organism: uncultured Fimbriimonadaceae bacterium (assembly GCA_964586225.1). GTDB lineage: Bacteria > Armatimonadota > Fimbriimonadia > Fimbriimonadales > Fimbriimonadaceae > JANJUB01. Next base: position 113,741 of record CAZPHD010000004.1, read on the forward strand.
CAGCGCGAGTTGTGCCAGAGTCCTTTCACAGTCGCTTCTGTGCGCAGGATCGTTGGTATCGCTACGTGATCACCGAGCAGGACCGGAATCCATTCGAACTGCGAATGGCCTTTGGGCAGCGCCACGCGCTCGATCTGGAATTGATGCGGGAAGCGGCCGGGCAACTCGTGGGAACGCACGACTTTCGCGCGTTCACGGAGGAACTGGAGCCGCACGTTGAGAACACGGTCCGAAGACTCTTCGGGATCAAGCTTACGAGGGTGAAGGATCAGGTGCGAATCGACATCGTCGGCACCGCGTTTCTCCGCGGGATGATGCGAAGAATTTCGGGCTACCTCTACGAAGTTGGAGTTCACCGCCGGCCACTGGCTCATGGTGTGCTCCTCCTGGGAACGGAACGAAACAGTTTGGATTGGCCGGTGGTCTTGCCCGCACGCGGGTTGACGCTGATGGCCGTCCGATACGGGCGCCATCCGAGAGATTGCCGCCTGCGAAACAACGAATCCTCGGCGCAAGCCGATTACGAACATGAACAGAACGACGACAGTTAAAGAAGGGAGCATCGACCAGAAGTGGTATGTGGTTGACGCCACGGGAATCCCCGTGGGTCGCCTCGCGGCTCAGGTCAGTCAGGTGCTTCGGGGCAAGAGCAAGCCGATGTTTGCGTATAACGCAGACTGCGGCGACTTCGTGGTCATCATCAACGCCGACAAGGTGGTGCTGACGGGCCGCAAGAAGGATGAGCTGATCTATTGGCACACCGGATGGCCGGGCGGTCTGCGGAACGTCTCTCGTGGCGAAATGCTCGAGAACGACCCGGAGAAGCTCGTCTCCAAGGTGGTCTGGGGCATGATGCCGAAGACCAAGCTTGGTAAGGCGATGTTCAAGAAGCTCAAGGTCTACTCAGGCAGCGAGCATCCCCACGCCGCCCAGAACCCCGAACCCCTCAAGGTAACGAAGGACTAAGCATGGCAGAGACGTATTACGGCACCGGACGACGCAAGTGCGCAATCGCGCGCGTATGGTTGAAGCCAGGCGATGGCAAGATTTTGGTCAACGGCCGCGAGTTCAGCGAGTATCTGGGACGACCCGTGCTCGAGATTCTCGTTCAGAGCCCGTTCGTAAAGCTCGGCATCGAAGGGCGATACGACGTGGTTGCGACCACGAAGGGTGGCGGTATCTCGGGTCAGGCCGGTGCGCTTCGACTCGGTATCTCGCGAGCCCTGCTCGAACTCGACAGCGAGTTCCGCAGCCCGCTGAAGCGAGCCGGTTTCTTGACGCGCGATGCGCGGGTCAAGGAGCGCAAGAAGTACGGTCGCAAGAAGGCGCGGCGCGGCTTCCAGTTCGTTAAGCGATAAGGTCTCGTCCCGTTCTGTTCAAGCAAGCCCTCGATCATTTGATCGAGGGCTTGTTATCATTTGCGACTTTCGACCCGCCCGACCACAAAAGCCGAGCACAATACAACCATGAAACGACTGATCGCTTTCTCCGTTGTCGCCCTTTCCGCGGTTGTCCTCGCTCAAGACAAGATCAAGATCCAGCCCAAGTACACGGCGGACTCTTCGACGTCTTACAAGCTTCTCATGAAGATGAACGTCGGCGGGGTCGATGCCGAACTCTCGGGCACGATGGTGGCGAAGGTGAAGGCGGTCGGTGAAGCTGAGACGCGAGTCGAATACGATTGGCAGAATGGCAAGGCCATCGTCAACGGAGAGGACACCCCCGTGCCTTTCGCGCCGACAACCGTGACCTATACGCCGAAGGGTGCTCTAGCCAAGATCGAAGGCGGCATCGAGGGGACTGACGTCGCCAGGACGTTCCTGACCGTTTACGCTCATCGCCCCGCGGAGGAGATTGCCAAAGGAGGAACGTGGAATGTTAAGCTACCGGCCGACGCGAACCTCGACCTGACCGAGCGCACGATTGAAGGCACCTTCGAGGGCGAAGAGGAACTCCTTGGCAAGAAGGTCCGCAAGCTGAAGATCAAGCTCACCGAATCGTCGGGCTTTAAGACCACGCAGACGGCTTATGTTGATTCAAATGGGCTTCCCGTGAAAATTGAAGGCTCGTTTAGCGATCTTCCCGTGCCGATCGCCGGTGAGAACGCGACCGGAACGGTCACGCTCGAACTGATCACGAAGTAAGAAAGGGCTCGGATGCCCTGCTC
>CAZPHD010000005.1:0-19794 GCA_964586225.1 uncultured Fimbriimonadaceae bacterium
TTCCATAGCCGCTGGCTCCATCAAACTCGTAAAAACACGAGGCAGTTCGATGGCCGAAGGATATGGATCATGTCACTCGCGGCGGTTGCGCTCGTAGATAAATCGATCCCACTTCGATCGGCTAACCCGATCCAGGTGCTCTAGTTCAAGCCCGTGACGGTAACCGTCGAGCTCAGCAACGGTGTACTTGACAATTCCCTGCAGTTCAAACACTTGATCGCCGTCGTTTACGTGACAGAGAATGCGATCCTGGGAAGACAGAGCTTCTGGCACCCAGATGCCAAGGCCACCCACACTCGCATCACTTAGCCTCGCGCTGATGCGGCGGCTGCCGACAACCAGTCGCACGTTTGAAGTCGGAATGCGAAATCGCTCCCGCCCGTCGCCCTTCTCAATGTCAGTATTGACGGGGTCCATGACCGAAATCGACTTGGGCAGTTCACCGGGCACGATGATGCTGTGCACCACTTTTGACCTCATGATCAAGCGCCACTGGTGAAGGTTGATCACGCCCACAAGCTCATCGCCCGGGTGGGGGCGCTGTTCAGCATCGCTCTCAAGGACGACCCGCAGGCGTCGCTCGGCTACGATCCAGCCGGCAATCGGGTCGGAGTTTCGCTTCCGGAGGAAACGGGCTCGCGTGTTTTCGACTTTCGGGAGATTCGACGAGTTCATCGCGCGTACGACGGGTGTGCCGTAGAAGGCGCGATTTCCAGCAAGTGTTTCACCGGGGGTAGCGATAATGTCCCGTAATTTTCCAGCGTGTGAGCACATCCTCTTCGAGCGTGGTCGAGAGATTGTGAATGACCAGGGGCCAACCCGAGGATCCTCGTTTATCGGACAGAACGCCGATGTGGTCAAGGCCACTGTCGAGTTTCCAAGTCACGAAGTCGCCCGGTTTCCAGGCGTTGCGCTCGGCGCGCGTGGTCTTGATCGTCAGCGATTGGCCCTTGCGGGTGAAGAAAACGCGCTGATTGGGGACACGGCGATGATCAATGTTGGGGTCCGGTTTGGAGAGCCCGGAGTAGCGCGGATAGGCCGCCCATGAGGTCTTCATGTCCTCGTGGATCAACTTCTGGAGGTCGTGGCCCGCATGGCGCAAGGCTCGCACGACGACATCCGTGCAGACTCCCCGATCTTTGGGCAAGTCGCCACCGGGATACGAAAGCTTGACGTACCGATTGTCGTACATCGTGCCCCAGTCAAGCTGCTTCCGCGCTCCTTCCACGATCTTCGTGGGCGTCGAGCCCAAGACCAACATTGCGGCTACGACGATGCCCATGCGCTTACCACCTCGTCCAACATCTCCTCCGTCAACCGACCGGTGAATGTGTTTTGCTGTGAAGGATGATACGACCCGAACACGCGGATCGCTCCAACTTGATGAATGGCTCCGTGGACGAAGGTTGGTGGCCTAACGCCCAGATGCCGGTGGGTGTGATTCCAGGCCAATCCTCCCAGGCAGAGAATCGACCGCCAGACTCGGCTGTCGAGAAGCTCCGCTAGGTACGCCGAGCAAGCCTCGATTTCGGCGGGTAGCGGTTTGTTGTCGGGGGGCGCGCAATGGCAGACTGCGGTGATCAACGCGCCCGAGAGTATTAGGCCGTCCTGGGCGTCCGTGCTATGGGGTTGGTTCGCGACTCCGGCCCGATGAAGTGCTCGAAAGAGCCAATCTCCGCTCCGGTCGCCGGTAAACATACGACCCGTACGGTTGGCGCCGTGTGCAGCGGGAGCAAGGCCCACAATCAGTCGATCGGCAGTCGGATCGCCGAAGTTGGGAACGGGCCTGCCCCAATAGGTCCACTCCGCGAACGACTTGCGCTTCTCGCTGGCTACGCGCTCCCGCCATTCCACAAGCCGTGGACATGCGCGGCATGCGACGATCTGCTCATTCAGCGACACCGAGTGTCTCCTCGAACCCGGCCATCACGTTCATCGTGTGGACGACCTGGCCCGCGCCGAGCTTGCCATTGATGTCGGCAAAGGTTTGGATCGTGAGGAGCGAGATATCGGCACCCGGCGTGATGCGTAGGCAAAAGCGCGCCTCGGGCCGACCGGCGGCGAGGCTGGGTTCCCACGTCGACGTTTCGTCGCGGAGGACGAAGAAGCTCCGGCCGTACGCTTCTGCGTAAATATCATCAAGTTCTTCCAGGTTCTCAGGGGCGTGGATCGCCGCGATCACGTTGAGTCCGCGGACCGTGCCCAGATCGACCTCGCCGGAAGTGATCATCGCTCCTCGGTCCCAGCCGACGGTGGCCAGCGCTTCGGCAATGTCGGCTTCTTCAACCGGGAAACTCGCGATGATCGCGGGCGGCTCGGCCACGATCCCGGCCCGCAAAATCGGACCAAGCGCGATCAGGGCCAGCGTCGCGGCGGGGCTGGGCACCCGAACAAAATCGGCGCACACCAGCGGGTTGTTGTCCATCAGCTCAATGAGTCCGTAGGGTGCCTCAGCAACCGGGGAGCTAACGATCCGCCGCGCCCAATCACCCTGGCGCCATTCGAGCACGTGTTTGCTCGTGCCCGCTTCCAGATCGACATCGGGGTGGCGCGCCAAGAGCTGCGCCAGCGCGGGGTCCGATCCGGGCCGAACCGAGATCACTTCCGCGTGACCTTCGCGTTCGTGACCACTTTCTGCACCGGCTGCCCCTGCCCTGGATTGATGTTCATGACCATCTGCACGGTGCTTGAGTGCAGCGATCCGTCGGCCATGACGATGTAGGTCGTGGCGCTACCCGTGATTGGACCCATCATCGTGCCCTTCATCGTCGACTTGATTTCGGCAACTTGCTTACCACCGATCGTCTTGACTCCCACAAACGTGTAGGTTGCGTCCAACTTCATGCCGCCCATCGCGGTGCCCATATCCATCTTTTGGGTCCACTTGCCGCCGATCGCAATGGGCTTTTCCGGATAAGCAAAAGAACCGAAGCTTTCAAAGCTGTTCTGGCCACCCTGCGGGCGGTTGCGGTTATCCATTTTCACGGTCTGTTTGTCAACCTGGCCCTGCGATTTGCCATTCATCTTGGCCGGTCCAGTGGCGACTTCGACAGTGGCAATCCCCTTCGAGACGCTGACCGTCTTGAGCACCAAGGGAGTCTCCATGTTCAGCATCGCCTGGCTGTTCATGGTGCTGCTCATCGTCATCGTGTAGCGATTGGTCTGGCCGGCGGTGTACTTGGCCCGGAAGAGGTAGGCCGCGCCCTGCTTGGTCAGCTGAGGCGTGGCAGTGGCCACAAGGCCAATGCTCGCGAGGATAAAAAGGGAAGCTCTCATCGTTACATTAACGTACGTCGTCACGCCCCGCTAGGGTTCGGAGAACGTCGCCCACAAGATAGAAGCTACCCGTTACGAGGATGATCTCGTCGTGGGATTCGGCCGCCGTGATCGCTTCGGCAACCGATTCGCAGGCGGTTGCGTTTTGCACGTAGGCGGCAAGTCCTTCAGGTGGTAGGGCGCGATAGAAGTCAATTGGGGCAACGTAAGTGCGGGCCACCCGCTCGCGAATCGGCGCCTGGACGCCTTCGGGATCGTGGCCGTCGACCATGCCCGTGATCAAGGTGAAGCGCCGCCCCGGATAGTGCTGGTCGAGGGTGAGCCGCAGCAACTCAGCCGATTCGGCATTGTGGGCTCCGTCTAGGATGTAGGTGTGTCCGTTGGATTCCAGCCGCTGGAATCGGCCGGGAAGTTGTGCGCGCTCGCATCCTCTCCGAATGGCATCCGGGTCGGTCACCGCCCCCGCAACGAGCGTCATCGCCACCGCAACCGCCATGTTGTGAGGTTGCGGGGCTCCGACCAACCCCGGCACCAAGCTCTCGACCCGTCCGCGAGGCGTCTCGACCGTATATGGGCCCGTGCCCGTGAGGCGAAGCTCCTGCCCCCACCTCCACCATTCGCTCCCGGTCTCGGCGACGCGCACGGCCACGGATTCCAGAGCTTCGGGGGGCAAGTCGCCCGTTACGACGGGTCGGCCCGGCTTGATGATCCCCGCCTTCTCGCGGGCGATATCGCCGAGCGTCGGTCCAAGGATCGCCGTGTGATCGTATCCGATGCTCACGATGCCGCTGGCCGCGGGCGTGACGACGTTCGTGGCATCAAGCCGACCACCGAGTCCGACTTCCAAGGCAACCCACTGCGTCTCATGCTCGGTCCACGACCGAATGCCCACCGCTGTCTTCATTTCAAACTCGGTGACGCCCCCAAACTCGGTGGACTCTAGGTCGGCGGCGATCGGAGCCAGGGCCTCTATGTGCCGCGCAAACTCATTTCGATCGATCAGGTCTCGGCCAAGCTGCACACGCTCTCGCAAATCAACCACGTAGGGGCTGAAGAACGCCCCGGTACGGACCCCGTTCTCCACCAGCATGCTCTGCAGGTAGGCGGTGACCGAGCCTTTGCCGTTCGTACCCGCGACATGGAGATACTGGGTCAAGCCATTGCCCAGGTTGTGGCTCAGGCCCGAACGATCGAGGAACGCCTCCATGCGGTCGAGCCCGAGCCGCCAACCGCGGTTCTGAAGGCCAGCCAGGTAGGACACTGCCGCCTCATAAGTCAATCGCTCGCGCACGGCCACGATAGTACACTTTCCCCATGCGCCTTGCCGCCTGCCAGTTCGACGTTGTCTTTGATGATCCGGCCGAGAACACGCGTCGGATCGTCGTGGAACTTGAACGGCTGGCTCTGGAAGGCGTCGAGCTTGCCGTGTTTCCAGAGGCGTTCCTCAATGGTTACGTGGTCAGTTCGCCGGAGGAAGCGCAGCGGATTGCCCTGGATGACCCGGCAGTCCACCTGAACGAGATTCAGGCGGCGGTGGAAGCGACGGGCGTCGCCGTCATCCTTGGCTATCTCTGGGTCGACGGAGACGTCCTGCGGAACTCGGCCGCATTCATGTTGCCGGGAGGAAGGTGCGAACGCTATGACAAGTCGCACTTGCCCTGTTTGGGCTTTGATCGCTTTGCGACCCCAGGGGGTGAGTTGCCCGTGTTCGACACGCCGTGGGGCAAGATCGGCATCCTCATTTGCTACGATTTTCGCATTCCGGAGGCCGTGCGCGTGTTGGCTCTCAAGGGCGCGGACCTCTTGGTTCTGCCGACGAACTGGCCAGAAGGGGCCGAGCTTTCGGCCAAGAACTACACCGTCGTGCGGGCGAGTGAGAATCGAATCTTCGTAGCGGCGGTGAACCGCGTGGGCGTGGAGAATGGCACCCGCTTCTTCGGGCATAGCTCGGTCTGCGATCCCGAGGGTCGGGTCCTTGACGCGTTGGGCGACGGCGAGGGCCGGATGATCGTGGACCTTGACCTCAGCCTCGCGCGGCAAAAGAACCGGATTGTGATTCCAGGGGTCTACGAGACCCATGCGTTCGCCGTTCGGCAGCCGGGTGCCTATCGTGAGATTTGCTCAGACTAGCGGTTGGATGAGGGGTTGAATCGCGACAAACGCCTCAATCACTTTCGGGCAAAACTGACCGCCCGCTCCGCGGCGGATTTCTTCAATCGCGGCCGCCTCCGACTTCGCCGGGCGGTAGCGAGTGTCGTGAACCATAGCGTCGAAGGCTTCGCACACGCTGATGATCCGGGCAAGGATTCCGATCTGGTCGCCTCGAAGTCCGTTTGGATAGCCAGCGCCGTCAAGTCGTTCGTGATGCTGGCCGATCGCTGCCGCATCAACGTCTGGGTCTTCGAGACCTGCGGGCAGCACGACATGGCCCCGCATCGCCAAGACATCAGCGGCCGTCCAAGCATGTCCGGGGGCAAGAATCGCGGATGGCAGGTTGAGCTTTCCCACATCATGAAGCGCGGCGGTGATGCGCGCTGTGCGAAGCTCGATCCCCCCGAGGCGATCTGCGGTTGCGACGGCGTGTACGGCGACCCGCTCTGCGTGAGCAGCCTCTCCGGGCGCATGGGCGTCCAGTCGGGCGAGCCATTCGCGAAGCGTGGACTCGGTCAAGAACTTAGCTCCTTGAGTCGCTGTTCGACGAAGTCAGCTTCGCTCCTATCAACCGTGCGCGGATCTAGCCAGACGAGGCCGCGCTCGATTCGGCCCACGATCGGAATCTCGCTGTGACGCAGCTTGAAAGCAAGTTCGTCGGCAGAATCACTCGGCAAACCGGTGCGGACCGTGGGCACGCCGTGCCCCGGCAGCGATCCCCCGCCGGTCTCGGTAAGTCCGTCTTCGACCCGCGCGCCGGCGAACACGCCTGCCCAGCGCTCAGCGATCGCGCGAATCTCATCCATCGGTCGTGAAAGGGCCCAGATCGTGGGGATCTCGGATTCCCGCCCCTCGCGATAAAGACGCAACGTCGCCGCAAGTCCGGCGATCGTTAGCTTGTCAACGCGCACGGCGCGTGCGATCGGATGCTGCTTGAGTTCCTTGATCGCTTCGGGTGTACCTAGGATGAGGCCGGCCTGGGGTCCGCCGAGCATCTTGTCTCCGCTGGCCATCGTGATGTGCGCTCCTTCCGAGATTGCCACCCCGAATCTGGGCTCCGCCGGAAGGCCGAAGCGAGTCGTGTCGACCAAGCAACCAGACCCCACATCGTCCATCAGCCAGAGCTTGTGCTCCCGGGCGATACCAGCAAGCTCGGATAAAGGAGGCTCGTCGGTAAACCCGGTGATGCGGTAGTTGCTGGGATGGCATCGCAGGATCATCGCCGTCTGGTCGGTGATCGCCTCTGCGTAGTCCGACAGGTGCGTCTTATTGGTGCAACCGACTTCACACAATTGGGCTCCCGATTGCAGGACAATGTCGGGCATCCGAAATGAGCCGCCAATCTCCACCATTTGGCCGCGTGAGAGCAGCACCTCGCGCCCTCCGGCGAGGGCGGCAAGTCCGAGAAGGACTGCCGAGGCGCAGTTGTTGACCACGAGTGCGTCGGGCGCGCCGGTCAGCTCACACAGGAGATCGCGCACATGATCTTGGCGTTCGCCCCGCGCCCCCGAAAGCGCATCGAACTCAACAAGTGCGTGGTGTTCGGCCGCCTCGCCAATTGAGCGAACTGCTTCGGCCGCGAGTCGGGCCCGGCCGAGGCCGGTGTGCAGGATCACGCCCGTCGCATTGATCGCGGGTCGGACGGAGTTGCGACCGGCGGCGAGCGCCCATTCCACTGCTGCATCGACGATCGATTGCCTCATCGGGCGGCCATGCTGGGCGGCGCGACGAAACTGCGCCAAAACCGCCCGAGCCGCCGCAATGCGGATCGGGCCGCCGAAGGTCGACAGCCGAGGATCATCGGCCAGACGGTCTACGGAAGGAAGGGATCGCAGGGCCTCACGTCGCGCTTCGTCCATCTGCACAATGATGCTCGAAAGCCGCGCTGCGAAACCACCTGACCCCCGTAATCTTACGGGGTTTGGTCTGTGGTTGTACCAGGCTGCATGGAAAGGCTTTGGGGAATCGCCGTAACGTGTCGTACAATGGAGCGCAATCCAGCCCACCCCTCGGGATGGCGATTTGGTGTCTCACTATGCGGAAAACACACGGAACATTGATTGCGTTGGGGCTCCTGGCTTGTGCCGGAGTCGCCCAGGCTCAGGTGTCCTGGCAACCTCTTGGCCCTAGCAACGAGGCCAAGCTTGACGACCACCTCAAGTGGATCGAGTCGCCAGCGTCCTTTGGCTACAACTTTGACGAACTGAAGCGCCAACTGCTGCGCGCCCCGATGGAGAAGCTTACGGGTCCAATGGACTCGATCGTGCTTGCGTTCCCCAACCCGAACGGCGAGATGCTCCGCTACCGGGTGATGAACTCTCCGATCTTGCCGGACGCTGTCTCGCGCAAGCATGGAATCTACACGTTCCGTGTCGTCGGCTTGGACGATCTCCACTCGCGGGGTCGACTCGACATCGGCCCGAACGGCCTGAACGCCATCTTTACCACCAGCGTGGGCACCGTATTGATCGCGCCCGCTCAGATCGGCAACAAGAGCGAAGCGGTGGTGTACTACCGACACCAGAATCATCTTCCCCGCGCGTTTGCGTGTATGACGCCCGAAGCCCCTGCTCGCCTCAGCGTGGGCGATCTCTTGGGCTATCGTGCGCTTGGTCCCGGTGATAACTACAAGACTTATCGCCTCGCGATGAACGCCACCGGCGAATACACCACGTTCTACGGGTCCGAGGCTAATGCCATCAACGGCGTCACAACGTCCGTCAACCGGGTGAACCAGGTCTACGAAAAGGACCTCGCGATCCGGATGAATATGACCTACGTGAAGTGCTGGACGAACGCATCCACCGATCCCTTCACGAACAACAACGGCTTCACAATGTTGGGCCAGAATCAGACGAACCTCGACACGACGGTCGGCAACGCGAACTACGACATCGGTCACGTGTTCTCGACCGGGGGCGGAGGCGTTGCTGGTCTCGCAGTGGTTGGAGTCACGGGACAGAAAGCGCGAGGCGTCACTGGTTCGCCCGCGCCCGTCGGAGATCCGTTTGACATTGACTATGTCGCCCACGAAATGGGGCACCAGTACGGCGCCAATCACACCTTTGCGGGTACAGCGGGGGCATGTTCCGGTAACGGTGTCAGTGCATCCGCGTTTGAGCCTGGTAGTGGCTCGACCATCATGTCTTACGCGGGCATCTGTGGTGCGCAGAACGTCCAGAACAACTCCGACGCCTACTTCCACTATCGAAGCATCTTCGAGATCTTTAACTGGCGCAACAACCCTGGCTCGGGGGGAACTACGACGAACACGTCAAACCTGACGCCGACTGTCGATGCCGGTCCCAACTATACGATCCCGATCGGCACTCCGTTCAAGCTCACCGCTACGGCGAGTGACCCGAACAGCGATCCGCTCACCTATTGCTGGGAGCAGTACAACACGGGTTCCTCAACCACGACGGGTGCGCTGTATCGTTCGCGTCTCCCGGTGACGAGCAACACGCGCTTCTTCCCGCCGCTCGCGAATGTGATCTCGAACTCGTTCAGCACTTGGGAACCTCTCACGTCAGTGGCGAGAAACTTCACCTTCCGAGCCACGGTTCGCGACAACTTCCCGATCTCGGGCGGCCACGCGACCGACACGATGACCCTGACCACGTCAGGAACCGCTTTCCAAGTGACGTCGCCGAACACGGCGGTGACCTGGGCGGGGGGCAGCACTCAGACGATCACGTGGAACGTCGGCGGCGGTAGCGTTGCGCCGAACGTGAGAATCCTCCTCTCCACCAACAGTGGCAACAGCTACGGAACGGGCACGGCGACCGAAATCGTTGCCTCGACTCCAAACGATGGCAGCCACACCGTCACCATTCCGAACGTGAACACCACCCAGGCCCGGATCATCATCGAGGCCATTGGGAACGTGTTCTATGACATGTCGAACGTGAACTTCACGATCACGCCCTCGACGGTGCCGACGATCACCAGCATCTCGCCGAACTCCGGCACGGTCGGCGGCGCGGGCTTCACGCTCCAGGTAAATGGCACGAACTTCGTGAATGGAACGTCGGTCGTTCGTTGGAACGGCAGCAACCGCACCACGAGCTTCGTGAGTAGCACGCAACTCAACGCCACGATCCCGGCCGGCGACCTGCTGACGGCAGGCGTCTTCCCAATCACGGTCGCCAACGGAGCCAACGTCTCCAACGCGGTGAACTTCACGGTGAACAACCCGGCTCCGGTCTTGACGTCGATCTCGCCCAATAGTCGAGAAGCCGCGGGTGGCACGTTCAACCTGACGGTCAACGGTTCGGGCTTCGTCAACGGTTCGATTGTGCGTTGGAATGGCGCGAACCGGACCACGACCTTCAACAGCTCGACGCAGTTGACAGCGAGCATCCCGGCCGGTGATACGGCGTTCGTGGGTTCGGCGACGGTGACGGTCTTCAACCCGACCCCGGGTGGCGGAACCAGCGCGGGCCAGACGTTCACAATCAATCCGATTGAGCTTGCGCCGAACGCGATCAGCGTCCTCGTGGGTGCCAACCCGCAGGGCGGTGTAGGTGCTCTAGCCCAGAGCGACGACGTGAAGTACACGATCACGTATGGCGTGGCGGCTCCGGGTGATCCTCGGATCCGTTTGGAGATTACGGGCACGTCACCTTCGCTGACGGCGAGCCGGATTGACTGGTTCGTCGAGAGCGGCCTGACGGGTCTGCGGACGAATCAGCAGATCGAGATTTGGAACAACTCCACGAACGCCTGGCAGTTGCTCAACATCGCGATCTTGACGCCGACCGATGTGGTCCGTAGCGGATCGTTGACCACTACGCCGACGAACTTCATTTCGCCGACGGGTCAGGTCAAGATTCGCATTACGGGCCTCTACCTCGGTGTTGTTCCGGGCCTGTTCCCGAACATGTTCATTGACTGGGTGCACTGGCGCATCTGGCCCTAGAGCCTCCCGGGTCTCCCTTCTCCACGAGTAGGGAGACCCTCAGACTGCCCAACGCCAAGCGAGTCCTTCGGGTAGCGGGGCGTCGCAGAACTCCAGATGGAGCGTCCTTCTCCGCGCGGGCCACGTCATCCGTGGCGACCCGTGAAGCAACAACGATCGAAACACCGCGATCGAGCCCACACCGCCGGTGAGCGCGACTGACGCGCTGATCGCCAACGCTCGCACCTGCTCACCCCTCAGCAATCCCTGGCGGTGGGAGTCGGGGATCACGTGCACCGGACCACAGTCGGCCTCACAAGGATGGAGATGAAGTCGCACTGCGATCTGGCGCGCCAGAACCTCCGCGGGTGGCTGTGCGTGCACCACACCGTCCTTCAACGACCAGCCCGAAAACCCCGCCGTCTCAACGCGTTGTAGCAACGCGATCTTTGTGTTGGTGCATGGCCAGGGCCCAGTTCTCATCCAGGCTCTTGTCAAAGGCGATGCCCCGAACGGCCACCGCCTCAGGGGACAGTAACTCATTCACGATGGCGCGAATCCGAGGGTCGTGGGCGAGATCGATCACGGCCGGATGGTCGAGCATGTTGCGCTGACCACCGCGAGTGGGCGCGTGAAGGTCGAGGGCTTCGATCAGTTCCTCGCACTCGCGAGGCGTGAACACGCCCTCCCACACTCCCCAGCCTTCGCGGATCATCCGAGATACGGTCGCGGATCGGCGAAGCGCCCTTCCAGCGCCGTCGCCGCCGCCGTAATTGGCGAAACTAAGTGCGTCCGCGATCCCGGACCTTGCCGACCCTCATACGGGCGATTGCTGGTCGACGCACTTCGCTGCATCGGACGCAGGATGTCGCCATTCATGCCCAGGCACATCGAGCAACCCGCGTGGTGCCACTCGAAGCCCGCCGCGCGAAAGACCTCATCGAGGCCCTCCTGCTCGGCCAGCTTCTTGACCGCCTCGCTACCGGGGACGACCATGGCCCGAACGCCGTCTGCCACCCGACGACCCCGGACGACGCGGGCCACGTCGCGCAGATCCTCGATTCGCGAGTTCGTGCAGGAGCCGATAAACACCGTATCCACCGACACATCACGCATCGCCGTCCCCGGATGCAGGCCCATGTACATCAGCGCCCGCTCTTCAGATCGATCCGTTGGCTCCGGAATCGGCTCGCCAATGTTCACCGTCATCGCGGGTGTGGTGCCCCAGGTCACCTGGGGCTGCAGATCATCCACATCGAGCCGAGTGTGTTTGTCGAACGTCGCGCCCTCGTCGGTGCTCAGCGTGCGCCAATGCGCGACTTGGGCGTCGTAGTCGGCTCCCTTGGGGGCGAAGGGGCGGTCACCTTCGGCGATGTAGGCAAACGTGACGTCGTCGGGGGCGATCATGCCCGCCCGGGCGCCCATTTCGATGCTCATGTTGCACACGGTCATCCGCCCGCTCATGTTCAGCGCACGAATCGCCGAGCCGTAGTATTCGGCCACGTGGCCCGTGCCGCCACCCGCGCCAAGTCGCCGGATCACCGCGAGAATGATGTCCTTGGCGGTCACGCCGTGCTGGAGCGTGCCCTCAACCTGTACGCCGAGCCGCTTAGGCTTGGCGGGAGCGCGCAACGTTTGCGTCGCCAACACATGCTCGACCTCCGTGGTGCCGATCCCGAAAGCGAGTGCGCCAAAAGCGCCGTGGGTCGAGGTGTGGCTATCTCCGCATACGATCGTCAAGCCGGGAAGCGTGATGCCAAGCTGGGGGCCGATCACGTGCACGATGCCCTGCCGCGCTTCTTGATAGCCATAGAGCGGAACGCCGAACTCGCGACAGTTCCGTGCGAGCGCTGCAAGCTGCTGCCCGCTGAGTGTGCTCTCATCGATCGGACGACCGTCCGTCGGCACGTTGTGGTCCACGGTGGCAAACGTCAGATCGGGACGCCGCACCGAACGCCCAAACTCCCGCAGACCATCGAACGCCTGGGGCGACGTGACTTCGTGCACGAGGTGGCGGTCAATGTACAGCAGGTTTCCGCCGCCGGTGAGCGGAGCAACGACGTGGGCATCCCAAACCTTGTCGAAGAGCGTGGAGGGCATGGGTCTATTCTATCCGACGCTCGCTGGGTACCATCCTGTTGCCCCATGCTCACTGAAAGTGCCGTCCTCGATGCCTTGCGCCAAGTCAACGACCCCGACCTCCATCGCGACATCGTCAGCCTGGGATTTGTGAAGGATGTGCGGATCGACGGCATGAAGGTCGCCTTTACCGTCGAACTCACCACGCCGGCCTGCCCCGTCAAGGACATCTTGAAGGCGGAAGCCGAGGGTGTGGTGCTCGCGCTGGGGGCGACCGAGGTTGACGTTGAGATGACCGCCCGGGTTCGCACGACCGAGCGCGAGCAGACGCCACTGATTCCGGGAGTCAAGCATTGCATCGCGATCGCCTCCGGCAAGGGCGGCGTGGGCAAGAGCACGGTGAGCGTTAATCTGGCGCTTGCTTTGGCGCAGACCGGGGCGCGGGTAGGTCTGATGGATGCTGACGTCTACGGCCCGAGTATCCCGCTGATGATGGGCGTCCAGGGCGAGCAACCGCTGACCGCCAACAACAAGATCTTGCCCGTCCAACGCCACGGTGTCGCCCTGATGTCGCTCGGGTTTTTGCTTCAGGAAGGCCAAGCCGTGTTATGGCGCGGGCCGATGGTCGCGGGGACGGTGAAGCAGTTGCTTGAGGACGTGCTGTGGGACGAACTGGACTACTTGTTGGTTGATCTGCCGCCGGGGACAGGCGATGCCCCGATGTCGCTGGCCCAGTTGGTGCCGCTGACCGGGGTGGTGCTGGTGACGACGCCGCACCATGTGGCGGCGAACATCGCGGGCAAGTCGATTCAGCTCTTTCGGCGGCTCAATACGCCGATGTTGGGCGTGGTGGAGAACATGGCGGGATACCGGTGTGCGGGTTGCGGCACGGTCACGCGGGTGTTCTCGGGCATGACCGGCGAAGAGCTGGCCGCGCAGTATGGGATGCCGTTCCTAGGCTCGATTCCGCTCGATCCGGAGATTTCGCATGCCTCGGATGCGGGCGAGCCGGCGTTGGTGGCGAATCAGGATTCGGATTATGCAACCGAGTTCCGCCGCATCGCGGGCAGATTGGCCGCGGAAGTGAGCGTTCGCACGATGGCGGGCTGAGGGGCATGTGTGCCGGTGACGCAACCCCTGGAGCACCCCTATGCCACCCCTATATCGACGAGTTATGGGGGTGTTCTAGGGGAGATGTAGGCGTGTTGCCGGGGTCGGGGTACCGGAAGCCCCTCACCCCCCAACCCCCTCTCCCCAAAGGGGCGAGGGGGAGTTCGGAGTATCCTGCGCAACATGATCCCTGCCTTGCTCCTGACCACGCTGCCGACTCCGAGAGCCGAGCTTGAAGCCCTCTTCGACCGGTATGGCAAGCTCCGTAACGCCGAAATCTCGATTAGCAAGTCGGCGCGGCTGCGAAAGCACGAAGCCCAGGAAGCTGACAACGAGATCGTGCTCGCCTACGCCGATCAGCGACGGTTCCGGGTGACCGCCGGAAGCTACTGGGGAGGCGGCGGCTATTACATCTCCGATGGCAAAACGCTCCTGGCCGAAAACCTTGACGGAGGCCCCGCTCAGCTTCGGAAAGCGGCTCCGCTCATGCAGGCCCACTCCGACCTCGCCCTCCGCGCCGGCAACTCATCGCTCATCTTCCTGTTTTTAGAAGGTAGAGCCGCCATGCCCCGCCTCATCGCTGAGGCGACCGAGGTCCGCGGCGGTCGCAACTGGCTCCAGTTCACGAGCAGGGGCATGGGCAACATGACGATCACGCTCCGCGATGGCTGGATCCAGCAGATCGGCTACGACAACCGCCCCGAGCGGATGGCGAGCTACCTCATGTTCCCCATGTGGTACGAGCGCCCGGACGACCCAATGCAAATCGAGGCCTTCAGCTATCGGTTCGGGGTTCGGTTTCCCCGCGGCACGTTTGATGTGGTTTCGCCTTCTCGGCGAAGTTCGGATGGCCGGATGTCCGGCGAGACGTCGGAACCACGTTAGGCAGGTATCATTGAGCAACTCTCCAAAGGAGGTGTGGTGACCATGAATCAACAAGAACTTGCGCTTTCGTTCGCCCCCTCCGTCGCTAGCCTCTAACGCTCGCGGATTCGTTCGATGCTTCGCCGACGGTGGTCTTTGCCGTCCGACCTGCCCGGCAGGTCCGGCCCTCCGCACATCGAACGCATTGAAGCCAAATCAAACCTTTTCGCATGCCGACCTGCAGGCGCTGGACGTAAACGACCGGCGTCGCCTTTTCAAACTCGCCAAGCAAGCTCGTAAGAGCGAACGAGGCCGAACGACCGAGGAGCACCACCGAAGCGAGAGTCTCGAATCGTGGATGCTCCGCATTCTGGAGCAAGAGCGCGCCCTCGCCGACCGAGCGCAGATCACCGGACTCGTGGTGTGGGCGGGGCCGCAATCGTGCCGCGTCCAAACCGGCGACGCGGAGATCGAAGCCGCCGTCCGCCGGCAACGCCCCGTCGTGGGCGACCGCGTTCGCGTGCTCGACCGCTCGGGCAGCTTCGAAGTTGCCGGGGTTGAACCTCGGCGAACCCGCCTCAGCCGCCCGCGAGTTTCCGACGCCGGTGCCGAGCAAGTGATCGTAGCTAACGTGGATGTGGTGGCCGTCGTGGTCAGCATTCTCACCCCGCCGCTGCATCCGCGCCTGATCGATCGCTACCTGGTGGCGATTCAATACGGCGGGGCGGAGGCGATCCTCGTGCTGAACAAGATGGACCTCGCCACTCCCGAACATCGCGCCGAGGCGAGCGCCGTGCTCGCACCCTATCGGGCGATCGGAGTGCCATTCTTCCCGGTTTCGACGCTCACCGGAGAGGGCATCGACCTGCTTCGCGACCACCTTGCGCGGAAGACGGCCGCGTTTGTGGGCCACTCGGGTGTTGGGAAGTCGGCGCTCGTGAATGCGCTGTATCCCGAGATCCAGCGGCAGGTCGGCGCGGTATGGGAGGGCTACGGCCGTGGTACCCACACCACGACCGTCTCCGACCTCTTCCCGGTGCCCGGTGGCGGCGCCCTGATTGACACGCCGGGCATCCGAAGCTTCGGCATCTGGAACGTTGGACCGGATGAGCTCGCAGGCTACTTCCCGGAGTTCGCCGCGTTCCGATGCCGCTTCCGCGACTGTCGTCACATCGCGGAGCCCGGATGCGCGGTGCGCGACGCGGTGGAGCAAGGAGATGTCGCCGCCGCGCGCTATGACGCCTATCGGAGGTTGCTGGAAACCTAGTCGAGCACTTTGAATCCATCGTCCGGGTCGATAAACTGGACTTCGAGGCCAGCGCGTTGACCCTCGTGGAGGTGTTCGAAGAGCTTGAAGGTGCCGTCTCCATCTCCCATTCCGGAGACGAGGAGCACGGCACCTTCGTAGGTGAAGCACGTGGAGCCCTTGATCGCGACCGCGAGTTCATAGGCCTCCCAGTAAGCTTCCGGGTCCTTTACAGCCGCGCGAAAGAGCTCGAAGTCACAGACCCCTGGCTGGCCGTGTCCGCCCAGGTTTCGCCGATTTCAGAGCCTCGCGTGGTCTCCAATCCGGGGCGCGCAAAGACCAGATTCGCCTCAAGCTCTTGGCCATCGATAGAGACCCACCGCACCCGGCCTTCATACTCGCCGGGCGGAAGATCGACGATTTCACCGTCTTGCTCACTCGGGGCAAACGAGGCATCGCCCACCCAAACTCGCCCCGATTCAACGTTCAACGTGCCGAGGGTCGTCCACCCTAAGTCCTCGACCTTAGAGTTCGTGATCACCAGCTTTGCGGCAAGCTCCTTCGAAATCCAACCACCTGACATCGTGCCCTATTATAAGCGGCCCATAATCACAGCATGCGCCTCACCGTCGAGCAAGTCCGCTCGTTCCACCTGAACGGGTTTCTCAGCATCACCGAGCCCATCGCCACTGCCGATGAACTTGACTGGATGCGAGAAGCCTACGACGGCATGTTCGAGCGGAGGGCAGGCTTCGACTCTGGCGACCAGTTTGATCTCGCAGGCGAGGACAACCAAGGCGAGACCGCCGCGCTGCCGCAGGTGTTGAACCCGCTCGCCTACGCGCCCGAACTCGCCAACGGAACCTATCTCCAAGTCGCCACCGACATCGTCCGGCAGCTGCTCGGACCCGAAGCGGGACTGGGGGTGGCCCACGCCATCTTCAAGCCCGCCGGGCATGGCGCACCCACGCCATGGCACCAAGACGAAGCCTATTGGGAGCCGGACCAGCAGTACGTCACGGTGAGCGTGTGGATGCCCTTACAGGAGGCCACGCTCGAGAATGGGTGCCTCTGGTTCATGCCAGGTAGCCACTACTGGGAGTTGCTGCCGCATCGGCCGATCGGGGGAAATGCGCGCGTCCATGGTTTGGAGCTCGTTGATCTTGCGCCGATCGTCGATCCCGTCGCGTGTCCTCTACCCGCAGGGGGCATCACCATCCATCACAACCGAACCCTACACTATGCCGGGCCAAACACGAGCGCGGTTCCGCGTCGGGCTCTAATCATGATGGGTGGACTGCCCGCAAAGCCGGCTCCGCAGCCGCGGCAGTTCCCATGGCAAGACACCCGCAATACCGCGCGCGCCGAGCGGGCCGCATCCGGTGCCACAATCAAGCCATGATTGCCGCAGTTGCCCTTCTCGCCCTGGCCCCCGTTCAGCAATGGACGTCGATTTTCAATGGTAAGGACTTGGATGGCTGGACGCCCAAGATCACCGGCTACGACCTAGGCGACAACTTTGGAGACACGTTCCGCGTGCGCGACGGCGCGATCGTCGTGGATTACGAGAAGTACAACGGCGAGTTTAAGGAGCGCTTCGGGCACCTCTTCTACAAATCGCCGTTTAAGAGCTACGTGCTCCGTCTGGAGTATCGATTTACCGGCCCGCAGATTAAGGATGGTCCCGGCTGGGCGAATCGCAACAGCGGCGTGATGTTCCACTGCCAAGATCCGAAGACGATGACAAAGGGTCAGAACTTCCCAGTCAGCTTAGAGTTGCAGTTCTTGGGCGGTCTCGGCTCGGGCGAGCGATCCACCGGGAACATCTGCACCCCTGGCACGAATATCGTTTACCAAGACAAGCTTTGGACGCAACACTGCACCAACTCGACATCGAAGACGTATCACGGCGACTCGTGGGTGAAGTGCGAGCTCGAAGTCTGGCCCCATGGTCGGATTGTCCACAAGATTGAGGGCGAGACGGTGCTCGAATACAAGGGCGCCACTCTTGATCCGAACGACGCCGACGCGAAGCCGCTGATTGCCGCTCTGAAGGGCGAACTCAAGCTGGATTCAGGCTACATCGCCCTGCAATCGGAAAGCTCGCCGGTGGAGTTTAGGAAGATCGAGATCAGGAAACTCGGAGAGTTTGGACTGTAGATTTCAGATTTTGGATTGCGCGGTCTTCAATCCAAAATCCACATTCCAAAATCCAAAATAGCAGGGCTCCAGCCCCTCACTGAGTTCAACAGCCTCACTTCATCCACCGTGACCAGATCGGCCACCAGCAGTCGTTCTTCACGTAGCTCACCACGCTCGATAAGCTCGGCGCGCAAGGTTCCTGCCAGTAGGCCGCAAGCCACCGGCGGGGTACACCATTGATCGCCACGCCGATACGCCAAAGTCGTGAACGTTCCTTCCGTCAACTCGCCCCGTTCATTGAACAGCAGGAGCTCGTCGTACTCACCCAAAGGCGGATAGTGCGTGCGAAGCGTTGTCTTGTGATAGAGCCAACGATCTCCCGAGTTGACTGCTGCACTCGCGAGCCCCACGCGGATCGCATCGGGCCACTCGGGCAGCGCCTCGGCATGCAACGTAAACGCGCCGCTCTGCTCCACAACCAGCCGCAATCGCCGCGGGCCATCCTCCCGTAACTCTCCAATCGCCGCCCAGATTCCGACCTCGTCCAGGTCAATATCGAAGTACGCCGCCGAGTCCGCCAGCCGAGCGAGGTGCCGATCCAGAAGCCACGGCCCTTCGCCCGGTGTCCATCGAATCGTCTCGACAAGTCCAAAGGCGGGAGTTGGCCGCAACACGATCGCCTTCGTCCGCCACTCGGCCGCCTCGTCCGATGCGGTCGAATCCCAAACGATCCCCCCGCCAACCCCATACTCCAGCGCCGATTCACGCCCCACAACCGTGCGGATCGCCACCCCAAACCGCGCCTCCCGCCCGGGTCCGATGCTCCCGATCGTCCCGGCATAGACCCCGCGCGGGCTCGCTTCCGAGCCCCGGATGATCTCCATCGTGTGGTGCTTGGGGGCACCCGTCATCGACGCGGCAGGGAAGAGTGCGGCAAAGATCTCCGCGAGCGAAGCGTCGGTCGAGGCCCGAACCGTCGACGTCATCTGATGGACCGTCGCAAACCGCTCGACCTCAAACAGCGGCTCGGCGACGACGCTGCCAACCTGCGCGATCCGTCCGAGGTCATTCCGAACCATGTCCGTGATCATCAGGTTCTCCGCGCGGTTCTTCTCGCTTGCCGCCAATTCCTGGGCCAAGAGGGCGTCTTCGGCGGTGGTGCGTCCGCGCGGTGCCGTCCCCTTCATCGGCTTGCACTCGATCGCGCCTCCCGACAGGGTGAAGAACAGCTCCGGACTCGCGCACGCCACCCACTCATCGCCAAAGTCGAGAAACGCGCTGAACATCGTGCGCCGACAACCGGTTATCTGTGTGAACAGCGCTCGCCGGTCCACCTCGCCCTCCGCCCGCAAGCGTAGCGTGAAGTTCACCTGGTAGGTATCGCCCGCGCCGATGGCCTCGCGAATCAAGCCCACCTGCGCCGCATACGCCGCGTCATCGATTTCCGGCTGCCAATCGAGTTCAACTGGGGCGGCAGGGAAGTCTAACTCCGACAGGAGCTCGAAGTCGCAGAACACACCAAACCGCGCGAGGTAGCCGTCAAGAGCCATCGTGGGCACGCCGAACGCCGCCGCCGCCTCGTATGCCACATAGCCAACAACGACGCGCCCCGCAAGCGCATGCCCCTCGGCCTCATCGAGCACCGGAACAACGTCGTCAGCATGCCGCGCCTCCAGAACGGAAACCGGATCGCGGAAGCGACGCCAACCGCCAGGCACACGCAGAACAGCTTCGATCAAAGCTCTGGGAGCGTACCCTTGCCGATTGGAATGGCCGCCCGAACGCCCGCCGTGATCGCGCCCGCCATCAGGTCGTAGCCGTCCTTGCGCCGCATAAACGCCTCGTCCTTGGGGTTCTGCAGCACGCACATTTCGAGCAGCAGGGTCGGCACCTTCGAGTAGATTGAGCCGGTCAGCGCCCCCTGTTTGCCGCCGATCAGCGTTTGGCGGTCCGTGCGTAATCCGGCATCCGGAAGATGGCCTTTGAGCGCGGCCACCGCGGCGCGATGAAACGGCCCCGCCACTCG
>CAZPHD010000005.1:19804-69465 GCA_964586225.1 uncultured Fimbriimonadaceae bacterium
CGCTTCGACCCATCAAGGACCGACTGAGCCGGGCCCGACACCTTGCCGACCTTCCCCGTGCGGTCGGGATAGTAAGTCGAGAAGCCGCGCGCCGTCCCCGCGTCGCAGTGCAACCGCAACAGCAGCGCCGCCCCGGCCGCGTTGGCGATCTCCGCCCGCCGCTTGTTCGTCACCGTCTCATTGAGCGACTTCTTCGTGAGCACCACCCGATAGCCCGCGACTTCCAGCCGCTTCTGGAGCTTCAATGCGACGGCCCAGCACACTTCGAGCTCGGTCAGCACTTTGCCCCGCGTGCCGACGCCGTTCTCCGATGGGTGGCCAGGGTCGACGCAGATGACCGGCGCGGCCATCAGCCCGGCGGCCAGGATCGCCATCATGAGCGATGCGCCCGGGCAAATCGCACCTCGCCCGCCTCCAACTGCACGCCCGCCTGGCCGAGGCGAATCAACTCCAGCAGCGCCAGGAACCAATACACCGCGTCCTCCCGGCTGAACGGCGTCGGCACCATTTCCTCCAGCGTTCGCCAGGTCGAGTTCAGCGCGCGGAACACGACGCCCATCTGCTCGCTGAGGCTCTTGCGCGGCCGATTGAGCGGACGCACCGGCTCGGGCGTTGCGCGTTGCAGGAGTCGCTCCAGCGCGCGGGCCAGATCGTTCGGCGTCACATCACCCAGCGCGACGGGCAGTTCGTAGGGGTCGGGTCCGCCCTCCAGGGGCCGGAAGAAGAGTTGCTCGCGCTCCGAGTGCCAGAGGCGAAGCGACTCGATCGCCATCGCGTACTCGTGTGCGCTCGGGAGGGTGAGGGGCAGGTCGTCGTCGGCCTCCGGCTCGGGCTCCGGGGTGGGAAGCAGACCCCACGCCTTTCGCTCGAGCAGATAGGCGAGGGCCATCATCGCGGCGGCCGCCTCATCCACGTTCGCTTCCGTCGCCATGACGTGCTCGAAGTACGCCCGGCAGATGGGGAACAGCGGAATCTGCATGAGGTCCACCTTCCGCTCGTGGACGCACTGGAACAGCATGGCCAGTGAACCCGTGAACGCGGGTGCCTCGACATGGATCGGCGGCGGCGCAACGACGCCCAACGGCGAGATTCGCTCGTGTCGGGGTCGGGCAGGGGCAAGGGCGGCCGGGCGCATGGCCATATGATCAATTGGACGGCTGACGGGCTTCGGAAGATGCATGAACCAGCCCTGGCTTGCCGAGGAGGGTCGTGTCTTGCCGCGGACCTGGTGCGCACCTACACCTTCGATGCTCGCGGCCAGATGTCGGGCAAGACGGCGAGTAGTCGTTAGGCCGGACTTCAGGGCACGAGACATCAGCGCAACCAGGAAACGCCGGTACGAACCAACCGGCGACTACGTGAGCGGTCGTGAAGCGTAGCCAGGTAACGCTGGGACGATGCGGAAGGCCCGCGCGCCTCGTTAGCTTTTGGCGGTTACACCTACAGAAACCACAGCCGGTCGAGGTCATACACCACCTCATGCGCGGCACTGAGGTCCAGTTCCGGATGCCGCTGAACGCCCACCACCTTGCATCCCGCCGCCCTTGCGGCGCGCACGCCGTTTTCCGAGTCCTCGATCACCAGGCAGCGCTCAGGCGACGTCCCTAACGCCTCACACACGAGCAAGAAGATCTCCGGATGCGGTTTGCCCTGCGAGACATCCGCCTGGCATCGCCGCACCGTAAACCGCGAATCAAGCCACGGAAACCTGGCCGTCGCCGTGTCCAGATACCACCGCATCGAGCTCGTGGCAATCGCAAGCGGCATGCTCAGCCGATTGACCAGCCGTTCGGCATCGGCGAATGCCTCCATCTCTTGCTCGATGAAGCCGCTCAGAATGGGCTGCTCGACTCTGAGGAACTCCTCGACGGTCATGCCCGGCGCCAATCCCCCCAGCATGTGCGGGAGCGTGGTGCCGACATACGGCATGAGGTCGGCCTCGCTGATCGAGATCCCGAGCTGCCCAAATGCCGCGATCTCGGCGCGCTTGTGCCATTGTTCCGAATCGAGAATCGTGCCATCCAGATCGAAGATGACGGCGTCCATGCTAGCCGTGCTCCAAGAACCACCGCGGCAGTTCGGGGTCGGCGTAGGCGAGTTCCCAACTGTGGTGTCCCACGCCGGGATATTCGGTGAGGCGCGCATTGCCGCCGCCCGCCTGAATGAACTCGACGGCCACGCGAGACGCCGAGGGCAAAATGACGGTGTCGTCGCTGCCGTGGAATGCCCACACGGGGATGCGATGAAGCTCGAACTGGGCTCGAATCGGATCGGCCCAGCCGCAGATGGGCGCGATTGCGGCAAAGTTCCAGCGAAGCCGGCGCGCGAGTTCGAACGTGCCGTTCCCACCCTGGCTCAGGCCGGTTAAGTAGCGCCTCGTGGGGTGGATGTCGAAGTTGGCCTCCACGTCATACAGCACTTCATCGACCAGGTGGTGATACCAAGGCCACAGTTGGTGCGGGTCGGCTTTCTGCGGGGCGATGATGAGAAACGGCCAATCCATGGGGTTAGCAGCGGCGGCCTGCAGGAGTCCGTGCTGGCCGAGCCGATCTAGGTCGGAGCCGCTCTCGCCGCGGCCGTGCAAGAACAGAATGGCGGGCAGCGGACCTTCGATGCCGGGCGGAGCCCACACCAGGTAACGGTGTTGGTAGGGCCCTACGGTGCGCGCGCTCAACATGGGTTACAGCAAGATGGCGATGACTTGGCCCGGCTTTACTCGGTCGCCAGGTTTTACGAGAAGCTTGAGGACCTTACCCTTCCGCGGAGCGAGGATTCGCCGGGCGATGAGGGCGGCTTCGGCCTTGTCAACGCGCTCCTTGGCGCCGGCAAGCAGCTGATCGGCCTCGCGGATCGCGCCCTTATCGACGTCCACCTTGGTCGGCAGATTGGGCAAAGGAGCGGGCTGGACGGTCGCGGGCTTGGGCACCGGTCTGGTCTCCACTTCACGGAGCGGCGGCGCCAACTCGGGAGTGGGCGTAAGCGCCGGTTCGGGCATCTTCTTGAGAACATCCCGTTGAAGCTCGATCGACTTCTCAAGGGTCGGAATCTGAGCGGCTGCGGCCGCGATCTCGGCTTCGGCGTCTTTAAGCTTCTTCGCAGCCGCATCGGCCATCTCTTGCGCAACCATGTATCCGCCCTGAGCGCTCGCATACTGCACATCGGCTTTGGTTGCCTCAAGCTGGCTGACCGCGCCCTCGGCCAGGAGCATCTTCATCTTGTCCGCATGCTGTTTGCGCTGCTGGGCGATGACCTTGCCCGCGTCGGCGTTCTTCTGGGCATCTTCGGCTTCGCTTTGCAGTTGGGCGAGTTGGTGCTCCAAGTTCAGCTTCGTCGTCTTGGCCTCGGCCAGCTCGGTTTCGGCGGCGGCAATGGTTGCCTCCAACTCGGCCTTGGCGGAAGCTTTTGGTTCGACCGTGGTGCCGGTCGCTCCGACGGCAGGCAGGGTTGGATTTGGGCCCTCGATGGGCGCAGGCAGGGGATCGACTTTCGGCACGGGAACGGGCCGAAGGGGGCCAATCGGCACGATCCGGCCAGACACGCCTTCGGGCGGCGTGATCGCGACGGCGACATCGGTTGCCTTGACTTCGCTGGCGAGCGCCTGAAGCGCTTCGTGCGCGGCGGTTAGTTCGGCCTGCTCCGACTGATCGTCAAACGCCAACAGCAGATCGCCTTCTGAAAATGACTGGCCTTCGGCGACCATGACGGAACCGATGACGCCTTCCTGGGTCGCCAGCAACTCGGTCGCTCCCGCCGGAAGCGCGGCACGATCATTATCGCGCGTCGCCAGAAACCCGAGGGTCGCCATCAGCGTCAGGCCAGCGACCATGAGGATCGCGGGTAGTCGCCGCGAGCGGCGAGAAGGTTCGGGCAAGGGAATCGTGAGATCGTCCACGGGTCAGTCCAATAAGAAACTACGTTCGAGGGCCCCGTTCTATGGCGAGAAACTCTCACGGTGGGCCCATAAGATTATCGGCAACGCCCGCTACGGTGCCACAATTCGTCGTAGAAACGCATGATGAACCTCGATGTCACGTATCCCCGGCGGCGCACCCGAGTCTGCCAAGTCGGCTCGGTCGCCATGGGCGGCGGTCATCCCGTGCTCGTCCAGTCGATGATTACCGAGGAGACGCGCAATGTAGACGCTTGTGTCGAGCAGATCATCGCGCTGCACCGCGAAGGTTGCGAATTGGTGCGCGTGACCACGCCGACGCTGGGCGAAGCCGAATGCATGGGCGAGATTCGCGCCAAAGTCATCGAGCGTTATCGCGAGGTTCCGCTGACCGCCGACGTGCACCACCAAGGGTCGGCCATCGCCGTCGAAGCCGCCAAGCATGTGGATGAAGTCCGCGTGAATCCGGGGCTGTTTGTCTTCAAGCGCCACGGTAGCCGCGCTCAGGAAGTGGAGTTTGATGAGGCCATCGATCTTCGGGGTAGCAGCGAGGACCGCACGGTGGACGATCTCCGCGCGGAGCTCGCTTATTCGGAGGCGGAATGGGCGGACGAACTGGCCGCGGTTGAGGAGAGCTTTGTGCCGGTCATTGAGGCGTGTAAGCGTCACGGGCGAGCGATGCGCATTGGCGTAAATCACGGTTCGCTTTCTGAGCGGATGCTCGTCACCTATGGCGACACACCGGAAGGCATGGTGCAAAGCGCGCTCGAGTATCTGCGCCTCTGTGAGAAGCACGATTTCTACAACCTGAACATCTCTGCGAAGGCCAGTCGCGTGCCGATCATGGTCGCCGCAAACCGGCTCATGGTGTTGCGCATGGATGAAGTCGGCATGACCTACCCGTTGCACCTGGGCGTCACGGAAGCCGGCGACGGTGAGTATGCGCGGATCAAGTCGACCGCGGGCATCGCCACGCTCCTGATGGAGGGCATCGGCGACACGATTCGCGTGTCGCTGAGCGAGGATCCGATCCATGAAATTCCGGTGTGTTACGACATCTTGCAGTCGCTGGGGCTACGCAAGACGAAGGTGGAATACATCGCCTGCCCGTCGTGCGGCCGGACGAAGTTCAACCTGCCGACGGTGCTGCACCAAGTCCGCGAGGCAACCCGGCACCTCGTGGGGCTGGATATCGCGGTGATGGGTTGCATTGTGAATGGGCCGGGAGAAATGGCCGATGCGGACTACGGATATGTGGGTGCCGCGGGCGGGAAGATCTCGCTGTATCGGAAGCGGGAGGTGGTGAAGCATGGCATTCCTCAGGAGCAGGGCGTCGCCGAGTTGATTTCGTTGCTGAAGGCGGATGGCATGTGGTCGGAGCCTCCGGCAGATGGGGCGAAGCGAACGCCGTTGACGGTGAGCAGTTAGCAGTTAGCAGTAAGGGTGGAAGGCTAATGAGGCGCGCGGAGTTTGTGTCGCACCTCCGACAAAGTGCCGCGTGGGGATGAAGCCACCCACGCCCTCATCTTGAACCCATCTTTTCCCGCAGCGAGGAAGCGTGTGGACGAACCCACCCACGGCCTCACCTCGGAGTCTCCTCGCATTTCTAATACAGCCGCTGGCAATCGAAACTCTCGAACGGGGCGTCTAAACTAGATAGACCATGAAGCACACAGTCATCTCGATGCGGACAGCGAGCGGTGGTTGCGCGAGCTGGCCAAGGACCTTTCCCTCACGTCCGAGGAAGAAGCGATGCGGGCCGTGGTGCGCTACGTCATGGAACGGGCCGAGTCGGCGCAGGTTGCGCGCGCACTTGGTCAACCTGCGGTTCGCTCTACGGAAGGGCTTATGGGCGGCGATGCCTGTATTCGTAACACCCGTATTCCTGTGTGGTTGCTCGTGAGCCATAAGATGCAGGGGATGACCGACAGCGAGCTTCTGGTGAACTACCCGATCCTCAATGCCGCCGATCTGATCGCGGCCTGGGATTACTTCGCCGCGAATGCCGAGGCGGTGCTGGAGCAGCGCTGACGGCACCAAGAGGCGGCGTGACGTGTCCTCGCTGTATTCGAACGAGAACGTTGCCCTCCGTCTTGTCGAGTCTCTGAGGCGCTTGGGTCACGATGTGCTCACGTCTCGCGAAGCAGGAAACGCTAACCTTGGCATTCCAGATATAGACGTGCTTGCCTTTGCATTCGCTGAGCGGCGGATCGTGCTCACGGGTAATCGGCAGGGCTTCCATCGGCTTCACTTAAAGGAGTTCGAGCATGCGGGCATTAGTTACCTTCACAGACGACGCTGACTTAGAAGCTCTCGCTACCCGTGTTGATCGTGCTCTCCGGGACGAGCGAGCCCACGGGCGCTTCTGCGTCCGCGTGACGAAGGGTGGGTATGAGTTCGCATGAATGGCCGAATGATTCCGCTCCCATGAACTCCGCCTCGGGGCGAAGACACGAACTGATATGAAGACATCGAGCAGGACGCTCTGCATCCGACTAGGAGCTGCCGCAGCGCTCATCTCGGCAATTTGGTGGGGAGTGCCTCCGGTCAGTGGGCAGGAGGTCAACGGGTTGCGGTTCGAGATCGTCCGGATTGGCTTCGCACGTTATCTGAGGGTTTCGGCGGTCGACCCGCATCACGACTACGTCTTCCCATCACCGCCATGGGCGCACATCGAGCGAGGCGAGGGTCGCTGGTCACTTCAGGGCAAGGACATCTCCAAGATGAGTTTCAAGCGCGCGATGATCGGTTGGGGTCACGTGAGCGTCGTGCGCCCGGGGACGCCGCTCCTCTTCCACATCAAGGCGCCGTCGGGCACGTTGGCGCTGCAGGTGCGTGATGGCGATTACGCAGAGGAGATCCGTCGGGACGGGCTGAGGAACTTTTGGGTTTACCCGTGGGCGGGAGAAGTGAGGCTCCGCGTCTGGTGAAGGACATGCCTCGCCAAATCATTGCCCTGTGGGCGCCCATCGCTGCCTACGGTTGCCTGGCGTTCATCTTCCTGGTTGGGGTGATTTCGAGTTGGGACGGCCAGGCGGCTTACTTAACCCTTCCCGCCGTGCTCGTGATGCCGGTGTGCATCGTAGTCTCGATCTTCTATGCGGTATGGGCGCTGTGGACGGCCCCCCGCGCGGGGTTGTTGGTCCTGCTGGGGAATGTGCCGATCACAGGCTTTTTGGCCTCGATCTATCTTCGGTAGGCGGGGAAGCGTGGGGACGAACCCACCCACGGCCTCATCTTGAAGGCGCTGGCCATCCAAACCTAAAACCCAAAATCGCCATAATCCTCCCATGAGTCTCACCCTTCTCGCCGCCGTCCTCCTCGCTGCGCCTAATCCCGACCTGAGAATCGAAATGCGCAAAGGCTACTGGGACGCCAGGCTCAAGCTCGCCAAGATCGCGGGGACAAGCGACCTCGCAAAGCATGCCGCGCAGATCATCCGCGAGCAGGAGGGCTTGAAGTTCAACCTGTTCATGAAGGACGCCCGCCGGATTCAACGAGAGTTCCGCGAGTCCAATCACCGCGCCGAACTCGCCTATGACACCAGCAGCGAAGTCAAGCTCAACGATGGCAAGGTGATCAGCGTCCTCGTGAGCAGCTACACCTACCTCGGCGGCGCGCATGGCATGAGCTTCTGCCGCACCTTCAACTTCGGCATGGTCAACGGCAAACCCAAGGGTCTCTCGCTGGGCGAACTGGTGGGCAAGGGAAACGTCCCGAAGGTCCAACTCCTCCTCCTCGAGAAGTTCCTCGCGGATCCGAACGTCCAATGGGCCGATGAAGGTTGGATCACCGAACTCACACCCGCTCAACTGAATCGGTTTTGGATTCATGGCAAGGGCCTGACTTGGGAGTTCGACCCGTACGAACTGGCCTCCTATGCGATGGGCCGTTTCACGTTTAGCCTGACTTGGGCAGACCTCAAGCCATTGCTACGCTCCGGCTCGCCCGTCGGCCATCTGGCGCGTTAAGCCTTCGCTAAGCCAGAATCAAGGCCGGGGATATGAGGATAACGGGGATCATTCTGGCGGCGGGGAAGGGAACTCGCATGAAGTCGGAGCTGCCAAAGGGGCTGCACCGGGTGTGTGGCATCCCCATGGCGGCCTTGGTGGGCCGCGCAATGATGGGGTCCGGCATCGAGAAACCGATCGTTGTGGTGGGTCACGGCGGCGATCTGATGATGCAGGCGCTCGGCCCAGCTTATGACTACGCCTGGCAGCACGAGCAGCACGGCACGGGCCACGCCGCGATGATGGCGGTCGACGCCGTGCGCGCATCGGGTGCCGACCTCGTCGTCATCGCTCCTGGAGATACGCCGCTGATCTCCGACGCAGTCTTCACGCATCTCATCGCGAGCCACCGTGCCGCCCAAGCCCAGGGAACGGTCGCCTCGGCGATTCTGACAGACGCCAGCGGCTATGGTCGTATCATTCGAGACGCTGACGGACCGACCAAGATCGTCGAACACAAGGATGCGAGTGAAGCCGAGCGCGCCGTAAACGAAGTTAACGCCGCCATTTACGTCTTCGACGTCGCTACCCTGCTCGAAATCTTGCCGACGCTCAGCAACGACAACCAGCAAGGCGAGTATTACCTCACCGATGTGATCGCCGCGATTCGCGCCCGAGGGGGCAAAGTTGAGGGGGTCATTTTTGAAGACCGCGACATCCTTCGCGGTGTCAATGACCGCTGGCAACTCGCGGAAGCGGCCAAAGTCCTCCGCGAGCGGGTGCTGAAGAAGCACGCACTGAATGGCGTCACCATCGTCGATCCTGACTCCACCTACATCGAACCTGATGTTGAGATCGGCGAGGACACCACCATCGAGCCGAGCACCACGCTGGAAGGGAACACACGCATCGGGCGAAGTTGCCAGATCGGGCCCAACACGAAGGTTCAAGACTCCTCGATCGGCGATGGCTGCGTGGTTCTCATGAGCCATGTAAACGGCGCGACCTTGTTGGGCGGGGCCCGTTGCGGGCCGTTCGCTAACCTCCGACCGGGCTCCGTTCTCGGCGAACAAGTGAAGATTGGCAACTTTGTTGAGGTCAAGAACGCTACACTGGGAGCGAGGGTGGCGGTTTCCCACTTGAGCTACATCGGCGATGGTGAGGTGGGGGCAGGAACCAACATTGGCGCGGGCACGATCTTCTGCAACTACGACGGCTTCTTGAAGCATCGAACGGTTGTCGGCGAGGGCGTGTTTGTTGGGTCGAACTCGACCTTGGTCGCACCACTGACGATTGGTGACGGAGCATTGATCGCAGCGGGAAGCGTGATCACCCGCGATGTGGCGAGCGATGCGCTGGCGATGGGGCGCGCGAGACAAGAGGTGAAGGAAGGATGGGTAGTGGAGTGGCGTCGACGGCAACAAGCCGAGAAGGAGCGACGGAAGTCGTGAGCAATGGTCTGACCGATTTGAAGCTGTTTGCTGGGAATGCAAACCCCGATCTTGCCTTGCGCGTGGCGGATT
Organism: uncultured Fimbriimonadaceae bacterium; assembly: GCA_964586225.1. Classification (GTDB taxonomy): domain Bacteria; phylum Armatimonadota; class Fimbriimonadia; order Fimbriimonadales; family Fimbriimonadaceae; genus JANJUB01. The sequence goes on from CAZPHD010000005.1 coordinate 29,167, forward strand.
ATCTCAACATCGGCCTCGGCAACATGACGGCGACCCGATTTGCCGATGGCGAAATCAGGATCATGATCGAGGAGAGCGCGCGTGGCAACGACGTGTTCATCCTCCAGCCGACCTGCGCCCCTGCCAACGACAACCTGATGGAGCTGATGATCATGCTCGATGCGTTCCGCCGAGCTTCTGCGCGGCGCATCACGGTCGTCATGCCTTACTACGGCTACGCTCGCCAGGACAAGAAGATCAAGCCTCGCGAGCCGATTGCCGCACGCCTGATTGCTGACATGATCACCATGGCCGGAGCGCATCGCGTGCTCGCGATCGACCTTCACGCCGACCAGATTCAAGGATTTTTCAACATGCCGGTCGATCACCTGTACGGCGGGCCGCTGATCGGGCGGTATCTGGCCGATGAGGGTTATCGCGATCGCGACGACGTCGTCATCGTAGCCCCCGATGTGGGATCGGTCGGTCGCACCAAGGCGTTAGCGGAGATGCTGGGGTGCCCCTTCGTGGTTATTGCCAAGCGTCGTCCCGAGCCGAATAAGGTCGAAGTTGTCGAAATTATCGGTGAGTTCAAGGACAAGGTCTGTATTGTCATCGACGACATGATCGACACTGGCGGATCGATAATTTCGGGCGCTGAGGCGCTCCTTTCGCGGGGCGCCCGCGAAGTCATCGCGAGCTGCACGCACCCTGTGTTCAGCGGAACCGCTCTCCATCGGCTACAGGATTCGGTGATCTCAAGAATCATTTGTTTGGACACCATTCCGATCCCGCGCGAGAAGCAAGTGGCGAAGCTCACGGTCTTGGAATCGGCTCCGCTGATCGGCGAGGCCATTCGACGAATTCACCAGAACGAGTCGGTGAGCGTTCTCTTCAAGGAGTGGAACTGACGAAGTGCGCGAACCGGAAACGGCTTCGAGTTCGTCTGAACGGGAAACGCTGATATGGACGGTGCAGCTTTCAAAACGAAACCCTGGGCGATTGGCGGTCGTCGCGCTCGTGGCGTTGTTAGCCGCCGTCGTTGGGTTTTGGGCGCTCCGGCATCCGGTGGGCGGACTGATCGGCGCGGCGATGATCGCGCTGTCTACGGCCGACTTCTGGCTTCCGATCCGGTTTCAGCTCACCGACACCGAGGTCAAGCGGAGCATCGGGTTCAGCCACAGCGCAATTCTCTGGTCGGACGTCGCCCAAGTGCGGGAGGACGATCTTGGTGCTAAACTATCCCCTCTACGCGACCCGTCGAGCCGATTGGAGCCCTTTCGAGGCATCTATCTCGTCTTTGATGGGAACCGCGACGCGGTCATGGATCGAATCCAACAGCAGGTAAGCGACGCATGCAACATCTCTGGGCCGAAGAACTGACAGACGACGAGACCGCAGCGCTCATTGAGAAGGCGGCGGAAGCCATCGAGAAGCGCGGCCTCAACACGCCTGCCGTTCTGATGTTGGAAATGCACAAGCCGCTCGCGTTCATCGGCTCACAAACCGCCATCACTTTTTCCCCGTTCATCGTGCCCTTCTTGGGGTTCGATGGCGTCAATGACTACACTCGCCTCTTCGCAAAGCGGGAGAATATCGAGCGACTGCTCGACCGACTGGATCGAGGTGCGGCGATCCAAGGGGCATCGGAGGGTTAATGCAATACTACGACACCGGAAAATTCCAGGTGCTCTTCGTGTTGATACTGGTCGGGTTCGTCCTGTACAACATCTATAGAGCCCAAAGTGGCAAAGACATCTTCATCCGAAGGATCGCGGGTCTGAACGCGATCGAAGATGCCGTCGGTCGTGCGACCGAGATGGGCAAGCCTGTCTTGATGGTCCCCGGCCTTGGCGCGCTCAACGCAATCTCGGTCCAAGCCTTGAACATCTTCGCTCACATCACGCGCACAGCGGCGAGGTTCGCCAACCCGATTCGACTGTGCTGTGGTGAGGCCGCCGTCTTTGCGGTTGCCCAAGAAGTCATCCGCGACGTCTACCAAACCGAAGGCATTCCCGAGCGGATGGAGCCCGACAGCGTTCGCTTTGTCTCGGACCGCCAGTTTGCGTTTGCTGCGGGTGTCTCGGGCATCATGCTTCGTGAGCAGACAGCCGCCACGTTCTTCATGGGCGAGTTCTTCGCCGAATCGCTGATCTTTGCCGAAACCGCAAACTCGATCGGCGCCATTCAGGTGGCGAGTTCGACCGAGAACACGCAGACGCCGTTCTTCATCGCCTCGTGCGACTATGTGTTGATCGGTGAAGAGTTCTATGCGGCGAGCGCGTACCTAACCCGCAAGCCGGTTCTCGTCGGCAGCCTCGTGGGCCAAGACTGGAGCAAGATGCTGATTGCCAGTCTGCTGATTTTTGGCGTTATGCTCGAGTCGACTCAGCGACGAGGTTGGACGGAGCGGGTCGTAGAGGACGCTACGGCCAAGACGACGATGATGCGGCTGTTCTCGCCTGAGAAGCCCGACCCTGAGTCGAAGCCCGTCCGCGAGAAGCAACCCGAGGAAGGTGAAGGTCAATGATCCCGACCTGGAGTTTTGACAACGGCGATCCGAAACTGATGATCGCCATCGTAATGACGCTGGTGATCGGATTCGCGTTGTTCTTTGCCCTGATGCGCACCCCTCCGCGCTTCCGAGGCAAGATCACGGGATTCTTCACGTTCATGGCGGGACTGCTCTATGTGGGTATTTGGCTCTGGCCAACTGCCCACGGTCGCGAGGCCGGAGATGTTCCCGTCAACTTTACGGAGAGCGTAGCCTTCTTCCTTGAAGACACCCAAAGCCAGTTTCAGAACCTCAGCAATATCCTCACCGCGTTCCTGCTCTTGATGGGCGTGTTCTCGCTGGTGCGACTTCACATGACCCGGGTGACGAAGCAGCAGAAGGACTGGCCCTTCAGCATGGTGCTCCTTGTCTTCGTTGCGCTCATGGCGGTCTTTGGATACGCCGACTGGCTGACCGTCAAAGATCTGCGCCCTGAGCAACTTGAAGCCATGAAGCTGGTTGAAAACCAGCCGTTCCAAGTCTGGATGAAGGACCTGATGTTCGATGGCCTTCTGCAGACGATGGAGGCGGCCATGTTCTCGATCATCGCATTCTATATCCTCTCCGCCGCCTATCGCGCGTTCCGCGTACGCTCGGTGGAGGCCACCATCTTGCTCGCTTCGGCCATCATCGTCATGCTTGGCTTGCTCGGCATGGCCGAGAACTACTGGTCGATGATGATCGACGGCATGGGTGGTCAAGATGCCAACGCCGCGGTGAACAACCTCCGGCTTGACGCGATCACTCAATTCATCCGTGACAACTTACAAACGCCAGGCCTTCGCGCGATCGACTTTGGAGTCGGTGTCGGCGCTCTGGCCATGGCCCTGCGACTGTGGCTCAGCCTTGAGCGAGGAGGGTCAGCAAGCTAATGGCAACCCCTGAAAAGAAAGCCGGTAGTCTCAACATCCCCCGCGAAGCGCTGTTCGCGGCCCTGTTCGTCGTCTGCTCGCTGTTGGTGTTCGTTCCTTTGGAGCTGCCCAATCGGGTCAGCGACAACTCGGCGGCCCTTTATAAGGTGCTCCGTGGGCTCGACAAGTCGAAGCCGGTCATCCTGCAATCTGACTGGACGAAGAGCACCCGAGGCGAGAGTGGCGCCCAGTTTGACGCGCTCCTACGGGTGTTGATCCGCGACCGCGTCAAGATCGCTTTGATGTCGGGTGCCGATCCCCAAGCACCCGAAGTCGCGCGGACTCAGATCAGCAAGATCGCCAAGGAAACGGAAGCAGCGACGGGCCAGCCTTACCGCCAATGGGAAGACTGGGTGTTCATCGGGTTCTTCCCCGGTATCGAAGCGTCGCTTCAGTCCTTCTCGAGCAACTTGCGCAACGCTCTGTCGGCGAACAAGGACACAGACACAGGCGGCACCAAGCGGTCGGTCATGGAATCTCCGGTCTTCAACGGCATCAACAAGATCGAGGACATCGGAGCCTACATTATCGTGACGGCCTCGAAGACGAGCCGTATCGCGATCGAGCGACTCTCGGGCAAGGTCACGATGTTGGGCCTGGTCACCGGCGTTATGGGGCCGGAAACGTACAACTACTACCAAAGCGACCAGCTCCAAGGATTGGCGATCGGCCTGAAAGGAGCCTATGACTTGGAGTCGATGCTCGCTTACGGGTTGAATGTCGCGGGAAGCGATGGTGCGGTCAATGTCTCGAATGCCAAGGTGAACGACGAGATTCCGGGCTACACCGATCCCATGTGGGACAAGAAGAACCTTGCGAACGGGCAACGGTACATCGTGCCGCTCCACGGCGCGATCTTCTTGCTGATCACCGCGATCGTGCTCGGTAACGTCGAGACGATTCGTCAGCGACGCCGGAGGAACGGATGAACCCGACGACCTACACCATGATCAAGTTGACGCTCGGCGTCATCGCAACCTTCGGCCTCTATAGCGTGCTTTACCGCGAGAACAAGTTCTATCGGTTCTGGGAGCACGTGTTCCTGGGGCTCGCTGGTGGTTGGGCGCTTGTCGCTCTGTGGAAAGAATCGCTTAAGCCTAACTGGTACGACAAAATGGTCGGATCAGCGGCTGAAGTCGGTGCGGCTGCAGGTTCAGGCACGCCGGGCTACTACATCTGGGCGATCTTGCTCCCCATCGGCGTGATGGGCTACATGGTCTTCGTCAAGAAGCACGCTTGGATGAGCCGAGTTCCGATCGGCATCATCTTGGGCATCTGGTCGGGACAGCAACTGCTGAACTTCTGGCGAACCTATTCGCCGCAGATGCGCAGCTCAATGCCGACGATCATCCCCACGCGAACCGACTCGTGGACTCAGCCCGCCGTCACTCCGGAGAACATCCAGGAGATGGCACGGCACACGTATCCGAGCGAAGCGCTGGGCAACCTGATCGCCATCATCACGGTTCTAACCGTCCTCAGCTACTTCATCTTCAGCATCGAGCTGAAGAGCAAGTTCCTGCAGGGCATGACCAAGACTGGCCGCTACTTGCTCATGATCGGCTTCGGCGCGATCTTCGGCTCGACGGTCATGATGCGGTTCACGCTGCTCATTGACCGCATGTACTTCATCTGGATGGAGTGGCTGTGGCAGGGCCTGCTTGGGAAGTGAAGTAACCGTTCACGCCATTGTGCTGAGGCGCCGGGACGCTGGAGAGAGCGACCGGCGCCTCACGCTGTTAACCCGTGAGCACGGCATCATGGACGTCGTGGCCAAGGGTGCCCGGAAGGCGGGCTCGCGCCTCAGCGGGTGTTCCGAGCCGATGAGTGCGTCCATCCTCCAGATCGCTACCAGTAAGCGAGTCGCGTACGTCACCCAATCCCAGCCCATCTCCTCGTTTCCCGGCTTGCGGACGGACTTCGAGCGCCTCAGCTGGGGATTGGCGCTCTGCGAGCTCGTGGCGGGCATCCTGCCCCATGAGCATCCCGGCGAAGACGAGTTCAGCTTTGTCGTGCACGTCCTCCACGACCTCGAAACCCACGAGCGACCTCGAGTGGCTTTCATTTGGTCGGCGGTTCACCTGCTGAACTACAGCGGCTTCTCTCCGAGCTTTGACGCTTGCGCGGTGACGGGACAAAAGGTGCAGGAGGCCCGGCCGTTTGTGTCGCCGCACGCCGGTGGCTACGTGGTGGCCGAGCAAGCCATGACCTACACGGATCGGTTCCAGACCACCGCCGAAGTGCTCTATGGGCTTGCTGCCCTTGAGGAATGTCAAACTCCGCCGCCCAAACTTCGCAACGCCGAGGCCACCATCCGCTTACTCTTCCACTTCTGGCGCGCCGTCATCGACCGGCCGCTACCCGCTTTCGAGGCCGCTCTCGGCTTGCTCTTGCAGCCCAGCGAGTTCGAGTGACATCTGCTCGTCGGTCGGGATCGGTTGGGAAAGCGCGGGAAGCTCCTTGAGGCTGTTCAGCTTAAACTGATGCAGAAACTGCTGCGTCGTGCCGTAGAGCAACGGGCGCCCGGGAGCTTTGCGCCGGCCGACTTCCTTGATGAGTCGACGCTCGGAGAGCGCTCGCACCGAATAGTCGCTCTGCACGCCCCGAATCTCTTCGATTTCGGCCATCGTTAGCGGCTGGCGATACGCCACGATCGCAAGAACCTCCATCAACGAGCGCGACAGTTTTTGGCGTTGCGGCTTCAAGAAGTTGCCGATGAGTTCGGCATGCTCGGGCTTGGTGCAGAGTTGGTAGCCACCAGCGATCTTGACGACCTGAAGAGCACCGCTGGCCAGATGTCGCTCGACAAGCAACTCGAGCGCTTGTTCCGCTTGGCCCTCGGTCACTGCGGCTGATCTGGCGAGCGTGGCGAGCGAAACTGGGCTGTCCGCAACAAAGAGCAGAGCCTCGAGGGTGTCCACCAGTGACATTACGAGGGATTGTAGCGGATACAATGCCCCTATGAAGCGGCTCGTTGCCCTGATCGTCGGTGTTGTGGCGGCATCCTCCACCTTTGCGCAGTTCACGGTCGAAGAGAAGAAGGGGATTGAACAAGCCCTCTATATCGGGAACTTGACGCTCAAGGACCTTGGCTTCGCGCGTCGTCCATTCACCGACAAGTATCGGCTCGCCATCGTGAACGAGGCGATCGACCTTCCGATTGAGGCGAGCGATGCCCTCATGACCGCTCATGCGACCGCTGGCCGAACCAATCCGCCCGGCCTACTCTCGCTTGCCCGCCAGCTGTTGGGCGATACGCTGGCGGTGACGCTTCCCGAACCCCCGAAACTCGCCGGAGATATGCCCAAAGAGATCCCCGCCGAAGTCGCGACCCAGGTTCGGCGTCTCGCCGACGCTGTCTCCGCCGCGAATGCCGCCGTTCGCAAGGCCACCGAAAAGCTGTCGGCTGAGGAGCAGCGGCTCGTCCTTGAGAGCCTGCCGCAGTGGGCCGTCGAAGAGCCGTCTGTGAAGTTCGAGTTTGTGAGCAAGCCTCAGGCGTCTCAAGCCGACTTGCTCCGCATGATTGATCAAGTTGATCTTCGTCTGATGTTCGCAGCCGGGGAGCGGCTTGCGCGCACCATCGAGGGCATCCTGCCCGACCTGCGCCGCGTTGCGGGTAGCACAACATGGCAAGGCTTCTCGAAGTTTCGACTGGGTGATATGGTGATCGTGGTCGCCGGAGTGGGCGACGATGTCCACCGTGACCGCGACGCTCGTCTCGTTGTCGACTTGGGCGGAAACGATCGGTATCTTGGTCGTGCCGGAGCTGGCCCAGGATACGCCGCGCTCCTCGTCGATCTTGCCGGGGACGACTTTCACAAGGCACCAGATGCCGGGCCCGGCTGTGGACTCATGGGGATCGGCATGGCCTACGACCTCGGCGGTCACGACAACTTCCGCGGCAAGTCCCTAGCGTATGGGGTGGGCCTCGCTGGGGTCGGCCTTTTCTACAAGGATGGCGGTAACGACACCTACCAGTCCGAGACGCTGACTCAGGGTTACGGCCAGTTTGGCATTGGCCTGCTGATGGATACCCGCGGGAATGATCTCTTCGAAGCCCAGCTCTATGCCCAAGGTTCTGCACGCACGGCGGGACTAGGATGGTTGGTGGACGGCGCAGGTGACGACACCTATCGGGCGGGTGGCCTCATTCTCAACTCACCGTTGTTCGCCGATGTTCACTACTCCTTCGCCCAGGGCTATGGCAGCGGATACCGCGAAGACACGGGCGGCGTCAGTGGCGGGATCGGGATGCTTACCGACCGCGGCGGCGACGACGCTTACATCGCCGAAACGTATGCGCAGGCCGCCAGCTATTGGTTCGGGCTGGGTTCGCTTTACGATGCCGCTGGCCACGACACGTACCGCGCCTACCACTACGCCCAAGCCAGTGCGATGCACATGACCGCCGCCTATCTGTTCGACCTTGCCGGGGACGACATCTACGCGACGAGTTTTGGCGCAAGCCACGCCATCGGCCACGACTACGGCACGGCGGTGATGTTTGACCGGGCGGGGAATGACCTCTACTCGGCTCGCGACAGTCGCCCCGGCACTGGAAATGCGAATGGATTGGGGCTGTTCATTGACGCCGCTGGTGAGGATCGTTACGCGGGCCCATCGTCGGCGAACGCGGCCCGTGGGAGTGGCTCTCTCGGCGTGTTTGTCGATCTCGATGGCCCCGACCAGTATCGGACCGGTCTCGCCGACGCCGAGGCCGCTGTGAAGCAAACGTGGGCCATCGCCTACGACCAGGAGTCGAAGCCGGTCACCGTTCCCGCGGGGCAAGACCCGGCGCAGACACCGCCGACGGCAGGGTCGGCTCCGCGCCCGACCGATGCCGAACTCGAACAGATCTACAAGAGGGCTACGCAGTGGGGAGTCGGCACGGCTCAACAGGAAGTTCGCGAGAATGTCAATCGTCTCATCGCGATCGGCCTACCTGCGCTTAAGTGGATGATCGAATACAAGATGCCAAAGGCCTCACGGCTTGAACAGCGCGCCTTCACCGACCTAGCGAACGCGATTGGCGCGGAGGGCCGCACCGCAATCGCCGAGCGACTCAACAGCGACGACGCGAACGAGGTTCGTGTGGCGCTCGGCATCCTGCTGGATGCCAACGCAAAGGAGGCGGCTCCCTATCTCGCCAAGGCGTTAAAGAACAAGGACACGCAGAGGCTTGCGGCTCGAATGGCGGGCGTTGCTCAGAGCAAGGAGTCAGTTGCCGAACTGCAACTGCTCGCAGGTACGGCTGAAGATCAACTCACGGTGCTCAATGCGGTGATTGCCCTGGGTCAGATCGCCGATCCTCAAAGCATGGGCACGGCTCAGGCGCTGATCGCCCACGAGAGTTTGCCTATCCGAAAGGCGGCATTGGTGTGGATGGCTAAGTTTAATGAATCACTGACGATCGCCAAGACGATGACTCTGGACCCTGATGAGAGACGCGCTCGCATTGGCGTCGAGCTGCTCGCCGCTGTCGGTTCGGCCGAGGCTTTAGATGCGGTTGGACCGCTTCTCACTGACGAGCGAGCGGGCGTGCGGATCCAGTCCCTGATTGCTCTCGACGGTCGCGCTCCGGCGGCTTGGAAGCAAGCCGTACTCGACCGTCGAAAGGACCCCAGCCCACTCGTTCGTGCGGTCGCAATGAGGATTGATCCAGGTCGTTAGCGTTCAAGTGTCAGCGTGACACCGGCCTGCTGAGCGATCACGGGCATCGGCGGGAAAGGCTTGGAGAGAGTTATGGTCACGCGGTCTACGCGAGAGAACTGGGCCAAGATGGTTTCACCGATCCGCCGGGCCATTCGCTCCAAGGTGGCGAATCCCTCCTGAGCCCCGATCTCCAGCACGAGCGCGCCCACCGCCCCATAGTCTACGGTATCTTCAACGCGGTCGCTGGTCGAGGCTGTCTCGAGGACTTCCATCTCAACATCGACGAGATAGCGATGGCCAATCTCGCGCTCGGCGGCGGGCACACCATGATAGCCATAGAACTCAATTCCGTGAACGAAGACCTGCACCCTGCGAGTCTAGCGGATTTCGTGATTGCCATTCCGACCCCAAAATGTGCTAGAATCTAGACTAGCTTGGCGTGGCCGAAAGGTGGCTGTAGCCGCCTTTTTTGTTACCCGAGGAGGTCGTGAATATGGATGTCCTGATGCAACTGAAGCAAATCGCGCAGGAACGGGATCTGCCCGTTGAAGAACTGCTGAGGGAGATCGAAGAAGCCCTCGCGGTTTCTTACAAGAAGTTTATCGGCATCCCGAATGACGTTCCTATCGAGGTCGCCGTCCAAGTCGCGGGTCCCAAGGGTATCACCGCCAGCATTGCCAAGGAAGTCGTCGCTGTAGTGAACGACTCGGGCTACCAGATCGCGGTGACCGATGCCCGCAAGAAGAAGCCCGATGTTGAGATTGGCGACTTCGTTGAAGTCCCCGTCGACCCCGACCGCTTCGGCCGAATTGCTGCTGCCACCTTCAAGCAGGTGCTGAGCCAGAAGATGCGCGAGGCCGAGACCCGCCAGATTCACGATGAGTTCCACGAGAAGATGGAGAACATCGTTTCGGGCGTCGTATCGCGCCGCGAAGGTCAGAGCGTGTTTGTGCTTGTAGGCAAGGTGGAAGTCGAGCTCCCCAAGCGAGAGCAGGTTCCGACTGAACCGTACCGCATGAATGACCGCGTTATGGTGTACGTGCTCCGCGTTGATGACAGCACGAAGCGCATGCGCGTGATTGTCAGCCGGACCCACCCGAATCTGCTCCGCAAGCTGTTTGAGTTCCATGTCCCAGAAATCGCCGAAGGCGTGGTGGTTATCCACTCCGTCGCCCGCGAGCCGGGTCAGCGAAGCAAGATAGCGGTATCCAGCACGGACGAGCGCGTGGACGCAGTTGGCGCGTGTGTCGGTCCGCGCGGTAGTCGCGTTCAATCGATCGTCGAAGATCTTTATGATGAGAAGGTGGACATCGTGCCTTACAGCGACGATGCCCGTGCCTATATCGAAGCTGCACTCAGCCCGGCCAAGGTGAACTCGATCAAGCTCAACGAGACCGAGAAGAGCGCTTATTGCATCGTGCCTGACACGCAGCTTTCGCTCGCAATCGGCAAAGGTGGACAGAACGTTCGCCTGGCCGCCCGATTGACGGGCTGGAAGATTGACATTCGTAGTGAGGCCCAAGCGGCCGAGGAGGGTCGTAAGTGACCCGTTGGCCCCATGTTTGTGGGGGGGAGGTATGACCCGGCGTGGCCCTCTCCTCTCCTCAGCGGACTTGCCTCGCCTGTAGGCAACGTCGCAACCAGCGAGACTTCGCGCGATTTGCGCTGGTCGGTGGTTTCGTCGTCCGCATAACGGCTCCCTCTCAGGGGCGCAGTGCCTATGCCTGCGAGACCCCCGACTGTTTACGGCGTGCGCTTAGCCCGCGGGTGCTCGCACGCGCCTTTCGACAACCCGTCTCCGATGAAGCGGTCGCCTCGCTTCAACACCCCGCTACGAACCAGTGAGCACGCATGACGCAATACATCTCCGATCTCAGTAAAGAATTTCAACTTAAGCCCGGCCAGGTTTGCGGGGTGCTCGATGATCTTGGCATTGATCACGATCAGGCGACGTTTGAGGGTGACGCCGATATCCTCGAGCTCGTCCGCGAGGCCTTGACCGAGCAACAAGGAAGCAAGGTCATCGTCTTGAAGCCGAACCCGACCCCGCGTGATGTCGCCGCCGCGCTCGACGTCCCGCAGCCCGAAGTCCAGAAGACGCTCATGACCAAGATGAAGGTCATGGCGACCCTGACGACGACGCTCAAGCCCGATGTCGCCGAGAAGCTGGTCGCTGAGTTCGGCTACGAACTCCAATGGGCGGATGCGCCCAAGCCCAAGTCCACTACCGTCGCCAAGCCCGCCAAAAAGCCGACCGGGGCTCAGGTCCGCCCGCCCGTAGTTACCATCATGGGCCATGTCGACCACGGCAAGACATCGCTCCTCGACTACATTCGCAAGGCCAATGTCGCCGCTCGCGAGCATGGCGGCATCACCCAACACATCGGTGCCTATCAGGTCGAGTTGCCGGAAGGAAAGATCACCTTCCTCGATACGCCTGGCCACGCGGCATTTACGGCGATGCGCGCCCGAGGGGCTCAGGTCACCGACATTGCGGTCTTGGTCGTTGCCGCTGACGACGGCATCATGCCGCAAACCATCGAAGCGATCAACCACATCAAGTCGGCCGAAGTGCCGATGATCGTGGCGGTCAACAAGATCGACAAGCCCGGTTCCAACCCCGATCGCGTCTTGACTCAGCTCACCGAGCATGAAGTCGTCCCCGAAGCCTTTGGCGGTCAGACCCCGGTGGCCAAAGTCTCAGCGATGACCGGCGAGGGCATCCCGGAGTTTCTTGAACTGCTGTTGCTTCAGGCTGAAGTCATGGAGCTCAAGGCCGATCCGAAGGGCAAGGTCGAAGGCACCGTCATCGAAGCCAAACTGGACAAAGGCCGCGGCCCTGTCGCCACCCTGCTCGTGATGGAAGGCACCCTCAAGCGCGGCGATGCCCTCGTGGTAGGCAGCACCTACGGGAAGATACGCACGATGACGAACTATCTCGGCGAGACCGTGGAAACCGCGGGCCCCTCCATGCCCGTCGAGATCCTTGGCCTCAGCGACGTACCGCAAGCGGGTGACCGAATCGAAACGGCTGCCGACGAGCGATCGGCACGGGTGGTGGCCGAAGGTCGCCAGATGCGCGATCGCGAGAAGTCGCTCCACGCTCCAACCCGGGGCATGACGCTCGCTGACCTTCGCCGCCGGATGAACGAGGAGGAGACCAAGGACCTAAACTTGATCGTGAAGGCCGACGTCCAAGGCTCGGTTGAAGCCGTTAAGGGCATGATCGAGAAGATCGTCAGCGACGAGGTCACGGTCAAGGTTCTTCACAGTGGCGTCGGGTCAATCACCGAGGGCGACATCCTGCTTGCTAGCGCGTCAAATGCCATCTGCGTGGGCTTCAACGTTAAACCGGAAGCCGGGGCGAAAAAGGAAGCCGAGCGTCGCAAGGTCGAAATCCGAACCTACACGATCATCTACGAGCTGATTGAGGACATCGAAGCCGCGGTTAAGGGCATGCTCGAACCCAAGTTCCGCGAAGAGTACATGGGCACGGTCGAGATCCGAATGGTCTTCAAGCTCTCGCGCTACGGGTTGGTTGCAGGTTCGCACTGCACCGATGGCAAGATCACGCGAAACGCGCGGGTGCGCGTCACTCGAGGCACCGAAGTGGTCTACGACGGCAAGGTTGACTCGCTGAAGCACGTCAAGGAAGATGTCCGCGAAATCACGCAGGGCTTCGATTGCGGAATCCAGTTCGACAACTGGACCGGATTCAAGGAAGGCGACGTCGTCGAGGCGTTCGAACTCGTCCAGATTTAGCCATGCGAACGAACTCGGAGGGCATCCCGCGCGATGAACTGGTTTGGGCTTGGTCCCGACCCGATATCGTGCGGCAAGCCCGCCGAATCGACTCGTGCCTGTTGTGCCGTCGCCCCCACATCAACGAGGCCGCGCTTTGCGACTGTTGCTGGGCGACGCTCGATGATGAGGAACTTCGACACGCCACCCGCTGGACGATGGGGATCAAGCCGTGACCGATCTGTTCGTGATCGGCGTGCTGATCGGAGCCATCGGAGGCTTGATCGTGGCTTCCGCCATCAAGATGCGAAAGGCGAAGCCCAAGTATTTTGCGGCCACCGAATACTGGGTCTACCTTCCCGGAGACACGATTCCCACTCAAGAGACCGTCATGACGGCGATGGTAGCGCAGAACCCGCACGCCCGCCCCGGCTACACGCCGATTGGCCCCAAGGAGGGCATCCTCTTCAGCGACATTCGGCTGCATGTGTCGCAGGTGCTCCGAAGTAAGAACCCCCATGCGTTCCGGCCCGACCTCTTTCAGGAAGCCGTCTCACCGAGTGCAGAACTCCTGAGCGCCCTCGCCGAGGCGCAGTCGTTCGTGAAACTGCGTTACGTCAGCGAAGTACCGCTGTCTGATCGTCGCCATCTCACGTTCATGGTGCATCTGGCCGACGCCTACGCCAGGATTGGCGGCGCAACTGCGATCTACGACGTCGTCAGTGAGCGACTCTATACGCCCGAAGCGTTTCATGCGGCTGTCGGCGCTGATGCGGACGCCACTCGACCAGACCTGCATGTTCGAGTCACCTGGAAGAGCACGGACGGTCCCGGCGTCGCGAAGACCCACGGCCTCATCAAAGTCGGCCTCGAGGAACTTGAAACAGCCGGAGCCAACGCCGACATGCAACAGCTTGTGACTCAGGTGCTTACCGAAGCCGCCCACCAGATGTGGGCGATGGGCAGCGGGGAAGGGCCGGTGGTGGTGGAGTATTTTGGCGACAAGTTTGAGGCGACGCTTGCGCCGAAGAAGGGCGGTGGCCGTGAACTGCATATCGTGAGGATTCAGGCTCGCGGATGAGATCGGTCCGCGTCATTCCTTGCTTGGACATTCGCGATGGTCGGGTGGTCAAAGGCGTGAACTTTGTGGGTATCCGCGATGCCGGTGATCCAGTCGAGTTGGCTTCATTCTATGGTCGCGAAGGTGCGGATGAGTTGGTCTTCCTCGACATCACGGCCAGCCACGAAGGGCGCGCACCCGTGATTGCGCTTGCCGAGCGTGTAGCGGAGCAAGTGTTCATTCCTTTTACGGTGGGCGGCGGCATTCGGACCGTGGATGCGATCCGCGATGCCTTGCTGGCCGGAGCCGATAAGGTGAGTTTGAACACGGCGGCAATCCAGAACCCGACGCTCATTTCGGAAGCAGCCGAGAAGTTTGGAGCCCAGTGCGTGGTCGTCGCCATCGACGCCAAAATGACCTGCGAGGGCTGGCATGTGTTCACGCATGGCGGGAGACGCGATACGATGATGGACGCCGTGGAATGGGCGGTTGAGGCGGTCCGCCTGGGTGCGGGTGAAATCCTCCTGACGAGCATGGATGCGGATGGCACCCGCGACGGCTATGACCTTTTGCTGACTCGGGCGGTTGCGGATGCGGTGCCGGTTCCGGTGATTGCGAGCGGCGGAGCGGGGAAGTCCGCGCACCTCGTGGAGGCAGTGACGGAGGGCCACGCCGACGCGGTGTTGCTCGCGGGGATCTTGCACGACGGCGTCACGACGATCCGGTCGCTGAAGGATGCCATGGCCGCCGCCAGCTTGCCGATGCGAACGTGATGTTCGCCCAGACTCACGAGGCGCGCAGGGGTCTTGTACCGCGCAGTTTACGGACCATCCACATTCCGGTTATGATTTGATATGTTTGCCGCGCTGGCCATCGCCCTCCTGGCACCTCCACAACTCGCGATCGTTGCGCGGGTTTATGAGCCGGGAGTGGCGCGAAGCTACCCTCGAGCTTACACGTTGAACGCCGATGGGACGGGCCTTCGCGTGGTCTCACTTCCGGGGCAGGAGGTGCGGTACGTCAAGTGGTCCGATGGAGAACTCGTTTATTGGGTGCATGGTCAAGCTTGGGCCGTGCGAGCTTCTCGAGTTGGCCCGGTTGGGCTAGATTGGGAAGAAGATCGATTGCCCAACCTCAACATGAACGACACCCGCATGACGAGCGGCGACATCATAAAATGGGGCAAGCAGGGCAACGAAGACTTCGTCGAAGTGTTCGGTCAACGGCACAAGATGGGCATCATCAGCAGCGTCCGGGTGGGTGCCGAGGGCTGGCGGCTGTACTTCCTCGAGCGCACGGCGATGGTCGAGTCGACCCTGTGGTGCGCCGATGCCAGAACGAAGACGTTTCGCCCGCTGCTCTCAGCGCAGGATGGATTGCTGGACTGGCATCCCGATCGCTCGTTCTTGGCGTTTGCGCCCCTCCGCACTGATGTGCCCTTTGACGGTCAACGCGTTTGGGCGAACGAGCTGCGGGTGGGTAGCTTGGGCGGCGCATCGCGGAAGCTGAAGCTGCCGACGATGGAGCTCTGGGACCTTGGGGTGCGAATGCCTGGGTCGTAGTCGACGGTTGCATCGTGTAGTCGAATGCGTTATTCCGTAGTCGCCGGTTGCATCGTACCGGCGTGCTTTCCGCCGGACGATGCAACCGGTGACTACGATCCACACGCGAACCAACCCGCGCTCAAGCGGCACGTAAAATCGAAGGCGGCAGCAGCTTTGGCACCAACTCCGTCTCCGAGGCTTGGGCCAAGACCACACCCCGCTCGATCGTATTCTCAAGTTCGCGAACGTTGCCCGGCCATCGGTAGCCCTGTAGCTTCGCCAATGTCTCGTCAGAAAGGGACAGCAGCGGCCGCTCATTCTCCGCGCAATACTTCTGCAAGAAGTGCTCGGCCAGCGGCTTGATGTCTTCAACACGCTCGCGGAGCGGCGGAATATGAAGCTCGACAACCTGCAACCGATACAACAGATCGAGGCGGAAGATGCCCTCGTCCACAGCTTGGCGAAGATCGCGGTTCGTTGCCGTCACCACGCGCACATCAACCCGCGTCGGCTTATTGCCACCGAGTCGCTCAAACTCGCGCTCCTGCAACACGCGGAGCAGCTTCACCTGAATCGCCACCGGAATCTCGCCGATCTCATCGAGGAACAGCGTGCCCTTGTCGGCCAGCTCAAATCGCCCCGGCTTCGAGCCCTGCGCACCGGTGAAGGCACCCTTCTCGTAGCCAAAAAGCTCACTTTCCAACAGCGTCTCGGGGAGTGCCGCACACGAGACCGCCACGAACGGCTTTGAAACTCGACTGGAGTGTTCGTGGAGCGCCTTGGCGACCACTTCCTTACCCACGCCGCTCTCGCCGGTAATCAGCACCGTGGCGCGTGAGTCGGCCACTTGGATCGCGGTCTCCAAAACCTCCTTCATAGCGGGAGATTCGGCGATGAACCTTGGAGTGTGGCTGGCCTTCGTGGTCGGCTTAGACGCCCGAACCGGCGCAGGTTCATCGATCGCAGCGGCCACGATGCGCTTAAGCGCATCAAGGTCAAACGGCTTCGTGACGTATTCAAACGCCCCATCGCGGATCGCCTGAACCGCCTGCGGGATCGTGCCGAACGCAGTCATGATGACGACCGGTAGATCGGGACGCGTGGCCTTGACCTCTCGAAGCAGTTCATACCCAGTGACACCGGGCATTGTAACGTCCGTGATCACACAATCGGGCACGTCCTCACCGATCATGTCGAGCGCAGTCGGCACGTCCTCGGCGGTGCTCGCTACATAGCCAACCTTCTCGAACGCCATCTGGAGAATGCGCCGGATATTCGGCTCGTCGTCGACAATCAGGAGCTTCGTCTTCATGCTGCTTGGTCCCATCCAAAATCAAGTTCAAACGTGGTGCCGACGCCCGGCGTTGAGTCCACGCGGACATCCCATCCGTGCGCGTCGATGATCTTGCGCACCGTCGGCAGTCCGAGTCCGGTGCCGCTCGGCTTGGTCGTAAAGAACGGCGTGAAGAGCTTTTCGAGGTGGTGCGGCTCGATGCCGACGCCGGTGTCGCGAACGCTCATCCGCGGGCCATCAATCTTAACGACGACCTCGCCCCCTGGCTTGCACGCTTGGAGAGCGTTGAGCACCAGGTTGCGCAACACCTGCTCTAGGCGGAGCGGGTCGCCCTTCACCTTGGGAGGCGCGGCAACAAACTCAATCTCGAGCCGCACATGGCGCTTGTCAAACTCGGGTCGGTTGATCTCGCAGATGTGGCGGGCAACCTCGGCGGGGTCAAACTCCTTGACATTCAGCGCAAGCGGCCGAGAGAACTCGAGGAACTGATCGCACAGGGCGTTCAGCTTCAACGCCTCCTCCTCAATAATCTTGCCGTACTCGCAGGCCTCATCCGAGGTGCTCTGCACCATTTGGGCGGCGCTTCGGATACCGGTTAGCGGGTTGCGAATCTCGTGGGCGACGGCGGCGGTCATTTGGCCGATCTCGGCGAGTCGGCGCACGCGAGCAAGCTCGCGGTTCGCGCGCTCATGATCAGAGATGTCTTGAACGGCGAGCGTCACGCCGCCGTCGGGGAGCGGGGAAGCCACGACGCTCCAGGCCTGGTCGGTCGCCGAGTCGAAGGCGCGGCGTGAAACACGTTCACCTTCGCTGGCGCCATAGAACGCTTGCTCGATCGTGACGCGAAGCACAACGGGGAGTGCCTTCAATAGATGGCGAAACATCACGCCATGCTCAAGGGCATCGCCAAACAAACTCGCCGCTTGTGGATTCCAGCCCGCAAGTTCCTCGTAGGGCGTGACCACCAAAACCCCAAGCCCCAGGTTCGCGATGATTGCATCGAGCTTGTCCGAAGTCGCGCGGGTCTGGGCGACAGCTTGATTCATGCGCGCGAACAGCCGGGCATTCTGAATGGCGAGGCCGAGGTAGCGGGCGAGGCTGGCGATCGTGTCAAGGTCTTGATCGTCATAGGGGGGCATGTCGGCGGTGCGCGCTACGTTGAGCACTCCGATGGCCCCGCTTTCGGCCGTCATCAGGGGCACGACCACAGCGGATCCGCCATCGGGCAGTTCGCGCTCATCAACCCGAAGGGGTCGGCCATGCTTGATCGCGGTTCCCGCAATGCCCTCTCCCTCGCGAAGCAACGTATGGGTTGGTACGCGGGCGGTGTCTCCAGCCTGCCCAGCCAAAACGAATCCCCGAGCCAAGTCATCTTTTAGAAAGATCGTGGCGCGAGACGCCCCAAACCACTCGCCGGCGCAGGCGAGCGCATGCTCGATGAAGGCACCGAGGCTAGTTTCGCCTCGATACGCATCGAACAGCGTGGTTAAGTCCCGTTCGGGAAGGATGGACGCCATCTACCGTTAGATTGTCGGAAGATGACACGAGCGGACGCAGGGATGAGGGCATATTGGCGTGTGGCTTGTTGGCCTATTAGATTGTTGGCACGTTAGCGCGCCAGGCGTCGGGTGACACGCACCTCGATTCTACCAACGCTCTAACGGGCCAACAAACAAATACGCCAAGCCTCAAGCTGCCGGCCGATAGAACGTGGCGACCACATAGATCACCAGACAGAAGACTCCGAAGCCAATCAGAACGCGGCTCATCGCTTTGCCTCGTTCGAAGCTCTGGCTGAGCGTCATCTCATCGGCGCTGGCAAGCCGTCGCATTTCGCTCGTTTGGAGTTTCTCAGCGATCTGGGCGACTTGCGGCCACCGCTTTCGGGCGTCATTAAGCTGCATCGGGCTCGGGTCACGCTCCAACGCACTTCGGAGCTTGCGAAGCTCATCGCGAGACGCGCCAATCCGAAGTGCGATCCAATAGGTCAGCGCTCCCCCGACAAACATCCCAATCATGCCGAACATCGCGATCGGCTTAGCACTCTGCAAAATCTCATTCATGACAGATCCCCTCTGAAGACGTCGTGTTCTTACCCGGAAATCGTTCGCGCAGACGCAAAAACGCCCCCTGCCAAAAGCAAGGGGCGTTGAGGGCAGGCCTTAAGGGGCCGTGATGAGCGAGATTCGATCCACTCGTGCCTCGAACGCGCCGCCCGCATTGACCTGGGGTTGCGATTCAAAGCCCACGCGGACTCGCATGAGGCCCGTTCCGGCCTGGCGGAAGCGCGCCGGGCTGGTGGGCGAAACACTCACGGTGGTATCGGTGAGGGTGGGGTTTCGAAGGTCGACGGTGACCCAACTGTTAGCGTTGAAGTCAAACATCTGAAGGCGCTGGAGGACCGTCGTCTTCGATGCCGACGATTCGACCGCCAGAGTCAGGTTGCCGATCGACATGTTCGTGCTGTTCGTTGAGGCTTCGAGGATGATCGGCGCGAAGTTGGTCGATGTCGAAATTGCCGGTCGATAGACGACCCGATTGTTGTCGCTTGCCGTCAACGAGGCCAAGTTACCTCCCGTCAACAGTCCGGCGACGATCGAGAACGCATTCGGCAAGAACGGCACGGTCGTGTACGAGCGGTTCAACGCTTGTCGCGCGTTGATTCGGCCCCATCCCCAGTAGCTGTCGTTGCCGACGGCGCCGAGGTCGTTGCAGGTCTCATACAGAATCGTCTCAACCTGGGCACCGGTCAGCGAGGAGTTCGTGCCCATGATGAGCGCGGCCAAACCCGCTGCAGCCGGACAGGCCATGCTCGTGCCGCTCAGCGTTGCGTAGCTCGAGTTTGACGAGTTGTAGGTTGAACGGATGTCACTGCCGGGCGCGAAGACGTCGATACCGGGGCCGTAGTTCGAGAAACTCGACTTGCCATCGGTGGTGGTCGATGAACCCACGACCGTCACGTCGATGTGATCGGTGTTGATGTTCTGGTTGCTGTTGCCCGCCGCCCAAAGGTAGATGCCGTTGCGCGTGTACTTGATATAGTTACCCGTCGTTTGGACCGCTGAGTTGCTGTAGCCGCTGTAGCTGGTGCTAATGACGCGAGCGCCGTTGTCGGCGGCCCAGCGTGCGCCAGCGGTGAGGGCTGAGATGCTGGAACTGCCACCGCTGGAGTTGGTGACTCGGATCGGCATCAATTTGGCGTTCCACGAAACGCCAGCGACGCCAACGCTGTTGTTGCCGATGGCCGCCGCGATGCCTGCGGTGTGGGTTCCGTGGCCGTTGATGTCATTGACTTGCCCGCCGTTTACCTGGGCAATTGCGGTACCGGTTGCCGAGTTCGCGCCGGGAACGAGCCGAGCCTGAAGGTCCTGGTGCGTCAGTCGAATACCCGTGTCGCAGATGGCAACCGTGATCGTCCCGTCACCTACATAGTGGTTCCAAGCCGTGGGCGCCTCGATCCGCGGGTGATGCCATTGCTGGTTGTATTGAGCGTCATTGGGCACCGCAACCGGGTAGACCGTCCAGTCGGGCTCGACATACTGGAAGGCACCGGTGCGCATCAGCCAGTCCGAAGTTGACTGTTCGGAAGCTCCACTAGGCACCTTGAGGATGTACTCGTCGGTCTCGGGGACATAGCGAACGGTCGTTCGCGCGGCCAGCATCGCGGCCTCTTGCCGGACCCGCTGGATCTGGAAGCTGTTCAGCCCTCGCTCGGCGAGGGTGCTGGCCTGAATCGGGCGGGCGATAAGATACCCCGAGAACTCTTGAATTCCCGGAATCTCTTTGAACGTCACGGCACCCGTGCTCATTTGGGCACTCGCCATGACACAGGTGGCCGCAAGAACGGCAAGGGTGGTGAATTGACGCATAGATCTCCTCTTTGATATGCTCATCGGCGGGTCGGCAATGACCCGCAGTTGGTGTGGACTGTTTCTAGAGACGTGCCATTTGCCCCATTCTGTTCGAGAGCGCTTACCAGGTTTGGCGCGTTTGGTATGCTGGCGGAATGGCAATTGACGCTGCTTCCGAACTTGCCGCCTGGACTCGCCGGGTGGCTTCAATGTATGCAAAGGATCTTCGCGCCCTTTCTGACGAGGCCTACCAAAAGCCCGTTGGCGAAAAGGTGAGGTCCATGCAAGACGTGACCGCCGAAGTGACCGGATTCAACATGATGGTCGCCAAGCACATTGGTGGCGAAGAGATCGCGATGCCGTCAGACGAGGATCGAGCGGCGTTCACGGCGTCGTTGGCGGACAGAGCAAAGGGCATTGAGATGATTCTGGCGAGCGGAGAGATGCTCGCATCGGCGATTGAGTCCGCGGGCGCTGATCGATTGGCCAGCATGACGCAGGCGCCTTGGGGCGAGCCCATGAGCTACTACTTCATGGCGAATTTGACCGCGAACCACATGCTGTATCACGACGGACAGGTGAACATCGTTCAGTGCATCCACGGCGACGACGCGTTCCACTGGTTCGACGAAGACCCGGCGACGGCGTAAGGCAGTCGGCAGCTTGCAGTCGGCAGTCGGCACTCACGTATAGGCTCAATGAGGGCGGCGGTGGGTTCGTCCCGCAGCTATGTGTAAACCGCCGGAGCCAACGAGGCGCGCGGTGGGTTCGTCCCGCGCTTGTAAGGCCCCCTCCCCTTGATCCAACATTCGAGGAGGGGGCTCAGGCTCCTAGCGTCGCCAGCTCGTCCGGAAGTCGGTGATCGTGTATCCGTAGCGATCTTCTTCCATCCGGAAGTTGTGATACACCGAGGCCCGGCGGCCCCAAGGATCGACATACTCGTGACGAGCCGTGACTTGAGCTTCGCCCCGGTGCGTCTGTACGCGGTCGATCTCGTAGCGAACCGTCCGGGTCGTCTCGATGTTGTCGAGCATCATGTCATAGAAGTCGTCGGCCTCCAGAGAGTAGGCGTAGCGATCATCCATGTAGATGTTGATTCGGCCGCGACGCGGAATCAAACGCCCCAGGGCCCGCCGATCACCTCGCTCGAACGCGTTCACCAGATCCCACAGCGAGTCATCAAGCACACTCCGGTCATACCGGTCATAGCGGTCGTTGTCATAGCCCCACCCGCTCGTGTTGCGGCTTCTATTCCAGGAGTAGTTCGTTCCGCTCGTGAACGTCCACGACAAGTTGCCCACGTAGAAGATTCGCGTGACCGAGACATACCCAGGCAGATGCGGGTAGTAGTACCACGGCGAGAATGAGCAGTTGTTGCCATAGGGCGTGAACGAGTAGTGCGGGTAGTAGAAGTAGTCGTCGCGCCAATTGTTGTGGTAGCTGTGATAACCCTGGCGGATGTTCGTATTCACCCGAACCTGCTCGGTGCGCAGCACTTGGCTGGCGATCGATCCCTTGTTCAGCAAGTTGATCGGCGCCTCGCGGATGTCAAACCGATCGTTTCGGTTGTTCGTCGATCCGTAGTTGGTGTTACCGAGCCGCCCACGGTCGTTGCCGCGACCTTGCGACTGACCCTGATTCCCGAGGCCTTGGCCCTTGTTGCCCAGACCGCTGTTCGAGCTTGAACCTTGATTGCCGCGGTTGCCCTGATTGCCGAGGGTGCTGCCACCCGAGTTACCGCTATTGCCGCGACTGCCACCACCGCTGCCTTGGTTGCCAAGGCCTCCGCCCTGGTTCCCCTGACCCTTGTTGCCGAGGCCGCCGCCTTGATTGCCCTGGCCCTTGTTGCCTTGGTTTCCGAGGCCGCCGCCACCACCGCCCGTGGTTTTGCCGCCGCCCGAAGTTCCGCCCCCGGTTGTACCGCCACCGGTTCCCGTGCCGGTGCCGCCGCCCTGGTTGCCTTTGCCCTTACCCGTTTGGGCAGGTGCATCTACGGCGGCGAAAGCGAGGGACATGATCCCCATGGCTGAGATGATGCGAAACCAGGTCATTGTTGAATGGACTCCTTACCTGAACCTTTGACGCGCTACGATTCGGTCGCGTTTCGGTGATCTCAACTCTAAAACTGGACTTTGACCGCTTCGCGTTCCGTCGGGTTCTCAACCTGGAACAATTCACGGGGCTTGAACCCGCCCGCCGAGGCGAAAAGGCTGGAAGGGAACATCTCGGTCTTCGTGTTGTATGAGGTGGTGACCTCGTTGTAATACTGCCGGGCAAAAGAAATCTTGTCCTCGGTGCCGCGAAGCTCGTTCTGTAAGTTCAACATGTTGTCGCTACTCTTCAGGTCGGGATACGCCTCCGCCAACCCGAAGAGGCCGGTCAGGGCCGCGCCGACCGCGGCTTCGGCCGTGGCTTTCTCGCCCACCGTTTTGGCCGCCAGGGCCTGGTTCCGAGCCTGAATCACGCGCTCAAGCGTGTCCTTCTCGTGCGCCATATAGCCCTTGACGGTCTCGACCAGATTCGGAATCAGGTCATACCTTCGCTTGAGCTGAACATCAATCTGCGCCCACGCATTCGCGGATCGTTGGCGGGCGGCGACCAAGCCGTTGTAAATGCCGACGGCGCCAACCAATATCAAGACCAGAACGATAACGATCACGTGAAGCATGGGTTTGTTGACCTCTCAGAGGGTTGCTACGGATTACGGCTGCGATTCGCCGCAGGTTTCGGCGTGAGGCGAATGGGCGTTGGATCGGGACCCCGGACGTCGTGAAGAATCAGGTCCTTGCCCTCCGGCACGAGATACGCGCCTTCACCCATCACCGTCTCGTCTTTGCTGGGAATGATGTCGCGGCCCCCCACGACCCGCGGCGTGAGCATGATCTTGCCCTCTCGGACTTCATACGAACCCTCAACGGGCAGCGAGTGGATCATCAACATGTAGCGACCGTTCGGTTCGAGGGTGAGTTCGAGGGCTCCGGCCGTGTTGACGATGTGAGCCGGGCCCTCTAAAATGCGCTTGCCCGACCAGGTCCCTTCATAGCGGGGAGCGCCGCATCCGGTCAGCCAGACCCCCAGCCCGACAGCCATAATCAATCTGATGGCCGTGATCACTCCCGAAGTCTACACCTCCATGGGCCTCAATGATTTTGAGTACGAGCGAATCTTGTCTCTACTCGGTCGCGAACCTAGTCTCACCGAACTCGGCATGTTCTCGGTGATGTGGAGCGAACACTGCGGCTACAAGTACAGCCGCCCCGTGCTCGCGCTGTTCAAGAAGTACAAGGAAGCCATGGAAGGCGAAGGCCACGAGAATGCGGGTGTCGTGGACATTGGCGATGGCTGGGGCGTGACCATGAAGGTCGAATCGCATAACCATCCGAGCGCGGTAGAACCTTATCAGGGCGCCGCGACCGGAGTCGGTGGAATCATCCGCGACATTCTCACCATGGGCGCAAGGCCCATCGCTGCGCTGAATTCGCTTCGATTTGGCCCCCTCACCGCCGATACGCATACGAGCGAGGCCGTCGCCCAACGCAACCGCTACCTCTTCGAGCATGTCGTCGCCGGCATCGCGGGCTATGGCAACTGCGTCGGCGTGCCGACCGTCGGCGGGGAAGTCAACTTTCACCCGCGCTACTCGGGGCGTCCGCTGGTGAATGCGATGTGCGTTGGCCTTCTACGCATCGATGAGATCACCACGGCAGCCGCCCAAGGCGATGGCAATCCGGTCATCTACATCGGCTCCGCGACCGGCAAGGACGGCATCCACGGCGCGAGTTTCGCCAGCAAGAAGCTGAAGGACGACGCCGTCGAAGATCGTCCCAACGTTCAAATCGGCGACCCGTTCGCCGAGAAGTTGCTGATCGAAGGAACGCTTGAAGCGCTACAAACCGGAGCCATCGTTGCCATCCAAGACATGGGCGCGGCGGGGCTGACGTGCTCGACGGTCGAGATGTCCAGCAAAGGCGGTGTCGGCATGGAGATCGACCTCGACAAAGTGCCGATGCGCGAGAGCGACATGAGCGCCTACGAGCTGATGCTGAGCGAAAGTCAAGAACGGATGCTCGCAGTGGCCCATCGCGGGCGAGAAGACGAGGTGCTGGCGGTCTTCCGCAAGTGGGGTCTCAAAGCCGAGGTGATCGGCTATGTAAACGAGGCGGGCGAGACCACGGTTCGGCGACATGGCGAAGTTGCCGCAAGCCTGGATGCCAAGTTCCTCACCGACCACTGCCCAACCTACACGCCACCCGCCGAGATTCCGGCTTACTTTGTCGCTGCCCAGCAGTTTTCGATCGACTCCGTTCCGCAAGCGAACGTCGAAGACGCTCTGCTCAAGCTCCTCGCGAGTCCGAACATCGCAAGTAAGCGATGGGTCTACCGTCAATACGATCAGCAGGTCCAAACGCAAACCGTGATCCTGCCGGGAGCCGGCGATGCCGCCGTGCTGGCCCCGCGCGGTACCGGCAAGGGGTTGGCACTCACTCTTGATGGCAACGCTCGCCACGTGTATCTGCACCCCTACGTGGGTGGCCTCCGCGCGGTGTGCGAGGCGGCTCGGAATGTCGCCTGCGTCGGGGCGAAACCGGTAGCCGCGACCGATGGGCTGAACTACGGCAACCCCCAGCGACCCCACGTGTATTGGCAGTTCCGCGAGTCGGTCACTGGAATCGCCGAGGCGTGCGAAGCGCTTGATACTCCCGTCATTTCGGGCAACGTCAGCTTCTACAACGAAACCGATGCGGGTGAGGTGTTGCCGACTCCGCTAATCGGCGTGCTCGGTGTGTTGGATCGCGCTGAAGACGCAATTGGACAGGCCCTTACGCCGGGTATGGCGCTTGGAATGATCGAGGTGCCGCTTCCTGCTGATTCGCAAGCTGGACTGGGCGCGAGCGAGTATCTCCTAGCTGTACACGGCATCGAAGACGGACTCCCAACCGCCCCCGATCTGGCTGGGGAGCGCAAGCTCGCGGAGACCTTGGTGAGCCTCGTAGCGGGTAAGCAGATTCGGGCCGCCCACGACGTGTCGGATGGCGGATTGGCGGTCACACTTGCCGAGATGGTGCTGGCTGGATCAGCAGGAGCGTCGGTGACGGTTTCAGTGACGGGTCGGGAAGATGCCGCGTTCTTCTCCGAAGCACCGGGTCGGGTGGTCGTTGGTTATAGCCCAGACTCGGCCGAGAACATCCGTCGCGCTGTTGCGCAGGCCGGATTGGCGTGGACAGAGCTTGGAAATGCAAGCTCCGACCCGGACGTCTTAAAGATGAACGATCATTGCTGGTCGGTTGATGCTTTGCGTACCGCGTTCGAAGACGCCATCCCGAACGCGATGGCCTAGGGGTTTTGGCACGGATTGTGCGAGAGTCGAGAACAGGGATCATATGAAACGGTTGTTGATCATTGCGTTGGTTATGGCTTCGCTTGGCACGGTGTGGGCGCAGACCCCTCCTGTTGACCGCGAAGTCCAGAAGAAGGTTGTCGCGGCGGCTGACTTGTATAAGGCCGGCAACACCGATGGTGCGCTTAAGGCGTTCGAAGATTTGTACGCGGCCCATCCGGAAAACAGCGACGTCCTCGCATGGCTGGGCTTCCTCTACTTGCGGGCAGAGCGTGCTGAACAGGCCGTTCCGATCCTCGAAAAGGCGCTTGCGGCTAAACCCAGCAGTCTTGACGTGCTTAACAACCTTGGCAATGCGCGCCAGCGCGTCGGCGACGACGAGCGAGCGGTGACCTGCTACGAGCGCATCACTGAGATTGATCCCAAGATGTTTGAGGCCTGGTACAACCTGGGCAATATCCGCCTACGACTCGGCAACGTTGACTCGGCTCTGACTGCCTACACTCGCGCTACCGAACTGAAGCCAACCGACCCGTTTGTCTACAACAATATCGGTGTCGCTTACGAGCGGCAGAAGAAGTACGACGTCGCCGCGCAGAGCTTTGTCAAGGCGGCGACCCTGCGACAGGATAATGTCGTGTTCGCGAAGAACGCGGGCGTGACCCTAGCGAAGATCAAGCAGTATCAGCAAGCCGTGCCGCACCTGGAGCGGGCGCTCCGACTTGATCCCAATGACGCTTCGCTTGCGCTGACGTTGGCTGACACTTATTCAAAGCTTTCGCGCCCCGACGATGCGCTCCGCGTTTACGAAGCGTCGCAGAACATCTTGAGCGACAACCCGGCGTTCTGGTTCAACCTCGGGGTGCTTCGTGATCAGAAGGGCGATGCCAAGGGCGCCGAGGCCGCCTATGTCAAGGCCCTTGAAATCAACGCAAACGATACGGATGCGCTGAACAACCTTGGATTGGTTCAGTTCCGAGCGGGTCGGTTTGATGAGGCCCAGGCCACCTTCGATCGCCTGGTCAAGTTAGACCCGAATAGTCGCCCTGCGAAGCTCAATCTCGCTGCCGCCGCGGCCAAGACCGCCGATTTCGATCTTGCGATTCGCTTGTGGCGAGAGCATCTGCGAGCGGAAGCAACCCGCACCGACATTCGTGTGAGCCTTGCAAATGCGCTGTGGGTAACCGGCGATCTCGAAGGCGCGGTCGCGCAGTTCAAGATCATTCTGAATGCTCAGCCCAACCAGCCTGATGCGCTCAATGGCATGGGCCTCTACCATCTGAAGAACTCGAAGCTTCCCGAAGCCGAAGCGAGCTTCCGAAAGGCGATTCAGTCGAACACGCGATTTGTGCAGGCTTACAACAACCTCGGCGTCGTGCTCGAGCGGCTGAACAAGAAGGCCGACGCGATCAGCATCTGGCAGCGCGGGCTGCAGATTGATCCGAAAAATAAGGAAATCACCGAGAACCTGAAGCGCGTCAAGGGCTAGCGGCTAAGATAATAGCGTGCGCATTCACTTTTTGGTGAACCCGAATCGCCTCGACGCAGTGCAAGCTGCGGGCGAGGCGATTCGTTTCGTTCGGCACCGGGGAGCAAGGGTGGCCACCGAGCGCGAGGGCGCCGAGATCTTGGGCATTGAGGGCCTCCCAAAGGACGAACTCGGTCAAGCCGATCTCATGATCACGTTCGGCGGCGATGGCACGCTCATTCGCGCCGCCGATAACTGCTCCGCCCACAACACACCGATCCTCGGCGTCTACTTCGGTCGCTTCGGCTTCGTTACGCAATGCCAACCGAATGAAATCGGGGCGAGCCTGAGCGAGTTCTTCGACGGTACCGCGAACTTCGAAAACCGCATGATGCTTCAAGTTGAGCTTGAGCGCGGGGGCATCGTCGTGGCGACGCTTCACGTACTCAATGAGGTCACGCTCCAGCGAGCGACCACGGCGCGGATGCTGTCGTTCGAAGTTGAGGTTGATGACCACTTCCTCACCGCGTATCCTGCGGACGGCGTGATCCTGTGTACACCTACGGGCTCGACTGCCTACAACCTCAGCGCGGGCGGTCCGATCATCGATCCGCGTATGGAGTGCGTGACGCTCACCGCTCTCGCTCCCCACACCCTCAGTGCCCGGCCGCTCGTGCTGAGGCCCGACTCGGTGGTGCACCTGCGGGTCCAGAGCGACGGCGACGCCATGCTGTCCGCCGACAGTCACACCCGGCTTCATATCCTGAGCGGCGACAACATCCGCATCTCGCGCTCACCGCGGGTTACGCGCCTGCTCAGCGTGGATCGCGAGGACTTCTTGTCGAAGCTAAGCGAACGCCTACTATGGAGTCAGAGTATCTTGGGAAGTCAAGGATGAGTGTTCTTTCCGTTCGCGATGTTCACGTTGAGTTTGCCTCGCCGGGTGGGGTGGTGCGGGCGCTGGATGGCGTGTCGCTTGAGGTTGAGCGGGGTGAACTGGTCGCAGTTGTAGGCGAGTCCGGCTGCGGCAAGACGACCTTGGCGCGGGCCGTCCTTGGCTTGCAGCCCATGAGCCACGGTGAGATTGTGCTGAACGGTCGCACGGTCCACGGCACAACGCGCACGATGGCCAGGGATGTGGGCATGGTGTGGCAAGACCCTTATGCCTCGCTCGACCCGCGTTGGCGCGTGCGACGCTCCATCACCGAAGGCGCCGATCTGGCCGGCGTGAAGGCCGACGCCGAGGTGCTTTTTGATCAGGTTGGGCTCGACCGGCGCTGGCTGGATCGCTTTCCGCATCAGCTCAGCGGCGGCCAGCGTCAACGCGTAGCGATTGGCCGAGCCTTAGCCGCGGAGCCGCCGCTCGTGATCTGCGATGAGCCTACGGCCGCCCTGGATCTGTCGATTCGCGCCCAGATTTTGAACCTGCTGAAGACCATTCAGCGCGAGCGAGGCTGCTCGTTCCTCTACATTTCGCATGACCTGACGACGGTGCGTTTCCTCGCTGATCGCGTCGCTGTCATGTATCTGGGTCGGATCGTTGAAATGGGCAAGACCGAGGAGATCTTCGAGAATCCGCGGCATCCCTACACGCGGGCGCTCATGGATTCGGCCTTGACGCTCGACAAGCTACAGGCCCTGCCTGAACCGGTTCCTGGCGAGCTGCCTGACCCACGCGAGCGGTTTGTGGGGTGTCGGTTTGCGTCGCGTTGCGCCTTCGCGCAAGAAAAGTGCCTTCGAGACGATCCTCATCTCGAAGGCACCGAGCACGCCTACGCGTGCCATTTCCCGCTGGAGCGAACTACCGCTTCCGCTTGACGATGTTGGGGTCGGCGCGCACTTCCTTGGCCTTGGCTTCGATGCGCTGAACAAACGACTCGGGCGTCTCGGTTCCGTTGAGCATGCCCGTGAGCGCATCTTCCATCTCCTTGTTCAGCGTCGGATACCAGTCGGCGAACTGAATCGCCCACACGTCCTTGCTGGCCCGGAAGACCTCGGCCGGCTTGACGAGTTCCTTCATGAGCTCGGTCTCATCCGATCCCTTGATCCCGGTCAGCGTGCCCTTCTCCTTGACGAACTTCTTCGCGTTCGAGAGTGACGTGATCTGCTTGTAAAGCTCGATCGCCTCCTTCTGCATCTTCGACTTTGAATAGACCATCCAAGGCTCAATCTTGATGATGACGGCGCTGGGGTCACCAGCCCCGCCAGCAACGACTGGGGGAAGGAAGAACTCCATCGCCGCACCCTCGGGCATCGCGTCCTTCATCTCGGAACGGAGCCACGTTCCGCACATCACCATCGCCGCTTTACCTTGTAGGAATTGCGTTTGCGATTCGGTGTGGGTCATGCCGACCGAGCCGCGCTGGAAGAACCCCTTGATGTTGAGTTCATTGATCATCTTGGCGGCCTGAAGGAACGCCGGGTGCGCCCAGGCTCCCTCTTCCAAGTTCTCAGCCGCGCGCATCACCTCGGGGCCGCCGATGCTGTGCGCCCAAGGCAGCAGCATGCCGTGCAGCATGTAATAGGGATACTTGCCCTGGAAGGTGATAGGCGCCATGTCCTTGGCCTTGATCTTTTCGCCCAGCACGAGGAGCTCGTCCCACGTCTTGGGCGGGGTCCAGCCGTTCTTCGCGAACACGCCGGGGTCATACCACCAGCCCAGCATGCTGAAGAAGTGGGGAAGTACCCACGTCTTGCCGTCTTGCTGGCAATACTTCAGAATCGATGGCTCGAACGTATCGCGCCAAGTTCCGGTGCCTTCGGCGGGCGGGCCATCGAGGGCCTCATCGAGTGCGAGGAGTTGGCCCTCTTCCTTCAGCCCCCAGTGATCCATGCCCCATCCGGGGAAGAGCAGATCGGGCGCATCGCCGGAAATGAACTGCGGGCGAAGCTTCTCCCAAATGCGCGGGTCGCTCTCGAAGACCACCTTGATGTTGCCGTTCTTGGCTTCGTATTCCTTGCCGACCGCTTCGTAGTGGTCCACATCGAAGCCGCCTTTGAACGCGGCCACGCGGAGCGTGGGGGTCTCGGCGGTCTTGCTCGAAGAGCCGCATCCGACGATGGCTACCGCGGCGAGCGCGCAGATAGCGAGTTGAGTGACGGGCTTGGGCGTCATGGTGTGCATCCTACCCGCCATAATCGTCCCCGATGCGTGCAGTCGTGCAACGGGTGAGTGAAGCATTCGTGAATGTGGACGGAGCGACGGTCGGCCGATGCGGCGTGGGGTTGATGGTTTTGGTGGCCGCCCACCGCGAAGACACCGAGGCGAACGCCGACAAACTGGCGGATCGGGTCGCGGGTTTGCGCATTTTTGGCGACGCGGAAGGGAAGATGAACCTCTCGCTGGCTGATGTTGAAGGCTCGGTCCTAGCGATCTCGAACTTCACGCTCTATGGCGATGCGATGAAGAGCCGCCGTCCGAGCTTCATCGAATCGGCGGCGTACGCCGACGGCGAGCGGCTGTTCGAGGCGTTTGTGTTCAGTTTGCAGAAGCGCGGCGTTCCGGTCGAAACCGGGGTGTTTGGCGCGCACATGGAGGTGTCGCTGGTGAACGACGGCCCCGTGACGATTGTGTTGGATGCCTAGCCCCGTAGAATTGCTGGATATTTGTAAAGGTTTGGCTCTCGAATCCTGTTCTTGCCCGCGGATGCTTTACAGTAGCACTGGGCATTCGCCAAGGGGACAAAATGCGGACAAGTGTCAGGGTTTTTGCGGGGCTTTGGGCCGGGGCGCTGGTGGCCTCGGTTGGGGCGCAAGTGTCAGAGACTGGGATGGGGAACATGATCTTCTGCGACACGTTGCGGGGAGACTTTGTGGTGGCAGGTGCCAGCACGAGAATCCGCGATGGAGCGCAGTCTCCGACCTTTAATCTGACGGTTGCCGGAATACCGAATGGCGCCGACGTGGTTGCCGCGTATGCCAACTGGTCTTACCTTGGAAACACGCCGATGCCGTTCAACAGCATCGTTGTGGCTGGTCAGGCCGTTACGGGTCAAAAAAGCGGTGAGGGCAACCGGGATCTCGTGTGGGGCCATGACTTTGCGTTCAGCTACACCGCCGACGTCACCTCGCTCATCTTTGGCAACGGAAGCTATTCGATCTCGGGTGCAACCGACAGCACAGGCGCGAATCGAATCGGAGAAGGCATCTCGCTTGTCGTGATCTACGAGGACCCGTCTTCCGCTTTGAGGGAAATCAACGTGTACGACGGATATACGTCGACCACGACGGGCGAAGGAAAGGCGACCTTAGCCTTCTGCAATCCCTTCGGCTCGGAGTTAAGACTGTTCGCCAACGCCCTCGATGGTCAGAAGACCCTGACGGACGACTTCTACGTGAACAACTGGCTCGTCAGCGATCAGTTGGGACTCGGAGGTCAGGAAAACGCTTGGCAAGGCAAACTCGGGCCGGGCGCGGTCGGCCAGAACTTCTATGACCACGTTTATGGCGATGTGAGCAGCTTCGCGACCGTAGGCGACACGGAGCTAACCTTCGAGACGGATGGCTTCGACGACGATCTCATCCGAACCGACGCCATCGGACACAGCTTCGCGGCCGTCTCGTTTCAACCTGTCCCTGAACCGACGACGATCGTCGCCGTCTCTTTGGGCCTCGCTGCTCTCTTCCGCCGCCGCAGGCAAGGAAGCCGCTCGTGAAAACTAGGCTTCGGATCTCGCTCGTCTTGACCGTCCTCGCAATCGTCGTAAGTGCCGAGGCCAATCTAGGCAACGTCAGCGCGGCGCTTCAATCCCTCACGCGGCAGTTTCGCGAGCATCCCGGCGACAATCGCGTCAGCGTGATGGGCATTGACCAGCGGCTGGCGTGGATTCGGTCAGTCGGCCAAAAGCCGGCGTTCCAGAGTGCGTATCGGGCTTGGCTCTGGCAGCGGTCGTATCCGTTTGACAGTCCGGATTGGGCGGCCTTTGCCCGCGCTGCCCGAGTCCGCGATGAGATGGAGAATGCGAACCACCTCGACCATGTCGCGAACTGGATCGAGCAGGGCCCAGTTGACCTCGACACGCCCGCGCGGATATGGCATGGCCCCAAACGAGCCCTGACGGGTCGTATCAATGGCATTGCCGTGCATCCCCTGAGCGCGACAACCGTGATGATTGCAACGGCGGGCGGCGGCGTGTGGAAGACCACCGACGGCGGAACAAGTTGGAGTTCGAAGAGTTCGACATGGCCGAGCATGCAAACAACGTCGATCGCCTATCACCCCAAGGACGGCAACAAAGTCTATGCTGGCACGGGCGATTCACGCGGGTTCTTCCGGCTGTTCGGCCGGGGCGTTTATCGCAGCACCGAC
Organism: uncultured Fimbriimonadaceae bacterium; assembly: GCA_964586225.1. Classification (GTDB taxonomy): domain Bacteria; phylum Armatimonadota; class Fimbriimonadia; order Fimbriimonadales; family Fimbriimonadaceae; genus JANJUB01. The sequence goes on from CAZPHD010000005.1 coordinate 61,867, forward strand.
GGAGGCGAGACTTGGCTGACCAACAACAATTTAGATGGCTCGGCCGTGTCTGAGATCGCCGTCGATCCTGACAATGGCAAGATCCTGGCCGCGACGAGCGGCCGCGCCGACTATGTCTGGCAAGTAGGTCAGCTCTACTTGTCCGATGACGGCATTACATTCACGGCGCAGGCTGCGCCAGGGATGGCCGTTTGGCAGGGAGTCTCGATTGGCCCGCGTGACCGCCAAGGAAAGCGCAGTTACTACGCCATCGGATACACCTTGCCATCGGGAGGCAGTAGCGGACAAGTTCAAGTCTGGCGGCGCGACGGGGCGGGAAACTGGACCAACATCACGCCAACCGGGGCCAAGGCTCTCAAACCGATCGCAACGGACACGGATGCCTTCAACAGCGGGGTAGATATCGTCGCCTCCCCGGTCAAAGCGGGCGTGGTCTACTTGGTTTCCGGCCTTGATCGTAAAGTGCTGGACAGTGACACCAGCGGAGCCTCGTGGGATGACGTCACGACGGCCGGTGCGCCATTGAGTGATGCCTACAACTGGAGCCAATCGGGCTACAACTTCTTCTTGAGTTGCTCGTATACGCCGGGTGGCAACGAAGACATCCTCTACTTGGGCCAGATTACCGTTGCCGGTCGGCCCATGTCGACTCCTGACTGGACTGATCTAGGCAAGACCTATACGCCCAGCGCCGCGTTGACCCACAACGACCACCATGCGCTGGCGCATGCTCCGAGCAACCCCAACTTGGTTTACATTGGGAACGATGGCGGCCTTTACCGAACGACCTACGTGCCGGCCACGCGGAAGTGGACCAACGTGTTCGTTCCGCTGAATGCGAATCTGAACGTGATCCAGTTCTACCATGGAGCCAGCGGACCCAACTCGGGAGAGTATCTGGGCGGCACGCAAGACAACGCGAACCCTCGCTCGTTCGGGCCGAACAGTCCCCACGACAACTTGCCGCCCTCGACACTCCGCTGGAACAACGCGGGGTCGGGCGATGGTTCATTTGCCGCGATCAACCCCACCAACCCTCTGGACTCTTACATCTGTTTGAATGGTTCGCTGAGGCGGACACTCGACGGCTGGAAAGACCTCACGGTGGGCAACAACGGGTCATATTTGCCCGAAACAGCGACTCAGTTCGGCCTCTGGTTCCCTGACTACAAGAAGGATAGTGCGTCTGCGTTTGCGCGCGGTGCGTTGGACGTCGACGGCAAGATCCTGTTCTACTCAAGCTATGACAATGCCACGTTCACGACTGCGCACCTGTTCCGATACAGTGGGGCCGCTGCGGAAGCTGGCTCTCGATTCGACCGAGTGCCCAGCACGATCGTGCCCAACGATGGCAAACGACGCTTCCGCCTCGGCCCTGACGCGCGGTTCTACGCGCAGAGTGGTTTCGCATTCGACCGGACCGGGGCTGCGGCGTCTGATGGGGGCTGGATAAGCGCCGTCGCGATCGCTCCAGGCGATCGCAATACCGTTTACGTCGGAACGAGCACCGGTCGCGTTTTCATGACCAAGAACGCCCACGCATCCGTGACCGCGGTCTCCTTCTCTGAGATTACGCGGAACCTCGCTAAGAGGTTCGTTTCCGATGTTATCGTCCACGAGAACGACCCGAATCACGTTTGGGTTGTTCTGGGTGGGACGGGCGATACCAAGGACTACGTTTGGGTGAATGCCGACACCCGCGCACTCTCCGGAGCAGGGAACTGGACGGACATCGACAACGGCCTTCCGCCGATTTCACACAACACGATCGCGCGTGACTCCGGCAATCTCTACGTCGGCAATGATGTGGGCGTCTTTACGAGCACCAACAACGGCGCGACCTGGGTTAATGCGACCCAGTCGCTCGGTCTACCCAACGTGCACGTCAACAAACTGGTCATGAATCCGGCGACCGGCAACTTGGACGCGTTCACGTTTGGCAGGGGTGTTTGGAGTCTCGCGCTGGGGGCGAACAAACTCGTCGGTTTCGGTCTTCAAGACCTGCTGTTCACCGGGAATCGCGTGAACGTGGAGGGGCGAATCGTCCTCAATCGTCCCGTAGCGGCCGACACGGAGGTCTTGCTCTCGACCGACGAGCCGGGCGTGTTCATCGTTCCGCCCAAGACAACGATGCTGAAGGGCGAGAACTCGGCGCTCTTCAGGATCGACGTTGTTCCACGCGGCACGACCAGCGCATTCATCGCCGCTGAAATCGGAGGTGAGACGTATACGGTGGTGGTGACTTCCCGACCTTAACGCGAGGATGGGCGCGACATCGTCGAGCCCATCAACTTGGTGCCGATCATATTGACAGCGTTGAACTCGAGTTTGACGGCGTATCGCAGCCGAAGATGTTGATCAGGGAGGCGTCATGCGGCGTTGCTTGAACAAAGACCTCAGGTCGCTTACCCAACTCAGGTACCAACCGACCCAGCGGCGCGACTTGCGCAGGAATCTCCAGTTGCGAGGGTTGCGATGAACCAACTCATGTTGAAGGACAAGCTGTGAAGATCTAGCCGCCACGCCTTTGACGCTTGATCTCCTCGGCGACCGCGTTGACTCGGTTCCGAGCGGCGCCGGGTTGGGCCGTATACGGACCCCGACTGGCACGGGGATCAAAGGCGTGCTCCACGAACGCGCGGTGTCCGATGAAGACTCCGGGCGCAGTCAGGCGAACATTGAGGCTTTCCTCCGTCACTGCGCGAAGTTCCTTGCCTGGGACCGCCGCGCCGTTGGCAACCCACATTGCGACTTGCCGGTCGCTCTGAAACTGCGGCTCGTAACCCGCTTGCCGCGTGATGAACCCTGTTTCAGACTTCTGCGGTGCCGCAACTTGGAAGCTTGCTGGCAAGCCATTGGGTAGCGCCTCGGTGATCTCAGTGGGCCCACGGTTCATGCGCATATCGGTCGTCATGAGCGGCATGATGAAGTTACTGACAACCCCGAGCTTGAATACCAGGTCGTGCGCCAAAGCCCCTTGTTCCTTGGTGAGGTCGCCGAGGGCGAGGCTGCGGCCCGCCAACAGGGCTTGACGTTGGCTGGGTGGCCCCAATGCAATCAGCTTCAGGACCATGAGGCTGTCCATCGGGGGATGCGAAGGCGGCAGGGCGAGCCGGAGGAACCAGTCGCCGCTGTTGCCATATCCGCTACGCATCGTGCTGGCCAGGTTCATTTGGGCGGTCAGCGTGCTTCGCCCGGCCTTGAGGCAGTCGCGGATGTAGGCCGTGAGGGCAGCCCGATTCGCCCGGGTCTGCCGGGCGATTGACGGCTCGAGTGGACGCAAGATGATTCGATTTCGTTCCTCGCTGATCGACGTAGAGCGTGAGAGGGTGGCACGATAAGTGGAGACTGTGATGTTGGAGTTCCCTGAGGTCCAGCCAAGCGCGTTATCGGGAAGCAGCGCGAAGATCGGCTTGTTGGCATGACGACTCCAGGACTTTAAAGCGTCGGCATGCACAAACTCGAGTGGATCGGTGGCGACGAGGTCTTGGAACGGCCTTCTGTCTTGATCAGTCACGATACTTGTTGTCCTGCTGACCTTCAGCCTGAGCTGTGAAGCCTCGGAGAGGGTGATGCGGGGCGACTTAGAATCGATCACGGGAGGAGTGTCGAAGGCGTCGCGGGTAAGGGAGCCTTGCGTCGATAGGATCGTAGCTCCTCTTGAGTCGTGGAACGACAAGATCATGAACCACTGGTAGGGGTTGCGGTTGTCGATGACCAGATTGATCTTCGCCGCGTTGTTGGGCACCGGCTGAACAAAGTCAAATCCGCTTACGAACTGGCCCTGCATGCTGGGTTCGCCTCGAGCCTCGACCGCCTTGACGTAGCGATTCTGCTCGGCGCGAAACACCTCGACAAGCGATTCGAAGTTCTTCAAGGGCATGGGGCGCTGAACGCGAGTGGGGCGGGTGGAAAAGACGAGTCGCTGCCCTTGGGGGAGGCTTGCTAACTCCTTTGGCCCAATTGCCTCGATGAGGCGACGAGTGAAACGGCCCGACGGCGAGCGCCCATTCATCACGTCCAACTGAGCAAACGACGTTGGATTCGTCTCCGCTTTGGACTTGTAATCGAAGCGATAATCGGCGAGCGCGGCGGCGGCGGTGTCGGTGAAAGCTGTCTGGGTTGGCGTCTTGGATATCGCCCTCCGAATCCAGGCCGTGCGTACGTTGACGTCTTCAGCCTCGTCTTCAAGCTCTTGCCTTCGGCCCCGTATGAGGACGCGCTGTTTGCCACGTTGCTCCCAACTTGCGTTGGCGGCCTCGGCGATCCCGTCAAGGATCTCCTGAGCAGGCCTCGCCTGGCTAGCGACGGCCATCACGTCAGTGCGAACGCTGGAATCCGCGACGATATCCAACCCAAGTCGCTTGCCCAACTCAGGCAGCAACCGCCCGAGCGGGGCGACTTGCGCAGGAATCTCCACTTGAACAAGCGACAAACCGAGCAACAGCGAATGCATGTTGCTAGTGTAGGCGGTCGGCGATCCGAATGCGACTACATTTTTTCGACGGCGTTAAACTCAAGCTCGACCGGCGTGTCGCGGCCGAAGATGTTGATCAGCACCTTGAGCTTCTCGCGGTCGGTGAGCACTTCTTCGATCTTGCCAACGAAGTCGCTGAACGGACCTTCGATGACGCGGACCGTGTCGTTCTTCTGCCACGAGACCTTCGGAACTTCCTTGCTCGTTTCCAGGTTCGTCATGATCCGGCGGACCTCGTATTCCTCAAGCGGAACGGGCTTATTGCCGCTCTGGACGAATCCGGTGACGCCGCTGGTGGACTTGACGAGCTTGAAGGCATCGTCCGTCATGCTCATCTGGATCAAGATGTAGCCGGGGAAGACCTTGCGATCGCGCTCAACGCGCTTGCCCGCTCGGGTCGTCAGTTCGCGCTCGGTCGGGATGAGCACTTCAAAAATGTCGAGATTCCAAAGTCCCTCAACCTGGGCGCGACGCGTCAAAACGTCTTTGACTTTGTTTTCGTGGCCGGCGATCGTGTGCACGGCGTACCAAGTCTTCGGCATGGGTTAGAGCTTTCCTTGCAGGATGCGGATGAGCGTGTCAACGATCAGGGACATGCCCATAAGCACGCCTGCGATCAGGAAGAGCACGGCAAGCACGACGCCCGTTAAGCGGTGCACCTCGGGGACGGGGGGCCAGTCAACCTTCTTGAGTTCGCGAACGACTTCGTTGAGGTAGCCCTTGAGACCGCCGCGTTTGATCTTGGGGATCGGCACTGACGATGACGCCTGGGGTTGATTCGCATCCATAGTCTGATTCTCTGCCCCCACCAACTCCGGTGGGTCCGAGAATCAGTGGGAACGCGGCTAATTTACCCGATGCTACTTGCGAATTGCGAGGATCGAATACCGCTTGATGCCGCTTGGAGATTCGAACTCGACCTCGACCCCGGCCGGTTGGCCCATGAGCGCCTGTCCCATCGGGGACTCCATGCTCACTCGGTCTTCGGTTGGGTCCGCCTCAATACTTGCCACGACCTGGATCTCGAACTCGTCGCCGAACTCAAGGTCGCGCACGCTAACCACGCTGGCGACCCCAACCTGGTCGGTCGAGATGCGTTCAGGGTCAATGGCAGCGGCATTGGCAAAAAGTGCTTTGAGGTCGGCAATGCGGTTTTCCACCATCGCTTGCTCAAACTTCACCTCGTCCAGCTCGTTATTGTCTTCCGAGAACTCGCCGTGTTGCTGGCTCTCCCGAATGCGATCAGCGATCTCAGGCCGCTTGACGAGGGTCAAGTGCTCAAGCTCACCTTGCAGTCGCGTATAGCCCTCCGGGGTCAACAGGACAACATGCCCACCGTCGCGCGTGATATCTAGTTCGCTCATTATTACGTCGCTCAATCGCTCTCCTGGTCGAAGTCCCGCCATTATAGCCCTTCGCCTTGAACGCTATACGCAGAATTCGCTAAGAACGTTCGTTAGCGTTGACGGAATTGCCAAATCTTTCGGTTCGACGGTTTCCCTGGTAGAGTGTTCCGCAGATGCGCGCACTTTTCATGGTCTTTCTTGGAATTCTTGCCGCTTGCGGAGTCGCTCAGGACGGCAACCTGTTCTCCACGGTCCGCCCCGATGTCATGGTGGTCGTCCGAGAACACTCAACGGGCGCGGAAATGGTGACCGTTACGGCGATCTCGAAGGACTATTCGAAGGAAGTTTTGGCCGACCAGGTGCGTGCCCTAGGTGTGGAACTGGGAGTCGAGCCGCGTGGGGTGGTGATCACGGCTCCGAAACTGGGTACCGAGGCCGCCGTCTCGTTTGTTCGCGCCGAGTTTGCCGTGAACGGGCTCATCGAGCGGACGGCAGGCACCCTGAAGTTGCAGCCGATAGTGCGGGCGTTTTGCGGTGCTCCCGAACCCTACACGGTGACGGGTCTCAAGATCGGCTTTGAGGGCGAGCGAGCGACCAAGAAGATGCTTCAGCGCTTCGCGATTCCAGGCGTGTTGGCTCTCGAAGGCCGCGCAAGCCTCTCGCCGCCGGGGATCGAGTATCAGGTTCGATTAGACGATCAAGACCCCCAGAAGGTCAAGATTCCCGACGAATACGTGCCACCGGCGAACCAAACCCCCGCCCAAAGCCCGTCTACCGGTCCGAGTCGGTCTCTTTTGATCGGCTTGTTTGTGTTGGCGGGGCTTGGTCTGGGGGCGTTGGTATACTTGGCGATCCTGCGATCCGGCTCTCGGAACGCATCCTAGGTGTTGGAGTTCTCTCAACTATGGTTCATCCCTCTCAAGTCTCGATCCACAAGCTGATCGAAATCGGATTCTATGAGCGCGCCTCGGACATCTTCGTCAAGGCGAACTCCGTGCCCATGATGCGCCAGCACAGCAAGATGGTGCCCGTGCCCGGCGAGTGGCCAGTGATGGACATCGAGAACACCCGCCGCATCAACCACGATCTCATGACCGATCGGCAACTCCGCAAGTATGAGGAGCACTGGGAAATGGACTTGGCGTTCGAAGTATCGAACGACGAAGGCAAGCAGCTCTGCCGCGTGCGTGCCAACCTCCACCGCCAGAAGGGAAGCGACGCCATCGTCTGCCGTATCATTCCCCTCGATATTCTTTCGATCGATGACCTCGGCCTCCACCCGACGTTGAAGAAGCTCGGCGACCCCCGCATGGGTCTGATTCTGTTCACCGGACCTACGGGTTCCGGTAAGACCACGTCGCTTGCCGCCGTCTTGGACATGATCAACATCAACCGCTCGTGCCATATCGTCACGATCGAAGACCCGCTTGAGTTCGTCCACCGCGACAAGCTGAGCTACGTCACCCAGCGCGAAGTCGGTATCGACACCGAAGACTTCATGCCGGCCATGCGCGCCGTGCTCCGTGAAGCGCCGGACGTGATCCTCGTCGGTGAAATGCGCGACGCCACCACGTTCCAGACGTCGCTCCAAGCGGGTGAGACGGGCCACTTGGTCTTCTCCACGGTTCACACGTCTTCGGCCTACGAAACCATGGACCGTATCATCAACATGTTCCCGCCGCACGAAAAGGACCACCTGTGTATGCGTCTGGCGAACTCGCTCCGGTTCATCGTTTCACAGAAGCTCGTTCCTCGCGCCGACGGCAATGGCCGCGT
>CAZPHD010000005.1:69475-89045 GCA_964586225.1 uncultured Fimbriimonadaceae bacterium
CCATGGAAATCTTGGTGTGTACGCCCACCGTCAGCAAAAAGATTGAAGACGGCCACTTCAGCGATCTGTACGAGCTGATGAACGAAGGCGATTTCTGGGGCATGCAGACGATGAACCAGTCGCTGTACAAGTTCGTCAAGGCTGGCGTGATCGACGAGCAAACGGCTCTCAACTACGCGGGCATTCAGTCTGAGCTGAAGCAGATGCTGCGACGGTAGGGATGAGTTTGCAGTTAGCAGTTTGCAGTTAAGGTCGTGGTTTCGACGCTTATTCGTCAAACTGCCAACTGCTGACTGCCAACTTCTCACTCGTGCACGTCTGCCATAACGGTCTCCACCATCTCGATGCCGCCGTCGTCGGCCCAAACTCCACACGGTAGGGAGTCGGGGGCGTCCCCCAGCGGGACAACGTTGCCCCGCATGTCATAGACCGGGTGGTACCACCGGCCCACCTCTGAACTGTCACCGGTGAGGTAGTGCCCAATCAACGCCCGGCGGAACCGGTCGGCCGAGCGATTCGGATAGCTTCCATGCACCAGCAATCCATGGAAGACCAGCACGTCTCCAGCCGCCATCACGCAGGGGACGACGGGCTGATCGTCGGGCACGGGCACGGTCACGTCGGTGAAGCTCTGCGTCGTATCGGCTTTGGTCGTGCACAGCAGGGGCCAGCGGTGCGATCCAGGCACCACCTGCATACAGCCATTCTCTTCATCGCAGTCATCTAAGGCCAGCCATGCGGCTAGGCAAACACCAGGCATCGCACGGAGATAGAACTGGTCTTGATGCAGGGCCTGGCCGCGCGCACCCGCAGGCTTGAAGTAGAGCATCGTCTGGACGGCGTACGGCTCGCGACCTCCGCCGACCGCCGACAGCACTTCATTGATCCGCTCGTCGATCATCCACTGAAGACTAATCTCGTCCCACCGATGCATGTGGATCATGCGGGGGAAGCGCTTGAGCGGATCGTGGCTGCTCGGATCAACGCCTTCGAAGTCACCTGGGTAGGTGCCCTTCGCGCGCAGGGTCATGTAGTGAGCGCGAAGCTGGGCGACCTCGTCCGCCGAGAACAGGCCTCGGGCGATGGCATAGCCGTGTTCGTCATAGTGGCGAACGAGATCAGTGAGTTCAGTTTCCGACAACATCCTTGGTGAAGGGACGATCTCGATTGGCGGCTCGGAGCGCCGTGATGAAGAAGAGCTTCGCGGCACTCGTGAGCTTCTCGAAGTTGATCTTGTCAATCGTGTCCGTCGGCTGATGGTAGTCGGGGTGGAATCCGCAGAACTGGAACGCGACTGGAATGCCCTTGGCCGCGAAAGCGTAGTGGTCGCTGCGGGTGTACACGTCTTCGGCGTCGTACTTGAAGCGGAAGCCGACATACTTATTGGAGTCCAGAATCAGCTCGTGGAACTCGGTAGAGTGTCGCTGGCTACCCACAAGGCGCATCGTGTCCGTGTTCTCTTCGGCCTTATCCACGCGATTTCGATCGCCGTTTTGGATACCGTCCGAGTTACGACCGACCATGTCCATCTGCAGTTCGCAGATCATCTTTTCGAGAGGGATCATGGGGTTGTCGACCAAGTAGCGAGAGCCCACGAGACCAACTTCCTCGCCCGCGAACGCCATGAAGAGGATGCTTCGCTTGGGCTTAACACCGTTTACGTGGAATGCCTTTGCCACTTGCAGCAAGGCAGTGCACCCGGAGCCGTCATCATCAGCGCCCCAATAAACAACCTCTCCGCGTCTGCCAAGATGGTCAAGGTGGGCACCGATGCCAACGTATTCGGCTTTAAGTGTAGGGTCGCTGCCTTCGAGCAGACCAACAACATTGGGCTGATCGTTTCTTTCGGCTGTGACCTTGGCTTCAACCTTGACCATGGCCTCTGAGACCGCAACGTTCACCGAGCCGTCGGCCATAACGGGAACCTTGATGTTAACGGCGCCAGCGAGCTTGGCAACGGCGTCTGGGTGAATACGACCTCCCGGCAAAGGAAGTCGGCCAAACGCGGTCACTGGGCGCGGACTCGCAATCGTGTCGGTGACTTGCATGACGAGCAGAGCCCCCGACTGCTCAACCGTACGCCGGAACTCGTTGGACACGCCACTAAGCTGCATGATCACAATTTTGCCTTTGAGTTGGCCGGGATCAATCTTGGCGGAGTCCCCCTGGGCGGCGATCAAAGCAAGCGGCCCTTCCACAGACTTGTTTTCGAAGAAGCCGCTCGCGACAAACTGCTCGCCTTGGGGGATCGCGACGTTGCCTGCGGAAACCGTCGCTGAATCAATAGTTGCGCGAACGTAGGGGACATATTGGAAGTAGGTGCCCTTGTCGCCGATCGGTTTCAAGCCGAACTCCTTAAAGTGCTTCGCCATGTATTCGGCGGCTTTGATGTAGCCGGGCTGGCCCGAGCCTCGGCCCTCACATTCGGGGCCGGCAAGGTAGCCCAGCCACTCCTTGGCATCGGCGATCGTGATCGCTCGGAAGCCAGCAGCAAATTCATCGGGGACAGCCTGAGCACCGCGGAACTGGGCCGAACTCAGGGGAACAAGAACCGCCAAAGCGGCCAGAAAAGGCATCGCGCGTCGCATATCGAACGGTTATACCGGTCTGTCCGTGTCTTCGGTGCCCGGATCAGGCGGAAGTCTAAGGATAAAGCGAGCTCCCCCACCATCTCGCGGCTCGGCCCTGATGGCCCCCCCGTGCCGGCGGATGATTCGTTCAACGATGGCTAGGCCGATTCCAGTGCCGCTGAAGGCGTGGGCACCAGGGAGCCGGGCAAAGGGCTTGAACATTTCTTCTGCGCGCTCGGCATCAAAGCCGATTCCGTTGTCCTCCACCACGATCGCATCGTCGCTTCGTGCTACGCGGATGATCGCGTCGGTGGCTTCCCCTGTGTACTTCCACGCGTTGTGGATGAGGTTGACCATCGCCAAGTTCATCATGGAGTGGTCCGCATGGACGATGAGATCAGGTTGAATGTCAACCGAAACCGAGCGTTCTGGGTCTCGGCGTCGAAGTTCGCTGACGATTCGCGTGCACATCCCGCTCAAGTCGACGGTTTCTCGGTGGAGACCATCGAGTCCAACCCTGGAGAGGGAGAGAAGGTCGTCTACGATCTCGCTCATGAGCTTGATCTGCTGGCCGAGTTCGTCCACCACTCGGCGGGACTCGGCATCTAGGCTGTGCGTGGCAAGCTCGGCCCGGCGCGAGTCCATCGCGCGGAGCGGTCGCCGCAAGTCGTGAGACACCGAATACGTGAACGACTCCAGCTCTTGGATCACGAACTCAAGATCCCCGGTGCGTTCCTGAACCCGGCTCTCAAGCTCACGAAGGAGCTTCTGGTGTTCCGCCCAGACGCGCATGCGGGCGTCATACATTCGAACGGTCTGGGCGCGAATCGCGGAGAGGGCGGCATAGAGCAAGATCGCCGTCACAATGACATAGCCACAGCCCTTCATCATCTCGAAGTGCATGATGCGCTTCGGGTCGGGAATAACCGTGTGGACGAGCCGATCGGACGTGAGAATGTAGACGATGCCGATGATCGCATAACCGATGGCCAACCGAACATGCCAACGCCGCAAAGACGCCTCGAGTTGGCTTTGGGCACTCATGACCCATTGTATGCTTTTCGAACACCAATTGAGGCACGAAAAAGCCGGAATCTCCTGCGCGGGACAGGTCGACTCCGGCTTGTGACTTAGTTGCGGGTTGCGATTTGTCGCGGCGAGGCCGGTGCCACTTCGACGAACACATTCGCCGGGACCACCAAGTAGATGTTGTCGCCCACTTCTTCCCACGTTCCCTCCTGGGAGAAGTTCACGCCGCACATGAAGTCTTTGATCTTTTCGCGGAGTGATGGCTCAGTGAGCGTCAGGTTGAGGAGTTGCTGCTCGCCTCGCTTCAACCCCTGGGCAGCCGCAAGAGCATCCTCAAACGACACGATTTGCCGGCGGATCGTGACCTGATACTTGTAGATCGTCCGGTTTTCCGCAGGAACGTTGCGGTGGTTGCGCCGGGGTTCGCGGGTCTCTTCGACCTCTTCTTCTTCGTCTTCGCGGGTGAAGATTCCCGCCAATTTGCCAAATAGCCCAGGCTTGTCCTGGAGTTCCATCTCTTCCATGAGTTCTCTCCTATCGCTGCGTTCGCTCTCCGAAGATCGCCGTGCCAACTCGGACGTGGGTTGATCCTTCCTGGATCGCCACTTCAAAGTCCCCGCTCATGCCCATGCTGAGCCACTCTCCGCCCACCTTCATGTTGAGTTCTCGCAACGTTCGAAAGAACGGACGCTGCTGATCAGCATTTCGATGCGCATGTCCGAGTGTCATCAACCCTCGCAAGCGAACGTTCCTACATCTTAGAACCTCAGCGACCCGTTCGTCAAGGGCTTCGGGCTCAACGCCCGACTTTTGCGGTTCTTTTGTGGTGTTGACTTCAATGAGAGCGTCAATCGTCCTCTCAGCCTTGGCCACCTCGCGGATCTGATGAGGGGACTCGAGCGTGTGCAGAATCAACCCCATCTGAGCGGCTCGCTTCGCCTTGTTTGATTGAAGTTTGCCGATGAAGTGCCATCGGATGTCTCTGGGCGCAGCCTCCCACTTCGGGATAAGTTCTTGAAGGCGACTCTCGCCGAAGTCGCGGTGGCCAGCCTCGTAGGCCTCAAGCACGGCTTCAAGCGGGTGGGTCTTCGAAACGGCGATCAGGGTGATCTCGGCAGGATCACGACCGCAACCTTCCGCCGCACGAGCGATTCGATCTTGAACGTCGCGAAGTGACCTCACCGCGTTCCGATCCAACTGCCCAGGGCGCAGGCCGCAAACGCGCAAACCACGCTGAGGCCGACATAGCCGAGCGCGCGCGTCCACTGCCCGTCCGAAGTCATGCGAGCGGTTTCCGCCGTAAACGCACTGAACGTCGTGAACCCGCCAAGGAGTCCAACCGGCAGCAGGAGTCTCCACCCCTCATCCCAGCCGTGGCGGCTTGCATAGGCAGCGTACAACCCAATCAAGAATCCACCGATGATGTTGACCACGAGCGTTCCGAACGGGTAGTCGGGACGGCGCTCAAGTGCCGCTGACTGCACCGCGTAGCGGAGAACGCCTCCCACGCCCGAGCCAACGAACACCAAGGCGAATCGCTGCCACGCATCCATGACCCTATTTTGCCTTCCCAAAGAAGAATCGTAGGACGAGGGGTAGCCGTCGCGCCCACGCGGCCTCGTTGTGCTCGGCGTTGGGCTCTTCGAAGTAGAGTAGGTCACGGCCCTGGATCCAGCCCTTGGCGGCCAGCGCATCGCGAAGCTTTCGGGCGTCATCAAGTGCGTTCGGACCTTCGCTGCCGCCCATGTCGACCCAGAGTCTGACGTTGGGACGTTTCGCGAGGGCACCGATCTTCTTGAGCATGACTCGATCATCCACCCAGACCGAGGGCGACAATACGCCCAGCATGCCGAACGTGTTCGGTCGAGTCAGACCCAGGTGAAGGGAGACGATTCCCCCGAGCGACGCGCCGATCAGCGCCGACCGACTTGCTTGTGTCCGGAACTTGCGATCGATCTCGGGCTTGAGTTCATCGGCCAGGAACTTGCCGTAGTCGTCAGCTTTGCCGCCGATCTCGGTGTCGCGCATCTTGAATCGCGTGGGAAGATATTCGTTAGATCGCTCGGCGCCCATGTTCGGGATCGCGATCATGATGATCGGCTCAATGAGTCCGGCCTCGATCATGGCTTGGGCGGTCTCGTCGGCCCGCCACTCCTGGTTGGGGATAAAACTCGTCGCCCCGTCAAAGACGTTCTGCCCATCGTGGAAGTAAGCGACGGGATAGCGTCGCTTGGTGGCCTTCTTATAGCCCGGCGGCAGGTAGATGAGGATATCTCGGCGGTTGCCCAGGGTCTTAGACTCGAACGCCGGCATGCGCTCGATGTTGCCGGTCAGGGTGGGCTTTCGGGAGGGCTCTTGGGCGAGGAGCAACAGGGTGCAGAGCATGGAGAGAGTATAGGTCGTATAGGACCTATCACGATGCGCTCCCAGGTATCCTCAACCCCGAGTCGGCTAGATGACGGCTCCCGCAAGGGAGAGGAAAGTCCGGACTTCATAGGGCACGGTGCCCTGGGCAACCAGGGGCGGGGTGACCCGACGGAAAGTGCCACAGAAACAAACCGCCCTTCGGGGTAAGGGTGAAATCGTGAGGTAAGAGCTCACGCCGTGTCGCCGTAAGGTGCGCGGGGGCAAACCCCACCGGAAGCAAGGCCAAAAAGGGAGGAGTTGAGGTGGCCCGCTGATCCTCCGGGTTGGTCGCGCAGATAAATCGTCATCCACGACAGAATCCGGCTTACCGGCCGACTCGAAGAGTGTTCAGAGTGGTTTCGCCGTCTCGGCGAATCCGACCGTTTCCGGCGGGACGCCGGAACCACCTTAGGGTCGGGTCGTCAGGTACACGATCGCGCCCACCACGATCAGGCCGAGAAGCACCGCCAGCAGCACCTTCCAGACGCTGATCGGAGCCTCGCCCTGGATTTCGCCCGTCTGACCGTTCACGAGGAACCGGTACGACTTGCCACGGTAGCGATATCCGCCAACCCAAATCGGCAGCAGCAACAACTTGAAGTGCGGGTGTAAGTAGTCGGTGGTCTTGCTACTAATCATCTGCTCATCACCGCCGATATCCGCGCGGATCGCCTGATCGATCGTTGGGGCCATGATGGCCTTGGCACGTTCGAACCCATTCGCAAGATCAACATCGTAACGCATGGTCTGGAAGCCAACCAGGTAGCGCGGCTCATAGGGGCAGATGGCGGCAAGATTCCATTGCCGCAATCGCTGCGCATACTTGGGTGGAATCACTTCTGAACCCAGAACGAGCACGTCGTCAAAAAAGACGCTGACATGGCCAAACGCCGGATACCAGCGGGTTCGCCGCTCTTGTCGCGACGTCGTGTTTCCATTGCTGTCGGTCGAGCTCACGGTCACATAGTAGTGTTCGCCACGCTGACCCACATAGTCGGTCTCGGTCTGGGTGTCGTAGGTCCAATACGGGATATACATCCCTTTGAGCCTCCCTTCCTTGAGCGCCAGTTTCTTCAGATCGTTGGGGGCCCAAAATCGGCTGCTGAGCCACTTCTGGGTGTGCGCACGGGCATCCTTGTCGGCGACCGCGAAGGGAAGCACGGCGTTGGGCACGATCCGATGCTCAGCCGTGCTGGGCACGACCACATTTGAACCGCAGAACGGGCACCCCTGCGACTCTTGATTGGGAGGGAGCGAGAACTCAGCCGCGCAGTTGTTGCAGTGAACGACCTTGGCCTGTTCGAGTGCCGTATCCAGCACCGCGTTATGGAGGAAGTCCTCCATGCGCTGCTCCTCGACCGTTGAGTCGGGTGGCGCAATGGGCGTTTCGTGCGAGCAGTAGGGGCACTTGAGCACCGTCGTGCCGGGCGCAAACGTGAGCTGCGCCCCGCACTGCTCGCAAGGGTAACGCTGAACTTCCGCCATTTACTGAGGAGGAAGGGGCGGCGGGACCGAGGCGAAGATCGGCTTCAACGCGTCGACGTCTCCGGCTCGCGTCCAAGCTGCCATTCCGGTCGTCCACACCAGGCTGTCGGCTGAAAACGACGTTCCCAGCATGCCCTTCAGCGCGTCCAGCGTGAACGGGCCGGTTTGCTGATCATCGACGGCGACATGGAAGGTCAGCGCGGTCGGAACGGGGGGAGGAGCTGCCGCTTGCTGCTGCTGCTGAGCCGTCATCATCTGGCCCATCACGGCGCCCATGCCCATGCCGATGCCAGCGGCACCCAGGCCACCCGGATTCTCGGCGGCGGCTTCCATGGCGTTGGCGGCTTGGAACTGGGTGTAAGCATTCAGGTTGCCGACCGCGCCCATGCTGGAACGCTTGTCGATCGCGGCCTCCACTTCCGGCGGAACCGAAACGTTCTCGATCAGGAAGTTGAGGATCTCAATTCCGACCTCGCCGAGTGACGGGGCAATCTCCGCCCGGATTCGCTCGCCCAGCTCGCTGTATTGCGCGGCCAGGTCAATGATCGGGATCTGAGCCTTGGCGACCGCCTCGCTGAAGCGCGAGACGATCAGGTTGCGCATGTGGTTGGCGACCTCATCGGTTGTGAACTGCCAATCCGTGCCCGCAATCTCCTTCAGGAAGAGGCCGGGGTTGTTGATGCGCATGGCATAGCTGCCAAAGGCCCGGACGCGGACGATGCCGAAATCGGGATCGCGCATCATGACCGGGTTCATCGTGCCCCACTTCAGGTCGGTGAACCGCTTGGTGTTGACGAAGTAAACCTCGGCCTTGAACGGGCTGTTGAAGCCGTACTTCCAACCCTTCAGGGTGGAGAGGATCGGCACGTTCTGGGTCTCGAGCTCATACCGCCCTGGCCCAAACACGTCGGCGATCTGGCCTTCATTGACAAAGACTGCCGCCTGGGATTCACGCACGGTGAGCTGCGCACCGTACTTGATTTCGTTGTTGTGTCGCTCGAAGCGGTAGACGACCGTGTCCTGAGTGTCGTCAAGCCACTCGATGATGTCGATGAACTCGCCACGAATCTTGTCGAAGATGCCCATGTTTCCTCTGAGTATAACGAACTCAGGTGGCGGTTGGGTTGCGTGCCATTTTGGAACTGGGATTTTGGATTTTGGATTGGGATGTCGTGAAATGATGGG
Organism: uncultured Fimbriimonadaceae bacterium; assembly: GCA_964586225.1. Lineage (GTDB taxonomy): Bacteria > Armatimonadota > Fimbriimonadia > Fimbriimonadales > Fimbriimonadaceae > JANJUB01. The sequence goes on from CAZPHD010000005.1 coordinate 78,151, forward strand.
TTCTCGCACTACAATGCAACTATGAGACGACTTCCGCTGGCATGGATCCTGGTCCTGGCTGGTTGCGGTGGGCCCGAGCCACAGGACGCAATCTCCAACCAGCTTCGCGCGAGCTTGGCGTCGGCCGACACGCTCAGAGTTCGAACGGGAGGCACCTGCCATCGTGACACGGGCAAAGAAGTTGAGCTGTTCAAGACCACAAGCCGCTCGGAGATCCAGGAGTTGCTCGACCTGGTTCGCGTCGATGAGAGCGAGAGAGGCCTCCACTGCATGTGTTGTGGTGACCCGACGCTCGAGTTCTACATCGGCGAGAAACTCATCGGAACCGTCGGAGTTCATCACGGAACCTCGTTGAGATGGATCGAAGGGACATGGGACGGAGACGGCACGTTGACCCGCAAGTCGGCCAAAGCGCTAACGGCCTGGCTCGCCGCCAAGGGCATCGACGAGCCGAATCGAGAGCGCATCCAAGGCGAAGCTAACGCCAAGCAAGCCAAGGCGTCGTGGGCGAAGTGGGAGGCCGCCACCCCCAAGGGACTTGAGGAGCTTTCCGAGGGCTATGAGTTCGAGTTATCGGACGAGCAGTTGAAGCAAGCGCGGGCGGCCCTTGCGGGCACGCACCGTAAGGAAAACGAGCAGATTCGGGCGTTGCTTAGATGGTACGGCTCGGGCGAGTCCTGGAATGGTTATCCTGCCTACGAGGGTCTCGCTAAGGACATCTTGTTGAGCTACTCAGACCCGCAGTTGATGGCCGCGCTCTCGATGCCCGATCTAAGCGAAGTAGAACTCGATGGCGCAGCCCGGCTCTGCGTGTTTGACTTGAAGCGAGACCGGGTTGAACTCCTGAAGAACCTACCGGACGAACCACGGAAGCGCTTCCTAGACTATTGCCAGCGGGCTGGAGGCGAGAAGAAGGAGTGGGGAGAAGACGCGCTTACGAACTAGATTGGGCGAGGAACTGCTCCAAGTCCTTCATGAGGAAGTAGAGGTGGAGCGGGTTGTGCGGGCACTCGAGCATCCCGAATCGAAGGTATAGGCGCCTGGCCTCATCGTCCTTTGCATGGGTCATGAACGCACGAACTCCAGCTTCCCTGGACACGGAAAGGCAACGCATCAGGGCATCCTTGAATAGCCCCTTGCCGACTCCCATGCCTTGGTAGCGCAGATCAACTGCAAAGCGAGCCATGAGGATTATTGGAACCGGGTGTCGGGCAAGGCCCTTGGTCATGCGTTCGGGTGCCTCGTCGAACAGAACTGATCCGGCCGTGAGGGAGTAGTAGCCAATCACCCGGTTGCCATCGAGACCGACAAAGGTGCGCGCGCTGTTGTTCGCCTGGTTGGCGGTCGCGTGGCGCACGAGAAACGCATTGAGAGGTTCCTTTCCGCAATCAAAGTCCAGGAACTCGTGCTTCGGTTGCAGAAGAACTGGCCCTGCGAAACGGCTCATTGCTCAAATACGCTCGGTTCGCTGAACAAGGCTCGTAGGGCGGGGATGTCCCTTGGCGCTTCATCGAGCTTGGAAAGAAGCCACTCATGCTCGGCTTTGGAAACCCGGATCAGGCGTTGCTCCGCGATGACCTCGTCGGCCGCATCAAGGGATTTACTCAGAACGAACTGACTGACGTTCATGTTCTGGAGTCTTGCGGCCTCGGCGAGCTTTGCTTTTTGGGCGGCGGATGCCCGGATGTTCAGTTGTTCTGGTTTGGTATTCGTGCGCATGGCTCACTGTGTATAGACGTTGTCCATACGCGCGAAGTTCCGCAGCCTCCAGCCACATCACACATTCGACACGCTACATCCGAATCCTAACGAAAGAAATCGAAGGCCTGCAACCGATCCCGCACGCCCGCAAGGAACTTGCCCGCGATCATGCCGTCGATAATCCGGTGGTCGTAGGTGAGCACCAAGTGCAGAATCGAGCGGATCGCGATCATGTCGTCCACGATCACCGGCATCTTCTGGATGCCGTACACCCCCATGATGCCCGCCTGCGGCGCGTTGATCATCGGCGTGCCGAACAGCGCGCCGTAGGTTCCCGGATTGGTCAATGTAAACGTGCCACCTTGAACGTCAGCCACGCTGAGCTGATTTGCGCGCGCCTTCTTGGCAATCGCATCCAAGTCGCGAGCGATATCAACGAGCCCCTTCGTATGGCAATCGCGGATGACCGGCACAATGAGACCCTCGTCACCCTTGGCTCCGAGCGCGACCGCGATGCCCATGTGCACGCCACCATTCATGGCGATCTGGTTGTCGGGCATGAGCGCGGCATTCATGAGCGGCAACTCAACGAGCATCTCAGTGATCGCCTTGATGAAGAACGGCGTATAGGTGAGCTTGACGCCGTACTGCTCCGCAAAGCTATCCTTGTTCCGCTCGCGGAACTGTACCATTGCGGTGACATCGACTTGCGTGACGGTGCTCACGGTCGGCACCTGCGATGACCGAATCATCGCGTCCGCAATCATCTTGCGCATGCCCGCGAGCGGCACGAGCGTTTGTCCAGCCCCGGCAACCGTGGCGGCGACCGGCTTTTCCTCAAGCTTAGCGGCCGGTTTGGGAGCCAGCTTCGATCCGCCGAGGAAGGCTTCCAGATCCTTCTTGGTCACGCGGCCCTGTTCGCCGGTGCCCGCAATGGTCGCTAGCTGCGCATCAGTCACGCCATGGGATTTGGCCATCGAGCGCACGACCGGGCTGTACCATCGACGCTCGCCGCTCGCCACTGGAGCAGTCTCTACCGCAACCGGTGCCGCTTCGGCGACGGGTGCGGCGGCCGCTTCGGTCGGTGCCGATGCGGGTGCATCGTCGCCGGAACCGTCGTCGATGATGCCCATCGCGTGGAACACCTCGACGGGTGACCCTTCCGGGATCAAAATCTTCTTAAGGACGCCCGTGGCCGGAGACGGGAGTTCGGTATTGACCTTGTCGGTCATGATCTCCACGATGGGTTCGTCTTCCTTGACGGGATCGCCTTCCTTCTTCAGCCAGCGGCTGACGGTGCCTTCATGCACGGACTCGCCCAACTCGGGCATCAGAATTTCGACGGCCATGCGCCTAGTTTACCGACCTCATTGGGTTCGGCGGTCCTTGACGAACTTCGCGTGCCCGTCAAGGTACAGGACATTGTGCCCGCCGATGTGCGTTGCCTTGCCGCGATACGATTCGGGCGCAGTCGGGATGGTGCTCGGGAAGTAGGGATCCCAGATCATGCCGATGTCGGCGACGCCCTCGGGAAAGCCAACCGTGGGGTTGCCCGCCGCTTGCAGATCGGCGACGGCTTGGGCCTCCGTCTTACCCCACAGATTGTCGAGGTCGACAGGGTCGCTCATGCGGTCGAAGCGCCACATCCAATACAGTGTGTAGGCAGCCCCCTGTTCGGTTGAGACGTCTTGCCGCACCTGGGGCGCACGATCAAAGATGCCCTTTGCGCTCGGACACACCGGTAGCTCGCGAGACTTCATGTAGTCGCCAAGAATCACCAGCGCCCAGCCGGCCCGAGGGTCGCTCGGCGGCCACGTGGTCCACGGTCGGTAGCCACCGGGAAGGGAAGCCTTAAGATCGCGGCGGTCGGGGAGATGCTCGTCCCAGTCGCCCATGTACATCAAGAGCGCGACGCCCATCTGGCGCTGATTGGAGAGGCAAGTGGTGCGCTTGGCGGACTCCTTGGCCCGCTGAAAAACCGGGAATAGGATTGCTGCCAGAATCGCGATGATCGCGATAACGACTAGGAGTTCGATCAGGGTGAAGCCGCGCCGCACGTCCTAGTCTACGCCGTCCCAGGTTCGGAGCGTGCCGGGTATTATCCCACGGACGCCAGGAGGCAAGTCTCACTTTGCAATCGCGTAGTTATCTCTTTTTGCTGTTTGTGGTCGCGCTCAGTGCGCTGTCCGGATTCCTGTTCACCCAGCGTGAATACGCCTATGGGCTCGACGTGAGCGGCGGTGTCCGTTTCACGTTCGAGATGGACACGAGCAAGCTGCCTCCCGGCGAAGAGCTTTCGAGCGTGCAAAGCCGGGTTGAGGGGATCTTGCTCAACCGCGCGACCGGTGGCCTGGGCGTTGTGGAGCCCACGATCCAGAAGAAGGGAACGACGGGTTTCATTGTCGAACTGCCGGGCTTGACGAATGCCGAAGAGGCTCGCAAGCTCATGTCCACTACGGCGCGCATTGAGTGGTACCACGCCAAGAACCTGGTGACTGATAAGATGCCCAACCGCATCTATCAGGACACCGACGCAGGCGGCGACAAACCGGAAGTCTGGTTCACGAAGCGCGGCTCGAGTGACCTGATCAAGCCGACGATGCCTGATCCCGCCAATCCCGAGCGAACCATTCCGAATCCGGCATACCAAGACGTGATCAAGGGATGGACGCTGATCCTCTCCGGTGATGAACTGGCGGATGCACAACCCGAGCTTTACGGAGAAGGCTATGTACCGAGCTTGCGCTTCAGTGCCGAGGGCGCTCGGAAGATGGAGGCTTGGTCGCGCGCCAACACCTACACGCGCGAGAAGTTGGCGGCGGTGCTTGACGGCGTGGTCATGAACGTGGCACCACTTGAAGAAGGCGCGGTCATCAGCACCCATGGCGTAATCACCGGCCAGTTTAGTGTCGAGTACGTGAAGTCGCTGACCAGCCTGCTCAAGTCGGGTTCGCTCCCCGTTAGTCTCGTTGAGACGAGCTCGTCGGTCGTTGATCCGACGGTCGGGCAGTTTGCGCTTGAGCGAATCGTCTTCACCGGCATGATCTCGATGGGCATCATTGCCGCGTTCTTGATCGTCTACTACGTTTTCCCCGGCATCGTGGCCCTCATCGCGTTGGCGCTCTATGTACTGATCACCCTGACGGTGCTGAAGTGGATCGGCGCGACGTTCTCGCTCGCGGCGATTGCCGGTTTCATTCTGTCGGTCGGCATGGCCGTCGATGCGAACATCCTCGTCTTTGAACGGGTCAAGGAGGAGATGCGCGCCGACCGGCCGCTGATGCGGGCCATCGAACTCGGATTTAGCCGAGCGCTACCGGCAATCATCGACTCAAATGCTTGTACGATCTTGACGTCAATGGTGCTTGCAAACTTGGGCACGGGTCCAGTCAAAGGCTTTGCAACGACGCTCATCATCGGTGTCGCGCTCTCGCTGTTCACCGCGATTACCGTCACCCGATCGCTGCTGGTCTTCCTCGTTGGATCGGGCCTAGGCGCCAATCCGAAGTGGTACGGCCTCAACCGACAATGGTTCGGCGAGGGCCTCGAGCAACAGGCCGATACGAGGCAACTCAAGGTCGTCGAGAAGTCGAAGCTGTTCTTCACGATTTCGATCGTCACCATCATCCCCGGCATCATCGCCATGGTCATGCTGGGCGGATTTAAGACGAATGTCGAGTTCTCGGGCGGCTATGAGGGCACCTACTTAGCGGGCAATGTGACCGCGGAGCAAGTCAGTAAGAGCCTCGAAACGGCGGGTCTCGAGGGCACGAACGTCAAGTTCATGACGGCGAACGATGAGAAGTACGTCATTATCACCGCGCCGCCGACCGACAAGTTGCCCGCCAGCCCCGACGAAGCGAAGCCAAAGTTGGCTGAACTCGCTGGCATCACGAATCTGGAGAAGTCGACGTTCCAATCGGTTGGGCCGTCGGTTCGCAACGAGACGATCAAGAACGCCATCCTGGGCGTCGTCTTTAGCACCATCCTGATCATCGGCTGGCTTGCCATCCGGTTCGGTTTCGCCCTGGGCGGGTTCGTCGTGGGTATCCGGTTTGCGCTCTCCGTCGTTGTCGCGCTCATCCACGACGTGATGATCGTGTTGGGCCTGGCGGCGATCATGGGTGCGGTCGCAGGTTGGGAAATCTCCGCACTCTTCATCTCCGCCATGCTCACGGTCATTGGCTTCTCAACGCACGACACGATCGTCATCTTTGACCGTATTCGTGAGAACCTGCGCAAGCCGTTGCCGAATGAGGACATGGCGATGCTGGTCAACCGGTCCATCACGCAAAGCATTGCGAGGTCGATCAACACGTCCGGCACGGTCATCATCACGCTGATCCTCTTGATCTTTGTGGGCTCGGCGACGCCCGAGCTGAAGCTGTTCAATGCGGCGATGCTTGCCGGCATCATCTCAGGCACCTACTCGTCCATCTTCAACGCGGCGCCGATCCTGTATCTCTGGGATCGCGCGATCGGCAAGAGCAAGGGCGAGGAGAATACGATGCTTGCGATCTCGAGAGCCCATTCGAGTCAGGTCCGGCTAACGCAACCGGCCACCACACCGGCCGGTCCGGTGGCCGGGCCAGGTCCGAGTCCGTCGACGGGATCGAGCGCTTACGGCCAAACCAAGCGCCGCCGAGCGAGCGACGCCCAAAAGGGGATTCAGAACCTCGACGACGAGTAATGCGCTGTAACTTCCTCGTTCTCTGTGAGTATGCGGCCCGCCTCGACACCGGCGGGCCCATTCTCATGGGTCTGATCCGGGAATTGCGCGCTCCGTTTCTGCCCATCCAGCTCAAGCCGTTCTACATCGCGTGCGAGCTCGAAGTTGATCCTCACGAAGCCGACCAAACGTATCTGCTCGCGATCCGGATGATCGATCAAGATGGTCGGTCGTATTTCGAGCAAGAGGTAGAGGTTGAGTTTCACCGCCGTCCCCGGATGCGCGCCAGTTACGCATACTTCGCCGGGATGATTCGGGTGGAGGCCCTGATTGAAGCCGCGGGGGACTATCGATTCGATCTCGTCATGGGCGACCACATCTTGCAGTCGACCGTCTTCATCGTGCACAGTCCGAACGATGTCGAAGATGATGTCGATTAGTCGCCCATCAACCGGCTTGAGAGTGCGAGTCGAGCGGCGGTACGCGACCGATCTTCGAGGGCGGGGTGGAACGTCGAGCCTCGGATAGAGGTGGCGGCAAGGTCGCCTAGGGTGATCGGGAATTTACCTACTCGCATCGGTCCGCGAAGACGCGATCGTTCCATGCGCGTTTGAAAGTTCGCTCCACGGATTTCGAGGCCGTCCGGCGTCACTTCGCCTTCCGCAATCACGTGGTCAATCCAGATCAGCTCATTTAGCGCAGTGCGGACCATCTTGAAGTTCATCGCTCGCTCGTCGGCTCGGGTCAGTTCAAGCATAAGCGACACGGAGATCTGCGAAGGATTGGTGCGAAGCTCCTCGACTGTCCGCGCGAGGAGTGTCCGGCAGACCTCCTGGACGAGCGGGTCGGCAGGGTTGGCGGCGGCAACTTTGACGAAGTTCAAGACTCCATCGCCAGAGCGCGCTTGCTGAGCCCATTGTGCATAGTCTTGAGCGGCCCGACGATCACCTGCCTTAAGGCGAAGCGTGATGAGATCCGCCAGCGGCTCCATTTGAAAGCCGGGTTCGTGGGCACCCCCATGCTCCAGGGCTCGCCTTGTTGCCTCTGCGGCTTTCTCGCCCAAGGACTCAATCCGCCAAGTGCCAACCTGATTGAGGAGAAGCAGCGCGTACTCCAACTGCCGGTTCGACTCGGGCGTGGCCGAGGCGCCTTCCGCAGGCATTAGCGACCCGACACGCTTCCAGATCAGGCGCTCAAACTCACCTCCGTGCGTGGCCCTTATCGACTCACCCAGCATGGGCCCGCCGGCCTGCGGCATCAAGTTTCCACGGGCATCACGTCGATACTCGGGTTGGGTGAGTCGCTGCGCCGCAAGATGCCACTTGAAGTAGTCAACCCTGTCGTCGGCGAGGAGCATCAGCCACTGTTCGGCCACCGACTTGTCCTCGACCCTTGCCCACATCCTCCGGAGCTCCTCAAGGTGATAGGGATGACTCGGGGACAAGGTCACGGCTGTCGGCATCAGCCGCTCGATCACTTCGAGAGCGACGCTGCGAACCGGCATGGGATAGCGCATCGGGAAGAAGTCGCGATGGTAGGCATAGGATCGCGTGTAGCGCTGATCCTTCTCGATGACATCAAGCAGGGCCGGGATGGCGGCTTGACCCACATCAATCAACTCCACGACGATCGGACTCTGAATCCAGTCCACGCCTCCCGGCTGGGACCATTGGTGGGCGACAACTTCGTCCAGCGCTTCGACTAACGCCTTGATCTTCTGAGGCATGGGCAGGGCCCGCAGTGAGTCGATGATGGGCCGATCTTTCCGCTCTGCTACCCGCCTCTGCGTATCGCGGAGCAATGCCCGACATTCGTCGGGTGACTGGCCGCGGCGTGGTGAATCCCTGGAATCCAGGTACGACGTACCAACCTCGGCGCTACGAACCATGGCCTCAGCCCACCTGACCGCCGCCACATCGTCGCGTCGCGAAATCGCTTGGACGAACTGGAACCGGTTGGCATCGAAAACGTGATTCACAAGGGCATCAGGGATCGGAAACAGCTTCAACTCTGCGAAGATTCGCTCGGCTTCTGCAACCTCACCACGCATGAGAAGTAGTCCCGGTAGCGCGGCGGCCCCGTAGAGACGGGTTGCGGTTGATACGAAGAGCTCGTCGGGCTCCGGCTGACCGAAAATCGACTCGGTACGACCGAGCTTGCGGTCAACTCTGAGGATGTCGACTTCGATTCCGGTGATCAAGACCGCGCGTTTGCCTCCTGGAAGCACCCAACCGGTCGCGACTTTGCCGCCCTTTAGACGGGCTTGCCCTTCGCTGAGGTTGATTGCTACGCGGCTCGGCACACCGCCTCTGGGGTCGGCAACTCCATGGCCGACGAGGGCCTGAAATGCGGCCACGTATTCCTTGGGAATGCTTGTCTTGGGCGGGCTCCAAGCGGGCTGTTGCCCCTGAACCCAACTTGCCAGGACGATGCTACTGACCACCGCGAGCGTGCGCATATCACAGTATAGGACGTGCCGAGACGCGGCGCGAGTCTTCTCAGTTACCCGTTAAGGCGTTCGCCAGTCCAATCCGGCAAACCACCGGCTCGGTTGCGATCAGACCTTTCGAACGAATCACGAGTCCACTTGCATCAACTGAGAACTTCAGAGGGGCATCGGGAAAGCCATCGACGAACTGGGGCTCGTCAGGCAGCGCGGAAGGCCACGTTCCCGTTTCAAGCCTCTGCAACTTGAGCCACACCGCCGTGTACGCCATCCGATAACGCGTCTCCGCGAGGCACTGTCGATAGAGCTGTGTATCTAGCTGCCTTGTTGGCACGAACTCACCGCGTTGCACCAAGAATGCGAGCGCCGCGTAGGCGTCCGTGTGCGAGCCACGGAGCGTGTGTCTAACACCCTCGAGACAGAGTCGTTTTTGGTCGAAGACGCGGGCGGGCGGCCACTCGCGACGGCTCTGAAACAGGCTGCTTTTCCAGCGTTCTCGGTCCTTCGCCGCCGCATCGTCCACCCACCAGAAGTCAACGGTCACGGCATGTTGGACCGAGATGGCCAGGGTGTGCCGCGGCGGATGCGCTTCAAGCCACTCCTGAGTCGCTTCCAGGTCCTCAGCACTGAGCTTGGTGGAACTCAGCAAGCCAAGAAGCGACGCCCAGACATCGTCGGCGGGCCGCCGCGCCCCTTGGGCAATGAGGAGTGCCGTCTCAAGGCACTTCAGCGCCCCAGGCCAATCCCGCCCCGCAACTGCCGCGGCCTGATCGAAACAAAGCTGCGAATTTGCGCGACCCGACAAATAGATGCTCTCCATCATAAAGACAGGAGCGGCATCTTCAGCCTCTTGGACCAGATTTGCAAGTTCGTCAAAGCCTGAGAACTCCGCGTTCAGTCGCCGACCGCGAGGTTCGGAGAGAAAGTGTCGAGTTCCGTAGCGGTCAATCGGAATCCCGAGTGCATGAATCTTGAACATCTCCTGAGTGAACGCTCGGCGTGCGCGCCCCGCTTCGGATTGCTCAATGGCGACGATCGGGACAACCACGAGCAGGAACATCAACCCGACCACAAGCACCGTCCGTCGGCGTCGCAGGATCTTGAGGTCCGTTACGATCGGGTCCATAGCCCATTGTAAGACAAAGTCGGGTCAAGTCACAACGCGCCACAATCAACTCATGAGTGAAGGCGGATTGTTCGGACCCGTGGAGCCCCAGTTCGCCGATATGCCACTAGCCGCCCGCATGCGGCCCCGCGACCTCGACGAAGTGCTCGGACAGCCTGACCTCACCCGACCGGACAGCGCGTTTCGAAAGGCCGCCGAGGCGGGAAAGCTTGGCTCGATCATTCTTTGGGGTCCGCCGGGGGTCGGTAAGACCACGCTCGCGGAGATTCTGGCGCGGCTGTCGGGGTCGAACATCGCCAAGGTGAGCGCGGTTCAGGCCGGAGTGCCCGAGCTTCGAAAGATCATCGAACAAGCTCGACGGGCGCTGCGCGATCGCGTCCGCACCGTCCTCTTTATCGACGAAATCCACCGCTTTAACAAGGCGCAACAAGACGCGATTCTGCCCGTCGTCGAGGACGGCACGGTGACGCTCATCGGCGCAACGACGGAGAACCCCAGCTTCGAAGTGAACTCGGCTCTGCTCTCCAGGGCACGGGTGTTCGTGCTCAAACCGCTGGAAGATGCCGACGTTGAGCTCCTCATTGACCGCGCGCTGACTGATCCGCGAGGTGTCCAGGTTGAGCTTGATCCTGCTGCCAAGCAACTCCTCATCAATCTTTCGAATGGGGATGCCCGCGCGGCCCTGGGAATGCTGGAGCTAATCGCGGCAACGGCCGACGGCGTCGTCAGTGTTGAGCAGGTCAAAGAGATCATCCAGCGTCGCCAGATCGCCTATGACAAGGGAGGCGAGATTCACTTTGATCTCATCTCGGCACTGCACAAGTGTGTCCGCGACAGCGACCCGGACGCATCGCTGTATTGGCTGGCGCGGATGCTGGAGGGCGGGGAAGACCCGATGTACATTGCGCGTCGCCTGATTCGCATGGCAAGTGAGGATGTAGGCCTCGCCCAAC
>CAZPHD010000005.1:89055-101246 GCA_964586225.1 uncultured Fimbriimonadaceae bacterium
GCACTACCGCTGACCATTGCGGCCCAGCAGGCTGTCCACACCATGGGCATGCCGGAGGCGGCCTTGGCCCTGGCCGAAGCGGTCGTCTTTTTGGCACTCGCACCCAAGAGCAACGCGGTCTATGTGGCTTACAAAGAGGCGGTCCGAGACGTCCAGGAAACCCGAAACGACCCCGTGCCCTTGCACCTGCGGAACGCGCCTACCAAGCTCATGAAGAACCTAGGCTACGGCGCTGGCTACCAGTATGCACACGACGCCGAAGATGCCAAGGTCGAGCAGGAGCACCTTCCCGAGGCGTTGCGGGGTCGAGTCTATTACCGGCCCACGCCGCGCGGATGGGAAGGAAAACTCAAGGAATAGCCGGTCGGGCGCTCCTCAAATCTGCATTCTCTCGTTGAATCTGCCGATCATTCCACTAGGATTCAATGACGGAGCAGACCTTTGCCATGCGAGTAGAGCAGCTGGCCCGCCGGCTGGATGTCACGCCCCCCAGGGTGCGTGTGACGTCCGCTCGGGGTCGGGAAGCCTTGCGCATCCGGATCACAGGTTGGACGGTAAGGGTCTCCGAGAAAGCGCTCGCCGAACTAACGGACGCTGAACTTGACTTCGGGTTGGCGCTCGCGGTCTGCATGCGATTGCGCGGCATCTTCTTGCGCCCGGCCTATGTAGCGGCGCCTTGGCTCATCTCGAGCTTCATCGGCTTCTGCGTGCTCTACTTTGCCCAAATCTCGCTGTTGGAGCGGTTCTGGCTCGGGTTCGGCATCATGTTCGGGAGCATGCTCCTGGGCTATGCAGGCTCGATCTTGGTCTCGGCGTCGCTTGATGACAACATCCTGCGCGAGCAGATTGGCGAGGCTCTGAGCCTCACCGGCAATGCCTCGGCTGCCGAAACCTATCTCATCCGGTGCGGCACTGATCACTTGCTGGCCGCTCGCAGGAAGCTACGCAGCAACGACCGAAGCCAACTCGACAACCAACTTGAAGCCCTCCGCTACGCGGCCTCACGTCTGGGCTTGACTTACCGCTCGGTCGGATTCTTCGAGTCTTAGGGCAACCCTACTTCAGCAGTTCCTTCACCACCGTGCCGTGAACGTCCGTGAGTCGGAAATCGCGGCCCTGATAGCGGTAGGTCAGCTTCGTATGATCGACACCCATCTGGTTCAAGATGGTCGCGTTCAGGTCGTGGATATGCACCGCACCCGGCGTGAAATGATCGACCGACGGCGCAATGACATTGCCTTCCTTGTCGACAAGGTTGTATCCGTAGTCGTCGGTTTGGCCGTAGACCATGCCTGGCTTAACCCCGCCGCCCGCCATCCACATCGTGAACGCGCGCGGATGGTGATCACGCCCATAGTTCTCGCGCGTCAGCGGACCTTGGCAATACACGGTCCGGCCAAACTCGCCACCCCAGATCACGAGTGTGTCTTCGAGCATGCCGGAGCGCTTCAGGTCTTTGATCAGGGCGGCGCATGCTTGGTCCACGTCCTTGCACTGAATCGGCAGTTCGCCGGCGAGGTTGCCGTGCTGATCCCAGCCGCGGTGGAAGACCTGAATGAAGCGCACGCCGCGCTCGGCCAAGCGCCGGGCGAGTAGGCAGTTGGCCGCGAACGTGCCGGGAACCCGGCTCTCCTCGCCATAAAGCGCGAACGTCTCGTCCGACTCCTTGCTCAGGTCCATAAGATCGGGAACGCTCGTCTGGAGGCGATACGCCATCTCATATTGCTTGATTCGCGCGGCGATTTCCGGGTCACCAAACGCGCCCAAATGTTGGGTGTTCAGCTTGGCTAGGTCGTCGAGCATATCGCGGCGGGTCTTGCGATCAAGTCCTTCCGGGTCAGAGAGATACAGCACCGGATCGCCGTTCGAGCGCATGCTCACGCCCTGGTGCTCGCTCGAAATGAATCCGGATCCCCAGAGCCGTGCGAAAAGAGCTTGGTCCGGGTTACCCCGCGTGACCTTGCTGTGGAGCACAACGTAGGTCGGCAGGTTCTCGTTCTCGCTACCCAGGCCATAGCTCACCCACGAGCCGAGGCTTGGGCGGCCCGGTAGTTGGCTGCCGGTCTGGATGTACGTTACCGCCGGATCGTGGTTGATCGCCTCCGTCCACATGGACTTGATCACGCACAGCTCATTCACCACTGAAGCCGTGTGCGGAAGGAGCTCGGACACCCATACGCCGTCGCCGCCGTTGTCGTGCTTGGCGAACTTGTAGCGCGAGGGCGCGAGCGGGAAGCGCGTCTGACCGCTCGTCATCGTGGTCAGCCGCTGACCCATGCGAATCTCGTCGGGGAGATCCTTGTCGTATTCTTCGTGTAGCTTCGGCTTGTAGTCCCACAGGTCAAGCTGCGATGGCCCACCGTTCATGAAGAGGTAGATGACACGCTTGGCCTTGGGGGCGAAGTGCGGAATACCCTCGAGTCCGCCAAACCGGTCCTGGCTCGCCATCGCTGCCATTGGCGCGAGGAAGCCCGAGCCGAGCAGCAGCTTGTGCAAGGCGGCGGTTCCCACGCCGAGCGCCGACCGGCCAAACAGCTGGCGGCGGGTCATCGTCAGTTCAAACTCGCGTTTTGGATCCATCGGCGTGTCTTTCATTGTAGGCTCAGGAACTCATCTGTGTTGAGAAGTGTCGAGGCGATCATCGTCCAAGCGGCGTGATCGACCACATCCAAGCTCGAATCGCGTACGGCAAAACCAACCGTCACCAACTGGCGGGCGGACTCGCGATCATCTTGATAACGTTGGCGGTAGCGCTGCAAGCTTTGCTTGAGCAAGATTCGTTCCTGCGGCCGCGCTTGCCGCCCGAGGCTCAGGCTGTATAGGCGATCGAGACGCGCGTCATCGGTCTTCGCTTCGCTCATGACGCGCTCGGCCAACACCCGCGCCGATTCAACAAACGCCGTTTCGTTCAGCGTGATGAGCGCCTGGAGCGGGGTGTTGGTCCGTCCCCGACGCACAACGCACGACTCCCGCATGGGGGCGTCAAACGTCAACATGATCGGGTGCGGGCTGGTTCGCTTCCAGAACATGTACAGGCTTCGGCGGTAAATGCTGTCGTCGATATCCTGCACATAGCGTGCTGTGTTGCTCTCAAGGAAGCCGAGCGCCTCCCACAGCCCCTCCGGCTGGTAAGGCTTGAAGCCCTTGCCGCCAAGCTCCTCTTTGAGGAGACCACTCGCGTGCAGCGCTGCGTCGCGCAGAACCTCGGCTTCAAGCCGATAGCGCGGGCCTCGCGAAACGAGACGGTTTTCGGGGTCGCGATCAAGTTTCGCTTTCGTCACCACTGATTGTTGCCGGAAAGCCGCGCTCGTGACGAGGATGCGATGCAGGGCCTTTTGGCTGTATCCAACCTCGGAGAACCGAACGGCCAGATAATCCAGCAAGTCCGGGTTGCTCGGCCACTCGCCCTGCAACCCGAAGTCTTCTGCCGTCTTGACCAGACCGTGCCCGAAATAAGCCTGCCACCAACGGTTCACCGTAACTCGGGCAAACAGAGGATGCGAAGGAGCCGTTAACCACTTCGCGAGCCCAAGTCGATTCTGTGGGGCATCTTTGGGGGTCGTGCCGAGCACCGTTGGGACTCGGCGGTAAGCGGGCTGCGTTGGCAGGTTGTACTCGCCGCGTCGAAGGATATAGGCTTGGCGAGGCTTGGGTAGCTCCTCGGCAACCAGCGTGAGCGGAATCGTGCTGTCAAGCTGGGCAAGGTCGGCGCGGGCGGTGCGGAAGGCCTTCGTCGCTTCGGTTTCTGGGCCGCTGTTCAGGTAGAGCTCGCGCAGGTCGGCCGACGCCTTCTTAGGGTCGGTGGCGCGAAGCGCGAGAAGGCGGCCGGCCGCTTCCGAAACCGCGTCGCCGACATCGTACACCAAACCGTCCGGTCCGCCGCCGTTGCTAACCTTGACGATCAGTTCGTTTGCCCCTGCGCGAAGCTTGACGCGAACGGTGTCGGTCGGTGCCGTTGCGCCGCGGGCCACCTTGTTGTTGTGGACGAGCTCACCATTAAGCCAGACGCGGATGCCGTCGTCGCTGCCAAACCGGAGCTCAAGATCGCGGTCGCCGTCGCTGGTGAGCGTCGTTCGTGCATAGCCCGCGGAGTTCTCTTTGCCGACAATGCCCACGACTTGGCCGCGGTTGATGGCGAGCGGGCGCCACTGATTCGGATCGGCCACGCCGCCGGGTTCGGGGCCAAACTCGGTGTCATGTGCGAGGTCGAAGTTCGCCGCCGAAAATGGGCCGGAGACTTCCCACGCACCGATCGTCGGGACGTAGATCTTGCGCGATTCGGCCCAGGCGGTGACTTGAGCGTCATCAAGCGACGTCCGGGCACCCGCCATGATCGACTCATACTTCTCGGCGATTGCCTGCTGGGCTTTGCTGCGGGCGCGCATCACGGGCTCGGGGGTCAGCAGATTGCCGTCGAGGGGCCGGTCGGTGGTTGAGTTGAAGTAGGCGTAGAGGCTGAAATAGTCGCGCTGGGACAGGGGATCGTATTTGTGGTCGTGGCATCGCGCGCATCCGACGGTTAGGCCCAGGAACACGGTGCTGAAGGTATCGACGCGGTCGAACGTGTTCTTCGCGAGGAACTCCTCCTCGATCGCGCCGCCTTCGTTCGTTGTTGGGTTCATCCGGATGTAGCCGGTGGCGATGCGTTGATCAATCGTCGGATTGGGCAACAGGTCGCCCGCCAACTGCCACGTCGTGAACTGATCGTAGGGAAGATCTTCGTTGAACGCGCGCACGACCCAATCGCGGTAGGGGTGGATGGCTCGCTCGTTGTCGAGGTGCAAGCCGTGGGTATCACCATAGCGCACGGCATCGAGCCAAGCGCGGGCTTGATGCTCGCCGTAGCGCGGACTCGCCAGCAAGCGATCAACCTCCTTTTCGTAGGCCTTGGGGTCCTTGGAGTTCACAAACCGGGCGATCTCATCCGGCGTCGGTTGCAACCCGGTCAGCGTCAGCGAGAGGCGGCGCAAGAGCGTTGCACGGTCGGCTTCGGCTTCGGGTTTGAGTCCTGCCTTCTCCAGGCCACTCAGCACAAACAGGTCGACGCCATTCTTGATCCAATCCTTTTGCTTGACGGCGGGGAAGGGCGGCTTCTTCGGTGCGACAAACGACCAATGCGGCTCGTACTTCGCGCCTTGCTGAATCCAGGCGGCGAGGATGTCGATCTGCGCGTCGGTGAGCGGCTTCATGCCGGCATGCGGCGGCGGCATCTTCATCTCGGCCACGTCGGTCGTGATGCGGCTGAGGATCATCGACCGGCTCGGGTTGCCCGGCGTGATGGCGCGATAGCCACCACGATCGCGGGTGGCGTCCTTCTCGTCGTTCAAGCGGAGCTTGCCCTTGATGTCCGCTGCGTCATTGCCGTGGCAGCGAAAACAGCTCTCGCTGAGAATCGGTCGGACGTCGCGATTGAAGCTAATCGTCCGGGTTTGGACAGGGGCCGCGCCGGGTGACGACGAGACTGCAATGCCTCCACTTGTGGCTACGAAAACGATAGCCCCTAACAACAGAATCCAGCGACGCTCCACGTTGCCTTGTATGTTAGCGGAAAGTTGGCCCAAAGGGTGGCGAATTGGAGTCGCGGATGCGGAATGTTGCTGGAAATTTTCGCTTTCTTGCCACACTCTGCCCCTCACACTCGCCGCATGCTGACCGTCTCCATACCGAACCCGAGCCGCTCGTAGAAGCCATGCTGATAGGTGAACAGGAACACGTTCGCTCCTGGCGAGACCGCCTTGATCATCGCCAGAGCCTCCTGCATCATCGCGGAGCCGATCCGATTAGCCTGCCATTCCGGCATCACCGCCACATCCCAAATGCTGAACCAGCCTGGCGCGTCATGCATGATCCGCAACACGCCGACCGTTTCGCCACCGTCCACTTTCGCAATGACGCCGCCCCAGGTTTCCGCCAAGGGACCCGAATCGCGATGTGCGCCAAATGCGGCTCCCGCGACGCGCTCGTACTCCTCGGGCGTCGGCAGACGACGCTCCAGACGCACGTGCTCGGGCAAGGGCTGAGACTTGGGCGGCGAGGAGCTCGGCGGCCCCCCGATGCGCAGGTGATAGCCATTGAGGTCTTCTACGGTGTACTCCCGCGTGCCCCACGGCTTGTCTTCAATGTCGGACACAATGTTCGCGCCAAGTCGTTTGTGGAGGTCGTAGCTTGCTCGGGCATCATCCACCTTGATCCAGTGCTGATGGCCGACAACTCGGGCCGCGAGCTCCGGGTTTTGGGCAAACATGATCGTGACGCCGCCAAAGTTCGCGCCGCCGAACGTCGGAGGGGTGCCATGCGTCCAGGTGGATTCAAACCCGAGGACACGTTGATAGTATTCGAGCGTGGCGACGACGTCGGTCGCGGCGAAGATCGCCGTGGAGGTGATCATTGCGCGATCATACTGCGGTTTATGGCCACCCCACACCGTTCGCGCGGGTGTGGGGCGGGCGCAGACTTAGCCGCGCGTAATCGTCGGCTCGATTTCGATCGCAAGCTTGTCACGCACGGCGTTCGTGATGATGCAGTAAAGATCGGCTTTGTGGGCCATATCCTCGGCCATCGTGACGTGCTCGTCGGTCGCATCGGCACTAAGTCGGATCGTTGGCTTGACGACCACCTTGGTGTACACGAAGCTGGCACCGTTCTGCTCAACGAAGCCGGTCACCTTCGTGGTGAGGCCTTCAAAGGGGAGCTTCCGGTTGGCGGCGATGATGCCGAACGTGATGCTGTAGCATCCCGCGATTGCCGAGGCGAGAAGCTCTTCGGGGTTCGTGCCAACGCCGTTGCCGCCAAACTCCGGCGGAACGCCGAGAGGCATCTGAACGCCTGAACGATCTGGGGTGACGGTTCCGGATCCGTCGCGTCCGCCCGCCCATTCCACGGTGACGGGATACTCATGAAGATGTGCCATCGGGTGAGAGTGTACCGGTGTGAGCGGGCCCGCCTACTCTGGCCGAGACTCTATCGAAACCGTCATCGGGATGAACTCTGGGCCTTTGGGCACCTTGCTCTCCATCACGCCGCGAAGCGAGTGGAGCGCTTGTCCTTCGAGAGAGTATCGGAGCACGAGATCGAGCTTCCCGGTGTAGCTTGAACCGCCTCGATTGTCCAGCTCGAATGAAAGATCACCTTTGACGATGACGTACCGATGAGTGCCGTCTTTGCCTGCGGGCGATGCGACGAGTTTGCCGCCGATTTTCGAGAATCCACCCCAGCCATCCATGATCGCAGGGGGATACATCTGCTCCAGCCATGGCTTGATGTCCGCGACTTTGATCTCTCGCGGAGCATCGACGTAGCGCAGGGTCTTTCGAAGTTCGTCGGTCATCGGCACGACCTCGACGGTCGGCGTTCGATAGTGGTTGAGCCGGTTGGCACCGAAGGTGAGATACATGCGGACCCCGTCTTTGACGTCAGGCAGGTTCAGTTTCGGTGCGGTGGTGACCTTGGGCAAGGGCAGGTCCTTGAGGAGGTCATCGAGTTGCGACTTGAAGCTGCGACCTTGCTCTGCGGGGTCGAACTGGAACGCAGGCGGCCCCACGAACGGCACGGATGATCGCAAGAGCTTGCCCTTTTCGTCCACCACGGTGAGCGCGATGTTGATCGGGTGGGTTCCGAAGTTTCCTTGGTCGTAGACCTCGCGAACATCCTTGGGCATGTCGGACACATTGCGCCCACTCCACCAGGTGACGATGAACGGTCGCAGCGTGTCAAGCGACTCGGGCCAGGCAAGGGAACTCCCCCGCACATGATCCATGTTCGCTCACGTATGGCCCGAGAAGAAGTTGGTCCCCGCGGTGATGTTGGTGTTGAGGATCAGGAGGATGGGGCGCTTCTCTTTGGCGGCCCGTTGTTTGGCTTCGGCGAGGTTCATCGCCCAGTCCAGCGTGAAGAAACCGAGCTTGTCCTTGCCGGGCTTGGCGGCGGCGAAGCGTTCGAGGATGTTTTGGACGGGTGCGGGCGTTTCTGAGCTCGTGAAGGCTTGTAGGCAGAGGAGCGCGGCGATCATGCGGTGCAGTTTAGGGGCCCGGTATGTGAATCTCGTGAGGAAACGCCGGTTTCCGATATCGGTCACCGGCTCGGGCTTTGGTTCCGGCAACAATACGAGATTGTAGACCAAGGCAATCCCTGGACCCCAATGGGGGCCAGGACACTCACACCATCGCGAACTTGCGCCGATCGTAGACCAGATCACTCGCGATGCCCCAAATCTCCTCGCCGATCTGGTTTTCGGGCAGGATCTTCGAGAAATGCACGATCGCGCTGGTGAGCCCCGCCTCGCGGCAGTAGTGCAAGAACGCCGAGTTCAGGGACACCCGCGCCGAGGCCTTCAGTCCGAAGCTGATGTTCGAAACGCCCAGAATCGAGTTCACGCGCGGATGGCGGCGGTGGATTTCGCGAATCGCCTCAATCGTCTCTACGCCCGCACGGCGAAACTCCTCATCGCCTGACCCCAGCGTAAACGTCAGCGCATCGATGAACACATCGTGGTCCGGCAGCCCCGCCTCGCGCGTCGCCGTCAGGAGCCGTTCGGCGATCTCGACCTTCTTTTCGGCCGTCTTCGCCATGCCGTCCTCGTCGATCGTAAGCGCGACGACCGCCGCCCCATACTTGCGGCACAGCCGAAGCACTTCGTCTACGCGCTCGCCGCCGTCCTCGTAGTTGATCGAGTTCACAATCGGCTTGCCGGCAAGGCATTGGAGCGACGCTTCGATGACCGGCGTCTCGGTCGAGTCAATCATGATCGGCGCCGTGATCTGCCGATTGTAGGAGCCGAGAAGTGTCACCATGTCGCGCCGTTCCTCACGTCCGACGTAGGCCGTGCAGACATCGAGCACGTGCGACCCCTCGGCCTCAAGTTCGCGGGCGAGCTCGGTCAGCCCTTCCCAGTTCTCGGCGGCCAGCATCTCGCGGAACGCCTTGCTACCGTTCGCGTTCGTCTTCTCGCCGACGATGAGGTAGCTCGCGTCCTGCCGGTACGGCACGAACTGATAGAGCGATGAGCAGCCAACCAGCGACAGCGCCTCGGCCTGCTCGTCGGTGCGCATCTCGAAGTCGAACCCAGGGAACAAATGACGCACTTTGCGCCAGTGCGCGGTGTCGTTGTGGGCTCGACCGCCGACCTCCGCGGCCACGGCGCGAATGTGCTCGGGCGTGGTGCCGCAACATCCGCCGCACATGGCGACCCCAAAGTCGCGCACGAAGTGGTCGTGGTGCCGGGCGAGTTCGTCGGGCGAGAGCTTGTACACGGCTTGGCCCCTCTCCATGACCGGCAGGCCGGCGTTGGGCTGCACCGTGATCGGACGAGTCGAGTTCTGGCCGAGGAATCGCACGTGCGGCGCCATCTCGACCGGACCGGTGGCGCAGTTGAGTCCGACCGCGATCACGGAAGGGAAGGACTCGAGCATGTTCAGCGCCGCGCCCATCTCGCTGCCCAGCAGCATCGTGCCGGTCTGCTCCATCGTGACCTGCACAAAGAGCGGCAACCGGCGGCCGGTTTCCGCCATCGCCTGCTCGGCGGCGACGATGCCCGCCTTCACCATCAGCAGGTCTTGAAGAGTTTCCAGAAGCAGAGCGTCGGCGCCGCCTTCGATGAGGGCGCGGAATCCGAGGGTGTAGGTGGATTCCAGCTCTTCCCAAGTCGTGTTGCCCAGGGTGATCAGTTTCGTGCCGGGGCCGAGCGCGCCGACGACGTAGCGCTTGCGTTTTGCCGAATGCGCGTCTGCGGCTCGGCGGGCGATATGGGCAGCGGCGAGACTGATGTCGTACACCAGCTCGGGAATGTCGTATTCAGCGAGCACGATGGACGTCGCGCCGAAGGTGTTGGTCTCAATGAGGTCACTGCCCGCGGCGAGGTATCGCTCGTGGATGGCCTGGATGGTTTCGGGGCGGGTGAGGTTGAGGAGTTCGTTGCAGCCATCGAGCACGGTCGAGCCCAATCGCTGCTGGGCCGCCACAACTGCCTCCGACCCCGACGTAGGCATGATAAACGCCGAGTCCTCTAGGTTCGCCCCTTGAATCTGGGTGCCCATCGCACCATCCCAGATCAGGACTCGCTCTTCCAACGCCGCCAGCAGTTCGCTCACACCTCTATTATGGGGTTAAGGTGAGCGACATCACCCTCACGTAGGGTCCCCGGTAGGCGACGAGCGTGATTGCGATGGTGCTGGTGACTGCGCTGGTGCTGACCGGCACGTTGACCGTGGTCGCACTCTGGGGGATCGCGAAGCTGCTGGGCAGGGTTACGAGCGACGGCGCGCCGGAGACGAGCGTAACCGTGTAGCCGCTCGGAGCAGGAGCGTTGATGGTGAGCGTCATGGTGGTGCTCTGGCCGCCCTTGAGCGTAGTCTGGCCCAGCGTAGCGGTCAAGAAGATGGGCGCGTTGACGGCGACGAAGACGGTCTTCGTGACGGCTCCGGTCGTTGCCGAGATCACCGAGCTTGCGTTGACCAGCGTGGGAATCCGGGTGATCGCGAAACTCGCGCTCGCCTGCCCGGCGGGCACGTTGATGCTCGCGGGCACCGTGACGCGGGATGTATTCGAACTGGTCAGCGAGACGACCTTGCCACCCGTGGGTGCCGGACCGGTGAGCGTCACCGTCCCCGTCCCTGCCAATCCACCGTATTGAACCTGCGGTGAAGCGGTGACGCTCTGAATCAGCGGCGCGGCGAGGTCGAAGTTGGTCTGAAGGTTCAGTCCATCGTAGCGAGCATTGATCGTCGGCTTGACATTGGTGGCAACGGCGGTAGTGGTGATCGTGAAGTTGGCGCTCGCTTGTCCGGCAGGAATCGTGACCGATGTAGGCACGACGGCGGCCGCATTGTTCGAGTAGAGCAAGAAGGTCGCCCCACCAGCGGGAGCGGGCTGATCTAGAGTTACAGTGCCGGTTGCCGGTGAACCACCGATTGTGAAAGGACCGGATATCGAAAGCCCAGCAAACTCATACTTCGTCAGGAATCTACGTGGTGTAAACCCTAGATCTGTTCGTTCCTGGATCATGCGCGCTGATCCCGTCGCATCGATCTCGAGACTTGTGGGAACCACTGGATCAAAAGGTAGTGAATGGACCAACTCATTCATCGGAAGCAAGTTCAAAGAATTCAGCCGCTGGCAACGCACCACCGAGTTGGTACCGTCACCCTTGCCCGTGACAACAACAGGGTGGCCGCTCGAGTCGGCGACTAGGTCCGCAAAGTCGAAGGCTGGCCCTGGAATCTGGGCAATCGAAAGAGCGGTCGGCGTCACGCGGACGATGGACTGTCCGTAGACGTAGGCTGCATTGGAGCCCTTGAGCGGCGCGACTGCCTTGACTGAGCTCGCCGGACCGCCGTAGGACAGCGTGGTTCTCCAACTTGTCGTAGTGAGGTCAAGTGGAACAACAATCGACTTCAAGGAGACTTGGTCAACTCCGATCGAATAGGCGAAGTTCAAGTCTTCGCTGATGACGAGTTCGAAAGCCTGGCCGATGAGCTCATTGATGAGTCGTGTCTTCGTGGTCACAAAGAGACCGAGCAAGACCACAACAAGTTCTCCAGGGTTGCCAAGGTTCATTCCGCTTGCCACATAGGTATCCGCAGTTCTTCGGGTAACGTTGCCCCTCGCTTCCACAGCGAAAGCGGGCGAGGCCTCGACTGCGTTTGTGTTTAGATTTCGGCGTTGAAGAAACGACTGGCCATTTGCAGATCCGATAATCGCATAGGTGGTATCCCCAAACGCGGCATCCTCCACCCTCATCTCGGCTCCGGCGTCAAGATGCTCGGCACCAATCCATGATTGGGTCACGGTGCTGTACTTTGAGACATATGCGCTGAAGCTGTTGCTAGACCTTACGCGCGAGATGCAGTAGATCGTTGTTCCCCTCAGGGCCATCCAACTCTGCTCAGGACGTTCGGAACTCGGTGCCAGGATACGTTCCCGCGACAGCAACGTTCCATTCGACGAATAGCGATCCATCTGGATGTTGCTTTGCCCGGTGTACGTATAAGGCACCGAGTACACGTATGTGGTGCCATTACTCGTCACGATCTTCTCAGCGGCTGCACCCGCCTCGGCTTCCCAGGCGAGTCCTTGGCCCGGTGCAACGACCGACGAAAGGACTATCACGACGGAGAAGACCCAGCACAAACCCAACTTCACTTTTTGGCTCTATGGGGTTTTGTGTGGGTTTGGGTTAATCTTGGTTTGTGGATGAT
>CAZPHD010000006.1:0-16778 GCA_964586225.1 uncultured Fimbriimonadaceae bacterium
AAAGTGAACCTGGGATACTCCCGCTACGGCGGCCCATCGGGCCCAGCCGAGAACTCGGAACGAGTCCGCCAGCGCAATCGTCGGAGAAGCGATCGCAAACTCAATCGCCTGACGTGAGCGCTCGATCAGCTCCTCGCGACCCACCTCGGTGCGAGCCCGGCGCTCCTCGGCCATCAAGTAGTCACCCGCGCCCACAAAATCAGAGCGCTTCGAATCCGTGATGCTCACCTGAACAAACGCCCCGATGGCGCGGCTGGACTCGCCAAACAGGCCGCGTGAAGCGATCCCTTTGGCATGCAGCGCCCGCAGCACCCCCGGCAAGCGCTTGGTGTGCGCGAGGCCGATGAGGTGGAACATCGCAGAGAGCCGCCGACCTTCACCGGCATTAAACGGACTCGCCGCTAGGTAGCCATGCGGTGGCGACCAGGCAAATGAGATGCGCTTCGACACCAGCTCGAGCACTTGAGCGGCAATTGAGTCGGCGCTCTCGGGCGACCACCCTCCCGTCAAGGTCTGAAGACGGAAGTGATCCTCTTCATTCACCATGACGCCGGTGGTTCGGGGTTCATCGATCAACATGGCGCGTCCAGGTTCGTCGTAGGGGAAGTCGGGGGACATCAGCCGACAGCCAACCAAGTGATCCCGCTCGGCCATCGAAAGATATCGATGGACGGAGAACGGCTGATCGGCCAGACTTGCGAGGATCAGCCGCTGCACTTCGGCGAGCTCCTCTAGCTGGGCCCGGTGCGGAAATCGATAGCCCGCAACATTGCGCATCACGCGCACGCGCGAACTCAACACAACGTCGCTGTGCGGCGCATCGGCCGCTAGCCAAGCGGGCCCAGGCATCGACGACAGCACCAACCGACGCCACGAGTCGGTCGTTGGTTGTCCTGCCATGCCGAGAGTTTACTGCGCCTCGGAGAGCCCAAACGCGTCATGCAACAAGCGCACGGCTCGATGGCACTCCGATTCCGGGATAAGGCACGAGAGTGAGTAATCTGAGTCGGTAGTTTGCAGCACCGAAATCCCAGCCTCCGCAAGTGCCGCCAACGTCCGATGATAGACACCCGGCTGCTGCATGTATTCGTGCCCGACGAGCGACACCATCGTGCATCCTTCGTTCAGCGTGGCGGTAACCCGAATCAGAGCATCACCCAGTAGCGTCGCCTGGGTTTCAACTTCGGGCGAAGCTGTGCCGATCTGCAACAAGCACGTCCGCCCACCTGGAACCGGCACGACGAGCCCGTCGAACACATCGCGCACGATCGGATAATGATCGCGCAACACCGCAAAGCCCGTGCCGCTGGGCGAAACATTGACCATGTACAGGTTGATATTGAACCGGGCAAGCGCCTCATAGAGGCAGCTCTCAAGGTGCCTACGCGCCGCCTCATCGACGGATTCCATTTGGAACTGGAGGTACACCAGTTTGCCGGTGTGGGTGACTCCGGTCACGCGGCGGCCGGGAAAGGCGTCACGCTGCACAATCTCGGTGCCCTCGTCGTCGCTGAAGGTGCTCTTGACCCAAAGTGGGATGTCGAACTTCATGGCGATCTCGGCCGCCCGCGGATGGACGACCTTAGCCCCAAGGTGAGCAATCTCGGCGACCTCGTCGTACGTCACCTTCCGCAGGGTCGGCGCGTGCGGCACAAAATCGGGGTCGGCGGTCTTGACGCCTTCAACATCGGTGTAGATTTCGACCGCGTCGGCGTTCAGGGCGGCACCCATCGCCGAGGCGGTGGTGTCCGATCCGCCGCGGCCGAGGGTGGTCAGTTCGCCCCCCGGCAGGCCATCGCCCGCCACATACACACCCTGGAAGCCACAGATCACAGGAATCACGCCATGCTCAAGCGCGGAAAAGATCGCGACCGGATTGATGCTCGCGATCCGCGCATTGCCAAACACGCCATCGGTTCGAATCCCCGCCTGGCCGCCGCGATAGGAGCTCGACTTTTGCCCGAGGCTCTTGAGCGTATGGGCGAAGATAACCGACGAGAGGATCTCACCGCACGCCATCAGCAGGTCAACTTCGCGGGCGTCGGGAGCCACGTTCGGATCAATCTCCTTCAGCATGCCCAGCAGCGTATCGGTTGCATAGGGGTCGCCTCGCCGGCCGATCGCCGAGACCACGACTACCGGAAGATAGCCCTGTTCCTTGGCCGAGACCACCTTCAATGCCGCGAGCATGCGATTCTTGGCCGACGCGACACTCGTTCCGCCAAACTTCATCACCTTGATGCGATTGCCACGCTCCGATTGGGCGGTGGTGGAGAAGGGAACACTCGGGCGAACCTGGCCGACCCATCCTTCTCGATCTTGGGCCGACTGAATTGCGGCCGCCAAGCGGGGCGCGTCGCCCGAGGGCACCACCAAGAGCAACCGGTCGTGCATGTCGCCGATGTGGTCAAGGTCAACCTGAGCCTCGGTCGCCACGCGGACGATCTTCGAGATCAGCCCTTCCTCATCGCGAATGTTTACGGCGTGAACCAGCACGATGCTGCGGTCGGGTCGAATCTCGGTGGGAGCCAAGTTCGCGAGTGCGTTGGAGACGGCGTTCGCGTCCTGCTGAGGAACGATGAACGACAATCCGCTCGGCGTCAGCTTAACAAAGTCGATGCTCACGCGCGCACTGGCAACGGCCGCAAGCACCGCGGCGCGCTCGCTGACCGAGGCTACGTGAACCTGGGAGAACCCTTCGCGGGTTTCGATGCGGTGGACGCCACGAGGGCGCTCGAAAGCAGTTTCTTGATGCATGGGAGTCGCAAGCCTCAAGCGCTCCCCATCGAGCGATCGGCAAGTTCGATTTTACCTGTCGGGCGCGGCGCAATCGGCCCCGTTGCTGGTATCACTCCGCGCATGGACCAGCCTTGGGGCGATAGCACCCTCATCCAGCACATCGGCGAAGAAGTGAAGCACTGCGGTGCCGTCAGCCCACCCATCTTCCAGAACTCGCTCTTCGTGTTCGATGACCTTGACGTCTTTCTGAATCGCGACCGAAAGCCCGATGGCCCCGGATTCTCTTATAGCCGACTCGGCAACCCGTCGCTGACCATCGTTGAGAAGAAACTGGCCGCTCTTGAGCGAACGGACAAGGCTAAGGTCTTCAGCAGCGGCATGGCCGCAATCACGTCGGCGATCATGGCGTGCGTCGAGCATGGTAGCCACATCGTGGCTGTCGATCTCTGCTACGGCCCCAGCCAGGGGTTCATGAACGACTACCTGCACCGGTTTGGCGTGAGCGTCACCTACGTTTCCGGCCTCGACACCGAGGAAACGTTGGCGGCGATCCGCCCCGAAACGACGCTGATGTACCTCGAATCGCCGAGCAGCCTGATCTTCCGGATGCAAGACTTCAGCACGATCACGGCTGAGTGTCGTCGCCGAGGGATCACGACGATGACCGACAACTCCTACGCTGGCGGTATTCACCAGAAGCCGGCGACGATGGGCGTCGATGTGGTCGTGCACAGCGCCACCAAGTATCTCGCCGGTCATAGTGACCTGGTCGCGGGTGTGGTGGCGGGGTCCGAGGCCTTCATCGACCGGATGACCGAGCGCGAGATCCAGTATTTCGGCAGCTTGATCATGCCCATGGGCGCCTGGATGCTCATGCGCGGTATGCGGACGCTGAAGTTGCGGATGCGCCACGCCGAGGAGCAAGGAAACGCACTCGCCGCGTTCCTTCGCGAGCAACCTTGGGTGGAGCGAGTCCATCATGTTGGTCTCGAAGATTTCCCTCAGCGCGAGCTCCGAGACTCACAGATGACGGGGAGCTCCGGGCTGCTCTCCTTCGAGCCCCGTGACCAGAGCGAGGCGAACTTCCGCCGGTTCATTGAGGCGCTGGAGCTCTTCCAACTCGGCGTGAGCTGGGGAGGGTTTGAGAGTTTGGCGGTTCCGCTCGAGATTTCTCCGATGGGCTGGGATGGTCCGCGTAGGTTGATTCGACTCTACGCCGGGTTCGAGGAGATGGAGGATCTGACCGTCGACCTCGCCCAGGCCGCGGCCCAGGCTTGGTAGAATTGAGAGCGTGAGCGGACTGCCGGAGGCGAAGCGAGCATGAAGATTCTCGTCATCGGTTCCGGCCCTATTGTCATCGGACAGGCCGCCGAGTTCGACTATGCGGGCACGCAGGCCTGCAAGAGTCTGAAGGAGGAGGGCCACGAGGTCGTCCTCATCAACTCGAATCCCGCCACGATCATGACCGATCCTGGCGTGGCCGATGCGCTGTATATTGAGCCGCTCAACGTTGATTTTTGCGAGCGTGTGATCGCGCGTGAGCGCCCGGACGCTTTGCTCCCCACGCTCGGCGGCCAGACTGGACTGAACCTGGCAACCCAGCTAAGCGACGCAGGAATCCTTGAGAAGTACGACGTTAAACTCCTGGGCACTCCGCTCACGGCAATCCGAAAAGCCGAAGATCGCGAGCAGTTTCGCGCCCTGATGCGCGAGATCAAGGAGCCGGTCCCCGAAAGCTGGATTGTCGAGACACCGGAGCAATTGGAAGAGTTGCTTGAGGTTGTGCCGTATCCGTGCATCATCCGCCCCGCTTACACCCTTGGTGGCACGGGTGGCGGCATCGCGAACACCCGCGAGGAACTGTGGGAGATTGGCAACATCGGCCTAAAGCTTTCTCTGCGAAGCCAGATCATGGTCGAGCGCAGCCTGCTCGGTTGGAAAGAGATTGAATACGAAGTGATGCGCGACAGCAAAGGGAACTGCATCACGGTGTGCAACATGGAGAACTTCGACCCCATGGGCGTGCACACCGGCGACTCGATCGTGGTTGCGCCCTCGCAGACGCTGAGCGACCTCGAGTATCACATGATGCGCACGGCGTCGCTCAAGATCATCAATGCGCTGGGCATTGAGGGCGGCTGCAACGTGCAGATGGCGTTGAATCCGGATGGGTTTGACTACTACATCATCGAGGTCAACCCCCGGGTGTCGCGCTCGTCGGCTTTGGCTTCAAAGGCAACGGGCTATCCGATCGCTCGAGTTGCGGCGAAGATTGCCGTGGGCCGCACGCTCGACGAGATCGAGAATCAGGTGACGAAGACGACCAAAGCCTGTTTCGAACCGGCTTTGGACTACTGCGTGGTGAAGATTCCGCGGTGGCCGTTCGACAAGTTCGCCTCCGGCGATCGTACGCTATTCACGCAGATGAAGGCGACCGGCGAAGTGATGGCGATTGATCGTTCGTTTGAGGCGGCGCTGATGAAGGCGGTGCGCGGGCTTGAGGTTAAGCAGAAAGATCTCTGGCATGAGAAGTTCGCTGCCCAGTCCGATGAGGATCTCAAGGCCTCGATCAAGCAACCCACGGACGAGCGGCTCTGGGCGATTGCCGAGGGACTGCAGCGAGGTTGGAGCGTGGACGACGTGTACAAGCTCTGCCGGGTGGATCGCTGGTTCTTGAGAAAGATGGCGGCAATGGTCGCGGGAGAGATCCCGGTCTCCGAAGATGCCGTCTACAAGATGGTCGACACCTGCGCCGGGGAGTTCGAGTCCCGAACTCCCTATTACTATGCGACGCAGGAAGCGTTCAGCGACCGCTAGCGGCCGCCGCCGGTCAACTCGAACCCCATCGTGCGCCCCTTCTCGGTGGCGGGAATGCCTTCAACCATCCACTTCGGCGCCGGAGCGTCCTTCAAATAGTGGTCGAAGAACTGTTGCATGCGAATGCTCCAGTCCTTACGGTTCTTGCGCTGCACCAGGTTGTGGTCTTCATCGTTGTAGACTGCCATCCAGACGGGCTTCTCCAAGCGGCGAAGCGCGGCGAAGAACTCAATGCCTTGGTACCACGGCACGGCGCCATCCTTGTCGTTCGACATCATGAGCAGCGGCGTGTTCACCTTGTCGGCGAAGAAGATCGGGCTGTTCTCGAGATAGCGTAGAGGCTTATCCCAAATCGTTCCGTCGATACGGCTCTGTCCGCGCTCATACTGCATCTGCCGAACCAGGCCCGATCCCCAGCGAATGCCGCCGTAGGCGCTGAACATGTTGGATACCGGAGCTCCGGCGCAAGCCGCCCGGAACATGTTGGTTTCGGTGATCAGGTAGGCAACCTGGTACCCGCCCCAACTCTGGCCCTGGATCGCCAGACGCTTGGGATCGACATAACCGCGAGCGACGATGCTATTCACACCGCTGGTGATCGCTGAAACCGCGCTCTCGCCCGGATAGCCGTTCTTGTACGGAATGTCCGGAATGAACACGATATATCCTTGGCTCGCGTACATCGACTGATTGATCGTCGAGGCACTCGGTGCAGGCGCACGGTAGGCGTGTAGATTGTCCGAGTCTCGCTCGTAGAAGTAGGCGATCAGCGGATACTTCTTCGCCGGGTCAAAGTTCTCGGGTCGGATCAAGATGCCGCGAAGCTCTTCACCGTCGTTCGATCGCCAATAGACAAGTTCATTCTTGCCCCAGTTGTACTCTTTCTGTTGCGGGTTGGCATCGGTTACCTTGACCGGATTCTTGAGATCCTTGTCTGTCAGCCACACATCGGGAAACTCGACAAACGACTGACGCGTGATGGCCATCGTCTCGCCTTTCTTGGCGAAGGCGCTTACCCCATATCGGTAGTCACCCCATAGCAAACGAGTGGCCGTTATGCGGGGACTCGTGAAATCAAGCCGGTAGATGCCGCTGGCGAGCGTCTTGTCGTCTTCTACCGCGGCATACATCTGCCCCCCGACCGACTCTTGCTCGGGATCAAGCCTAAGGAGGCGATACGAGTGCCTCCATTCACGACCATAGGTGAGGCGAATCGGATCCTTCTTGCCACTCGGGTCGAGCTGCCACATATCGAACTGGTCGTACACCACGACGGCGTCATCGTTTGCCGTCCAACCCGCCACGCCATAGAGGCCAGGATAGGTAGGCGTATCGGTGAACTCATTGAAGAGGGAATGCGGTACCCCACGATTGAGGGTCACCCGCTGACCCGATGCCAAGTCGATGGCAAAGATCTCTTGCGCAGGAGCGTTGATGCCAAACGCATAGCGTCCCGTCGGGGAGAAGCCAACATTACCCTCGAACTTCGTGAAGAGCGGTTTGCGATCACCGGTCTTCAAGTCGATCAGGGTGTAGTCCGTATAGCTGAGTCCCCAGGAGATTTCGCGGCGATACTTCAGGTTGGAGGTTCCGAGGGCAAATCGCCCATCCAGCTTGTTCGATACGGCGACCGACAGCATCGAAGGGTCGGCTAGACGAGTCGTGCGGCCGCTTGCGACATCAACCAGCACGTCAAACGTGCGGTTGCGTTCCGCGTTGGCCTGGAGAAGCTGCTGCGGCATCATCAGCGGATCGGTCCACGACCAGATGTCCACCGAAACCCGCTCGTCTTCAGGGATCGGATTGGGCGTTTCCTCCGCCGGAATGGGGCGGGTTGCCACAAAAACGCGCTTGCCCGACTCGCTGAAGCGAACATTGCCACTATCCGCGAGTCCCCAACCTTCCGGCAGACCCGACACCGCCACCGGCTTCGTGGTGCCGCCGCTGGCTCCAAGATGGAGAACAAAGGCGGGTCGCTTGGCGGCATAGTCGTCGCGATCGGTCAAGAACGCAACTTGAGAGGCATCGTTGGAAAGCACGATGCTGTTATAGCGACCAAGTCCCTCGGCAACCGTCGTTGTTTTGCCGGTGCCAAGCTCGTGCACTTCGACGCGATCCTTCTCGCCATCCTTGGTGCTCACCGAGACGACAAGGTGCGTCCCCTTCTCGTTGAACCTAAGATTGGCGACATCGGAGAGTGTGACTTCGCGACCGGTCGTGAGTTCGCGCAAGATACGAGTTTCACCCGGACGATGCTCGGTCTTCTTCTTGGACTTCTCGGCCTGAGCCGGTGCGGCGGCCGGAGCACCCGCTGGGCGGGCTGCCGGAGCGGCCGGTCGCGGCGGTTCGGGACGGTACACGACCCAACCCTTGTCCTCGGGTGCCATGGTGAAGCTCGTCACCGCCTCTTTCTCAAACTTAGCACCCGATTCGAGATTCAAAACCAGAAGGGCATTCTTCGGCATGTCCTCAGGTCGCGCCTTGTCACGGCGGGCTTTCCGCGTGTCTTCAAACTTCGGCGCAATCGTGATGACAGCAAACTTGGAGTCCCCAGAAAACTGGTAGCTCGTGCCGCGCTCAATGGTGTGGACCTGCGAGCCGGTCGTCGATCGAATCTGCAGCACCGGGTCGCCCTCTTGGGGCGCGATGATCGTGCCCAACCAACGACCGTCATCCGTAAGCGCGGTACTCCGGATCGACTTCCAGCCGTCGTATACCGAATGGTCAAGAATCTTCTTCTGACCTGAAGCAACCTGAATCGACGCGGCCATCAGCAGCGTCGTCGCAATGGCATAACCCCTCATGGGGGCGGGTTTACCCCACCGGTTAGCGATCAGGTACGAGCATCGGCTTGTAAGTCCATGCTCGGGCAAGGGGAACCTGATCCAGGCGGTGCGGCCCTTCTTCGGCGACGCCCGGCGGGAGCACGTTCTTGCCGCGCGGCGGTGAAACGAGTTCAATCAGTTGGATGACGGTACCGCGATCCGAGTAGGGAATCGGCGGTTGCTCTGGAACTCCGATCGATGGCGGCGAGAAGGGGGTGGTTTCGGCAACTGCGCGCTTCCAAGCCGCGGCAACGACGTCAGCAGCTTTGCGTCCGCCCAGATAATCGAACTTCGTGCGACCTTCCAGGGCTTCGAGCATGAGAGAAGGCTGGAGAATCAGCTTGAAGTTGTCGGGCGTCAAAAACGACCCCACCGCCGGCATAAACAGCTCCACTCGAAGCTCGTCGAAGAACTTGCGGTACTGCGACGCGGCAATGTCGCCGGCCATCGTGCGGCCGTCAAATCCATCGAGTTCCGAACTCACACCTTTTAGGTGCGAAGCGAAGTAGGGGTAGTTGTAGTCCTGTCGGGCGGCCAACCAAATCGCCATCTCAAGATCGGCCATGTTCAGCTTTGGCTTGGCGAGGCTGTCGCGCAAGAGTCGATCGCGGAAGATTCGTCCCCACACCGGGGTGTCGCCATTGGGCCACCAGGCCGCAGGCTTGTTGTTCCAGTTGATGAATGCTCCGGACTTCGGGTTGATTGCGCTCGGCATTTGGTCGGCAGGGACATAGCCCTTCCAGTCGTACTTCGGATCGGCGGGCGTGGGCAGGCGCGGATCGAGGCCCTCGGCGCGCTGGGGAATGAGACCGGCATAGCGGTAGCCGATGTTGCCTTGGGTGTCGGCCACGAAAACGTTGAAGTTGACCGTTGCCAACTTGCCGGCGGCGTCGGCCTCGCGGACGTCCTTTGCTTGGTACAGCGCGAACAGCGAACGCATGCTCTCCATTTCGCGGTGCGCGGCTCCCGCGCGGCGAATGAACGCAACCTTAGCAGACCGAGGTTCTAGAACGACGGGCCCGAGGTGGGTGCGCCGTTGAACGACCGTCTCATCAGCCTGGCCCTTGATCTTGAGCGTGCGCGAGACCGTTTCGATCTTCCGAAGCTCGTTTCCCCACCGGTACGAGTCCCCCTCGACTTGGGCGATGAAGACATCATCGGTGTCGGCGACGCCACTCGTCAGGCCCCAAGCCAGGTGATCAGTGTGGCCGACAATCACACCTGGCACGCCTGGCACGTCTGCCCCAACGACCCTCAGTCCCGGCGCGGAGATGCCAATCTCATGCACGATGCTGGGGGTGCGGAAGCCCATCTGCGGCCCGGAAAGCAGCAACGCCTTTCCTGAGGCCGATCGCTTGGCATCGACGACCACCGCGTAAGAGCCCACTTTGTAGGGCGCGGCCACGGCCTCGGCGACTCTAGTGGACTCCTCGCGAGCGGCCAGACGAATTCCGGGAAGCAGCTCGAACACCCCGATTTTCGGAAGCTGGGCAAAGTGAGCCAGCGCCACCTTGCGGTCGAACGGAGGAAAGATCGTCGGCGGGTTCTTGGCGGTCTCGGCGGCGTCGAGCGTCGTGGTGGCCTGTGGCTCGTTTTGCCAACCCAGGTCATCAACGATATCCCACTCACGGTCTTTGAGCTTGGATTGGCTCGCGAGATAGCCGTGCAGAGCCATCGTCCGAATCTCCCCCGCACCGCCTCGGCCGAACTGTTGATACAGCCTCACTGCGATGGCGACGGAGTCGAGAGAGCGCCAGGGCGACGGTTCATAGTTGTAGCGGGCGAAGCTGGTAGGCAGACGGCCCGACGACTTCGCTTCGCTCATCCACCTATTGACACCCTTCGCGTAAGCGTCGAAGGCTTGGCGGATGTCGGCGGGGAGCCGATCAAACTGGGCTTGTAGATCGGCCTCGGTATAGCCCGTGCGGAGAACCTCGCGATCCGAGGCCGCGGCTTCGGGTCCCAGAACTTCAGCCAGCGTGCCCAAGGCGACGCGTCGACTGTTTTCCATTTGCCACAGCCGATCTTGAGCGACCGCGTATCCGGCACCTTCCCACGCCGCTTCAATGGACGTTGCCCGAACGTGAGGCACGCCGTAGGCAACGCGTTCCAGCGACGCCTGGCCGGGTGTCAACGAGATCAAATAGAGACAGGCCGACAGCATGTCGACTATCTTATTCGAATCTCTAGGGCAGATAGCGGCGGCGAGACGAGCCCAAGCCCTTCTTCGATGCGACTCCAAACAGAATCAAACCGACAGCGGCCAGGATCAAGAACGGAACCAGCGTCGCCAACAGACTCATGATCAGACTGAACGTGAACTTCAAGACCATTCCGCCTACCAAGACCGCGGCGATGATCATCAGTCCCAACTTAACGCTTCCCGACATTGTTTGTGTTTCCTTGCCTCGTCTTCGAGGCGTCACTATACTTAGTCGGTGATTATAGGTCAAGTGTTGCCGCGGTCCAAATCCGCCGGGACCATTGGCCCGAATCACCAGGCGGGTGCAAAGCTAGAACTTTCCACGGTCAAAAATCGTCTGGAGGGTGTCTGACCACGGTTGGGCTTGGCAATTTCTGGCGAACGTGGTTAAAATACGGGGAACTGTGCGTCGACTGCGTCGCCCCGCGGTGGCAGATCAGTTTCAAATAGGGAAGAGGTGGAAGTCGGTGATCGTTAGGAAAACGACGTTGCGTTGGGGAGCCTTCTTAGGGGGCGTCCTCGCCATTACCATGGCTGGCCTGGCATTCCGGAATGCGGATGCTGGGAGTGCCGGACTTGCGGAGGCACCGCCTCCGTTGCCGGCAAGCCAAGCCGCGAAGCCCAGCGGATGGGATTTCGGCTTCATCGAAAACAAGGGTCAATGGCACGATGATGCCCGGTTCTATTCCGGATGGAAGGGCATGGACGTGTGGGTGACCAAGTCGGGAATCAAGTACGACTTCTATCGGCCAGGCGAGATCAAGTGGCGAGAGAATGGCAAAGGCATGGCCACTCCGCGCACGCGCTCTGGTCAGGTTGTCGAACTCCAGTTTATCGGCGCAAATGCCGGTTCCGGCGCCTACGGTCTGGGCGAACGCCCTGGCGTCTTGAACTTCATCCGGGGCAGCGAGAAGCAGACCGGAGTCAAGTCGTTCAACGAAGCGTGGGTGAACGAACTCTACTCGGGCGTCAATATGCGCGTGTACCGCGATGGCGGCGCGCCCCGGTTTGACCTCGTGGTTGCACCCGGAACGCGACCCGAGACGATCAAGTTCACGTACAACGGTGGCGTCTCGGCCAAGATCAAGAACAACGACACCATGTCGCTCACGACTCGCTACGGCGAAGTCGCCATCTCCGATCTCTACGCGTATCAGCGCGTCGCGAACGAAGATCGACAAGTGGCCTGTAAGTTCGTCAAGAACGCCGATGGCACCTTCGGATTCCAAGTTGAAGGGCATGACCCCAGCAAGGAACTGATCATTGACCCGGTCGTCTATTCGACGCTGTACGGCGGATTTGCGACGATCGCGGCGCCCGGCGACGACTTGGCCTACGATGTGGCGTCCGACCAGTTCAACAATGCGCACATCGCGGGTTCGACAACGTCGGTTAACTACCCGATCACGAACGGATCATACGACAACACGGTCCAGGGCCTGGACGCGTTTGTTACCAAGTTTGATTCGACGGCCACGTCCCTGCTCTATTCCACCGTGATCGGTGGCAATGGTGCAGAAGAAGCCTACGGTATTGCTCTCGATCTCCAGGGCCGAGCGTGGATCACGGGCATCACGACTTCGCCCGATACGCCTTCGGCAGGTGCCTTCCCGACCACGCCGGATGCGATCCAAACGATCTATCGTGGTGGCGGCGGCGACGCCTTCGTGGCCCGTCTCTCAACCAACGGCGATGCTCTTGAGTACGGCACGTATCTCGGATCCTCGACCAACAATCCCTTCCCGCCGGCTGACATCGGCAACGACATCGGTGTCGACAGCAATGGCAACGCGTACGTCGTCGGCCAAGTGGAAGGCTCCAACTTCCCGCGGACGTCGGGCGTGCTTCAGCCGACCTATGGCGGTGGCAATACGGATGGCTTTGTCGTTCGCATTAGCGGAACCAACGTCTTCGACTACGGCACCCATCTCGGTGGAAACCAGAGCGACGTCGTGACGGGCGTGGCGGTTGATGCCGTTGGAAATGCATTCTTGGTGGGTAGCACCGCTTCCGTCAACTTCCCGACGGTCGCTGGTTCTTTCGACACCTCAATGCAGGGCGGAGACGCATTTGTCGCCAAGCTTGTTCCCTCGGGAACGTCGCTCGACTACTCAACCTTCATCGGTGGTAGCGCTGGCGAATCCGCTTCCTCGATTGCAATTGACACGAGCGGCAATGCCTACATTTGTGGCTCCACGCAATCGGTTGACTTCCCGCGCACCGCGGGTGCCTTTGACACGATCTTCAGCCCGCCAGGTGAGAACTTCGTGACTAAGATCGCCATCGATGGTGCTTCGCTGGTTTACTCCACCTTCATGAATGGTGGCGGTTCGCAGCAGGCAATCGCGGTGGACGACCTCGGTGTTGCTTACATTGCGGGCATCAACAACCCTTCTGCTCAGCCTGCGATTGCCACTACGCCGACCGGAGACGACACGTCGTACAACGGGCCGAATAACCCGCTCCGAATCGGCGATGCGTATCTGCAGGCGCTGGACGAGGCGGGCTCGAACCTCCTCTACGGTAGCTTCTTCGGTGGTGAAGAGGACGACGCGGCGCTCGGTCTTTATGTGGACCGATCGCGCAACGCTTATCTGGTCGGTGTGACGAACTCGTGGACGGCTGGCACCAAGGTGGCCTTCCCGACCACGGCGGGCGTCTTCAAGCCGACCATGTTCAACGACAACGCCCCGAACCTTCCGTTCTGGGATGGCTTCTTGATGAAGGTCAAGGTGCGCCCGTCGCCCTTGCTCAACCCCATCACGATTACTCCTGGCTCGGTCGCGGGCACGGAAGAATCGCAGCTCAACATCGGCCTGAACGGTCCGGCTTCGCCGGGCGGCGCAGTCATCCGCATTCGCTCGCTGAATGAAGCAGTTGCGCGACCGGTGGATGCCGTTGGCAACATCATCGACCAAATCGTGATTCCGGAGGGGCAAACGACGTTCCCGCCGATCCGAGTCACGACTTCTGACGTTGTCTCGCAGTTCGTCGTGACTTTCACGGCGGAGCTTGAAGGCGACACGAAGACGACCAACTTGACGGTCGCCCCCTGGCTGACCAATATGATCCTAAGCCCGAACACCATCGTTGGTGGTAACCGGGTTACGGGTCGTGTCAACCTGTTCCGACCGGCTCCCGCGGGCATGACCGTTTCGGTCTCGTCCAGCAACCAGGCTTTGGCCTATGCGGTCGATGCGGGTGGAAATCTCATCAACAGCTTCGTGGTGCCCACGGGTGACACGACAGCGACCTTC
The DNA here is from genome assembly GCA_964586225.1 of uncultured Fimbriimonadaceae bacterium. Classification (GTDB taxonomy): domain Bacteria; phylum Armatimonadota; class Fimbriimonadia; order Fimbriimonadales; family Fimbriimonadaceae; genus JANJUB01. The sequence goes on from CAZPHD010000006.1 coordinate 13,842, forward strand.
GACATCCTGACGCGCGGCGTGGACGTTCCCACGACGGTCACCATCCTGACGAAGATTTCGACGCCTAACCTTCAGGTGACGCGTTCGCAAATCCTGCAGATCCTTCCGGCCAGTCTGCGAAGCCTCACCTTTGAGCCCAATCGGGTCAACGGCGGCGAGCAAACGACGGGCACGGTTCTCCTGGATGGCGAAGCCGGACCGACTCCGGTCCGCGTTGACCTTCGACTTGGTTCCACGGGCAATCCGCCGGTGGGCGTGACCTTCCCGAATGGCCTCTCGACCTACGCCGTCTTCATCGTTCGCGACGTGAACAACGTCGAGAAGGGTAAGTCGACCACGTTCAAGGCCACGGCGGGTGTCGCAACGGGCAACACCTTCCGCAACGTCATCGCCGAGCGTCTCAACAAGACGCCGGTGCAAACCCAAACCGGCACGATCTTTGTGGATGCTACGGGCATCGAAGCCGTCAATCTCGACAGCACGAGCGTTCTGGGTGGAACCGTCGTCACGGGTCACGTCACGCTAACGCAGCCGGCTTCGCCGAGCGGCTTCCGCGTGAAGGTCAACACCGACAACGGCACCTACGCGCCGTTCGGAACCAAGACTCAAATCGAGGCCTTTGTGCCCCCGGGCGCGATCCGAAGCAACAACTTCTTGATCACGACCAAGATGCACCGTGGCCCTGGAAACATCGTCGCGCGAATCAGCACCGAGAAGCCTGGCTACCCGGTTCGATTCCAAGACCTGACCATTCGACCGCTTGACTTCACGTTCACCGCCAATCCTCCGGGACCGGTGGGTGGCTCGGAGAACTTCGCGTGCAACATCACGTTGAATGAACCGGCCCCGACCAACGGCGTGACCGTGAACTTCACCAGCAGCAACACCAATGCCGTTGTGCTCCCGTCCTCGCTGAAGCTCAATGCAGGCCAAACCAGCCTGGACTTCCAGGGCGTGACCAAGAGCGTGACGGTGGCCACTCCGGTGACCCTGACCGCTTCGGTTGACACGTTGCCGACGCCGCTGGTGAAGACGCTGAACCGAACCGTGAACCCGCTCTCGATCAGCCTTGTGTTGAACCCGAGCGTCATCACGGGCGGTCTGAACTCGACCGGCACGGTCACGATCGGTGCCCCGGCAGGGACGGGCGGTGTGCGGATCTTCCTCACGAGCTCGAACACCTCCGTCGCTGTGGTGACCTCGTCGATCATCATCGGCGCCGGTAACACGCAGGGCTCGTTCAACATCCCGACCTTCCAGGTGGGCAACGACACGAACGTGACGATTACCGCACGCACCCCGGCGGGCGTCACCGCAACCGCCGTCCTAACGGTTACGGCCCTGAATCTTCAGGTCACCGTGAATCCGAACTCGGTTACCGGGGGCACGGAAAACACCGTGGGTGATGTGGTGATCAGTGCTCCGGCGCAAGCAGGCGGCACGAAGGTCTTCCTGACGAGCAGCAATACGGCTGCCGCTCAGGTGCCGGCCAACATCACGATTAGCCAAGGCAACACGCTTGGCAAGTTCGTGATTACCACCTCGATGGTGGCGAACAACACGACAGTGGTGATTACCGCGAGGCTTCAATCCGGTCGAACGGCAACCACCACAATGCACGTAACGGCACTGGCGGTCCTTGTGTCCGTCAACCCGACTCAAATCTTCGGCGGGACGCAGAACGCGACCGGTCTCGTGACCATCGCGAAGAACGCACCCGCTGGCGGTATCGTCGTGCAACTGTCGAAGAACTCGAACGCGATCACCATGCCGAGCTCGGTTACGGTCGCTCAGGGAACTTCGAACCGAACCTTCGCCATCACGAGCAGTGCGGTCGCAGCCGACGTCAACGTGGTCATTACGGCAACGCTGCCCTCGGGCAAGTCGGGAACCGCGATCCTCAAGGTCTTCGCTCCGCGAATCCTTCAGCTCGCCCTCGACACCTACAGCCTCATCGGCGGCGACTCCACAGGAGGATCGCTCACGATGAATGTTCCGGCTCCTCCCAGCGGCATCAACGTCCCGCTGACGAGTGGCAACACGAACATCGTGCAGGTGCCTGGTAGCGTGAACATCGCCGGTGGAACCACGTTCAATCGGTTCGATGTCACGACGACGGCGGTCTCGGTGGATACGTCGATCACGATCACGGCGAGCTACGCCGGGGCGAGTCGAACCGTGACCCTCGAGGTCCTGGCTCCTACTCTCGTTTCGATGACGCTGACTCCGTCAACCGTCATCGGTGGCAACTCGTTCCAGCTCCGGGTGAACATCGACCGCAACGCTCCGGCGGGCGGTCTGACGATCAACTTGGAGAAGGACTTGGCCGCTTCGGGAACCCCGTACGTCGCCCTTCCGGCGTCGATGCAGATCCCGGCGGGTGCCAGCTCGGCCACGATCACCGTGAACACGCTGCCGGTCTCGCGAGTTGTCGCAACCCAGCTCACGGCGTTCTTCAGCCAGCGATCCCAGTCCGTGTTCGAAGTGCTCACACTGCGACCGCAGTAGAGCACCCATCGGACAACATGGGTCCGGGTTCCAGAAATGGAGCCCGGACCCATTTCCGTGTTGAGAGGGTAAAACGAACCTGTGCGGAGTGGAAAAGCTGTTCTGTTGATGGCGATGGCGTTGGGCACGGTGGCGGTGCTCTACGCACTGCGTCGTGAGCAAGAGGAGCGCAAGAGCGATCCCGACGCGCTCGCGGAAAATATCCAATCGCGCCTAGAAGAGCTTGAGCGTCGCCTTCAAGACGCTGCCTCGCCCTAATCGCTGGGCTGAGATCAGCCACAATTAGGAAAGCATGGCGAAGCGACAAATTGCGATCATCCCCGGTGACGGCATCGGCCCGGAAATCATGGATGCCACCCTCTCGATTCTCGACACGGTTGGCTTCGAAGCCGAATGGATCCCGTTAGAAGCAGGACTCTCGGCGGTCGA
>CAZPHD010000006.1:16788-92932 GCA_964586225.1 uncultured Fimbriimonadaceae bacterium
TCGAAAAAGGAAAATCGGCCATGCCGGAGGAAACGATCGAGGCCATCCGAGAGATCGGGATCGCGTTGAAGAGCCCCACGACCACGCCGAGCGGTAAGGGCCATAGTAGCGCCAATGTGGCTTTGCGCAAAGCGCTGGATCTGTTTGCCAACGTGCGCCCCGCCAAGACGCTCCCGGGCGTCAAGGGGCCGTTTGCAAACAAGGACCTCGACATCATTATCGTTCGCGAGAACACGGAGGACCTCTACGCCGGAATCGAGATCCAGCCCCACCACGATATCGCGCAAGGGGTCAAGGTCATCACTCGACCAGGATGCCACCGAATTTGCGCCTACGCGTTCGACATGGCGCGAAAGCAGAGCCGTAAGCGCGTGACGGCGGTGCACAAGGCGAACATCATGAAACTCTGCGATGGCATGTTCCTCGAGGAGTTCTACAAGGTCGCTCAAGACTATCCGGAGATTCGAGCCGACGACATCATTGTTGACAACTGCTGCATGCAGCTGGTGACCCGCCCCGAGCAGTTCGACGTCATGGTGACCGAGAATCTCTACGGTGACATTGTGAGCGACCTTTGCGCTGGACTCGTTGGAGGCCTCGGTCTGGCTCCCGGTGCCAATATTGGAGCCAATCATGCCGTTTTCGAAGCGGTCCATGGTTCGGCACCCGATATCGCTGGCAAGGGTGTCGCGAACCCGACGGCGTTGCTCCTGAGCGCAGTCATGATGCTACGTCACTTGGGCGAGCTCGAAATGGCTGATCGGATCACGGCGTCGGTCCTGCGGGTGTGTCATGACGGTCATTGTCTCACGGTCGACCTAGGCGGCAAGGCAAGTACGCATGAATATATTGTAGAAGTCATGCATCACGCAAAAGCGTCGTAAAATAGGATCATGTTAGTTTCGATGCTTGCCTTGGTTGCGTTGGCACCGACCAACGAGTCGGCTGTTTTGCTTCAACGTCTGTCGAAGCCCGGTGAGAAGCTCAAGTACAACGTTGCTTCACGCCTAATCACGGAAACGCAGTCGATCGGGATCACGACGTTCATTCCCGAGATCATCGAGATCGACTACGACTTCACGGCTGAAGCGACGACAACCAAGCCCGATGGCATCTTCGACTTTCGCTACAAGCGTCCTACAATGAACATCAACGATGGCGAGGAGAAGACCGTTGAAAAGGCGGACCTTGATCTGATGATCACCCTGAGCCCCATCAATGAGTTCCTTGAGGTCAAAGATCTGGCTCCCAAGAAGCCACCGGCCAAAGGAGGGGGCTCCCTTCGACTGGCCCTGCCCACCGGAACGCCGCAAGACATCATTCTCGGCGGAATCCTCGGTCAATTTGTTGACGAGATTCAGCGGCTGGCCCTGTTCATCGGATCTCTCGACTCCGCGATCGACTTTCAGCCCAAGCTTGACTTCCGCGAAGTGGCCAAGGGAGATACGTGGCGTCGAACTGTAGGTTTCTCGCCGCAGAAGCTCGCAACCAAGGGCAACAAGACGGTGATGCAGCGCTTGGACTACGTGTACACGTATGACGGCCTCGTGGATTCGGGAGGTGCCAAGGTTCACCGCGTAGTGGCAAACCTAGAGATGGACTCGAATCTGCTGCAGTTCATGAAGGACAACGTGGACCTCTCACGCGTATCCGTCCATTTCAACGAAATCACCTTCAAACTGAAGGCGCAAATTAACTTTGATCTCGATGCGAAGACCGGACACACCGTGCGCGCGGAAGCAAAGTCGGAGGGAGGATTCAAGATCGTAGCTTCCGAGTATCCGGATGATCCGTACGTCGAACAAAAGCTGAAGGGCACGACGGTCATGAAGTTGGTGAGCCGAACCTGATGTGGAGGTGCGTGCTCCTTCTGGTCGCCCTAGGCCTCATCGCATGCGACGCGCCGAAAGGAAAGACGGCGAGCCAGATTCAAGCGGAAGCGGAGCAAGTTGCTCCGCTCGAAGACTTCTCGGCGCTCGGAGTCGAGATGTTTCCGAGCGAAAACGGGCTTGCAACTAAGGATGCGCCCGCCGATTCGATTGTTGCGACATCGAATGCAGAAGGCGTGACGCTGGACGCATTTCGAACGACAAACTCGCCCGCGACAGACGTTGCCGTGTTCTATATGGCGCGGCTTACCGAACCTGTCGAGACCGAAGCGGGCGGCGTAATCTCGATCGAAGGGGTCAACAAGTCTGGAGATCGCGTTCGGGTCACAGCGTCGGAAAAGTCCGGCCGAACCGCCTTCACGGTGAGCGTTAGGAAGAGTAGCGGTTTGGACAAAACGCCGACAGAGAAACCGTAGGTTCGCGTTTTTCGACAAGCTCTCGCACGACGATGCCCGTTCCGGGAGCGAGGCTGAGCCCCATCATCGCATGGCCAGCGGCGACGATGTATCGACCCTGGCATCCCAGGTAGGGAAGCCCGTCGGGAGTACATGGTCGCAGGCCATGCCAGACGGGTTGATCATCGAAGCTCGAACGTGGAAATCCCGGCACGAACTCGCAGAAGCTGTCCGCAATGGTCTCGACCCGCCGACGGTCGATCGTGCCTTCCTCACCCCCGATCTCCATCGTTCCACCCACGCGCAACGCGTTGCCCATTGGGGTCACGGCAACCCGGCCCTCCACGAGAATTGAGCACACTTCAGGTTGTATCGAAGGGTTGGTGAGGGTCATGGAGTAGCCCTTGCCAGCGATCAAGGGCAGGCGCAGTCCGACCTGGGCCGCGAGTTCGCGGGTCCAGACTCCGCCCGCCAGCACGACGGCGTCGCCTTCAAGCGTATCGGCGCGAACCATGCCTTGGTCAAAGCGAATCGTCCCGCCTGCCTCACGGAGTCGCTGTCGCACGGAGTTGAGGAATCGCATGGGATCTAGATGGCAATCGTCCGGAAAGTAAGCCGCGCCAGCGGCTGCATACCGGATCGCCGGATCGACGCGGTAGAGATCGTCGACGGTGAGCATCTCTGCCGACAGGCCCAGCCGCTGCGCGAACCGGATCGCATGGGCCTCCTCACGCAAGGTCGTCGCATCGCGGCAGACCATGAGAAGACCTCGCTGAACCAGGCCAAAGTCGTGGGTTTGAGCAAGCTCAAGGAAGCGCTTTCGGGAGAGTAGGCTGAGATCGCGAAGGGCGGGACCGCCGCGTTCCACGTTGCCCCGATTGGCGGCTTTCCAGAACTTGAACATCCAGCGCAGTTGGTCCGGATCGAGGCGTGGTCGTATTCGGAAGGCACCCTTCGGATTGAGTAGCATTCTCAAGCCAAGGCCCACTATCCCCGGCGCGGCCAACGGAATCACGTGGCTGGGAACAACCATTCCCGCATTGCCGGTCGAGCATCGCTCGGCGGCCTCCGGCTGCCGGTCATAGACCGTCACCCGATGGCCCGCCTCGGCGAGCTCAGCCGCGGCGCAGAGGCCGATGACCCCTGCGCCGATTACGCTGATATCCTTCGCCATTAGCGGAGGAGTGTTCGGATGATCGCGAAGATGATGCCCGCCGAGGTGATGTTCTTCGAGATCGCGTCGATGTCTGACTGACGATCGGCCAAGCGCTCGGCCATGACCCGCGTGGGGACCAGGATGTAGTCGCCGAGGTCAACTCGAGTTCGCGCGGTTGCTCGAACGACTTCACCGTTAGCCCGGATCACCAAGATCCGATCGCGGGCGACGTCGGTGGTGAATCCACCGCTCCGGTCAACGTAGTAAGACACCGTCTTTCCAGGTGCAAACAGCACGGCGGAGGGCACCATCACGGCCCCAGCAACCGTTACCGTCGACGGTGTTTCGGGAACGACAATGACGTCGCCCTCTTCAAGGATTAGATCAGCGGCGGAGCCAGGCTTCTTGAGGGCCTCATCAAGGCGGACATTCAGATTGCCCAGCGGGCTGAGTTCACGGTCATCAAACTCGCGGGCGGGCGAAACCGTGCTACCTTGAAAGTTGATCTTGGGCAAAGGCGCGTCCTTGGCAGTCAGTGCGGCCGCCGAGCCCACCCCGAGCGCCGCTGCTGCGGTTGAGGCGTCGGTTGTCGATGATCCCGCGATGCTCTTGACCACCCGTAGCTTGTCAACCTCCGCCTTCGCCAAGGCGCGCTTATACTCCTCTTCGCTCACTCGCTGAAGCACCTCTTGAATGCGCGGTGATAGCCTTACCTGCGACAGCGTCGACAGACGTCCCGGCTCACGAACAAACTGGGCACCCCTCATAAAGGCGGTGGTCGTTAGGCCTCCTGCCCGCTCGATGATGTCCGAGATGCGCTCGGTGGTCGAGTTGATGGCGTAGGTTCCCGGCCTTGCGACGGCGCCCATCACGATGACGGTTCGTGGCGCCATTTGGAAAGCGCTTGATTGGGGCACTGTAATGAGGTCTCCCGCTTCGATCTCGGGATCGGCGATCCCGGCAAGAACGTCTGCCACGCGATACTGACGCGCCTTGGTGCCGACCGGCACTCGCGCACTTGCGATCTCAATCACCTCGCCTGCGTTCGGCATGAGGCCTCCAGCCATCTGAAGAAGTCCGCTGAGTGTCAGGTTGGTCGCCCGGGTAAAGGTGCCCGGGCTCTGGACTGCGCCGAGGACTTGCACCTGCTGATCTGGGACGAACTGCGCTTCACTGACTGTCTGAACTTGAAGGGTGTCTCGGTCGCGGAGCTCGATATTGTGCGCAGGATCGCCCACAGCGACCTTTCGGAAGTCAATCTTGATGAGTTCACCGATACTGCCATCCGGGTTGTATCGCTGAAGGAATCCCTGCTCTTGGAAGGCTTCTCCGGCGAGGCCCCCGCTCTGGATTAATAGGTCAACAACGCGCATTGCGTCGGCGCGATAGAACGTGCCTGGCTTTCGAACCGCGCCACGCACGATGACTTGGCGCGTGCCCATCCATTGGATATCTGCGGTCCGGTAGACCACCAGCCGGTCAAACGTCTTGAGCGCCAAGTTTGCTTCGGCATCGCCCGCGAGGGCTCGTTCCAGATTCACCTGGATGAGGGTCAACGACTTGTCCGCATTCTGGCGGAAGAGATCAGCCCGTTCGCGATAGGCGTCGGTGAGAAGACCTCGCGCCCGCTGGATCAGGCTCGTGATGGTCATTCCCTCAGCAAGCGCATATTGCCCAGGCTGATCGACGGCTCCTTCCAGCGTGATGACGTTCGTGAGTTCAGGGCGCACCGAGAAAACCTCAATCGTGTCTCCGGCAAAGACCGGCGGGTTGTTCGCGGGGCCACTTTCGGTCAAGTCAACATCAGCGAGTTTAAGGCCCTGTCCCGGCGTCACCGTAGAGTGCGAAACGCGTTGCGAGACTCCGGTCGGCTTGACCGAGCCAGCAAACGACAACAGTTGCTTGAGCGACTCGCCTGGCAAGGACTCGAAAATCGCCGGGCGTCCCACCTCACCTTGAACCGTGACCCGGCTCTCTACGGGCGGAATGAACAGGGTGTCGCCGGGTTGTAAGGGCACATCTTGTTGGCTGTCACCGAAAACTAGGAACTTGTAAAGGTCGAAGGTTCGCCGGGTACCGTCATTGCGACGAAGCTCAATCCGGCGTAGCGAACCATGCTCGGTCGGTCCGCCAAACATATAGATCGCGTTGAAGAGCGTTGCAACGGCTGGCACTTGGTAGCTGCCAGGCATGAAGGCCTCGCCGAGCACGGTCAGCGACATCGTTCGAAGCTCGCGCAGCGTCAGGGTTACCTCGCCTTCGCGGAGATCACGCTGAATCTCCTTCTTCATGAGCGCCTCAGCTTGTTGAAGCGTCTGTCCACGAAGGATTAGGCGACGGCCGCTGGTCGGTAGATTGATGCCGCCTCGATCATCCACTTTCAGCGTGAATTCCTTGGCATCAACGGTCGGACTCCATACGCGCACGTTGAGGACATCGCCCGAGCCCAGTTGGTAACGTTCGGGCGCGGGCACGAACACATTCGATCCCATCATGTCGAAGGGGCCCACGAAGTATCGAAGCGCGTCAATGGACTGGATGAAGCTGGGGTCTTGGCCCTGGGTATTCAAGTGCCACGGATTCAAGTTGGGCTGTCCAAAACCCGTCGCTGATCCACGGTTGGTGTCGCCCGTGTTGCCTGTACTCAGGGCCTCAGTTCCGCTCTTCCCATTGCCGTTGCCATTGCCGTTACCGGTGGCGTTCCCGTTGCCCTGGTCGCTTTGGGTCGTTCCACCTTGGTTTCCCACGGGAGGGAACCGTAGCTCGTTTCCGGGCTTAACTACTTCCTTGACCGCGTCGGGGAGCAAGCTATCGTTCATGCCCTGCCGAGTTCCGAACGGCACGCCGGGTCGGGCGAGCCCTTGCTGAATGGCCATCATTCGCGCCATGATCGCTGCGCGGGGGGCCGCAAAGAACTCGTAGCCGAAGTAGTCCAGCGGCTTGGACACAACGATCGTGACCCGCTGACGAGCTCCCTTGGTTGGATCAGCTGGATCATTAGCCAGGACATCAAAAACGTAGGTGCCAGGCAGCATGGGAACCCAAGAGAACATGCCCGTATTCGGATCGATCTGGGCATCGCGAGGCGCATCCTTGAGCGTGTAGATCAGGTCAACCGGCTCCTGACGGTTATTGCGGACGATCACCTTGAACGTGATGAGCTGCTTCACCTTGCCGCTGCGCGCCCCGATGGTATCCATCGTGAAGGTGTCAGCAACCTTGCGATCCTTGCCCTGCGCTTCGCGAATCTTCTGAAGCGGATCTTCCTTCTGCTTCTGCTCTTGCGTCGGCGGGTTTTGGTTCTTTCCAGGCGGATCAGCGGCCTGACCTAAGGCGAGCAGAGAAGCGGCGATCGCTCCGACCACCAATGACGTTCGGAAAAGGGCGCGTAGGCACATGATGCTGGGGCGTTCTGCGAACTCGCGGAACCCGCAGAGATTACCTGCTGAACATACTTACCGGCAGGCGAGTTTTCCACACTTTTCAGGAGCTCGGCCCAACCTAGCCGATGTACATCAACGGTTCGCCGGGGTTGACGAGATCTCCGTTCTTGGCAACGAGTTTGACGACCGTGCCGCTGATCGGGGCGACAATCTCGTTGAAAACTTTCATCGCCTCAATGAGCCCAATTACCTGGTCGGCAACCACGGTATCTCCTTCGTTGACAAAAGCGGGAGACGAGGGGCTGGGTGCAGTGTAGTAGATCCCATTCATGGGGCTGTTGACGGGCAGGCCAACCGGAGCCGCCATAACAGGGGCGGGTTCAGAATAGTCTTCGGAAGCGTCATGAGATTCGCTTTGCGGTGACAAAACCACCGGTCCCGACGTGGTCCTCCGCTTACGCCGAAGCGACACTTTCCAGCCATCGCCTTCCAACTTCGCCTCATCAAGGCGGAACTCGTCCATCAGGTCGGCAAGTTCGGTTGTGCGTGCGCCAAGATCTTCCACGGGCAGTATTGTACGCTAGAAGCCGTAGCCAAACGCAAAGCGAGCCCTGCCGAACAGGCAGGGCTCGCTTCAACTTCGAGAGAATCGAGCTTACTTCTTGCCTTGGTTCTGCATTTGGTTACCATAGCGGCGCATGAACTTCTCCACGCGACCGGCGGTGTCCACCAACTTCTTGGTGCCGGTGTAGAACGGGTGGCTGAAGGCGCTGATGTCCACGGGGACGACGTAGTGCTCGACGCCATCCACAACCTTGGTGTTGTTGGACGTGAGCGTCGAAACGCCGACCCACTCGTGGTCGCCATCAACAAACAACACGGGATGAACTGCGGGATGGGTATCTGACTTCATGACAACGTCGGCCTCCGGGCCAGGGGATATTATGGCACATCCGTTGCCAATGATGGAACCTTTCCCCCTCCAATCCCCGTCTCAATAACTGGCGAAAGCCACACGTCGAGTCTCCGGGTGACCGGGGAGCGGGGGAACCGTAACTTGGGGTGAACGGTGACTGTGACAAGTCACCCAGGGTAACTCTTGGCCCGAACCCGACAGCTAACTCCGTAGGCGAAGCGGGAGTCGTACCGCGACCAATCTTGGTCGTTGGGGCGGCATTCGCACTTTCGGCCAAACCAGCCCTGTATGGGGTTGGCTGAGCACCTCCTGTTGAGCAGGGCCCTTCGGAAACGGAGGGCCCGCTTGCTTTCAATCACTCGAAGTTAGTTGATCGAGATCAACTCAAGCTCGAAGACGAGGGTTGCCATCGGAGGAATGATGGAGCGTCCCGCCTCGCCGTAGGCCAACCGGTAGGGAATCGTCACCTTGCGCTTGCCACCTTTCTTCATTCCGACGATGCCTTGCTCGAATCCGGGAATCAGGCGCCCCTGACCCAGCTCAACGCTCATCGGGTCCTTGCCGATGCTCTTGTCGAACTCAACCCCGTTGATGAAGGTGCCGCGGTAGTGGACGGTCACCTTGCTCGTTGCGGTTGCGGCGGGTCCGGTGCCGGCTTTGACTTCCTGGATTTCCACCTTGGCGGGCTTCGAGACGTCCTCGATCCGCAAAGCCTCTACTTCGAACACGAGTGTGGAGTTGGCTGGGATGTCGCCATTGGCTTGGCTACCGTAGCCCAATGAGGCCGGAATTGTCAGTTTGCGCTTACCGCCCGCCTTGATGCCGACCAGCCCCTGGTCCCAACCCTTGATCACCTGGCCCTTGCCCAGCACGAACGTGAAGGGAGCCTTCTTGCCCGTCTCATCGAACACCTTGCCGTTGGTCAAGGTGCCGCGATAGCTCATGGTGAGCACGTCGCCACCTTTGGCGGCGGGGCCCTTTCCGACTTTTAGGTCCTCGACTTTCAATCCCGATTGCCCCAGCAAGAGGGCCGCAAATAGCAGCGTCGTCATAGCGGTTAGGCTACCCGCTACGGGTATCCTCTCTGCCCGTGAAGCAGATTCTGCAGAACCTCGGCACTGGGGAGACGTTGCTCGCTGAGGTTCCGGCTCCCGGCGTCTCATCGGGCCAACTCCTCGTTCAAACTCGCGCAACGCTCGTCTCGCTTGGGACCGAGCGCATGCTCATTGACTTCGGCAAGTCGAACGTTTTCCAGAAGGCCAAGGCTCAGCCCGACAAGGTCAAGCAGGTCTTGCAGAAGATCAAGACGGATGGGCTGTTCCAGACGATTGATGCCGTCAAATCGAAGCTTGATCAGCCGCTCGGTCTGGGCTATTGCCACGCCGGCGTCGTGATCGGCGTCGGCAAGGGCGTCGAAGGCTTCGAGGTCGGCGACTGGGTTGCCACCAACGGGCAACACGCCGAGGTTGTTTCGGTCTCGCAGAATCTTTGCGCCAAGATTCCCGAAGGCGTCACCTTCGAAGAAGCCGCGTTCACCCCGCTGGCCGCGATTGCTTTACAGGGTATTCGCCTCGTTAATCCAACCCTCGGCGAGGGCGTGGTCGTCACCGGGCTTGGCCTCATCGGCCTCATGACCGTCCAGATGCTTCGCTCGGCGGGTTGCCGAGTGCTGGGCATTGACTTCGACAGCACGAAGTGCGAGATGGCACGCGCCATGGGCGCAGAAACCGTCGACCTCAGCAAGGGCGAAGATCCCGAGCAGGCCGCTCTTGCTTTCTCCCGCGGTCGCGGCGTTGACGCCGTGATCATCACCGCCTCGACGAAGAGCAACGAGCCGGTCACCCAAGCCGCGCACATGTGCCGCAAGCGGGGGAGAATCGTGCTCGTTGGCGTCGTCGGACTTGAGCTGAGCCGAGCCGATTTCTTTGAGAAGGAGCTCACATTCCAGGTGTCTTGCTCCTACGGCCCTGGTCGCTACGAAGACAACTACGAGGGCAAGGGGATGGACTACCCGGTCGGATTCGTCCGGTGGACCGAGCAGCGCAACTTCGAAGCGTGTCTCGACCTTATGGCCAACGGCGGCCTAGACGTCAAGCCGCTTATCTCCCACCGATATCCGATCGACAATGCGCTCGAGGGCTACGGCAAGATTAGTGACCGCGCGGCATTGGGCATCGTGCTCCAGTATCCGGAGACCCCGTTCGAAGCAGCTCCCGAGCGCACCGTCGCGTTGCCGCAGCCGGCTGCTCCGGCCGTCCCTGAAGCTGTGGTGGCCGTGATCGGCGCCGGCAACTTCGCCGGGGCCACGTTGCTTCCCGCCCTGAAGGCCAGCGGCGCGCGCCTCAAGACCATTGTTTCGAAGGGCGGCGTCACCGGCACGCACCTGGGCAAGAAGTTCGGCTTCGAGAACTCGACGACCGATCTCGACACCGTCTTCAACGACCCCGAGATCAACACGATCATTATCACGACGCAGCACAACACCCACGCGTGGATGGTCAACGCCGGTCTCAAGGCTGGCAAGCGCGTCTTCGTCGAGAAGCCGCTGTGCCTGACCGAAGAGGAACTCGCTCAGATTCGCGAGACCTACGAAGCGCAGACCGCGCCCATGCTCATGGTGGGTTTCAATCGCCGATTCGCGCCCCACATCGAGAAAATGAAGGAGATGGTTGACTCGCTGAAGGTTCCCAAGGCGTTCATCATGACCGTCAACGCGGGGGCTCTCCCGGGCAATCACTGGACCCAAGACCCCGAGCGAGGCGGCGGTCGCATGATCGGCGAGGGTTGCCACTTCATTGATCTCATCCGGTTCTTGGCGGGTTGCCCCATCACCGATGTGCAGGCGATGGGCATCGATCAGGGCGCCCAACGGGAAGACGAGAACATGACGGTGACACTCAAGTTCGCCGACGGCTCGATCGGCACCGTGCACTACTTTGCCAACGGCGACAAGTCGTTCCCCAAGGAGCGGCTCGAAGTCTTCGCGGCGGGCCGGATTCTGCAATTGGACAACTTCCGCAAGATGACCGGATTCGGTTGGCCGGGCTTCACCGGAATGGCGCTGCGCCAACAAGACAAGGGCCACGCCAACGAGCTTGCCCAGTTCATCCAGGCCGTGAAGCAGGGAAGCGGCTCGCCGATGCCCTTCGACGAGATCGTCGAAGTCACCGAGGCGTCATTCCGAGCAGTACGAGGTGAAGGCGCGTGAGCATGCCCAACTGGCCGGTCTTTGCCCGGGACGAGATTGATGCGGTATCTGACGTCTTGCGCTCAGGCAAGGTCAACTACTGGACCGGGCAAGAGGGCCGCGAGTTTGAGCGCGAGTTTGCGGCTTACTGCGGCACCGACCACTGCGTGGCGATCATGAACGGCACCGTGACGTTGGAGCTGGCCTTGATCGCGCTCGGGGTCGGCCCTGGCGACGAGGTGATCATCACGCCGCGTACCTTCATGGCGACCGCCACGGCGGTGGTAGTTCGCGGAGCCACACCCGTTTTTGCTGATCTTGATCCCGTGAGCGGCAACATCACCGCGGAGACCATTGAGCGCGTGGTGACGGCCCGAGCGAAGGCGATCATTCCGGTTCACCTGGGCGGCTGGCCTTGCGAGATGGATGAGATGGTCGCGCTCGGCATTCCCATCATTGAAGATTGCGCGCAGGCGCACGGCGCAAGCTATCGAGGTCGCAAGGTCGGCAGTATCGGCGAGATCGGCTCGTGGTCGTTCTGCCAAGACAAAATCATGACGCTGGGCGGCGAAGGCGGCGCGGTGACGACCAACGACGAAGCTCTCTGGAGGCGCATGTGGGAATACAAGGACCACGGCAAGTCGTACGATGCGGTTTATGAACGCAAGCACCCTCCCGGCTTCCGCTGGACGATTGAGAGCTTTGGCACCAACTGGCGCATGACCGAGATGCAATCGGCGATTGCGCGGGTGCAACTTCGAAAACTCGATGGTTGGATGCGTCAGCGCCAGGCCAACGCCGGCGTGCTGAACATGGCCCTTGCAAGCCACGACATGTTGGATGTTCCGATGCCGCCCAGTCATGTGGAGCACGCCTACTACCGCTGGTACGGCTATCTGCGACCGGAGACACTGGCCGACGGCTGGACCCGAGAGCGCATTTGCGACGAGGTGAGCTCGCGCGGCGTCTGGTGCCAGGTCGGCTCATGCAGCGAGATCTATCTGGAGAAGGCCTTTGACGGCACGGTGTTCCGTCCTGAGCAACGGTTGCCGGTCGCGCGTCACATCGGGGAGAACTCGATCTGCCTACGAACCGATCCGTGCCTGGAGCCTGAGCATATGGCGAAGGCTGTCGGAGTGCTGACAACGGTGCTCAGCGAAGCGCGGCGCTAGTATGCTGGGCGATGGCCCGGCTCTTGTTTCTTAGCCCGATGGTGCCCAGCACCGACCTTGACTCATCCGTGCGATTCTTGGAGGATGCGCTTGGCTTCAAGCTCGTGTTCTCAAGTGACACCTATCGCATTTGCGAGCGCGATGGTCTAACCTTTCATCTGCAGCAGGCGGGTGAGAACGTGGGAGGCTCCTCGATCTACCTGGAGGTTGACGACCTTGACGCCGCGTGGGCACAACTGAAGCCTCACACGGTCGGGATTCGAGTCCGCGAGCCGTTTGAGCAGCCCTACGGCATGCGCGAGTTTCACGTTGACTTGCCGCATACGCCGTGCTTACTGTTTGTGGGTCAATCGGTGGGTAAGAGTGTTGAGAGTTGAACATTAAATGTGGCTGGAATCGGAATCGCTCTCGCCACATTCCACATCCACAGGCGCACCCTGCGGTATTCTCATCGCGCTCTGGGACGCTATGGCCCTACCGTGCGGTTGCACTGGTCGGTTGCCCGTTAGCCCCTTAGCTCCGGACTGCTAATCCGATCCTTTGGTGGACTTTCGGCGGCTTTCTGCCGTTGGGTGGATAGCGCTTTCGAGCCTTGCGGGCGAAGAGCCCCCGCGAGAACGCGCGAACCGTCGTCGGAAGCCGCCTCATGATTTAGGTATCTTACGGACGGTCGTCATCAACATGGCCTCAAGTAAGCGGTAGCCCAACGAGTTGCCCGGTGCCGACCGATTGGTTAGGATCCAATTCCAACGACGGTGACCGGGTTCCGCCGCAGCGCGGCTAACGAAGCAAGCCTTGAGGGCTCAGAGCTCCCGCGAGTCTCGTGACAAGAGCCCGCGAGCCGTCCACAAGAGTGTGTTCGCATGGAACTCTATTTCTACATCATCATCGCACTGGGCATCTTGGTGGCGGTCGGTATGGCGGGCGAGAAGCTGCGCACCGTCGTTGACGTGCCTCTGTACCTGCTTGGCGTGGTGTCCGTTAAAGGGGCCGCGCCGACGCTCATTGGCTCGGGGCGGCACACGTTTTGGACCAAGGACGTTCAGTATCAGCTGATCGACACGCGCGAGACCTGGCTGCAAGTGAGCGGTCAAGAGCTCCTCACCAAGGACGGGGCTCCGATTCGGGTAAGCGTTTCGGTCATGCGTTCAGTGGCGGATCCGCTCAAGTTCGCGGCGGCGGATGCGTACTCCATGCTGTATGTGGCCACCCAACTCGCCGTACGAGAGCAGGTTCTCTCGCGTTCGCTGGAGGAACTGATCGACGGGCGAGAGGCGGTGAGTGAGGCGATTCTCCAACTGCTGGAGGCCGACGCGCAGGAGGTTGGCGTCAAGATCGAGCGGGTTGCCGTTCGTGATCTGACGTTGATAGGGGACACCAAGCGTGCCTATGCGGAAGTGATTCAAGCCCAACTCCAGGCGAAGGCAAAGCTGGAGCGTGCGCGTGGCGAGGCGGCGGCCGTCCGGAGTTTGCTCAACACGGCGGAGTTGGTTCGCAAGAATCCTGAGCTTCTGCAGCTTCGCGCTCTTCAGCAGCTTGAGTCGGGACAGCACGAGGTGCAGTTTCAGATTGGGCTGCCCGGATCGGTGCTCAAGGAAAGCGGGTAGGAGTGGCGCTCGTGCACCACGGCGGCCTCGGCCAATGCGGGCTGCACTCGCGTGGGGATGAGCATCGAGATTCCCGGTTCGGTCATCGTCACGCCGAGCCAGATCGGGGCGGATTCGATCGTCGTAGGGTTGTGCGTGATGACGATGAACTGCATGTCCTTCGCGAACTCCTGAAGCAAATCAACGAACCGCTCGACGTTCCGGCCATCGAGGGGCGCATCGACCTCGTCGAGCACGACCAGCGGGGAAGGCTTCACCCGCAAGAGCGCAAACAGGAATGCGGTTGCACATAAGGATCGCTCGCCACCCGAGAGCAAGGCGAGGGACTGTCGCTTCTTGCCCGGGAGCGTCACCTCGATCTCAAGGCCGCTCTCCAAGACATTATCGGGATCGGTGAGCGACAGAGCTCCCTCGCCACCCCCAAACAGCTTCGTGAACAGGTCTGCAAACGCCGTCTGAACACGAGCAAAGGTGTCGAGGAACTTGTCCCTGGTGAGACGATCGAGTTCGCGGATGGACGATCGAATCTCCTCCATCCCACTCTCGACGTCATTCAGCTGCTCGGCCAGCTCAACGGATCGGGACGTGAGCCGCTCGTAGGCTTCCACCGCCCCAAGGTTCACCTCGCCCATTGACTTCAGCTCGCGGCGCAGGCGCGAGACGAGAGTCGCCGCATCCTTCGGAACCTCGATGCCTTCGGCTTGGGCAAGGGCCTCCGCCTCGTTCATCCCATACTCTTCAAGCAGTCGCTCCAGCGCCGTGCTCCGCCGGGCGTCGGCGCGGGCCCGAGCCAGCTCGGTTTGATGCTGCGCCTCGGTGAGTCCGGCGGCGTTTTGGCGGGCCCGCTTGGCTTCTTCGAGCTTGGCCAGCTGGACATCCGTCAGCGATTGACGACGCTGTTCGGCCGCCGCTAAGTCGGTTTCAAGGCGGGTGCGAAGCTGTTCGGCCGCTGCGTGCTCGGCTTGGGCTTGGGTGATCTCCGATTGGGTGCGGCTCAGTTCGGGTCCGAGGTTGCCCAGCTTCTTCTCGCGAAGATGCGCTTGCTCGGTGGCGGCTTGGTGGCGCCTGACTGCCATTTCCACGCGGAGCTGAGCTTGCTGCACGCGCTCCTCCGCTTCGCGAAGCCGTCCTTCGGCGGTTGCGGCATCGGCTTGGCGAGCGGCGAGCTTACGGATCACGTCGTCGCGTTCACCTTCTAACACGGCCAAATCTTCGACCTTGACCTCGTCCAGGCTCCGCTGCGACAGCGCGGCCAGTTCGGCTTCCAGCTTGGACTTCGCCTTCAAAGTGGAGGCATGCTCGTCGCGAACGGACTGAAGCCACTCGCGAGCGTCCTGTGCCTCCGATTCGATTTGCTTCCGTTGGGCAATGAGCTCGGCCAGTTGGGCCTGGAGAGTTGCGCGTTGCAGGGTGCGTTCAGCAATGGCACGGTCGTGCTTCTTCAGGTCGCGCTCCAGCACCGCCAGGCGCTCATCGATCTCGGTGAGGTCGGCGCGACGCTGCACGAGACCATAGCCGCCCTTGGCAGATTGGCCACCGGTCACCGCACCCGCACTATGTACAACCTCGCCGTCCAGAGTCACCAAGCGAGACCAGCCGCTGGTCTTGGCCAGGCGCAAGGCATCATCGAGCGTCTCGACGATCACCACACGCCCCAAAAGCGAGTCAATCACCGGGCGAAACGCCGAGCGTATTTCGACCTTCTCGCTGGCCCGGCCCACGACGCCCCGCTGATCGAGCACGCGTTTCAGTTCGCTGGTGATCTCGGGCGGACGCATCAAAGGAACGGGCTGGAACGTCGCTCGGCCCAGCCGATGCTCCCGCAGAAGATTGATCGCTCGGCGGGCGGCGTCGCTGTCGGGCACGATCAGGTCGTTGGCGGCGCCCCCCAGGGCCGTCTCAATGGCGAGCGCAAGATCGCGAGGCACGGTGATCGCTTCACCGACCGGCTCGTACTCATCGGGCAGCAGGCCCTCTTTCACTGCCTCGAGAACTGCCCGCGCCCCTTGCTGCAGGCCCTCGTGCGCTTCGATCGTCATCTCCAAACCCTGGCGCCGGCCCACGAGCGTGCTTTGTTCGGCAAGAAGGGTTCGACGACGCTGATCGTGAGTGCGGTCGGCTTCGTCGAGTTGGGTCAGTTCGGTTGAGGCTCGGTCCGCGCTCGATTGGACCTTGGCAATCTGGTCGGCGTAGGTTTGGTAGCCTGCCTCGGCCTCGCGCAATCCCTGGTCGAGGTCGGGGAACGTGGCCTCAATGCCCTTTAACTCTCGGCGGACCATCTTCGCGCGCTCGTCAGCGTGGGCGCGTTCGGCTTCAGCGCGGAGTCGGCGCTGATTGGCTTCGCGGGCGACTTCGACGCGCTTCTCAATCTCGGCCAGTTGCCCGGCGAGCGCTTTCGCTTGAGTGTCGGCGCCTGCACTTTCTTCGCGGATGCGGGTTAGGTTGGCCTCTTCGGCGGCCGATTCCTCACGAACTTGCGCGAGCTCGGTCGAGGCCTCGTCAATGCGACTCTGGAATGACCCTGACTCCTGACCGAGGTTCGCTTCAAGGTCCTTGAGTGCCTGAAGTTTCTGCTCGCCTAAGCGCACGTTTCCTGCTGCACGCTCGGCGGACATGAGCGCGGTCTGGTGTTGCTGGCGCAAAGCCTCGAGTTCCGAGTGAAGTCGGCGCAGATCGTCGCTCGCTTTCGAAGCTGCCGCATCGGCATGATCGGCGAGCGAAGACTCCTTCTCGATCAGCGACTCGGCGTCTTGGAGCTTGGTCCTCGCTTCCTCCAGCTCATGGACGCTGCGCGCAATCTCTTGGATCAGGAGCCCGCTCTCGACTTCGCGAAGGCTGCCAAGGACCGACTTATAGCGAATTGCGACCTCAGCCTCTTCCTTCAGCGGCTCGCGCTGGGATTCGATCTCGGCAAGGATGTCGGTGACACGTTGCAGATGCGTGGTCGCCTGGTTCAGCCGTCGGAGCGACTCGATCTTTCGCGAGCGATACCGCATGACGCCTGCGGCTTCATCCACCCACGCTCGCCGATCATCGGCCGAAGCGGCGAGCGCCTGATCGATATCCTTCTGGCCGACGATCGCATAGCCCGCTCGCCCGAGGCCGGAGTCGGCCAGCAGTTCCAAAATGTCGCGCAGGCGGCAGGGTTGCTTGTTGATCGCATATTCGCTCTCGCCCGCCCGGTTGAGGCGGCGGGTGACGCTCACCTCGGGGTGCGGAAGGGGCAACGCCCCATCCTCGTTGTCGAAAACGAGCGTCACTTCGGCGAAACCGACCGCCTTGCGGTTCGCGCTGCCGGAGAAAATCACGTCTTGTGACGTTGCCGCCCGGAGTTGGCGCGCGCTCCCCTCACCCAAACCCCACAGGATCGCGTCGACGAGGTTCGACTTGCCGCATCCATTGGGCCCGACCACCGCGACGAAGCCGCCCTCGAGATCAAACTCGGTGCGGTCGGCGAAGGTCTTGAACCCGAAGATGCGGACGTGTTTGAGGCGCATGCGGATTGGCTCGGATTGGTAAGGAACCGCTTGGAGGAACTCCGAACGAATCCGAGCTAACCCTTGCCAATCCGAGCCAATCCTTTGCGATTATGAACTAGCTGGGCCGGGGCAGTTCGAAGACGGCGAGCGCTTCCATATCCAAGTAGTTCGCGCCGCCGAGGCGACTGAGCGGCCGAAACGCAAGGCCCGATGCGCCCTCGGCCGACCACAACGCCGCATCAAGATGCAGCCAAACGATTTCGCCGATCACATACACCGCCGCGCCCGATCCCGAACCGTGCTCGACCACCTGGTGCAGGCGGCACTCCAATTGGATCGGCGATTCGCCCACCCGCGGTGGAGCCACGAACACACTCGGCAACGGCGTGAAACCCGCGCTGTCCCACTCGCTGACGTCGCTCGGATACGCAAAGCTGCACGCGTTCATGCCGTCGGCCATCGAGCGCACCACCGCATTCACCACAAACTCTCTCGTCGCTTGAATGTTGGTGAGGGTATCTTTCGGGCGCCCGCCGCTGCCTCGATTGATGCTGAGCGCGAGGCTGGGGGGATTCGCCCCGCCGGGCATGAAGAAGCTAAACGGAGCGAGATTTGCCACGCCATCCGCGCCCAGCGTGCTCACAAAGGCAATCGGCCTCGGCTGAATCGCAAAGGTCAAGATGTCGTACAGCTGGCTCGAAGATAGCTCGCTCGATCCAACGCTGTAGAAGTCCCGCATCGGTGCAGTCTACCGACCGCCTGGACCGATCGTTGGCCGAAATCCGACCAACCAGTCGCCCTGAATCAAGGCCGTCCCGCGCATACCCTCGCCCGCTGCGAACCAGACTTCAGGGCGGGTTTTGAGTTCAAGCCGGTGTTGATTTGCCGTGGTGAGCCGCACGTACAGCTTGGTTTCCGGGTCCTCCAAATCGAGATCTTCTTCGGAAAAGAGCGTTTCGCCGATGTAGTTCGTGCCAAACCGGGCGACAATCTTCACGTCGGGGTAGGTCGTCACCTCGCTGGCGCGATCGCCGCCTCGCTCAGCGCGGATGCCCGTCCCAAGCGAGATTCCCAGCAACACCAGCCCGACCACGAGCGAAACGCCACACAGGATCGTAAGGATCATGAAGGGCATGATCGGGAAGATCGCCAGCGAGATGAAGCTCAGCATGCCGCCGATGATGCCGATGCCCGTCATCCAGCCCCCCGCAATCAGAAGATTGCTCAGCTTGACATGATCTTTGCGCATGATGGTCGCTAGTATGCCTCAAGGATCAGCGATAGCTGCCTGTTACCCGGTCGGCATTGATCCCGAAGGGATCGCAGATATTAGCCCCGTGGTCGTCTCTGGACGACCCGGGGTCATGCGATGCCATCTCCTACCCGCACCCCGAACGGGGTGCCAGAACACTTACTCGAAAAACCGCTCGTCCACTTCCATCCCGAACTCGGTCATGATCGCGCGCAACTCATCGGCTGCGATGGTGCTCCACTTGATCCGCAATGTAGGCGACGACCTTGCCAACGTCGGTCGGGCTGGCCGTGAAGGCCCCGTACCCGTCTTGCCACTAGAATCCGGCGAACCGCTCCTTGGCCCAAACCGTAGATGCCTTCTTCACCTCTCGAACGAGGTCGGAAACGGCGTGGTTTCCCCGCAATCCCGCCAAGAGGTGGACGAGGTCAGCGACGCCGCCAACGCTGG
This sequence comes from uncultured Fimbriimonadaceae bacterium, assembly GCA_964586225.1. Lineage (GTDB taxonomy): Bacteria > Armatimonadota > Fimbriimonadia > Fimbriimonadales > Fimbriimonadaceae > JANJUB01. Next base: position 35,675 of record CAZPHD010000006.1, read on the forward strand.
TCGGGATTGCTCCGAGCCCGCGGACGGTGCCACCGACATAGGCGTGAAGATCGTCACGCCACGCATCAGCGATCATCGGAGCGCGGCCCTTGGTCGCGAAGATGATGTGGACGTTGAGCGCCAGATGGGCGGATGCCATGTCCGATTCTGGCACCCCTTCAGGGTGCGAGGCAAGGGATGCCACGCAACCCCCGGGTCGACCGGAGTCGACACCGGGGCTAAGGTCTGCGACCCCTCCGGGGTCAGGAGCAACCCGAGCTACCAAGGATTACAGTCTTCGTTCCAAGGCGCATCCGGTGGGTAATACCGCTCGCCCCACTTGAAGTTCAGCGGATCTAGCGTCTGGTCTAGCTTGTGGAACTTGGCGTGACCGTCGAGGAAGGTGTAGTTGGCTCCACCCATGAAGCGCTGAAAGTTCATGCGCACGAGCGTGGTGGGCGTGCCGTCGTTGACGTTATTGATCAGGCCATCCAGCGCGTCGGCGTAGGTGCTCTGCACGTAGTCGGTTCCGTAGCGGTGATAGGAGCAGGGCGTGTCCTTCATGAAGGCACCTGCGCCAATGCCCTTGAACCCGCTGACGCCCTTCCACGGGCCGAATCGAGCGGTCATTCGACCGACGGGTTTGTCGCGTCGCAGGGTGAAGACGACGTTACTGGCCGTGTTCTCGAAGGCCGATGCTGAGACGGGCAGGAAGTCGTGGGCGGGGATGACGTTGTAGCTGTTGATGTAGCTGAGTTTGGGGGCTTGCTTATCGCAGGTAAACGGCCACGGATCAGCGTTCATTTGCGCCACGGTCATGCAGCCGGGCGTGTTGGGCGTGGCGGGATTAGGATCGCCCGGGCTCGCGAAGATGTCGAGGTTCTTCACGTAGGGCTGCATGGTCCAGCTCCAGTGGATCTTGGCGCGATGGTTGCGGACGCGCGTGACGGTGTCCTTCTCGCTCCACGTAGTCTGGCCAGGGGTGTCGTCGAAGTCCCCCATGTACAGCGTGAGCGCGGTTCCGAGTTGCTTCAGGTTGCTGAGGTCGCTGGTTTTCTTAGCGGCCTCTTTAGCTTGTGCGAACACGGGGAACAGGATCGCGGCGAGAATGGCGATGATTGCGATCACCACCAAGAGCTCGATGAGTGTGAATGCCCTCTTCAAATTGATTCCTCCTCGATGGGCTGGTTGGCCCAGGAAGACTTTGCCAGGGCGATGTTAAAGGGTAGTTGCGAGGGGTTTAAGGTGAGGTTAATCTTGCTGGAAGGAACTTTCGGGGGCTTGGTTTGCTTAGGTTAGGAATGCGACGCAGCATCGGGATGGGGATGCTCTTGCTCGTGGCCCTTGCGGGAGCCGAGCCGGGGTTTTGGGAGACGTATCGCGGGCACTATGGCTTGAAGGAAGGCTTTCCGAACCTGAAGGCCGGATGTCTGAACTGCCACACCAGCGTGCCTCAGCGCAATCCTTATGGGAAGGCGGTGGAAGCTTCTCTGAAGGCAGCCGCCGCTCGGGCGGTGACGCCGGAGATTTTGGCGGGGCTGGATAGCGGCGACGCCGACGGGGATGGCTTCGCGAATGGAGATGAGATCACGGCGGGATTCCTGCCGGGCGATCCTTCGAGCAAGCCGGAGGGGACGCCGCCGCTGCCCGTTGCGCCGGTGGAGGTCGAAGCCCCGGCGGTGGAGACGATTCCCGCGCACAGCTTCCATCCGCTGTTTGTTCACTTTCCGATCGCGCTGTTTTTGTTTGGAGCGTTTCTGGATGTGCTGGGCTTCCGGCGCGGCGATGATGGCTTGCGTCGTTTTGCGGTGTGGAACCTCGGGGCGGGGGCGCTGTTCTCTTTGCCGACGGTGCTGACCGGGCTGGCGGCGATGCTGGCGTTGGAGAAGGCGCTCGAGGGCGGGATGCTGATCCACTTTGCCGCGGGGCTGAGTGGGGCTTTGCTCATGCTTGCGACGTTCCTCATGCGGCGCAAGGGCGACCCTCCGACGGGGGTCGGATACTGGGTTTTGCTTGGGCTCGCGTGTACCGCGACAACAGTCGCCGGCCACTTCGGCGCGATGCTGGTGTTTGGGGTTTAGCGACTTCCGAGATTCCAGTTGCAGCGGTCAAACGCCAAACCCCATCCGAAGATTGGGTGAGCTTCACCAGTCGCGGCGAATCGCGGTCGAAACTTATCGCGGTCAATCTTCAACGCTCCGTCCAGGCCGATGTACTCAAGACGGTCAGGCATCATGCAGGTCTCGTTAAGGATGCACGGATCGTTGAGGTCAAGAATCTTGGTGTAGACAGCAGAGATGGCGGGCTCGCCGGCAAACACATTGACTAAGAGGCACGCCCTCTGCGGAACTCCAGGATTAGGGTCGGCAGGTGCATATCCCCAACTGCCGACCATGAGGGTCTCTTGCCGATACCGACAAGCCGGGTCCCACTTATCAAGCGGATGGCAGCGTACTTCGGGCGGGGTCAAGGCGAAGGCCTCTGCGCTCGTTGGTAGCACGTCGTTCTCGCTCGACTGATAGATGAGAATCGCGACGGCAGTCTGGCGCATTCGCCCCCAGCCGTCGGAAAGATGCGCCTGACGCATGGCTCTTCGCGTGACCGGCACTAGGATGGCGGTCAAGACGACGATGATCGAGATCACGACCAGGATTTCGATGAGGGTGTAGGCTCGCTGCTTCATGTTCGCTCCCGTGTCAGCTCAAGCTCGGCCCACTCGCCGTAGCGCTGATTTAGGAGGATAAAGGCGATGCTGCTCAAAATGAGATACGCAATCGGACCGGCGAATCCCCAAGCTAAGCGCATCCAATCGCCCTTTAGATCGGCAAGGATCACGCTCATCTGGGGATAGCTAAACATCAATGCAAATAGGAGCATAGCCAGCGGAGCAAAGAACAGCTTGCCTGACCGAACTCCAAAGAGCGCTAGGATCGCCATTAGAATGAGATGTGGCAGAACAATGACCCACTGACGAGAGGGGATTAGATAGTTCACCCAGACTCCAAAGAGCGCTACAGGGAGAAGTCCTAAATAGTGTGACGCTAGAAGGATGCCAAGTTGCACGTACAGCCGGCTGAAGAATGCTTTCATATTGATCTGGCTCGTTACTACTCCGGCCTGGCTGACAGGTCAGCCAGGCCGGAGTTGCATTGCTAATCTGGTCCGCCGGGATTCGTCGTGCATGGACATTCTGCGGTGATGCTGTCGCACGTTGGGTGGTTGCCCCCAAGATTACAGCATGTACCATCATAGTAGAGCTCCGTGCACTTGACAGGCGGGTCTGGCATCGGGCCATTGCTGCCTTCGCAACGCCATCGCTTGGCAACATTGGTTACGTAACCAAGCAGAAAAGCACTGCATGGTAGTGGACGTTCCAAATATACGTGCGACCTGCACCCATACAACTGCTTGGAGCAATTGTATTGCGGATTGGCTTCCGCTCGCGGGGCCAGAAAGACCAGGGTCGTAACGAGACAGCCGGTAGCAACCAGGCTGGTTGAGAGTGTCGAGAGTTTACGTTTCATTGAAGTGCCTCCTTATAGGCTTCGGTGCCAAATCCGGTGATGTGAAGCGATATGACGCCTTCGTCGACCTTTAGGAGCTGCGGTGCGACTGGCTCGATTGGGCTAGATGAGCTCTGGCTAACCTCGTTGAGCGACCGAGCCTCATACTTGACTCCTAGGTTGCGCAGAAGCAGTTCTGCGTCATGACAGGCAGGGCAACCCCTGAGGGTGAGCAATAGGATCCCTGAGGACCGGTCCGGAAAAATCGACTCGTGAACACTGGCGATCGGTAGACCCTGCAGGGACACGACGTGCGTGGGAGGCTGATAGCTTCGTATCACGGCCACTGATGAGACGAGAGCAAGCGCGAGGGAGACGGTAAGCCACCTTGCGAGCGTGCGTCGTGGTTCCGGCTTTGAGGAAGTTGCTAGCCGAAGTCCAACGAGCATGATTGCAACCACGAACAGGCATTTGGGACATAGCCTTGGGAGGAAGAACTGCAAAGGGATGTGGACAACAACTGCGAGCGATGCGAGGAGGGTGACGGCCCTTCGGCACCACAGCACTCCAGAGAATGCCGTCAAGCCGACGACGGCGATCGAAAGCACGAGAGATGCAGCAGGTAGCCATTGAAGCGTTCCCACGTCGATTCTGCACGAGGTGATGCACGTTCGGTCTGCCGCAGATATCACGGAGAGAACCAGCAAGGCGAACGTCTGCAGAAGCCTTAGGATCGGACCCGTCAAGTTCCTTATTGTCCATGCAAACAACGCGAGAATGAAAAAGGACACGGATGCCGAGGCGTACGCAGTCCGACTAGCCTCCACCGAGAGTGCCGCGATCATCGTGAAGATGCAAGCCAGAACCGTGTAGGTCCTGAAGCTGACCAGGGCCGAAATCCCTACCGCACCGAAAGGCCTTTGATTGCCTCCAGTTTGTAAAGAGCCTGCGTTGCGGATACGGACAGTACGGCTCACAAGTCACATTTTAGCAAAGAACGCTCGCCCAAACAAGTAGAAAGATGACTTTTTTCGGGGGGGGGCAAGCGTAGAGTTGTGTCTACTATGGACCCTCAGCCTTTTGAACGATGGCCTGGATCAATCCGCTTGGTGGCGTTTGACGGAGCGAGCGCCCAAGAAGTTGAGGATCGTTCGTCGCTTTGCATCTTGATCGGCGGTTGGGTATACTCCACCGAGCTCTCACTGAGGGAGCCCACAACTTTGCCACGGGTCCCGTGTCGTGAAACGCGACATACCGGCCCGACAACGGCGGGGAACGAAACACTATGGCTAAGCAATGTCTGATTGAAAAGCAGAAGAAGAAGCCGAAGTTCAAAGCGCGCGCCTACAATCGGTGCAGCCTTTGCGGCCGCTCACGCGGTTACTTCCGGTTCTTCGGCATCTGCCGCATTTGCCTTCGCGAGAAGGCTCACCAGGGCGAGTTGCCCGGTGTCGTGAAGTCGAGCTGGTAAGGCTCAGGAGGTCCCACTATGCACAGCGATCCCATCGCGGACCTTTTGACGCGCATCCGCAACGGCGCCCACGCCAAGCTAACGCACATCACGGTTCCGCACAGCAAAATCAAAATCGAAATCCTGAAGATTCTGGAGGCCGAAGGCTACATCAAGGGCCACGAAGTCACCACCGAATCTAGCTTCCCGATGATCAAGGTCGAAATGAGCTACGACAATCGCCGTCGACCGGTCATCAAGAGGATCAAGCGCGTGTCCAAGCCCGGTCTCCGGGTCTACAAGGGCGCCGGTGATCTGAAGCCGATCCGTTCGGGCCTGGCAACCCGGATCGTCTCGACCAGCCAGGGGCTCATGACCGACCGCGACGCTCGAAGAAAGCAGATCGGCGGAGAAGTCCTTTGTGAGGTTTGGTAATGTCGCGAATCGGAAGACTCCCCATTCCCATCCCCGGTGGCGTCACCGTCTCGGTTGACGCTCAGAACCACGTGACCGTGAAGGGTCCGAAGGGCGAACTCGTTTGCCCGATCGCCCGCGAACTCACCGTCAAGCAAGAAGACACGACGCTGTTTGTTGAGCGCCCGGACAATCTCCGACGCGCCCGCAGCCAGCACGGTCTCGCCCGCACGTTGCTCAACAACTGTGTGGTGGGCGTGACGAGCGGCCACAGCAAGACGCTGGAAATCGTTGGCGTTGGCTATCGTGCTCAGCTTGAGGGTTCCGCCCTCGTGCTCAACATGGGCTACTCGCACCCGGTGCGAGTTGAGCCGGTGCCGGGCATCACGTTCGAGTTGGTTCAAGAAGAGAAGTCACGTTCGCAGCAGATTCGAGTCTCCGGCATCGACAAGGCGCTGGTGGGTCAGATTGCGGCGGACATTCGCAAGGTGCGAAAGCCGGAGCCTTATAAGGGCAAGGGCATTCGCTATCAGGGCGAAGTGATCAAGTTGAAGGCCGGTAAGCGAGCGGCCGCGAAGAAGTAAGGAGTAGGCAACCATGGCACAACGATCAAGAGCCAATCTACGGGTCGCGCGCCACGAGCGCCTGCGCAAGCGGCTGGAAGGTACGCCCAGTCGTCCGCGGCTCGCCGTGTTCCGTAGTCTTAAGCACATCACCGCCCAGATCATCGACGATTCGACGGGTCAGACCCTCGCCGCCGCCAGCAGCCACGAAAAGGAACTGAAGGCGACCGGCAACGCCGAAGGCGCAAAGCGCATCGGTGCCGAGCTCGCTAAGCGAGCGAAGGAAAAGGGCATCACGTCGGTCGTGTTCGATCGAGGTGGCTTTCAGTATCACGGTCGGGTAGCAAGCCTGGCCGACGGCGCCCGCGAGGGAGGCTTGGAGTTCTAACATGAAAATGCGATTGAGCGGGAAACGAGAATCCCGTAACACCGAAGGACCCCAGCTCGACGTCCGGGTCATCCGAACGAACAAAGTGTTCAAGACCCACAAGGGCGGCAAGACGGCCTCGTGGTCCATCCTCGTCGTGGTCGGCGACAACAAAGGCAGCGTCGGCGTAGGACTCGGCAAGGCACGCGGTATCCCTGACGCTATTCGCAAGGCCGAAGAAGCCGCGCGAAAGGCGATGTTCAAGGTGCCGATGATCGGCGATACGATTCCGCACGAGGTTCATGCCGAGTCGGGCTCGTCGCAGGTCGTGCTCCGTCCGGCATCGCCGGGTACCGGCGTCAAGGCCGGTGGCGCGGTGCGCATGTGCCTTGAAGCTGCCGGTATCCATAACGTGCTCGCCAAGAGCCTCGGTAGCCGCAACGCCATCAACATGGCCTATGCGACGATCGAAGCCTTCCGCGAACTCATCTCGCCGGAAGACCGAGCGAAGCAGCGCAACATGAATGCCGACGAACTCGTGCCGTGGCTCGCCAAGGCGCGCAAGGAGGAAGCGGATGCTGCGCATTAAGTTGGTCAAGAGCATCATCGGGCAGACGGCGCAAAATCGCAAGATTGTCGCCTCGCTCGGATTGCGCAAGATGCACCAAACCGTGGAGCATCAAGACACGCCGAGTATCCGCGGCATGGTGCACAAAGTGAAGCACATGCTTGAGGTCGAGTCAGTGGTGGTTGAAGCCGTCGCTGCGAAGCCGAAGCGGACCAAGAAAGCGGAGAGCGACTCGCCCTCCGAGGACACGAAGGAGTAATCGAAAGTGAATCTGCACGAGTTAAAACCAGCGGAAGGAAGCGTCAAGCGACGCCGACGCGTTGGACGTGGCATTGGCTCTGGCATGGGCAAGACGGCGACGCGTGGTACCAAGGGCCAGAAGGCTCGCCGCCAAATCCCGTCGCACTTTGAAGGTGGTCAGACGCCGATTCATCGCCGACTTCCCGTAAAGAAGGGCTTCCGCAACATCAACCACAAGGAGTTCGCGATCGTCAACCTTGACGATCTCGAGAAGCTGTTCGAAGCGGGCGCGGAGGTCACTCCTGAGTCGCTGATTGCAACCGGCATCATCCCCGGTCTGCGCGACGGCGTCAAGATCCTTGCGTTTGGCACCCTGAACAAGAAGCTCAAGGTGTCAGCTCACAAGTTCAGCAAGGCCGCCCAGGCCGCGATTGAAAAGGTTGGAGGCGAGGTAACCGTTCTGTGAGCCTCGGCGGCGGATTCTCAGGCGGCGCAAAGTCGCTGAAGTTGTCGTTCATCGATACGCTAAAGGGTGCGTGGGCCGATCCGGACCTGCGCGCCCGAATCCTGTTTGTGCTCGCAATGTTCGCCGTCTACGTAGTCGGCGTTCACATTCAGGTACCAATCCCCGGCCTGAAGACGGATCAGATTCAGGAAATCCTGAAGAACAACCCGTACTTCCAACTGCTCGACGTGTTTGGCGGTGGTGCTATCCAGCGGGTCTCGATCTTTGCTTTGGGCCTCAACCCGTACATCACGTCAAGCATCATCATCCAAGTCTTGACCACGGCATTCCCGCAGTGGAAGAAGGACCTTCAGGAAGGCGGCGAGTATGCGCGCAAGCAACAGGCGAAGCGCATCCGCATGCTCACGCTCGTTCTGTGTATTGCGCAAGGCATCGGTTTCTTGCAGATCATGCAGAGTGGCGGACTCGCACTGGAACCAATTGCGCGCTTCAGCACGCTTGTGTTCTGGACGGCGGGTGCGATGTTCGTTCTCTGGCTGGGTGAGCAGATCAGTGAGCGCGGCATCGGCAACGGTGTTTCCCTGATGATCTTTGCGGGCATCGTCATTTCGATGCCGACTCAGATTGGCATGCTGAACAAGCAGATCACCGACGGTGTGTTGGCGATTTGGCAGGCGGTTGTTCTCGTCATCCTCTTCCTCGCGACGACGTGGTTTATCGTGCTCTTTACGAGTGCGCAACGCCGGTTGCCGATTCAGCACGTTCGAAGAAACGTTGGAACCAAGGTGATGGGGGGTCAAACCAGCTATCTGCCGATTCCCGTGAACACCGCAGGTGTGATTCCGATTATCTTCGCGATCTCGCTCGTGTTCTTGCCGATGCAGTTTGCGGGCATGTTCCCCGTCAACAGTGGTCCGAACGTGGCGCTGACGAAGATTGGCGAGTTTATGAACCCCGGTGCCGCTTGGCCGCAAGGTCTGGTGGGAATGGCGGTGTACACCGCGCTGATCTTCTTCTTCACCTACTTTTACACGGCCATTCAGTACAACGTGGAAGACCTGAGCAACAACCTCAAGCGGGCGGGCTCGTTCATTCCCGGTGTGCGGCCTGGAAAACAGACGAAGGACTTCCTCGACGGCATCATCAGTCGGATTACGATTGCGGGGGCGGCGTTCCTCACGATCGTTGCCCTGATGCAGTATCTGACGCCCGCCATTACCGGCATGCCCGCGCAAAACGCTGCTCGGTTGATCGGTGGCACGTCGCTGCTCATCATGGTGAGTGTCGCCTTGGAGACAATGCGGCAGATCGAAGCCAACATTCTCATGAAGCAATACCAGCAGTGATGCCGGATTGCAAGGCCCGCAGGTTCGCCTGCGGGCCTTTTTGCCGCCTGAGGGAGACGGCCAAGGTAGCCTTAGAACAAACATGAACCCGATTCACCTCGTCCTCATTGGTCCGCCCGGCGTGGGCAAAGGCACGCAAGCTGTCTTGCTTGAAGAGCGGCTGGGTGCACGTCCCCTGTCCTCGGGCGTGATCTTTCGTCAGGAGATCGAGGCCGAAACCGATCTGGGGCGGCTGGCCAACAGCTATATTAAGCGAGGCGAGCTCGTGCCCAACGGCATCACGATCGAGATGATGGCAAAGCGACTTCGATCTGACGAGGTGCGCCGACGGGGCTTTGTTTTGGACGGGTTTCCGCGCACGATTCGCCAAGCCGATGCGCTTGAAGAACTGTTGGCCGAGATGGATGTGAAACTCGACAAAGTGATCTCGCTCGAGATTGATCCAGAGGTCGTCGTATCCCGGCTGGCTGGGCGTTTGGGTTGTACGAAGTGCGGGGAAATCTATCACGCCGCCAACAAGCCGCCGCGAAGGGATGGCTTGTGTGACAAGTGTGACACGCCGCTCCTCATCCGAGATGATGACCGACCCGAAACCGTTCGCGAGCGGCTGCGGGTCTTCCGAGAGAACACCCAGCCTGTCGTTGAGTTCTACGAGAAGCGCGCTCTACTACAACGCGTTGACGCCAATCAGACGCCTGACGCTGTCTTCGCCGACATCACTCGGGGGTTAGCCTAGCGTGGCCCTCATCAAGACGCCTGCCCAGGTTGATCTCATGCGAGAATCAGGGCGCATCCTCGCGCGGACGCTGAGGCTCGTCTCTGAGAAGATCGCGCCCGGCGTGACGCCTCTCGACCTTGACGCCTACGCGCACGAGCTCATCACGGCCGCTGGGGCGACCCCCAGTTTCCTGGGCTATCGCGGCTTTCCTAAGGCAACGTGCATCTCGGTCAACCAGGAGGTCGTCCATGGCATTCCGGGGCGGCGGCCGTTGGTCGAGGGCGACATCATCAGCCTTGACTTTGGGGTCTACAAGGACGGTTGGCACGCCGACAGCGCGTGGACCTATCCGGTCGGAGCTGTTTCCGACGAAGCGAAGCGGCTCATGAATGTGACGCGTGAAGCGCTGAATCAGGGTGTGGCGAAAGCCAAGGCCGGCAACACCATTGGCGATATCGGCGCCGCGGTCCAGACCTACGTTGAGCGTAACGGCTACAACGTGGTTCGTGATCTCGTGGGACACGGCATCGGGCAAAAGCTGCACGACGAGCCGCAGAACATTCCGATGTACGGCAAGGCAGGGAAGGGGCAAAAGCTGCTTGTCGGGATGACGATGTGTATTGAGCCGATGGTGAACGCGGGCACATGGCGCGTGAATCAACTGGATGACGAGTGGACGATCGTGACCGCTGATGGGAAGTTGGCGGCGCACTACGAGCACACAATTTACATTGGGCCGAATGGTCCGGAGATCTTGACGCGAGAGGATTGATTGGGATTGGCTCAGGTTAGTGCGGGTTTGCTCGGGTTGGCCTCCGGCCCACTCTCCCGCGCCAATCCGAACCAACCCGAACCAACCCGAACAATTCCCCAATGTGGAAAACTTCTCGCAATTGTGGTTGCATCTCGCCAAGAGATGTCGTATCATATCAATAGAGACGCGGTGGTGGAGGACCACCGGACCGGAAACGGAGACTGAAGACGTTAATCCCTTCAGACGGATCTACTGCTAGGAAAGGTTTCGGAGACGCCGAAACGCCCGCAAGGGTTGGACCAAGGTTGAGTGGCCCGGTACCCAGCAATGAGCTAGAAGTGGTCGCCACCTCGCGAGGATCCTTGGACCAGAGTCTCGTGAGAGTAGCGCCGGAGGGCCAAGTGTGTCTCCGGGCCAGCAACGACCCCTTCGATGCTCGGAGCGGCTAGTCCGCTCACGCGAGCAATCGCGATTTGGGCACGTCCCGATTTCGGTCGGTGGCGTGCCCTGTTCCTTTTTGAACCGACTATAATCGCGTATGAGCATCAAGCTTGCCGTGGTCGGCGATCGACTGGCCGACTCTCTCATGCCCGCAGTTCTGAAAGCTGGCTTATCCAGTCTCGGCGTCGCTGGGGAAGTACGGACCGTAGAGATTCCCGAAGGCGAACTTGAGGGTTGCGTAGCGGCCATGCAAGACGCGGGCTACCTTGGGGCCGCAATTGCCCCTCCCCACAAGGTGATGGCCGCTCGGCTCGCGCAACGATTCTTCACGGTGAGACACGCGATGGGCATCGCGAGCGCCCTCAAGTTTGAGAATGGCGTCTGGGGGCAGAACAACGAAGTCCCTGCGATCCAGGGGCTCATCGCCGACCTTGAGCCGGCAACCGCCCTGGTCATGGGTGCCGGGTCTGGTGGGCGCGTAGTTTCGGCCGCGCTTCTGGAGGCTGGGTGGAAGGTCCGAATCTGGAATCGCAATGGCATGCGCTCTCGACTTCTCCAGACGACACTCAAGTCCTTTGGAGAGATCGAACTGGCTCCAGATGCCAATCCGACCGGGTGCAGCTTGATCGTGAATGCGACTGACTTGGGCAAACGGGCGGGCGAGTGCCCTCCAATAAACTGGACGTTCATTCGGCGTGGAACCACCATCATTGACCTTGTGTATCGGCGCGTTCCCACGGAGTTGCTTCGTGAAGCGACCTTGCGCGGGCTGAAGACCATTGATGGGCGAAGGATCGTTGTTGAAAAGGCGGCCCTGTCGTTGGAGTGGTGGCTGGGGCAAGCGGTTGATCGCGGCCCGATGACCGATGCCGCGAACCTGCGCCGATAGCCCTCCGGTATAGTCTCTCTCGGCATGGCTGAACTCATTGCAAAGTCGCTGATTCGCGACGTTCCCGATTTCCCGAAGGCTGGGATCATGTTTAAGGACATTGCGCCGGTGCTGGAGCACGCGGCGGCGCTGCAAGAAGCGGTTGACTTGCTGGCCGCCGATGCAATCGAGCGTGGTGCCCAGGCGATCGTCGGAATCGAGAGTCGCGGTTTCGTTTTTGGGGCGCCGATTGCGTTGAAGTTGGGCGTGCCTTTTGTGATGGCCCGCAAGCTCGGCAAGCTTCCTTACGACCGAATCAGCGAGGAGTATGCGCTGGAGTACGGCACGAACACCGTGGAGATGCATGCCGACTCCATAAAGCCTGGCCACCGTGCCTACGTAGTTGATGACCTGCTTGCGACCGGCGGAACGGCCGCGGCGGCAGCGCGCCTCGTTGAGCGCCTTGGGGGCGAAATTTGCGGCTTTGGCTTCATGGTTGAGTTAACATTTCTCGAAGGAAGGTCCGCTTTGCGTGGATATCCCATCTGCGCTCTGATAGAATATTAGTTATGCGAAAACTGATGTTCATTCCGGCGGTCGCGTTGATGGTAGCGGGGGTCGCATTTGCGGCTGAAAAGGTGACGGTGGCGCAACTGCTCAAGACGCCCGAGAAGTTCGATGGCAAGGCGGTCACGCTCACGGGCAAGGCGGTCAAGTTCCAGCAGAAGACCTCAAAAGCGGGGAACTCGTACTACACGCTCAAGCTGGTGGGAGCCAACGACGACGAGCGGATCAGCGTCTATGGGCGAGGCAAGTTTGCCGAAGAGCTGAAGGATGACCAGAAGATCACGATCACCGGCAAGTTCGCCAAGGAAAAGAAGGTGGGCACGGTGACCTACAAGTTCGAAGTCGACGTCACCAAGGACGACGAGGACAAGGCCACCAAGGACTTCGGCATCAAAGTGGTCAAGTAGACTCGATCACGAGCAGTTCCAGGGCGGGATCTTCCCGCCCTTTTTGTTGCCATGATCCCTAAGGCGCGACCGATAATCAACCGACAACTTACCAGGGAGTCCGCATGAAGGCCAAAGTGATTTCAGGTGCAAGTGTTAGTCTCGTTTTCTATGTCGATGGCAATCCCGTTGCCTTGACCGGTCAAGTCTGCGAGCTTGAGCCGTTTACCATCACGACCAGCGATCCGAATGGCGAGAAGATACTGGGCGGTCGCCGGGCAATGCTCATCGTTCAGACGGGACGCGAGTTTGCGAAGGCAGAAGCCGAACTTGATGCTCAACCATTTGAAGGCGGTTGGAAGCTGACAGCGAAGTCGTTTGGCTGGGAGGCGGTCGATCGACGACGTTACCCCCGCTATTCGATCAATGTGCCCATTTCGATCCGCGCCGTCGTTGAAACTGCAGGTCAGGCCGAAATTCTCTTCGTGAATGGAATCACTGAAGACGTGAGCATTGGTGGCGCCTGGGTCAAAACGAGCGAGGCCCTGCAAGGCGGCAGCCTGGTCGAAGTCTCAGCTGAGTTCGAGCCGGGTAACCCCATTCGTGCGCTTTCGTTGGTGAAGTGGGCCGATTCGGATCGCGACGGGTTGGGCTTCGGTGTTGAGTTCCTAGACTTCCTGGGCGGCTCCCGTTACGCCCTGCACCAGTATCTAACGCAGCAAGCAGCCTGAACGGGGAGATCGGTTGCCCTGGGACGTCTGGAAGCTCCAGGCGTCCCTCGTGCGTTTGAAGGGTAGCCTCATCGCATGTCCGAACTCCCTATGCTGATTGCCGTCATGGGCCCGACGGCTTCGGGGAAGTCGGCGCTGGCCGAGCAGTTGGGCGAGCGGTTGGGATTCCCCCTGATAAATGCAGACGCCTTCCAGGTTTACCGTGGCTTGGATATTGGCACGGCTAAGCCCACAGATAGATCGAACTACCACCTGCTCGACCTGGTCGAGCCGTGGGAAACCTACGGGGCGGGCGCATGGATTCGGGACGTGGTCGCCCTTTTGCCCATGCTGTTCGAAAGGGGTGGAGCGATCGTGGTTGGCGGTAGCGGCTACTACATTCGCGCGCTCTTCGAGGAGTTTCAAAACCTTGCCGAAGCCCCCGATCCTCATCATCGGGCATCCTTGGCGGAGCGTGACCTGAACTCGCTCGTCGAAGAGCTTGTGTCGCGAGCTCCGGAGGTTGCGGCAAAGGTGGACCTCAAAAACCGGATCCGTGTCCAGAGGGCAGTCGAAAGACTTGATCTCCCCCGCCTGGAGTGGACGCTGCCTTCCTGTCGCAAGGTCAAACTGGCAAGAATGCCAGAGTCGGCCATCCATCGCGAGCGCATTGAACAGCGCGTCATCGACATGGTTGATGCGGGTTGGCTTGAAGAAGTAGGGATGTTGGGGGCCTATGGGGTGCGACGTGACCATGCGGGGATGCGCGCGCACGGGTATCGTGCAATGTGGGATGTGATCCACGGGGACCGAGCGCTCAGCGAAGCGATCGAAGCGACCCAAGTTGAGGTCATCCAATACGCAAAGCGTCAGCGAACGTGGTTGCGAGCGGAGCCTCGACTGAGACATGTCTACGAGCAAGATGAGGGGATCGCCCTTGCCAGGGCCCTGGAAATGCTTTGGAGTGAATAGATGGGAAAATCAATCAACCTTCAAGATATGTTTTTGAACCAAGTGCGCAAGGAAGGCGTCGGGGTTACGGTCTTCTTGACGAACTCGGTTCAGCTGCGTGGCTTTGTCCGCGGCTTTGATGCGTTCACTTTGCTACTGGATGCGCCGAACAAGCCCACGCAACTGATCTACAAGCACGCTATTGCGAGCATCGTGCCGGCACGAAGCGTAGGAAGTTACAAGTCGGTTCAGGAACTGTCCGGCGAAGCGGGTGAGTGAAGCTGATCGAGTTTACGAAAATGCACGGCATCGGCAATGACTTCGTTGTTGTCGATGCGCTTTCAGGCGTGTGGGCGCACCGATCAGATCTCGCGATCAAACTTTGTGATCGGCGTTTCGGCGTTGGGGCTGATGGGCTCATTTTCGTAGAGCAAGGCGATCTTGCGCCTTACCGCATGAGGATGCTTAATCCTGACGGTTCGGAATCCGAAATGTGTGGGAACGGTTTGCGCTGCGTTGTGTTGTGGCTGGCTGCTCGCGACCTCATGGCGTCAACGATAGAGACGGGCGGGCGTGTGGTCACGGTGAACCTACAGGGCCACGACGTTAGCGTCGGCATGGGGCAGGCTACCGTGACAGACCAACCCCGTCAAGTACAGGGTCATGAGGGTGTCTTGATCAATGTTGGGAACCCTCATTATGTCATCGCCTGTGACGACCCATGGAGCATTGACCTTGAAGTGGTGGGGGCACGGTTGGAACATGATCCGGCATTTCCGGATCGGGCGAACATCCACTTCATCACCCAATCAGGGCCCGATGAGATCATCCAGCGGACGTGGGAACGCGGAGCAGGAATCACGCTCGCGTGTGGGTCGGGAGCTACAGCGGGCGCGCGCGCGGCGCAGTTCTTCGGTTGGTGCGATCGACGGACCCGGGTGCGACTACCTGGCGGCGACTTGGTCATCGAGTTCGACGAATTGGGGAATGCGACGATGACCGGCACTGCTGAGTTTGCCTTTACCGGCCGTTGGGCAGCTTAAGCACCTGGGGCACCATGTCTTCGCGAACGAGACTCAACTCCTTTGGGTCAGAGATCAGCATCAAGAAGGCATCAACCAACTCCGGGTCGAAGTGACGCCCTTTGTTCTCCACTAGGTGCTCGCGCGCGACGGCAGGCTCCCACGCGGCGCGGTAGGGTTGGTCGGTCACTAATGCGTCCCACACGTCGGCGATCATGAAGATTCGTGCGGCAAACGGAATCTGCTCCCCGCGCAGCCCGTTCGGATACCCCAGACCATCCCAGCGCTCATGATGGTAGAGGGGAACATCAAGCGCCGGCTGGAGCATTTCCACGGGTTCGAGAATCAGGCGTGCGAAGGCAGGATGCTGCTCGACAAGGACGCGTTCGGCGGGGTCGAGCTTGCCGGGCTTTCGAAGAATCGACTCAGGTACGCCGAGCATTCCAACGTCGTGGAGAAGCGAACCGTGAACGAGGTCGCCGAGTTGGTCCTCGGGGTAGCCAACTTTGCGCGCAAGTCGCAGGGTGAGTTCGGCTACCCGGTAAGGGTGCCCCTCTGGCTCTCGCCCGGCCAATTCAAGCGAGCGCGACCAAGCTTGGATCGTCTGCTCAAGACCCACAAACAGCTGTTCAGCACTCGGTATCACGGTTACAGCAGAGACGTTTGCAAGGCTCCAAACGCGCCACAATCTAGAGTAATGGTGCGGGTCGATCGTGATGGGCCGTTAGATGGCGTCACGAATATGGAAAGAGATCGCAGATTGCTTGCGGATGCCGAGCGCGGAGTTCCCGGTGCGCGTGTGTATCGGTGGGACGGACCGTGGGTAAGCCTCGGAGTGTTTCAGCAGGCCGAGCGCGACTTGTTGCCGAGTTGCGGGGTGCCGAGCGTCTTGCGGCCAACCGGAGGCAAGGCCGTTCTCCACGGGCATGACGAGACGATCGGCCTTGCCATCCCCCTGGTCATGATTGATGCTGGCTCACGATCGCTGAAAGTCGCCTACCGAGCAGTAATTCAGCCAATCGTCGCGGGGATGCGCGCCTGTGGTGTTCCTGCTGCCTTGGCAGAGAACACGGCGTTCGTCCGCGGAGTGGGAAAGACGGCCGACTGTTTCGCCCACATCTCACCAAACGATGTGGTGGATGAGCGGACGGGGCTAAAAGTCTGCGGCTGCGCGTTGAAGCTCACGCAAAACGCCGTCCTCGTCCAAGCCAGTCTGCCGAATGGGCTGCCGTTGGTCGATCCTCAGCTCGTGTTTGCACGACCGAGCGTGGCGCACGCCCCGGCCTGGGATGCATCCAACCTTGCGGATGCTCTTGAAGAGGCGCTTCAGATGATGCTCGTGGCCAGCATGACCCGGTAGATGAGATAGAACAGTCCGATGAAGATGAGGCCTAGGATGATCAAGTAGAACTCATCGCCCAGGCTATCTTTAACTCCCGCAAGCCAGGCTTGCCAGCGCGAAGGTTCGCGGTTCACAGCTCTACGCCGAGCACTTCCATGATCCGCACCAAATCTTCCTCGCTGAAGAATCGAATCGAGATCGTGCCTCCTTTCTCGGAGCCCTCGAGTTTTACCGGCGAGCCGAGCCGCTCGGATGCCGCATCTTGCAGCGCCCTCCAGTTGGGGTCGGAAGCGTCAACGACGCCCGGCTTTCGCGATCTCGGGGCCGCTTTAGGAACCGGGCGGACAGCGCGTTCGACGTCCTTGGAACTCATGCCTTCGCTGGTCATCTTGTCGAACAGGGCAAGTTGCGCGGCGGGAGAGTCGAGACTGAGCAGAGGCCGGGCATGGCCTTCGCTGATCAGGCCCGCGTCGAGGGCTCCCAAAATCCGCTCGGGCAGGCGCAGCAGGCGAACGGTGTTCGCTACCGCCGACCGAGACTTGCCGACACGCTCCGCGACCTGTTCCTGAGTCAACCCAAACTCGTCCATGAGTTGGCGATAGGCGCGCGCCGACTCCAAGGCACCGATGTCTTCGCGTTGGATGTTCTCAATCAACGCAATCTCAAGCGATCCTCGAGGATCGGTGGCGCGGACCACCACCGGCACCTGGCGCAGACCCGCGCGTTGCGCGGCACGCCAACGCCGCTCGCCGGCGATCAGTTCGTACCGACCCTGGGCTAGTGGGCGAACAATCAACGGCTGAAGGACGCCGTGTAGCCGGATGGACTCAGCCAGTTCCGCGAGTGCGGACTCTTCGAAATGGGTTCGCGGCTGCCGCGGGTTCGGAGTGATGAGATCAATGGCCACCTCGGTGGTCGGACCGTCGTTAGATTCCGTGATCAGTTGTGAAAGGCCCTTGCCCAACGCGCGGCGCATGTCGCCATTATGGCCGCTCGCGGTACCCTCTTAGGGCACATGATCGATCGCTACACGACTCCCGCAATGCGCGCCATCTGGTCTCGACACGCCAAGTATGAGACTTGGAAAGCCGTGGAGGTGGCGATTTGCGAGGCTCACGCCGAAGCTGGCAACATTCCCGCCGAGGCTGTCGAGATCATCAAGAGCAAAGCAACGTTTACGCTTGAACGATGCGACGAGATTGAAAAGGAGACTCGCCACGATCTGATGGCGTTCGTCCGGAATCTTGCCGAGACGACTGGCCCTGACGGTCGCTTCATCCACTTTGGGGTCACGAGTTACGACGTGATCGACACCGCACTGGGCGTGATGCTCCGCGATTCGGCTGATGTGCTTTTGGCTAGCGGAGATCGGCTCAAGGAGCAGATTGCGCGACTTGCCAAGGAGCACGCCAACACACCGTGCATCGGTCGGACGCATGGCATTCACGCCGAGCCGGTCACGTTTGGGTTCAAGTGTGCGAACTGGTATGCGGAGCTTGATCGAAACCTTGGACGGCTTCGTGACGCTCGCGAGGGTGTGGCGGTCGGCAAGGTGAGCGGGGCGGTAGGTATTCATGCCCACACGCCGTTTGAGTTGGAAGCGCGGGTGTGCGAGTTGCTTGGGCTTGGGGTCGATCCCGCCACTACTCAGATCATCAACCGCGATCGCCATGCTCATTTTCTGAACGTGCTGGCGCTGATGGGGGCGGGACTCGAGCGCATCGCGACGGAGTTGCGCAACCTCCAGCGCACGGAGATCCTCGAAGTACAGGAAGCGTTCGCCGCCGGGCAAACCGGTTCAAGCGCCATGCCGCACAAGCGCAACCCGTGGAACAGCGAAACCGTGTGCGGTCTCGCCCGCTTGCTTCGAGCCAACGCGCATGCCATGCTCGAATCGGTGGCGACATGGCACGAGCGCGATCTCACCAATTCGTCGCTCGAGCGGATCGTGTTTCCGGATTCGTGCTACCTCGCCGACTTCATGCTCAACCGGCTGACGACGATTCTCGAAGGGCTGCAGGTGTTCCCGGATCGAATGATGGCGAATCTGCGCCACATGGGCGATCTCGTGTTCTCCGAGCACGTGATGATTTCGCTGATCGGCAAGGGAATGAGCCGTGAAGACGCGTATAAGGTGGCCCAGCGAAATGCCGCTAAGGCGTGGGAAGGGCACGACTTCAAGTCGAGCGTTGCAAGCGATCCGGATGTTGCTTCGCGATTGAGTGCTGAGGAAGTCGAGGAGTTGTTCTCGCTCGAACATCACCTCCGGAACGCCGCCGCTACGGTGTCGGCGGTTGGGATTCGCTAGCTTCGATGGCTTCGTCCGTGGTGAGGTAAGCCCGCGCGGCTTCGACAGTTGTCGCGGGCTCCCAAAGGAAGCCTCGTGGGTTCACCACCCAGAGGACGGCGCCCTCAATCCCCGGCTCGGGAAGCCGGACGATGCGCCAGAATCCGTGATCTTCGAGAACCTCCACCCCTGCGACTTGGGCGATGTTGCGGATGATCTCATCGGCGGCGCTGGGATAGTGTTCCATGACGGCAGTGGTGAGATTATGCATACACAAACGCGCTTGTGTATGCAAGTTCTAACCTGAATTGCTTTGCGCATGAAGCGCTGGAGTCAGGAGCTGCTCGATTCTGGATGCGACGTAAACCTACATCGGCAAAGAGCTATGATGGTGAATCGTGGAGAAGTCAAACGAGGCTAGGGTTCGTTCGACGCTTTGGAACATGCATTGTCCAAGAGTGGGGTTCCCGAAAGCAAAAGTTCCGAACCCACAAAGGGATTCGGAACTTGAGAAACTTGGGTGCGGGGACAGGATTTGAACCTGTGACCTCCGGGTTATGAGCCCGACGAGCTACCAGACTGCTCCACCCCGCGGTGTGCGAATGATTGTACCTCATCTTAACCTTGCGCACACGGGAACCCGCACCGCCCAACATGAGATAGGATTAGCAGGGTGGCAAAGTTTGCACCCGCGGAGGAGGAAGCGTGCGTATGTTCGGAACTCGGACTGCCCTTGGGGCAGCCCTCATGTCGGTGGTCGCCCTGTCGGCCGCCCAGGCCAACTGGAAGGCGGCCAATCGATACACCAACACTTATCTCGGTCAGTACATCTACAGCCAGTCACTCACCCCAGGCTGGATCAATCGCACCGACCAGTTCTGGTATTCCTGGCGCGATAGCGCGGGCGTCAAGTTCTGGCGCGTGGACGCTAAGTCGAAGAAGAAGACCCCACTGTTCGACAGCGTTCGCATGGCCGCGCTTCTCTCCGAGGTCGCCAAGAAGCCCTACGACACCACGAACCTCCCGATCACGACCGTCACCTTCGACGAGAAGAACGACAAGCTGATTCGGTTTGTGGTTGAGCAGGTCCGCTATGAATACGATGCGGACAAGGACACTCTCAAGAGCCTCGGTGCGGTGCGGCCCGGTGAAGGCGGTCCGCCTCCGGGTGGCCCCGGTCAAGGAGGTGGCGGATTCCAAGGCGGCTTTGGCGGTGGGCAGGGGCGCGGCGGCGACTTCCGAAACTACTCGCCCGACCGCAAGGCCTATGTCTACGCCCAGGACCACAACCTGTTCTATGTGGCGGTGGTTGATGGCAAGGACCAAGACCCGGTACAGCTCACCAAGGATGGAGCCCAGGATTACAGCTTTGGCGCCCGCCAAACCCAGCAGCAACAGCAACAGCAGCAACAGCAGCAGGAAGGGGAGACGCAGGGCCAACAGCAGCAGCGTTCCAACGAAACGCGGGTCCGAGCCAATGTGACCTGGTCTAAAGACTCGAAACGCTTCTACGTCAGCCGTTTTGACTCTCGCAAGGTCAAAGAACTCTTCCTCGTAAACTCACTCACGGAGCCTCGCCCGAGCCTGCTCACCTACAAGTACGCCATGCCGGGCGAGCCTGAGGTGACGCAAACCGAGCTGTTCGCGTACGATCCCGACAAGAAGGAGTTGGTCAAGCTCCCCGTAGAGAAGTATAAGGATCAGCGCATCACTGACTTGCACTGGCAAGATACGACCAGCGACAAACTCCGCATGGTCCGCCGAGATCGTCTGCAGCGCAACCTCGAGCTCATCGAGATGGACCTCACGACCCTAAAGGCGGAGACCCTGCTCACCGAAAGCGTCAACAACGCCTTCCTCGAGGTCCAGAGCGTCCGCTATGTAAAGCCGGGTGGCGACTTCATCTGGTTCTCCGAGCGCACCGGCTGGGGTCACTACTACTTGTATGGCAACGACGGCAAGCTCAAGCACTCGCTGACTTCGGGACCGTGGCGCGCCAACAACATCAGCGATGTAGACGCCGATCAGGGTCAGATGTGGGTCGTCGGAATGGGCCGTGAACCCAACGAGAACCCCTACTATCGCCACCTCTACCGGGTTGGCCTCGATGGCAAGGGACTCACGCTCCTCGATGCTGGTGACGCGGATAACAACACTACGCTCTCGCCGACCAAGAAGTTCGCCGTGAACGTTCGTTCGCGAACCGATATGGCTCCCGAGGCTGTGCTTCGCGACGATCGCGGCAACATCTTGCTCGAACTTGAAAAGGCTGATCTCTCGCGGCTCTACGCAACCGGTTGGAAGATGCCCGAGACTTTCAAGGTTAAGGCGGCTGATGGCGTCACCGACATCTATGGCAACATGTGGAAGCCGTTTGACTTTGATCCGAAGAAGCAATATCCGATCATTGCCTACGTGTATCCCGGTCCGCAGACTGAGAGTGTATCGGCGGGCTTCTCGGCCACCAACGCGACCCAGCGGCTTGCGCAGCTTGGCTTCATCGTCATCCACATCGGCAACCGCGGTGGTAACCCGGCGCGATCCAACGCCTACCACAGCTACGGCTACTACAATCTGCGTGACTACGGTCTCGCCGATAAGAAAGCAGGCATCGAGCAACTCGCCGCACGCCACGCGTTTATCGATATCGAGCGCGTCGGAATCTACGGCCACTCGGGTGGCGGCTTCATGACTGCTGCTGCACTCCTTCAACCGCCGTTCAATACCTTCTTCAAGGTGGGAGTGTCGAGCGCCGGCAATCACGACAACAACGTGTACAACGCCAACTGGAGTGAGCAGCATCATGGCCTGCGTGAGGTGCCGGTGACGGCCACGACCGGGGCGAACACCGGCCGGACGGCGCCGGGCGACGAGACCGTTCCGGGCTACTCGATCTCTATCGAGGAAGAGGACGAACTCTTCCCGCAAGGTCGCGGCCAGCGCGGCGGCGGAGCCCAGGGCGGCGGTGGCCAAGGCGGTCAGGGCGGCGGTACGACGCAGACCGGCGGAACCACCACGGGCCAGACCCGGTTCGACATCAAGGTGCCGACCAACCATGAAATCGCGGCAAATCTGAAGGGTCGCTTATTGCTCGTGCATGGCGACATGGACAACAACGTCCACCCGGCCGGCACGATTCGCTTGGTGAATGCGCTCATTCGCGCAAACAAGCGGTTCGAGTTGGTCATGCTGCCCGGACAGGCCCACGGCTTCGGCAACATGACGCCCTACTTCAATCAGAAGATGATGGAGTGGTTCTCGCGCTACCTCCTGGGTGATAAGGAACCAGAGGGCGTCGATATGGAAGTCGGCGGCTAGCATGAGCGATTCGAGCTATCCACCGGGATCATGCGGTTGTATCAACCTGCTGATCCCGGTGGGGCTCGTCGCGGGAGTCTGGGTCGGCTACCGATCCGGTGGTTGGGTTGGCGGGCTGATTGGCGTACCCGTCGGCATATTGGGCGCACTTGTGCTCTTGGCCCTGTCGGCTTCGCTCGCAATGATGGGCACCAGTCGCAAGCGCTAGCGAATCGGGTCGATGATCGGAAATGTCGAGAACTTATAGTAGCCATCCGAATCAAGAGTGCCCGGATACGGCATTTCTGAAGGAAGCTTGAAGATGGTAGAAGGCAAGCTCATCTCAACTTCGTTTGAATAAAGCGTGTCGTCCTCAAGGATGAGCTTTGCCCGGACCTTGGCTTTCAGCGGCCCCATGCCGAACTCGCCCTTCGTAACTTCCCAACGCTGTCCGGCGGGAAGGAACACATGGTGGTAGCTGTTGCCGCACGTCGCCTGCATACGGTAGGTGATGAATCGGAACGGTTGGCGGTCAGTTTTGGCTTCGAGCCACATCGGGAGGCCGCTGTCCGCTGCTCGGACTTTGAGTTCGCTCCGCCCACCGTTGAGGATGTTCACGATCAGATTGCGCCCCTTCAGCTCAAGGTGCAACATCACGCGGGTTGCCTTGAACGTGCCGAGCGGCCTTGGGGCGTTGTCCGAACTCCCATAGCCGCCCAAGGCGCTAGGATCGGGCCGTGAGCCAACATGGCCGACGCCGTGGCTCAGGTGAGTGATGGGCGGGGCTTGAACAATCCCGGAAAGTAAGGCGGCGGCCAGCATCATAGGGTTGTGACGTCCGAAACTGCTGTAGAGTTTGCCATCCCAAGCAAACCCGCGCAATCCGAACCAAGCCGAACAATCCTATCCGCGCGTCGTCAACACGGTCGTGATCGTCTCCTTACTCATGTCTCTGCTTGCGCCCGAGGTTGTCGAGTTCAAAGTTGGCCCAGACCAGCGCATGGCGCATGTGGTTCGTGCCCAAGCCAAGTCCGCCCCGCTGGTCATCGTTTATCACGGTCACGGCGGAACTGCCGAAGCCGCAAGAAAATCCTTCGCGATTGAGAAGCATTGGCCAGAAGCGATGGTCATCTACCCGCAAGGCTTACCGACCGCGACTCAGCGCGATCCGGAAGGGAAGCGCAACGGATGGAACGCGTCCCGTCCGACAACCGCGATGTCGCCTTCTTTGACGTCCTCCTTGACTGGGCAACCAAGAATGGGGCCGATCCCAAGCGCGTGTTCGTGACGGGTCACTCGAACGGAGGTGGGTTCACGTATCTCCTCGCCACCCAACGGGGCGAGAAGATTCGCGCCGTTGCGCCCAGCTCGGCGGGGCCCTCACAGCGCGCCAAGGAGTTCCCAATGATCCCCGTGATGCACCTCATGGGCGAGAAGGACGTGATCGTGCCGCTGGCCAACCAGGAGAAGATGGTGGCGGCCCTTCGGCAGCGGTTCGACTACGTCGAAACGGAGGGAATCACGGAGGGGTTAATCACCCGCTACGAGCGCGGAGGCGCTCCCGCACTCCACGTGTTTCGCCATGCGGGTGGGCACAGCCTGCCGGCTGCCGCCTATCCGGCGATTGTTGGTTTCTTCAAGCGTCTTCCGTGACGTCGCCGTAGTCCGCGACAGGTTGACGGGCCTCGCGCCCGACGTTGTGGAGGAAGAACTCAACCTTGCCGCACGTGCTGCAACCGTAAAGGTCGAAATCTTGGTGCATTTCCGTGAAGTCACTGAAGACACTCACGAACGCACCACCCGTTTCCATTTTCACGAATCGCGTGCCCATCTCGGACATTGGCGATCCGCACCGGATGCACTTGAGCGGCATGGTGAGCTTGGGTGGCACCTGCTCGGTCGCGCACTTCCAGCACTCTTCGAAGTGGTCTTCGTGAACTTCTTTGCAAACGATGCAGGTCCACATGGTTCTTACATCATACGAGAACGCACGAGGTCGTTGGCTGGCTTTTGCCAACGCCTCATCTCGAACCAACGAGGTCGTTGGCTGGTTTTGGCCAACGCAGGCAAGCCGTAGCCACGGGTTTCGAGCGAAGCGAGGCCCCGTGGACGCCTAATCAGGCCAGATCGTATCATCGGCGACCCACTCGAGCAGCAGTTTCGAGCGGCTCCGTAGCAAGGGGATCGTCTCGGGCCAATCCTTGCGTTCGCCGATCTTGATATCTTCATTGGCACGTCCTTGGGCCATCTCGTCAGCCAACTTAGACCAACGCTCGGCAAGCGCCCGGGCGGCATCGCGGGGGTGTTTGATCGTGGCTGCTGAGACATAGTCGGTCGGCAGATCGCCTGCGATCACCCACCAACCGACCCGGCCCGGCGCCTTCTTGCTTTCGATTGCAAAAATGGAGACGCGGGGCATGATATGCCACGCTGGCCATTCACCAACTTCACCGTGGTCGACCTTCTCGCTCTTCAAGTATGCGGTCACGATCGCACGTTGCTCTTCGCACCAGACTTCTTCCGCGTCCATCGTCTGAGCCTTCCCTTTGTCGTCAGGAGAGCTTGCACAACCCAAGACACCGAGCACAAAGAGTGCCGAGAATCCGATCAGCCGGGTGCGTCGGAAGCGCGCCATACGACGGTTGTACCCTTCCATGTCAAGATGATCGCTGTGGAGATCATCGCGGTGACACAGGAGCGTCGTGACGTTCTGGAGCATGTGGATCCTGACGTGTTCGATCATGCCGTGCGGGCTGAGTTTGTGGAGGAATTCCTGTCGAATCCGTCGAACGTGCTCGTGGTAGCGGTTGAGGCAGGCGTGGTTGTCGGAATGGCGAGCGGGATTGTCTACGTCCATCCTGACAAGCCGCGCCAACTCTTCATCAACGAAGTCGGCGTTGCGCCATCGCACCAGCGAAAGGGCATCGGTCGCCGACTGATCCAGGCGATGCTTGCTCTCGGGCGCGAACGTGGTTGCAACGAGGCTTGGGTCGCTACGGAGCACGACAATCTCCCCGCCCGCGGACTTTATGAAGCCACCGGCGGCTCGCTCGACCCCACCCCGATCTCGATGTACATTTACGACCTGAAGCGATAGTGACTGGCGCGGTACAAGACCCCCGCGCGCCTCGTTGGCTTTCGCGGTTTGTGGCTAGGCGCGGGGAAAAACCACCCCGCGACCTCGTGACGGCAAACCCGAGCCAATCCGAGCTAACCCGAGCAAACCCGAGCAAACCCGCGCCAACCCGAGCCAACCCGAGCCAATCCGAGCCAACATGTTAGACTGATTCCCAGATGTCGGCCCCCACCGAGCAGTACGTACGCACCCAAATCGAGGCGCTCCGCGAGAAGCTCCTCGATCTCACGTTGCGCAACCGCATGCTCAACTACAAACCCTCCAAGCGGCTGAGCGTGGTCATCGAAGGTGAAGACTCGACCGCCCTCTACACCCTCCTCGTGGAGGACGGTAAGCGATTCTCGTTCGTAGGCAAACCTGACCCGCCCAAAGCAAACGCCCGCTTGAACCCCGATCTCACCGGCGCCGACGACGAAGTCAGCCTGGCGAAGCATCGCGAAGACGCGATTGCCGAGTTGGAAGGCTATCTCGGCCAACCCGCCTTTGCCGCCGATAAGACCGACACGAAGCTCAACACTCCCGAGTTCGAATCAGCCCTTCAGCCAAAACTGCGAACCATCTTGCGCGAGGCCAACCTTGCCAACGAAGAACTGGGCATCAACACCTTGTTCCTCACGCTTGGCACGCTGGAGTGGTGCGAAACTCCCGACCGCACGTTCCGCGCGCCCCTTGTCTTCATCCCGGTCAAGCTCACCACGCTCGCGAACGGTAGCGTCCGATTGGTGCACGAAGGGGGTGACCCGGGAACGAACCTTCCCCTGTCGGCCAAGCTCCTCGAACACAATCTCCGGCTGCCGGAGTGGAACGATGAGAAGTCGATCGCAAGCTACTTCAGCGAAGTGATGGCGACCGTCCGCGACCGGCGAGACTGGGAAGTTCACCCGGATGAGATCCACCTTGGCTTTTTCAGTTATGAGAAGTACGCCATGTACGTCGATCTCGGCGGCGAAAACTGGCCCGAAGGGCGCAAGCCTTGGCAGAACCCGGATCTCGTCGCTATGTTCGGGGGTGGCTACGCGACGGCTGATTCCGAGGTGCACGGAGATTGCTTCCTCGACGATGTGCGGCCCGTTGCTGAGTGCCACGAGGTCTACGATGCCGACAGCTCGCAGACGATCGCCATGGTGCGGGCCTCCGAGGGCTACTCGATGGTCGTCGAAGGTCCGCCGGGTACGGGTAAGTCTCAGACGATCACGAACATCATCGCCGAAGCCGTCGCGGCGGGGAAGTCCGTTCTCTTCGTCTCTGCTAAGCGGGCCGCCCTCGAGGTCGTCACCCGTCGGCTTGACGAGGCCGGGCTGAAGGACGTGTATCTCGATCTCCACGACAAGGGCGCGAACCGAAAGGCCTTCTATGCGGAAATCAACCGCACGATGAGCCAGGGGCTGAAGATCAAGGAAGAGCAGGAGCGGGTGCAGCGCTTGACAGAACTCCGCGACCTGCTCACGCGCTACAGCCGAGCCGTGAACGAGCCCCTTCCTGAGTTCAACACCACCCCATTTGTGGCCATGGGCCGCTTGGCGCGATTGCCCAAGGAGACCAACGAGGATCGCGATGGACGAATTGACTTTCACCTTCTCAAGGCCCAGACCGTCGCCGATGTTGACCGCGCTGTACCCAGACTGTCGGCCCTTGAAGCGAGGCTCAAGACGGTCGGCATCCCGGTCGAGCATCCCTTTTGGCGCGCGGAAATCACCTATCTCGATCCCGCATTACGCCTTGATCTGGAACAGGACCTGACCGCGGCAATCGCCGCGCTCGAAACAGCTAGATCGGATTGGACCACGGCCGCGAACCTGCTTTGTGTTGACGTCGAGCCAACGCTTGATCGAATCCAGGTGCTCAAGCGATGCGCGGAGCGCGCCGAAGCCGCACCCGAACTGAATGGTGTTGAACTCAAGGCCGCGACCTGGCACGCCGAGGCGTCGGCGGTACGGGAGGCGATTGCTGCCCTGCAAACGCGGCAGCGGATCCGTGCGGCACTCACCGCGCAAGTCCGGCCTGAGATTTGGGACGCTGATCTTGGAGCCATCGTAGTTGCCTATCAGGACTGGTCGCCGCGATGGTATCGGTTTGTGTCGGGGACCTATCGTGGCGCCCGGAACACCCTTCGAGGTTGGCTGAGTGAGGGTGCGCCAACCGACCCCCAAGGGCAACTCGCGCTTGTCGAGCAGGTCCGGCAGGCCCAGACCGCAGATGCCCGGCTCAAGGAGTTGGACGGCACGATGCAACGGCTGTTTGGGGCGCAGTGGGCAGGAGTTGAATCGGATCCCGCCGTTCTTCAGGTGCTCCTCGATTGGGTGCTGTCCTTGCGGCAAGATGTCGAACAGGGCACGATTCCGGGCGGACTGCTCGACTTTTTCGCCGGAAAGACGCCGATGCCCGAGGTCATGGCCGCCGTCACCCGTGCCGAGGAATCTACGATCCTTGCTGCCGGTCAGGCGCGCGACATCTTCAAGGCGCTCAGCTATCCGACCGAAGCGCCATCAACGACACCCCTTGGCGAGCTTGGTGCCATGCTCGCCAGTTGGCGCCAACACCTCCCTCGCCTCTCCGACTACATTGCGTTTCGCGAATCGCGTCGGCAAGCCGCCGAAGTTGTTCCGGCCGCGGTCATCGAACTCGCGGATACTTGGCCCCACGCCGCAAGCCGCCTAGCTGAGACGTATCAGCGAAGCTACTTTGCGGGTGTCGTCAAGCAAGCGATACATGAGCGGCCCGATCTGCGCACCTTCGAGCGCCACGCCCATGAGCAGGCGATCGCGGAGTTCCAAACGCTCGACGATTTCAAGCTTCGCTACAACCGTGCGCGGGTGCGCCTTGAGCATCATCGGCGGCTTCCGTCCTTCAGTTCGGCGACGGGCAACCTCGCAACTCTCAAGCTTCAGTGTGGCCTGACGCGCAAGCACAAGCCGATCCGCTGGGCGATGGTCCGCGCTGGGGAAGCTGTCATGCGCATCAAGCCGGTCTTCTTGATGAGTCCGCTTTCGGTGGCGATTCACCTGCCGCCCGAGCTCCCCGAGTTCGACATGGTGATCTTCGACGAGGCTTCTCAGGTTCGTCCCGAAGATGCGCTCTGCGCGATTGCCCGCGCCAAGCAGTGCATCGTCGTCGGTGATACGAAGCAGATGCCGCCCACCTCGTTCTTCGATCGTGTCCATGTGGACGAAGGCGATGAGGAGATCGACGAAGAGCATGAATACGGGGCCGAGGCTCGCAAGTTCGAGAGCATTCTGTCGCTGCTTGGCGCGGTCGCGACCGACCCGAAGCGCCGCCCGATGCTTCGCTGGCACTACCGCAGCATCCACCCTTCGCTCATCCAGCCCTCAAACGAACTCTTCTACGATAACCAACTGGTCATCTTTCCGAGCCCATCGGTGGAGGTGGAGGGACGCCGGATTGGCGTGGTGTTTCGTCATGGGGTGGACACGATCTACGAGGGGGGATCGCGTAAGCGCGTGAACGTGAAGGAAGCCGAGTTGGTCGCCCAGGCGGTGCTGGCCCACATCGCGAACCACCCGGAAGAAAGTCTGCTCGTCGCGGCCATGAACAAGCCGCAGGCAGACCTGATCTACGATGAGGTCGCCAAGTTGGGGCGGCTTCACGCGGCTGAGTTCAACGCGTTCAGGGCACGCCATCCCCACGAGCCGCTCTCCGTCAAGAACTTGGAAACGGTCCAAGGTGACGAGCGGGACGTTGTGTTCGTAAGCATCACCTATGGCCGCGATGCCTCAGGCGTGATCCGCCAGCAGTTCGGCCCGATTCTCCAGGACGGCGGTGAGCGCCGTCTGAACGTCTTGTTCACTCGCGCGCGCCGGCGCTGTGAAGTGTTCAGCAATCTGCGAAGTGACGACATTCGAGCGGACGCGGGCCGCGTTGGGGTGGTCGCGCTCAAAGCGTTCCTCCAGTTCGCCGAATCGGGCTCGCTCTACGTGCCGCAGGAAGAGGGCGAGGGCCCGGAGTCGCCGTTCGAGGTCGAGGTTGCCGATGCGCTGCAGCGGGCGGGGTACGAAGTGCATTCGCAAGTCGGTTGCGAAGGCTATCGCATTGACTTGTGCGTTGTCGATCCGAACCTGCCGGGGCGACATGTGCTTGGAATCGAGTGCGATGGTGCGACCTACCACTCTGCCCGGAGTGCTCGCGATCGCGACAAGCTTCGGCAACGCGTGCTTGAGAATCGCGGTTGGCGACTTTATCGAATCTGGTCGCCCGATTGGTGGCAGGATCGTGACGCGGAAATCGCTCGCCTGCTCAAGGCGGTTGACGATGCGATCTCGACGACGCCCACTGATCCGCGTCTCCCCGAAGCCGAGATCGACGAGAGCTTCGTCGAGGAATCTGAGCAACGTATGGATAGCATGCCGCTGAGGCGGGTCTACAACGCAACTCCGCTGCGCGAACTCGAAGAGAATGCCGCCCAGCTGAAGGCGTATGCCACCGAGATCATTCGAACGGAGGGTCCCGTGCATCACGAGCTGCTGCTGATGCGTATGCGCCAAGCCGTCGGCATCGCCCGGCTTGGAGCCCAAGTTCGCACCTGGCTCGAGGTCATTCTGGAACAACTCACGGACGTCCATCGGATCACCGACGCGTGGTTCTTCAACTCGGCCCAGCTGATGTTGCCGCGGGACTGGTCGGATCGGCCCGCCGACGAGCGGAAAACCACGTTTGTGACCGAAGCGGAGATCGCAGCCGCGCTCAAATCCGTTGTGCGGCGTTCGTTTGGTATCCCCGAACGTGAGGCTGCCAAAGAGGCCTGGACCCTGCTCGGCTTCAAGCGTGTCACCGAAGTCGCCACTTCGCGGGCCGATCAGGTGCTGGCCAAGCTCCTCGCCGAGGGCGGGGTGGCACGTCGCGACGGCCTCCTGTATCCGCCGTAGGTCATGCGCGTCTATAATCGCACATGCGATTGAAGTTGCTGATTGGGCTGACCGTCGTGTCGAGTTCGGCATTCGCCCAGAATGCCCGACCCGTCTTCCAAGATGGCATGGCGCAACCCGTGCCCGCGTTTGCCACGCCCTCGGAGTGGGTCTATGATCGCCTTTGGGTCGAGACGGAGTTCGACTCCGATCAAGACGGCAAGAAGGACCGGGTCCACGTCAACGTCACGCGCCAGAAGCAGACTGACACCGAGGGCCTCAAGGTCCCCGTCGTTTACGAGAGCTCGCCTTACTTCGCGGGCACGGCGGGCGGTCGCTCAATTCTATGGGATGTCAAACAAGAACTCGGCGCCGACTCACCGCCCCGCGAGATGAAGTCGGACATTCCGTTCAACCCCAATCGCACTCGCATCTCGAACTCGCTGATCAATCAGTGGGTGCCGCGCGGCTTTGCCGTGGTCCACAGCGAAGCCACCGGTACCGGACTGTCTACAGGTAGCCCGACCGTTGGCGGAGACCCGGAGCGACTCGCGCCCAAGGCCGTCATCGACTGGCTGAATGGCCGCGCGAAGGGCTACACGACGGTGGACGGTAGCGTCGAAGTCAAGGCGACCTGGTGCACCGGCAAGGTCGGCATGGTCGGCACGTCGTACAACGGCACGATCCCCGTCGCGGCGGCGACCACGGGTGTCGAGGGCTTGGCCGCGATTATCCCCGTCGCGCCGAACAACTCCTACTATCACTACTACCGTTCGTTTGGTCTCGTGCGGCATCCCGGCGGTTGGTTGGGCGAAGACATCGATTCCCTGTACGACTTCATCAACAGCGGCGATCCGGCGCGACGCGACACCCACAACCGGCTCTACCGCGACCGATTCCTGCGTGAGCGCGACCGCAAGTTTGGCGACTACAACGCCTTTTGGGCCGAGCGTGACCTGCTCAAGCACGCACAG
Source organism: uncultured Fimbriimonadaceae bacterium (assembly GCA_964586225.1). Classification (GTDB taxonomy): domain Bacteria; phylum Armatimonadota; class Fimbriimonadia; order Fimbriimonadales; family Fimbriimonadaceae; genus JANJUB01. The sequence goes on from CAZPHD010000006.1 coordinate 66,883, forward strand.
AACATCAAGTGCGCAGTGCTCATGGCGCACGCGTTCAACGACTGGAACGTGATGCCCGAACACAGCGTTCGGATGAGCCTGGCGCTCAAGGGCCGCGTGCCGCTCGTCCAGTATTTCCACCAGGGTGGCCACGGCGGCGATCCGCCCTTTGAGCTGATGAACAAGTGGTTCACTCGGTTCTTGTACGGCATCGAGAACGGCGTGGAAGAGGGGCCGAAGTCGTTTATCGTTCGCGAGAGCGAGGGCGGTGGCCGGCGAGCCGCCGGGGCTCCGACGGAGTATCCCGATTATCCACATCCTGATGCGGAGCCAGTGATGCTGATGCCCGCGCCGAGTGGCACTCTGGGGACTGTGGGATCGCGAGGCCAGGAATCGCTGACCGACAACGTCGAACTCAGTCCGGTTGCGCTCGCGAAGGCGGAGTCGTCGCCTCATCGGTTGCTCTATGCGACCGCCGAGTTGAAGGAGCCCCTGCACATTTCGGGCATCCCGCAGATCACGATTCGGATGGCGGCGAGTGCGCCGGCGGTGAACTTGTCGGTGTACTTGGTGCAACTTCCCTGGACGGATGGCCCAATCGGCACGTCGAACCTGATCACGCGCGGTTGGGCCGATCCGCAGAACTGGAAGACGCTGACCATGGGCGGGCATTATCAGGCGATGGAGCGGGGAACGCCGCTCAAGCCCGGCGAGTTTGTGACGCTGACGTTTGACCTGCAGCCCGACGACCAGATCATCCCGGCTGGGAAGCGGATCGGGTTGATGATCTTCTCGAGCGATCGCGACTTTACGCTCTGGCCGAAGCCGGGCGCGAAGCTGACGGTAGACCTGGGGGCGACGAAGCTCACGCTACCGGTGCTCGGCGGCGTGGAGCAGTTCGGGAAGGCGACGAAGTGAGTTGACATGGGAGGCGTGAATGACGCGTCTGAGGCGGGTCGTCCCTAAGCGAACGCGGATTTGGCGAGCCATCGCTCTAATCACGGCCGGGCTCGCCCTGTGGTTCATTATCGTGGGCATCTCGATCTGGCGATACGGCGCGCTCGACTTCGCAACCAGGGCTGATTGCATCATTGTTCTTGGCGCCGCTATTCGAGAATCGTCGCCTTCTCCCGTCTTCGAAGAGCGCATCCGCCATGGCATCAGCCTCTACCGAGATGGCTTAGCGCCGAGGATGCTCTTTACGGGAGGGATTGGTGAAAACCAGCGCCATTCTGAGAGTCGAGTGGCCCGCGCATTTGCGATCCAACATGGGGTCGACCCTGCCCACATCCTCATCGAAGAGCGTTCAAGGACGACCCCGCAGAACCTGGTTGAGGCCCTCGCCTTAATGCGTCAACACGGATTGAACAAAGCAATCATCGTCAGCGACCCGCTTCACATGCGACGCTCCATCATGATCGCGGACCAGATCGGACTTGAGGCGGTTTCTTCGCCGACCCCGACCTCACGCTACCAGTCCTTCGGGACGAAGTTTCAGTTTCTGTTACGAGAGCTCTACTTCATTCACAACAACTTCCTGTTCAGGGGTTAAGCTAGATGAGATGATCAACCAGCTAACGCTCAAGCACCAAGATGGGACGAGCATCCTGGCCCTTACCGATGGCGGATACGCGATCGAGAACGATGGCCTGGCGATCTCGATTCGAACGGAATCCGAGGACGCGCAATATGCTCACTTCTGCATCCACAACATCCCCATCGATCGCTACCCGGTCGAGGGGGATGTGTTTCAAACGGACAATAGCGAGTTCGAGGAGATCCGACCCGGCGTCGTGGTCAATCATGCCTACTTTGGCTTCCACGCCGAGGAGGTCGCATCGAAGTGGACAGTCCTCGAGGCTGGCGAAGACACACTTCAAGTGAGCCTAGAGGCCACGCACGACGACATCAACTACGGCGGCGATCAGGCCAAGCCCTGTACAAGCGCGGGTGTGTTCACGCTCAGGCGACGGCCCTTGGCGGACCTCTGGATACCGTCGTAGTTATCTGAGGCGGTAGACTTTGCGACCTCATGGGTTTACTCGCTGATCTTTACCTTGCCCACGATGACGATGCTGCTCGGTACGACACGACGCCGGAGTCATTCACCGACCGCGCCCAATTCACGAGCTTGACACCCGGAGAGCTTTCGACGCTTTGGGCGATCATGCGCGGCGTCGAGTGGGATGCTGATATTCTTGATCAGTTCGCGTGTCTGCTCGAGGTGGATGGAGGGGAACGTCTGATCCACCGAGTCCCCGCAGCGATGCTCATTGACCTCGTGGCACTAAGCCCCGACCGGGTTGCTTCGGTCACTGAAGAATGGGCGGCTACCGAGGAACTAAGCTGTCCACCGGAGCATGTCCGTCCGATCGTTGATGCGTTAGTTCGACTGTCGCGACTTGCCCTTGAGACTGACCGGAGTCTTCACCTTTGGAACTGCATCTGAAGCACGAGCGGAGCCGCTCGCAATGCAAATTGATTCGTGGTGGAGGCAAGGGGACTCGAACCCCTAACCCCCTGCTTGCAAAGCAGGTGCTCTCCCATTGAGCTATGCCCCCACGGACACCACTAGGATACCCGTTGGCTGGTCGTTATCGGCGCCCGCTAGGTCCCACCCCGAAAGAGCTGCATCGTGTTCTTGAACGCCTGGTCCGTTGAGAACACTTGCTGGTAGGCCGCATCCAGCAGGCCAAAGATCTCCAACAACCCGGCCAAGCGGTTGCGAAGTGCCTCGGCCTCGTCCGAGTCCTCGCTCGGAACCTGGGCCAGACACTCGCGGATCGCGCTAACCGTCGGGTCGACTTCGCGGCGCTTCCGCTCGCGGACAACCTTGGCGAACATGATCCAGGGGTCGCTCTCGCTGATATAAGTGTCACGTCGCTCGCCCGGCCGTCGGAATCGGCGCACGATGCCCCAGTCCATCAGGTCGCGCAGGCTCATGCTGGCGTTCCCGCGACTGATGCGCAGGCGCTCCATGATCTCGTCGACCGTCATCGGCTCCGACGCCGTGAAGAGGAGGGCGAGGATTTGCGCCATGGTGCGGTTGATGCCCCAACTGGAGCTCATGCGCCCCCATTCGATAATGAACTGCTCTTGCGCTTCGCGCAGTGCCAAGTTTTCAGTTTTTTCTGACACGAGACATTATGGGATCAGTCCCGAAACAGATGATGCAAATAGTGTTCGGGGGCTTCGAGGAATGAGCGCGTGACGCGGTAGTGCTCGGTGTTCTCGTAGGCCACGCGCTCAATACCGTCCGGGCCGAGCTCGTAGATCCACGCATCGGGGTAGGCCATGATGATTGGAGAGTGGGTGGCCAGAATGAACTGGGAGCCGCCCTGAATCAGGTCGTGGAGGCGCATCAAGAAAGCCAGTTGCCGCGAAGGAGAGAGGGCCGACTCGGGCTCGTCGAACAGATAGAGTCCAAAGCCTTCAATCGTCTTCATCAAATCGAGAAAGCCTTCGCCATGGGAACGCGAATGGACGTACCCAATGCGTGGCGGCCCCACGCCGATAGCTGCTTGCTCAAGATAGGTGCCGACGTTGTAGAACGACTCGGCACGCAGGAAGAAGTCGTCGTTCTGCAAGTCGGGTCCGCGCGCGAGCCGGAGCATCTGCCAAAGATCGGAGTGGGTGTCGTGGGTCTTGACCTGATGCTTGGTCGAGCCGCCTTCGGCGGGAAACTTGGCAAGGACCGCAATTGCCTCCAGGAGCGTGGACTTGCCGGAGCCATTCTCGCCGATGATGAAGGTGCATCGGGGATGCAGTTCCAGCTTCTGAAAGCCCTTCAGCGCGGGCAGGCTGAGAGGGAACCGCGTGCGATCTACCTCCTCGCGGGGGTCAATCTCGATTCGACGGATGAAGCCATCGTCTCGTGGCCCGGTCGGTGGACGCTTCTTCACCTATTGCCGCTCCAGCAGTCCGCACATTGCGAACTTCTCAGGTTGTTTCGACACGAGACATTATGGACATTGCGAAGACGCCACCCGCTATCCGCCGCGCTTGTGCAGCGGCGGTGGGTTTCTCTTCCATATCTCGGTCAGAACCTCGCGATTCAGAATGACCGGATGGCCGTCCTTGTACTTCTCCGCGATCTGCGGCTCCAAATCTTTGCGCTTCGCCCAACTTGCGAGCTTGTCCAGGAGAAAGTGGGCCAAAGTGCCGTCCGCCTTGTCCAGCCAGGAGATCAAGACGGCCACACTCCGCTCGGATAGCGGGCGCGAGAGCGATCCGATGAAGCTCTTGCGAACATTCCACGGCATGCGATCAGCCTCGGCGATGATCCGGTCGGCATCAATGTAGGCGTTACCGATGAGGTTATAGCGAGCCGTTGGTATCTTTCTAGTAGTGTGTATCTGCTTGAGAACGTACTCAAACAGTTCGCGCCCGTACTCCGTCGACTTCGCTCCTGGATATGCGGCCAGCATGCCAAATGCCTCCAGCTTTACTTCCATCGGCTTTCCTTTGACGGCTTCAGCAAGCCTCGGCCAAAAGTGATCTCGAATCCAGTCTGCCGCCTTCTGCCCGGCGATGCCAGAGCCAAAACGTTCAGGGTCGTGGTAGTACTTCAGGTCAAACGTTTCCATCATGGATATGGGTACGGCCATCTCGTTGGCGGACTTAGCTTCGCGAATCGGCTCAATGAGCGAGAGCAGAATCGTGCCCGTAAGGTCTTCGGTTCCGTCCTCCGCTCGTGATCGCGTGAGCTTTGCGAGTGGGTAACAAACCAGACCCGAAACGACGTCGCGATCCACGTGCACCCAGTACACAGGCTCGTTTCCTTGTGGAGTCACGAACATTCCCGCAACGCCCCCGGCGGGTGCTTTGGTGGCGAGCAGATAGGTCTTCCCAGGTTCGGGAGGTTGTGACGGCATCGCGAATCCGCCGACGATGACGTTCAACTTCTCACTCGAGTCCAATGCCTTACCATCATCACCCATAACCTCGAACGTGTCGAGAAACATGGTCGGCTTATCATTGCCGGTGATCGTCCTTCTTTGCATGACAGGATCAGTCGCCTTGCGGGTGACAAACTTAGCAAGGACGATGCGGTCGATATGGTCGATTTCTCGACCGTGATGGCCGTGATTGAACGGATACGGCCCCGGCAGTCGCGGCTGGTCCAAGGGCCACTGGGCGACACTAAGGAGCCCGCTGAAAATCAATGTTGATAGGGTCATGTCAGTTATCCACCTTGGTGTGCGATGGCCCCTTCGTGCGGCCAATCGCGAGGTAGGTGCCAATGTTGATTCCCCGTCCCGATCCGACCGCCGGGGGAGAGGAGTTTGGGTTCGGCAAGAAGCGCAGATTGAACGTATCGAACACCAGAGGCGTTGCCCACTTCGTGCCTGCCCAATAGACGTGGGTGCCTTCGAACAGCTTTCCGTTCGCCGCCCAGAGGAAGTCCGGAACGCCACCGTAGCCGACGTAGTCGGGAGACAGGAACACTCCACGCTCATCTTCCTGTCCACGCCCCGTGATCCAATGGAAGCCCTCGGTGGTGTTCACATAGAACGCCTGAAGGGTTGGATTCGCGTTGGGGAGCACGGGGCCGAGCTGGATCTCATCCCACCTCTCTTGCACCCAGGTGCCCATCATTTCCCGTCCGCTCTCGTCACGAACACGAAGCCAATACTCGGTGTAGGCGTTGTAGTACCCGCTAGGCTGCGACGTTGGCGTCTTCGGGGTGCTAGAGGCAGATTCGATGGTCTTAGCCTTGTGGCCCGTGTATCTGTAGTAGTGCTCGTTCAGCGTGAAGGTTCCTGGAGGAGGGCAGTCCTCGCTCAAGTCGCCAAAGTCAAAGTTCTCTCCCCGATAGGTGCCCTTGTAGCGCACCGCCGGGCGAATCGCTCCGGTCTCCGTGTTCGTCATCGCGGCAAGGCGGATTGCGAGCGGCTTGGCGGGAGGCTCAACCACGTAAACACTCCCGTTGTAGTAGCGCACCGCAGGCTCTCCCTCAAACTGCCACAGCAACTGAGTGACGAACTCGGGCTGGGATGCGTAGCGGAGTTGGACGACGCCGAACTGCTGCCATTGTCCATTTTGCGTTATCTCAAACGGATCGGACAAGTCGTAGCGGTCGAGGTACCAGGGGAAATCCTCCTGCTTCCTGAACACGCCGGGGGATTCCTCATCCGAATTCTTGAACCCACTATCCCAAAATGGCCGCTCGTCATCGTAAAAGACCCCGCAGTTCAGAGGTCCCCCAACCGCCAACATAATTTCATCGGTATCGGCATTGATGCGCTGTACCCAGTTGGCGTGGCCAGGCTTCGTATACACGACATCGCACCCGGCGATCCCTTCGCTCAGATGATAGTTGAACGCGGTAGACGTCGTGCCGATTCCCGAATCCTTGTGCAGAAGGGAGCCCACCGTCGGCGCCGCCGGCATTCCCAGTGCCGCCCACAAAATGAGAATCTGAGTTTCGTTGGGCGTCCAAACCACCGACTGCCGCGTCCAGCCGTTCAAGTTGACCTCGACCAGTTGGCACTGAACCTTGGCGGCGAGATGTCCGTGATACTCTTCCTCGTTCGCATACAGCCTCGTAAAGTCGAGGATGTCCTCGTGCCATCGCATGGGACTGACGTGGCCACCCTGAGCCGCCTCTTCATCCACCGCCGTAACGGTCACTTTGAGCACCGGATAAAGTGGCCCCGTGCCGCCACCTTGCGTCTGGGCGCGTGCTGCAACTGCAGATACCATCAAGAGAAGGACGCCTAGGAGCGTAGGGGCGATACGGACATCATTTTCTCGTGCCATGTCCCAGCATAAGGCATGCTCCTGGAAATGTCAAGCACTTTCTATACAATCTTCTCTTGCGGGTCTCGCGCTTCTTCCTCATGGGTGAACTGCTCCCGCACCAGCCGCGCGTAGAGGCCACCCTTCTCCAGCAACTCCCGGTGCGTGCCGCGCTCGACAATCTGGCCCTTCTCCAGCACCAAAATCTGATCGGCGGCGAGAATCGTGCTCAGCCGGTGGGCGATCGCGAACGTCGTCCGGCCCGACATCAGCCCCGCCAGCGACGCCTGAATCAGCCGCTCGGAGTGCGTGTCCAGGGCCGATGTCGCCTCGTCCAGAATCAGCACCTTCGGATTTTTGAGCAGCACCCGCGCAATCGCAAGCCGCTGCTTCTCGCCCCCCGACAGCTTGTAGCCGCGCTCGCCCACAACGGTGTCGTAGCCTTCGGGCAGGCTCGCGATGTGGTCATGAATCGCGGCCAGGCGACACGCCTCCTCAAGTTCGGCATCCGTCGCGTTCGGCTTTGCCACCCGCAGATTCTCGCGAATGGTCGTGTGCATCAGGTAAGTCTCCTGCGTCACCGCGCCGACGGTCTCGGCGAGCGAATGGAGCGACACATCGCGCAGATCCGTGCCGTCGAGCAGAACTTGGCCGGCGTCGGGATCGTAGAGGCGTGGGATGAAGTAGGTCAGCGTCGTTTTGCCGGCGCCACTCGGTCCGACCAAAGCCACCAGTTGCCCCGGCTCGGCCACAAACGACACATCGCGGATCGTCGGCTGCTCAGGATCGTACGCAAACGACACATTCTTGAACTCGACCCGTCCCGCCGCCGATCCGAGTGCCTTGGCTCCCGGCTTCTCAACGATGTCGTGCTCCAGGTCCAGATACTGGAAGATGCGCTCGAACAGCGCAAACGAGCTCATGATTTCGACCTGCGCACTCAGCAGTCCGGTCATCGGGAAGAACATTCTGATCTGCAAACCTGTGAAGGCGACAAGCTTGCCGACCGTGATGCTCGTGTCGCCCTGCGAGATCAGCAGCCACCCCGCGAGCCAATAGACCACGGCGGGCGAAACTTGGGTGATCAGCCGGATCATGCCGAAGAACAGGTACATCACGACCTGCCCCTTGATCTGCCACTTCGCGAGTTCCTTGTTCTCCTTGTCGAACCGCTCCAGCAGCACGTCACCGTTGCCCGCCGTCTTGGTGAGCAGAATGCCGCTCACGGAGAGCGTTTCTTGCATCATTGAGTTTAGCTCGGAGGTCTGCTCCTGAATGCCTGTGCGGACCTTACGCGCGTATTCGCCGACGCCCTTACCGATCACCGCGAAGAGTGGCACCATAGCGACGCTGAGGAGCGTGAGCCGCCAATCCATGAACGTCATCGCGATCAGCGTGGAGATCACGATAGCCAGGTTCGAGAGTTGCTCCGTGATCGTGTTGCTGACCACGTTTTGCACGCCGCCGACATCGCTGATCAGGCGGGTCTGGATGTCTCCGGTGCGCGTCGCCGTGAAGAAGCGGAGCGACATCCGCTGGAGGTGCGCATAAAGCGCATGCCGCAAATCGCACATGATCTTCTGGCCGATGACGACCGACCAGTAGCCGTAAAGAAGCGTCAATCCCGCCGCCGCGAGCACGACCACGAGCGTGTAGACCGAGTAAAGCCCGACCACCCCGAGATCGCGGCCTTGAATGCCGTCATCGATGACCTTCTGAATCAGATAGGCCGGGATGATGCCCATGATGACCGCGACCAGCACCACGAATGCGGTGATGATCACTTCGCGCTTGTGAGGCCGGAAGAGGCCCAAGATGCGACGAAGCAGGGCGCGGTCGAGCGACGACTTGGTGGGAGTTTCAGACATAGGGCGTCAAGGGGCAATGCGGTAGATGTTCCAACCGTCGCCCGTGCGAGCATAGACGAACCGGTCGTGATTTCGCGCGGGTCGGCCCTGCCAAAACTCGAACCGGGTCGGTGTAAGGCGGTAACCACCCCAGTTCGAGGGGCGGGGTAGATGGTCGGGGTGGGCTTCACGCAGGGTAGCCATGCGCTGCTCGATCTCGCCTTCTTTGATCGGTTGGCTCTGGGGGCTGGCGGCGCTGGCGATTTGAGATTCGTAGGGCCGGCTCGCGAAGTAGGCGTCGCTTTCTTCGTCGGTGATCTTGGCCACGGTGCCTTCGACGCGCACCTGCCGCTCGGTTGCGGGCCACCAGAAGGCCGCGGCGGCGCGGGGGTTCTGGGCGAGGTGCTGGCCTTTGTCGCTCTCATAGTTCGTGAAGAACACGAGGCCTTGTTCATCGAGATAGCGCAGGAGCAGGAATCGGACGTGGGGTTGGCCGTCCAAGGTTGCGGTCGAGAGGGCCATAGCGCTGGGTTCGATCACTCCGGCTCCCTCGGCGTGGAGGAGCCAGTCTTTGAGCTGGCGGACCGGGTCGGGGTCGAGCGTATCCAGGCTCAGTTGGCCCTGGTCATAGGTCAACCGGTGCCCGAGGAATGCGTCGCCGCTCATGCCCTTGATGGTACTTGGGGAGGGCGATGCTCTGTCATCGCCTCACGCCAACGGTTGCGACGGAGCGCAACCCTCCCAACCAAGATGGGAGGGCGATGCTCCGTCATCGCTGGCGCCTATGGTTGCGACGAAGCGCAACCCTCCCATCGCCTACGGCGGTGGGGGCGGCTTGACACCCGGGCGCATGCCCAGCGTGAGCTTGAACTTGGCACCCGCCGCCTTCTGTCGGTTCATCTCCTCAACTTGCGCCAGAATTGAATCGCGGATGTTCTTGGGGAACTGATCGAACGTGACGGGCCCGGTGGTGTCTCTCATGTCCTCAAAGCGGTCGATGTACGCGAAGTTTTCATCAAGCGCGAGGTTGAACTGGTCCGTGCCCTTCTCAAAGACCACAAATGTATCGGGTCGCCTCCACTGACTAATATCACCCTCGATGCAGTCAGGATTCTGCTCGTAGAACATGTCGCTGGCAAGGTCGTAGGCACCCGAAAAGTGCACGTTGTTTTTGGGCTGAGGCTTCAGTTCAAAATCTTGCTTCAACTCAAGCCCGAGGCTGGCACCCGCGGGAATGCCGTTCGGCCATTCGAACGTCGGTTCGATCGCCATTCCGTCCATGCGACTTCTGAGTTCGCGTGGCTGCATCCGAAATTGGGCTTGGTGATTGATTGGTCGAGAACCATAGACAAGCTGGTCCCATAGCGCGCGTTGAGCAGAAGAGAGTGATTGGTATTGGACTCGCACACCCGCATGCAGGCCTTGGCGCTGTTCTCGCGACAGGCTACCGTAGAGCCTTAGCACTGGCTCGTCAATCTGCGGTCGAAGGGTCGGGTGACTCTGGTCAACCAACAGCGCCAATCGTAGGCCGAGACCCTCGGAAAGGTTGATTGGACGCTGGTACACATAGTCGGCCTTCGCCTCGAAAGTGATGCGCTTCTGAGCGATCACGCTTTGCATTAGCCGTTCCATCGCTTCGCGATCGTCGCGACTACGCCGGGCTTCTGCTGGTGATGCGGGTGTCATCACAAGCCAGCCGTCGCTCTCATCAAAGTGCATGTTTGGGCGCGAGAACTGATCGAATGCCTTGACGGTTTCGGCCTTGAAAGTCACTCCGCGACCGAACGCATTGTCATTCAGCCAAGCAACCAGATTGACCTGGCGGGCTTGGGCATACTGGTGATACAGTTCCGACCCAATCACGAGAGGTTCATTCTTCGTGGGTCTGCCGATGAACTCGAAGAGTTTCGGGTCGAGTTGAACGCGCGGGCGGGCGCTACTCAGCAGCGTCCTCCAGGCATCCGCTAACGCAATCGACATCGGTTCCAGATTCAACGGTGTGTCGGGTATGTCGGCGGGGCTTGCGTTCTGGGCGTCGCGCGCGGGCATGGTCGTCTCGAGCGTGGTGCCGAAACCAACGGTCTCAGCGTTGTTTAAGACGGACACTCTCGTATTGTGAACTTCGAAGAGGGGATCGGCCACAGATAGCCAGATTCGATCAACGATGCTCAGGTGCAGAGGGATGACTCCCGAGTTCCGGATCGAGGTCCAATTGGCGACTCGGTCAGTGCTGCCAAAGAGCTCCTGAAAGAGGTTCCACTCGGTGAAGAAGCTACCGAGGAGGTCACCCTGGTTGGGCCACTTCAACTGCCTAGGTGTTGGATTCGCTGAGAACACAAGACGTTGCCCCGGTTTGATCTCGGCGAGACGCCGGGCTCCGATGACCATCAAGCTACGCATGGCGAGCCGATCGAGCGGCGCTAGAGATCGCTGTTGGCTGATCCGAGCGGCATACTGATTCTGGTCGTAACTTGACCTCCGCTCGTCAAGAGCCGCCTTCAGCGCGTGCAAATTCTCCGCGTGATACGACTTCTCCAGGTCCTTCTTGAACTGGTCCAGCATGCGCTGGATGTCGCGTTCGCGCCGCGCAAGCAACTCTGATTCTTGCTCCTTGCGCCGGTCAACATCGGGCGAAAGGACCAACTTCTCCTCGCGGCGACTCCACTTCCCAACCGCCGCCTGCGCGATCTTGTCGAGGAGCGTCTTTGAATCCACGCCGTCAACTCGAATCACCAGCACATCGTTCTTGAAGCTCGGCTCGCACTCCAGCTTCGTGCCCGTCCGCGTCGAAAGCTCGGTCAAAATCACCGGAAGCCGGGCCGCTTTGGTCTCATACGTGATGAGCTGAGGAAGGGAAGCCAAGAGCAGAACGGTACTGATCATCAGGACACCTTCTACTATCATAACCCAGAAATAACAAAGATGCGCAAGAAACCGCCCGGGTCTGGTATTCCTTAGCGAATGTCCCCCGTTTCGGTCGCGATCGTTGGTGCCACTGGAGCTGTCGGTCAGGAGTTCCTCCGCCTGTTCGAGAGCCGCAACTTTCCCGTCGGCAGCCTGAAACTGCTGGCGAGTGCGCGATCAGTCGGCAAACGGTACACGTTTCGCGGCGAGGAGCACACCGTCGAGGAACTCACCGCCGATGCGTTTGCGGGTGTCGATGTCGCTTTTTTCAGCGCCGGTGCGTCGCGTTCACGCGAGTTTGCGCCCCATGCCCTTGCCGCGGGTGCGCTGGTGGTCGACAACTCCAGTGCGTTCCGCATGGACCCCGACGTGCCGCTTATCATCCCCGAAGTCAATGGCGAGCTCATTCGCAAGGATAACCGCCTTTATCCGGTTGCCAACTGCAGCGCAATCATTCTGCTCATGGCGATCACCCCGCTGACCCATTTGGGCCGGGTTGAGCGCGTCATCGTGAGCACCTACCAAAGCGCGAGCGGAGCTGGCGCGGCAGCAATGCAGGAGCTCGAAGAGCAGACCCGTGCTGTCCTTAGCGGAGAGGAAGCGGTGCCCAGCGTCTTGCCGCATGTTTACGCGTTTAACCTCTTCAGTCACAACACGCCCGTCAACGAGCACGGTTACAACGAGGAAGAGTGGAAGGTCATCCAGGAGAGCCGCAAGATGCTCGGCATGCCGAACCTGAGAATGAATGTCACGTGCATTCGTGTCCCGGTCTTGCGGGCCCACAGCGAGAGTATCACTGTCGAATATGCCGACGAAGCCCCGGCTGAGGAAGCCATCCGCGGGGCGATCTCCGCCTTTCCCGGCGTGAGGCTGGTCGACGATCGGGCAGGGAACATCTTCCCGATGCCCAAGGATGCCAGCGGAATCGAAGAGGTGTTGGTGGGGCGGATTCGTCGCGACTTCAGCAATCCCAACGCGATCAGCCTGTTTTGCTCAGGAGATCAGCTCTTAAAAGGGGCCGCTCTTAACGCAGTGCAAATCGCTGAGAGGTTCTTGGAACTCTGACGCCGCTTGAGCGGCCTATAATGGCAAGATGCGTCGAATCCTCCGGCTCGCGGCCTTAGTTGCTGCCGTGCTGGGTGTGGCCAGTGCCCACGCCTACGACACGGTTTTCTCTCTCAACGTTGACAACGCGGTCGCACCGGTTGTTGCTGTAGACGGGACCAGTGGCGACGTCTACGCGGGCTACAGTGTCGAAACCGCAAACGGGTTCCGTCTCAGAGTGCACCGCTTTGATCCAGCCGGCAACGAGCTTTGGGTTACGACGCTGGCCGATGGCTTTGCCGATGGATTTGTTGCGACCGATATGGCGACGAACGGTCAATTCGTGGTCGTTACGGGTGAGCAAGAGGGCGGGCCTTCGTCGAAGCGGGAAATGGCCACCATCAATCTGCGCTCGAGTAATGGCGCATTTGTTTGGCTCCATACCGAGAACACCAACTTCCTGCCCGATACGGGGCAACACGTCCGAATCGTGGGCGACTCCGCCTATGTCGGGGGATCGGTCGGTCATGGTTTTGTCGCCGCCCGGATGCGTTTGAATGACGGCCTCAAGCTGTGGCAACGCACTTTTCCCGGCATTGATGGAACCGTTGGCCAGCGAGTTGGCATTGAAGTCAATCCGACGGGTGACGTTTATGTGGCCAGCACGAGGCAAGCGAACAGCTCGGTGCCTCAGAACATCGTGCTGGTTCGAATGACCCAGGATGGTCAGGTGCTGAGCGAGCGGCTTCTCAATGCGAATGCCGAATTTTCTGCCATGTGCCGCGCTGCCGACGGCCAAATCGTGACGGCGGGCAGCATCAAATCGCTCGGCGTGAATCGGCCGTTCATTGCTCGCTGGAATGCGCTAGGCGTACCCCAGCAGGCGTTTACGTTCGGAACAGATACGGGCCGGATTGCCCTGGTGACGCCCGCATCGGCTCCCGGATTCGTGCACATCGGGGTCGAGGGCGGAACCCCTCCCAGCACTTCGGTAGGGATCGGAACGCTCAACGGCACCTTCGGCGTCGTGAACGGCTTCCCACCTGGCCAGGGGCAGTTCGGTCAACTCCTTGAAGGGAACGGCGGCGTGCTCGTAAGCGTCTTCTCCGTTCGCAATCAGGGTACGGGCCTGCACTTCGGCCGCATCTTTTCGACCCCGCCCATCGATGGACTGAATGTTGCCTCCGCAGGGTTTGACGTCAAGGGGGTCGACCTCGCGCTAGACAATCGCCTCGGTCGGCATGTGGCGGCCTTCTCGATCGTAGGCGCAACCGATTCGATTGCGATTCGGGTGCTCAATCCGAGACCTCAGGCAAACCCGGACACGTTTGAGGGCTTCCGCGGCGAGACGCTGAGCGTTCCCGCGCCCGGGGTGCTGGGCAACGATATTGGCGGGGCGGGGGCCACTGCGGTAGCAGTCAACCCGCCCCAGGGCCTCGTCATGAATCTGGACGGCTCGTTCGAGTTCACACCCGCCCCCGGTTTTGACGGCGTTATCCAGTTCGAGTACACGGCTCAAAGGGGCACCGGAAGCAGCCAGGCTACCGTGACGCTCAATGTCCAGCCAGCCCTTGCGTCCGTCGCTATGGATGCACCGGTGGTCATCGGAGGGCAGCCCGCCACGGGCAAGGTCAACCTGACGGGGCCGCGCCTACTCACGAACGGTGTGGTGACGATCTCGGACGATTCTGCATTTGCCGCACCGACTTCACCCAACGTTACCGTTCCGGTAGGTTCCACGCAGGGCTCGTTCTCCATGATCACGGTGGCGACCCGAGAGAACCGCCTCGCAACCGTCTCGGCGCAGTTCCGCGGCGTGACGGCGACGACTCAGTTCACCATCCGCCCCCCGCAAGTTTCACGTTTGGTCGCGCTTCGGCCGACGATCATCGGCGGTGCGCTAGGGAGATTCCGAGTCGAACTTGATGGGGTTGGCCCCGCAAATGGCATCGTGGTTTCGCTCAGCGACGACAGCACGGCGATTGCGGTGCCGACGGTTGTGGTTGTTCCGGCAGGACAGACGACCGCAGAGTTTGATGCGCAAACGGCTCAGGTTTCAACCTCCCGCACAGCCGTGGTCACCGCCACGCTCGGAACGAGCGCAAACGCGACCGTCGGCATTGTCGGCCTGAACTTTACGGTGAACCCAACCAGCGTGGTAGGTGGCAACAACGCAAACGGAACCATCACGATCACCAGCAATGCCATCGGACAGCCGATCGTGTTCGACCTGAGCGACGACTCGCCCGCGACAGGCTTTGCGGTGCCGACCGCTCAAATCAATGCTGGGTCGCTGAGCACGACCTTCAACATCATCACCGCGACGGTCACTTCAAGCCGCGTGTCCAACATCACGGTGACAGGTCAGGGGGTCTCGCGGACGGCCGCCGTAACTGTGTTGGCTCCCGCGCTGCAAGCGGTTTCAATGAGTCCGCCTCAGGTGCGGGGCGGGCAGAGCTCGACGGGTACGGTGACGCTGACGGGTCGGGCTCCTGCGGGCGGCATCGTAGTCACCCTTCAAGCTGGGGCAGGCATCGTTCAGGTCCCGGCCAGCGTGCTCGTTCCGGCCGGACAGAGCACGGTCAACTTTACGGCAACGACGAGCGTGGTGACGCAGACCTTCATGGTCACGATCGCTGCCCGACACAACAACATCACGCGGACCACGACACTGATCCTAACGCCATGAAACACTTGCGCATCGTCTTCGGACTCCTATTGGCACTGACCGCGTTCTACTCCCACGGCCAAGACTTCCAACTGCGAACGCTGCGCACCTTTCCAAGTGGTAGCGGATCACGCGGGGTACCGGTAATGGTCGGTGGGACGCCGTTCGCCGTGATCGGCGGCTTCGGGTCGCTCGGCGTCGGGACGGATTCTCGCTTCTTCCAGTTTGCCGTCGCTCCCACGGGTGAGCAGTTTCACGTGGATAGCGCGATCCCGGTGTCCCCGACGAAGCTGATTGTCCTCGGCCGTCTGCGGGTGCTCAACCCGCTCAATGACCGCATTGCCGTATATCGGATCGACGTTGCTAACGAAACCCTTGACTGGACGTTCACTGAACCTATCCGTAGTGTCTCATCCCAGGGGCTCGAGATCATCGATACAGGAGTGAGCCTTGTCTTGGCTGCGGCGGTCGAGGGCGGAGTCGCCGCGATAGCTTTGAATCCAACCAACGGCGTCGAGCAGTATCGAACCTCGATCGCAACCACGCTTCGCGAAGCGGCGGTGGCCCGTGATGGCCAAGAGAATGTGTACCTCCTCGCCAACCGAATCACCGTCAACGGACCGCGTGTGTTCATCCGGAGTGTCGATGCCGGAGGGTTCTTTCGATGGGAGCCCGAGTATCCCCTATCGGGTACGGGAAAGCAGGGATTCAGCTTTACGATACCGCTGTTGCTCGTCGCCCATGATCAAACGGGCCGACGAAACCATGCTCTCGAAGTGGATCTTGCGAACGGAAACTTGCTCAGGTCGTTCACGATCGAGGCGGGCAATTCAGTCGCGTTTACGCCTCCCGTTTCGATTCGACACGGTGGCGAACTTCTCATGCATTACTTCCAAGATGGGGGGCGGCGTCGGGTCAGCGTAAATCTGAACACGTTTACAGCGACGGTTGAGAACTTGGGCGCGAACGTCAACGATGAGTCTGTGGCCGTGCTGCAAGGTGTCCCGCTGTTCCACACCCGCAATCGCAGCACGCTCAACATGGAGGTTCACCCGGATTCAACCTGGGCGCCCACCTCGCTGGGCACTGGCGTTGATATCCAGAGCCGAATCGTGGCCGACTCGGCGCGAAGTCGAC
The DNA here is from genome assembly GCA_964586225.1 of uncultured Fimbriimonadaceae bacterium. Taxonomy (GTDB): domain Bacteria; phylum Armatimonadota; class Fimbriimonadia; order Fimbriimonadales; family Fimbriimonadaceae; genus JANJUB01. The sequence goes on from CAZPHD010000006.1 coordinate 83,203, forward strand.
TGATCACGGTTTTGACCGAGCCCTCGAACGCCGTGCCGCGGCTGGCCGAGATCATTCCAAAGCCGATCGCGCGCGATGACAGCGTTGACGCGTTCTTCAACGAGTTGCAAGTTACATTTGATCCGACTGTAAATGACCTAGCGGCAACGAACTCCGACTTGGAGATTCTCAGCCAGCCTGAGGGCGGCACGGTCAGCCAGAACAACGACGGCACGCTGACGTTTACCGCTACAGCCGCCAAACACCAGACTGAAGCGTTCTCGTACCGACTCGTCCGAGGCAACTTGTCCTCGATTGCGACCGTCAAGATCTTCCGCCAGCCCGTCGGCGTTGGCATCGATCTGAGTGCCACTCGCGTCAAGGGTGGAACGCTCGTCACCGGTAAGGTGCGGATGAGCGGCCCCCGCCAAGGGGCTCCGCAACTACTCGGAGTCTTCGAGAACTCATCCGCTACGGCGCTGGCCGCGCCAACGGTGGAGCTCCTTCCCGGCAAGTCGGAGTCCGAGGTCTTCACCGTGTTCACCGCTCGGGTCCGCAACCCAGTGCGCGCGATCATCACGGCCGACGAGGGTAACTTCAGCGTCGAGGAGATCGCCGCCCTTGATATTGATCCGCCTTTTTTGACCGCGCTTGAGGCGATCGAAACGACGGTTGTGGGCGGCGTGTCGGCTTCGTTCCGGGTGGTTCTGGACGCGCCCGCGCCGACGGGCGGCATGCCGGTTAGTGTGAGCGACAACAGCCCCGCGATCGCGGTACCGTCGGTCATGGTGGTGCCCGCCGGTCAAGCGGCAGGCGTGTTTTCGGCACCCACCGCAGCCGTGACTTCCTCGCGGACGGCGGTGGTGACGGTCACCAGTAACGGCGACACGAGGAGTGTTACGATCGCGATCGTGGGGGTCTCCGTGATCCTAGATCCGACGTCCGTGGTGGGCGGCAATCCGTCTACAGGCACGATCACACTCACGAGCAACGCCATCAACAACTCGGTGGTGTTCAACTTGAGCGACAACTCAACGGCGACGGCTCCACAAACACCAACCGCGATCGTCCCGGCTGGTTTCCGAACCGGAACGTTCACCGTGCTGACCGTCCCCGTGACCAGCACCCGGTCGTCAACCATCAACGTCAGCAAGAGTGGGGTAACCCGGAGCGCGACCCTGACCATCCGAGTGGCCGCGCTGCTTTCGATCCTGGTTTCTCCAAGTCAGGTAGCAGGTGGTAGTCCCTTTGCTGGCTTGGTGAGCCTTGACGGCAAGGCCGCCGGCGCCGGGCTGACGGTCGGGCTGAGTTCAGCGGCGGCATTCGCTCAAGTGCCGTCATCGCTGTTGATCGTCGGAGGGCAGAGCCAAGGTCTCTTTGTAGGCACCACCACGCGTCCCAGCACAACGTTGATGATCGTCATCACTGCGAGTCTGAACGGCGTTACGCGCGCTACCACGATCATCGTGTCCCCATAATAAGCTATGAAGCACATCGTGTTTGGTTCGTTGTTGATGCTGGCCCTCGCCGGGTGCAGCAAGTCGGGTCCGGATGGCGAGAAGGTCAGCGTGAACCCGACCACGGGCGATATGACCGTGACCGACAAGGATGGCAGGACGACCGAAGTCAAGAATGAGGGCGACGGTTGGTCGGCAAAGTCTTCGGACGGTTCTGAGCTCAAGTACGAAGACGGCAAGATGACCGGCAAGAACGAGAAGGGCGAGACTTTCGAGTCGGGAGCGATCGACGTTACCGAAGCTGAACTCGGACTGCCGTTCTATCCAGGATCGAAACCCGTTGAGTTTGGAAGTACGAAGATGGAGACGGCCGAGGGCAAGACGTTCTCGGTGAATCGCTCGACTTCGGATATGCCAGACAAGGTCGTTGAGTTCTACAAGGCCAAATTCACGGACCCACAGACCTTCAACTCGAGCACAGATGGTGCCGTTCAGTCGCAGGTCAGCGGAAAGTTGGCCGATGGTGCAGAAGGAGCCGTGATCGCGATGCGCGATAAGGGCAAGTCGGAGACCATGGTGATGATCACGTTACAGCGGAAAGCTGCGAAGTGATCCTGAAAGCAGAAACCCGGTCGCAATCGACCGGGTTTCACAGGACCAGATACGAGGAGAATCAAGAGGCAACCGCGAAGTCATTGACACGATCTTCGAGGGCCTGTGCGGCCTTGTCGGCCGCGTCCATGAGATCACCCACCGACGGGAGCGGCTTTCCATGGAGACGACGATAAGCGAGCCACGCAGTGGTGGCCACCAAGCCCAACAAGGCGATACTTGTGATTACGGGCGTTGGATTGCGGCGTTCTTGCTCGTTGCGCTCATTCATCGACGGCACCTGTTCTTCGACGCTATTTTCATTCTCGGAGTTTCCAACTCGCTGCATTAGGCGAGAACATGCCCCAATGTGTGTAAAATACGGTCCGCGCATCCATTGGACGGATGTGCTCGTCTTTCCCTATGCCGAATGACGCCCTGCGAGATTCACAAGCGGAGAAGCGCTGGTTGGACGCCCTCGCAAAGGGCGATCCCAACGCGTTGGGCGGCATCTACGAACTGTATGGTGATCGGATCTTCCGATATACGTATCGGATGCTGGGCAACCGCAGCGATGCCGAAGATGCCACCTCGGAGACCTTTCTCCGGGTGTTGCGTCGTTCGTCCGAGCTTCGCGCCGACGGCGCGTTTCGGACGTGGCTGTTTCGAATCGCCCGCAATCTCTGCATCGACAAGTTGCGCCAGCACAAGTTGCTGGAGCTTCCGGCTGACGCGCATTACAGCGGCTCCGAGGAACGGACCGCCCTTCGCGTTACGGTGCAGCAGGCCCTCCAAGACCTGCCGATCGAATACCGCGACCCGCTTGTCCTGTGCGACCTTGAGGACATGCCCGCGCGAGAGGCGGCCGAGGTGCTGAAAATCAGTGTCCCGGCCTTGAAATCGCGCCTTTACCGCGGACGTCGAGCCCTTAAAGACAAGCTCGGAGCCGCAATGGAGATACGGAAATGAACGACATCTACCGAAAACTGGTTGATCTATACGCCGGAGACGAGCTCACGGAAGAACTCAAATCCGAACTGGAATCGGTCGCAATGACCGATCCCGAACTCAAAGCCGACATGCTTGCGATGCGCGCAACGGTCGATGCCCTGCGCGCCGATCCGGCTCCCGAGTTCACTGAAGAATCCTATCAACGGGTCCTGATGCGGCTGTACGCGAAGGGAGTTGAGGCGCAACGCTCGCCCGACCCGACGCACCTCCAGCTGCACCTGCCCATCCAAGGCTGATTATGAGAGTTGACTGTCCCCGAAAGGAACTGTTTGAAGCGGTTAGCGCCGCTAATGCCGCGGCCAGTGGTCGCTCGCCCATCGCCATTCTCCAGAATTTGAAGCTGGACGGTGACGAAACGGGAATGCGCGTGCTCGGATGCGACGGTGAGATGTGGGTTGAGCGCCGCGTTCCGTGCATGGTTGAAGAGCCCGGCGCGGTCTGCGTTCCGTCGAAGCTCATGAATGATCTGGTGAGCAACCTGCCCGACGGAGACATTCAGCTTCACACCTCGGAGACGCAAGGCATGCTGCTTAAGCAGGGTGCGTCGGAATACCGCGTGCTCACGCACGAGCCGAGCGACTTTCCCGAGCCGCCCTCCTTCGGCGGCGAAGGCGAGCTCACGCTCAAGATGGGTGTTTTCAAGGATGCCGTGGACAGCGTGCTGTTCGCGGTCTCGACCGACTCGCACCGACCGATCCTGACCGGCGTGCTGTTCCAATACGATGGGGCAACGCTGACGCTTGTCGCCACGGACACGCATCGCCTTGCCGTCCGCCGAGTCGCGCAAGAGGGCATTGGTAGCAACATCACGGCGGTCGTGCCGGAACGAGCGCTACGTGCCATGAAGAACTTGCCGATCGGTGACGATGAGGAAATCACGATCCGGTTTGGTGGTGGCCGCCTCGGTGTGGATAGTTCGGGCGCGCGAATCGTCTCGCAGCTTCTGGCCGGCACGTACCCGAACTGGGAGCGCGTCGTTCCTAGCGAGTTCACACGAGCATGGCGAGTTGAAGCCGATCAGCTCGTCGAGCGGGTCAAGCGCGTGCTCATTCTTGCTCGCGATAACGCATTTCGAATTCGCATGAGCGGCACAGGCGACCAACTTCTTCTTACGGCTCGGTCCGACGAGCGTGGCGAAGCGAAGGAGCAGGTGACGATGTTGCCGCAGAACGGTGACATTGAGATTGCCTTCAACGGCAACTTCATTCGTGATGCTCTCACGGGCATCAAGGGCCCCGGAGTCAGGATCGAGATGACGGAGAACTCGCGAGCAGCGGTGTTCCGCCCGACGGATGACGACACCTACCTGTGCGTTATCATGCCCATGGCGCTTTTCTGAAACGGCAAATGGGAGCGGACGTCCGAAGATTGACCGTAGAATAACGGGGAGTCATGGAGGACAGATGTTAAGTTCAGTTGCTTTGCTTGTTGTAACAGGTGCGCCCGCGCCCTCAACTGCGGCGTTTGGTATGGCGGGAAGCAAGCCCATCCTTGGGGTCAGGGCGGTGGCGATGGCCGCGGCGCCCACCGGTAGCCGGGTTGCGCTTGGAATGGAAGACAACACCATTCGAATCATTGACGCCGCTACGCGCCAAACCCTCAAGGTGCTTCAGGGGCACACGCGTCCGGTTCAGGCAATCGCTTGGAGCCCAGACGGCAACCGTATTGCCAGCGGGGACGAGAGGGCAAAGATCTACCTATGGAGCACCAAGACCTGGCAACGCACCGCAGAGATTGCGGGCCACACACGGCCAATTCAGTTTCTCGACTTTAACTCGGCTTCGAATCAACTCGCGAGCACGGGACACGACGATGTCGTGAAGATTTGGGATCTCAACAGCCTGAAGAAGGAGAAGATCAACCTGCCGGGTGCTGGCGCCAACTTCTACGGCGCGAAGTTCATCGGTAAGACCAACGATATTGGCATCGCGACGCTTCAGCAGGGAAGTCGGCTCTATACCGCTCAGAAGACGATGCGGGGGTGGCTGAGTGCGCATGGCGGCCAGGGCGCTCTTGCTGTTGATTTCAACCCGGCCGCGACGTGGGGCCTTAGCGCGGGGCGAGATAACGCAGCATCACTCTTCGATATGAAGTCGATGACGCGCATTGGCAGTTTCCGAGGCCATGAGGACTGGGTGGTCAGCGCGATCTTCTCGCCCAACGGCCAGTGGGTGGTCACCTCTTCAAGCGATCGCACCGTGAGGATTTGGAATCCCCGCACTTTTCAGTCCGTCGCCAAGATCGAGGACCAGAAGGCTGTCGGATCGCCCCTCGTATTCACAGCAGATGGAAAGTATCTTCTAACCGTGGACATCGCTGATAACGTCGTGGTTCACAGCCTGAATCCTGCTCAAGCCCCAGCGAAGGCGGCGGTTAAGAAGCCGACGACCAAGAAGCGGAAGGGAGGCTAACCCCTGGCCAAGGGCACCGTTAGCCACGAGATTCCGGTCGAACGCGCGGTGCTCGTTTACGTAAACGAGGACGACTCCGACGATCCCCATGTCGAAGCCGAGCTTGAGGGACTCTGTGAAGCGGCTGGAGTTGAACCGGTGGCGAGCATTCGCCAACGGCTCGACCGACCGTATCGAGGAACCTACCTAGGCTCCGGAAAGGTCGAGGAGGTCGCACTCTTGGCGGCCGAGACCGGTGCCGATGTCGTTCTCATGGATTGCGAGATCACTGGGATCCAGCAGCGCAATCTTGAAGACGCCTTTCGGAAGCGCGTGGTTGATCGGACGCAGTTGATCCTGGACATCTTTGCCCGTCGGGCGCGCACCAAAGAAGGCATGCTCCAAGTCGAACTCGCCCAACTCAGCTACATGATGCCAAAGCTGATGGCGCAATACACCAAGTTCGAGCGTCAGAAGGGAGGTATTGGCATGCGTGGCCCAGGTGAAACCAAGCTGGAGACTGACCGACGCATGGTCCGGGATCGCATCGCCCGGCTGACCGAGGAGATTGAAGAGGTCAAGCGCCACCGCGACCAGCAGCGAGCTAGCCGGCGAAAGCACCCATTCGCGTTCGCTTCGATTGCCGGTTACACGAGCGCAGGGAAGTCGACGCTCATGAACAGGCTCGCGGGCACCGAACTCCTCGCCGACGCGATGCCGTTCGCAACGCTTGACCCAACGACTCGAAAAGTCGACCTACCCGAAGGCTACGCACTCTTCTTGACCGACACGGTCGGCTTCATCAGGAATCTGCCTACCAATCTCGTGGCGGCCTTCCGTTCGACGCTGGAAGAAGTCGTTTATGCCGACTTTCTGATTCTGCTCATCGACGCCAGCCATCCGGCTTGGGAACTCCAACACGGAGCGGTGCTAGATACCCTCGAAGCTCTCGGTGCGCAAGACAAGCCGACCATCCTCGCTTTCAACAAAGTTGACTTGTTAGACGAGGAAGCACGAGCCGAACTCACTAAGATGATGGAGCTCTGGCCGAATTCCGTCGCGATCAGCGCGGTGACCGGCGCGGGGATGGGAGATTTGCAACGTGCGATTCTTGCGCAAGTGCAGTCGTTGCTGGGACGCCTCGAAGCGTTGGTGCCCTACTCCGAATCGCAGCTGATCCAAGAGTGTTATGATTTCGGGCGCGTGCTCAAGGTCGACTATCGAGAGGACGGCATCTACGTCGAAGCTGAATTGGTCAACGAGATGCGTCGGAAGTTCGAGCCGTACCTGGTTCCTGCCTGACTAACGACAATGGGCAGAGCACACGTGCTTCTGCCCATTGCATCAGGTTCAGGTGCTTACGCTGTGGCTTGCTTGACGATGGCGCGGAACGCGTCCATATCATGAATCGCGAGTTCGCTGAGCATTTTACGGTTGACTTGAATGCCCTTCGAGTTCAGCCCATGGATCAGTTGGCTGTACTTCACGTCGCACTGCGCGCAGGCGGCCGTGATTCGCGTGATCCAGAGTCGGCGGAAGTCGCGCTTTTTGGCTCGGCGGTCGCGGAAGGCGTACTGCCCAGACTTCATCACCTGCTCGTGAGCGCGGCTGAAGACGTTCTTTTTGCGGCCGAAATAGCCCGACGCCTTCTCGATGATCTTCTTGTGTCGCTTGTGGCGCATCAGGCCACGTTTGATTCTTGCCATGGTTTTCCTCGTTTACGGTCGTGACCGGTTCCCAGCCTTAGAGGCGGTAGCGGTAGAGTTTGCGCCGGGAAAAAACCACCCGGCGACCTCGTGTCTTCTGAGTTGCGCCGGAAAAAGCCACCCGGCGACCTCGTGTCCTTCTTAGGCCTTGCCGAGCAGACGCTTTACACGACGCTCTTCACCCTTGAACAGGGTTGGCTCTTCTTCCAGGCGTCGCTTTTGCGCACCGCTCTTGTGCAAGAACTGGTGGTTATTGTGGCTCCGCCGGCGGGTGATCTTCCCCGATCCCGTGATCTTGAATCGTTTCGCCGCGGTCTTGTTTGTCTTCAGCTTTGACATTTTTCTTTCCTGTCGATGGCTTAGGCGCGAGCACCATCGTCATCAACCGGCCTTCCATGCTGGGCGCGCGCTCGACGACCGCAATGTCCGCCATGCGCTGAGCCATCAGGTCCAGCCGTTTCTTGCCGAGTTCGGGATGCGTTACCTCTCGGGCACGGAACTGACAGGTGATCTTCACCTTGTCGCCGTCCTCAATGAAGCCGATCGCCTTTTTGAGTGCCGTGAGAATGTCGTGCTCCGCAATCCTCGGACTGATCTTTATACCCTTTACGTCTTGGGTTTTGCGCTTGTTCTCCTTGGATTGCTTGCCTGTCTCGTACTTGTATTTGCCGTAATCAATGATTCGGCAAACCGGCGGTTGAGCGGTTGGAGCAACCATGACCAGGTCGAGGCCATGTTCACGGGCAATGGAGAGTGCCTCACGACTGCCCATGATGCCAAGTTGTTCGCCGTCGGGGCCGACGACGCGAATATCGCGAAATCGCAGAACACGATCATTGACCGGGGGGCCCGGATCCGGTCTTGTATCTCTTCGGAACTTCCTTATCTTCAGTCACCTCAGGCGCGAACGAACACCGCGCACTTCTCACAGTATATCTCGGACGTTTCACTCCCGGGCTAGAGTTGCAGAAAGTTGAGGCTAGGTAACCTTGCGAACCATGCGACTTCGCTACGCCCTCGTGGCCGACTATGCCAACGTCACCGGAGATGGCAAGCCCAACATCGTGGGGGTCACCGACCGGCTCTACGCCTATCAGTTTCCCGCCGTCCATCGCGAACTCTACGTTGTGAATGGCATCGAGACCGACAATGACGACGACGGCACGACCCAAGAAATCGCCGTACAGGTCATTGATCCTGACGGCAAGGCGCTGGCCGAAATCCGGGGCAACCTGGAGATCAATGGTCCAAAGCAGACATTCCATCAGCTTCACTGCATTCGTGACTTGACATTTGCGAGCCCCGGCTACTATCAAGTTAACATCCACTACGCTGGCGTGCAAGTTTGCGAGTACGGCATTGAACTGGTCCAGCTTCCGCCCCCTGAGGCCCAATGAACGCCTACGATCGGGTTCGAGATGTCGGAATCGCAGCGGCTTCGCCGCTCGACCTGCTGGCGGTTGGGCTGTCTCGGCGCGAGGAAGATGTTAGCGAGGAGTCGGCAAGTGAAGTTCTTCGCATGATGGGCAATATCTCACGTCTCCCCGAAATGACGCCTGAGATCTTGCGCGATCAAGCCGGCTTGACGACGTTTGAGGCAACGCGGGCGCAAGCACTGATCGAGCTGGGGCGGCGAACGAGCGGGGCAGGCAAGGGAATGCGAACGGTCATCGAATCCCCGGCCGATGTCGCCGCCATGTTCGACCACCTGCGCCACGAGAAGCGTGAGCATTTTGTGGCGGTCTATCTCGACGCTAAAGCTTTCGTTTTGCGCGCGGTCACGATCCACATTGGGACGGTGACTTCGTCGTTGGTCGGACCACGCGAGGTGTTTCGGGAGGCCGTACGTGAGGGCGCGGTGAGTCTGGTTGTTGCCCATAACCATCCGAGCGGGGACCCGACGCCCAGTCCGGAGGACATCGAAGTCACGAAGTGCTTGAAATCCGTCGGAGACATGCTCGATATTCAGCTTCTCGATCACGTCATCTTGGGCGATCGCCGGCATGTATCGTTGCGGGAAATGGGGGTAATCACATGAGTTGGGAAGAGATTGCGGAGGGCGTGCGGGCCGAAGCGCAGCGCATGCATGAGGCACGTGAACAGGGATTGGCCAAGTGCCGATCGATCACCCAAACATCGGCTAGGTCGATCCGCCACATTCACCGCCACCAGTTCGAAGAAGCCGAGCGATTGCTTGCCGAAACGCGGCGGGTGTCCTTGGAGGCTCGCGACGTTTTGCGCCCGTTTGGGTCACTGTTCTACGCGGGATACCTCCACGACGCCGAGAAGGAGATGGTTGAGGCTCACGCGGTGTATGCGATCGTGCATCGGAACGCGATCCCTGGGCCTGACGATCTCGGCGTCGGCATCATGACGTATCTGAATGGCATGGGCGAGGCGGCTTCCGAGTGCCGACGATTTGCATTGGACGAGATGCGAGCCGGAAAGTTGGATGAGGCGGCGTGGATTCTCGGTCAAATGGAGATGATCTACGAGGAATTGATCACGTTCGACTATAGCGACTCGATGACGCACGGTCTGCGGCGAACCTGCGACGCGCTACGTGCGGTGATCGAGCGGACGCGCAGTGATCTAA
>CAZPHD010000007.1:0-84183 GCA_964586225.1 uncultured Fimbriimonadaceae bacterium
ACGACCGAGTCGTCAAGCGCAAGGGCCGCCAAAGCGCCACGCTGCACGAACGACGTCGGATTGCTCGTGACTTGGTCTTGGAAGCAAGAAATCGCCTTGGCAACGGGTTCCGGCGCAGCCAGATATCCAATTCGCCAACCCGTCATCGAATAGGTCTTGCTACAACCGGCGATCGTGATCGTCCGATCGTAGACTTCGCGACCGAGTCCAGCAATTGAGCAATGCTCACCTTCGTAAATGAGCCGCTCGTAGATCTCGTCGCTAATCACCCATAGGTCGTGGCGCATGGCCAGCGCGGCGATCTCTTTCAGCGTCTCCCGTGGGAACACCGCCCCGGTTGGGTTGCTGGGTGAATTGACCAGAATCGCCTTCGTGTGTGGCGTGATCGCCGCTCTGATATCTTCGATGGATGGCACGAAGCGATCCTCGGCTCGGGTATGAACAACCTTGACCACCCCGCCCGCAAGCTGGATCTGATCTCGATAGGTCATCCAATAGGGCGCGAAGAGGATCACCTCATCGCCCGGATCGAGCAACACCCAGAGACTGTTGAAGACACTGTGCTTGGCGCCACACGAAGCCACAATCTGAGACGGCTGGTACCGTAGCCCGTTCTCACGCCAGAACTTGTCCGCAACCGCCTCGCGAAGCGCAGGGATGCCGGCGCTCGGCGTGTATTTCGTAAACCCCGACTCAATCGCATCAATGGCCGCTTGGCAGATCGGGTCGGGCGTGTTGAAATCGGGTTCACCGGCGCCAAAAGAAATCACATCCTCACCCGCCGCCTTCATAGAATTGGCTTTGGCGGTGATGGCCAAGGTAGGAGATGGGCGGGCGATGTTCGCCCTGGCGCCAAGGGCCCGGATGCTCACTCCGAAAGTATAGCCGAGAGGCTCAAATCCAAGTCGAAGCACGTCGGAACAACTTGGATGTGATCGGCCTCGGCATCTGGGCGAATACAAAATCCTCCCATCCCACCATGAAGTCAAGTTCGTAACTCGCCGGGATCGCAATCAACACAAGCGGTACTCCCGCCGTCTTCGGGTTCGCCATCTTCATGTCGTGAAGGCGCTCGTAACCCGCGATCTTGTGCGGCTCGTCCAGCGAAGCGACAAGATCGACAAAGATCAGGTCTGCGCCTTCGCACGCCTCTATCAGCGACTCCTTACTGTCCACAACCAGCAATTCATCTGAGGGCAGGAAAGCATCCGGCGCATTGAACGCATCAATGATCTCCTGATCGTGACTAAGCAACACGTAGCGCATTCTTGATTCTACAGACGGCGAAGTTGCGTCATCAGCCGCGCCAGAATCGCGGCCATTCGTTCGCTTGCCGTTTGCCCTCGGCAAAGTCCGCCAGTCGCTGGCCCACCCAGGGACCAAACTTGAATCCATGCCCACTGCAAGGCGACGCCCAGATGACGCCATCACGCTCGCCCCAACGAAAGTCTTCGTCATCCGTGTTCGTGTAAAGGCACGTGACCACCTCGATGACCTCCGGACTTGCCACACCCAAACGCTCGCGAGCAAACTGCTCAATCCGGCGAAGCATCGCCTCATCAGCCGGTCGGGCGTCGCCGCTCGGATCGATCTGAAGTCCCGGCGTGTGGACGCCAATCTTCACGGAAGTCGCTCCCCACTCGCTCGGAAAGCCGTACACGAAGTCCGGCGTATCCTCAATGAACACCGGCCCGCGCCACGACTGACCTAGCTCCACGTAGGCGACAGTTTGACAAGTAACCTTGGCCTCCACGCCAAACATCTCCGGTGCCCAAGCCCCCACGCACGCGATCACGCGGTCGAAGTTGTCGGTGAGCGTCCATGGATCGGCGGCTTCTTCAACGAAAATCGCCCCTTGCTGCATGGCTAAGTCAAGGCTGGCGTTGACAGCCGCCCCGGCATTGACCCAGCCCGCTTCCGGTGTAAGGACCGCAACCTCATGCGACCGAATCTGAAGGTTCCACCGTTCGGCGGCGTCAGGCCCCGAAACAACTTCGTGAGCCACGCGAAGCTCGGCGAGGCTCCGGATCGTGTCTGCTAACATCGCTGACTCCGGATGCCCAAACATGATCAAGCCGACTTCGTGCAAGAAGTCTCCAGAGGTCCTCGCCTGCAGTTCGCGCCACATCGGGTAGCCCTCCACCATGATCTCGGTGAAGAACGGATCGGGATAGGCCGCACGAACAATCCGCGATCGCCCGTGTGAACTCCCCCGCTTGTGACCTAGTGGGTAGCGGTCGTAAACGGTGACCTGATGGCCGCGATCTGTCAGCGCGAGGGCGGTGCTGACCCCCATGATCCCCGCGCCGATGACCGCAATGTTCATGTCAGTCCCGCGCCCAGAACATTTCGCCCGCCGGTTGCGAAATGATCGACTGCTTCAGCACGTCGACCGCCTTTCGCAGCCCCTCGATCGGCGACATCAGGCCGTCCTCATGCTCAATCGAGAGCACGTAGTCGTATCCGACCATGCGAAGATTCGAGATGAAGTCCTTCCACCACTCGATCCCATGGCCATAACCCACGGAGCGAAACACCCACGACCGCTCCAAAATGTCGCCGTAGCTCTTGGTGTCCAAGTTGCCGTTGCGCGCGGAGTTGTACGGATCAACGCGGTTGTCCTTGGCATGGACGTGGAACAGCGCGCCTTCCGCGGCAAGCTCACGCACCGCCGCGATGGGGTCGATACCCTGCCACCAAAGGTGCGACGGATCGAAGTTCGCACCAATCCGCGGACCTACCGCGTTGCGAAGGCGCAGCAGGTTGTCGTTCGCGTAGCAGATGAAGCCAGGATGCATCTCAATCGCGAAGTTAACGTTGTATTCGTCGAGCAGTCGATGTTGCTCCTTCCAATAGGGGATGGCCACCTCGTTCCACTGCCACTGAAGAATGTCGCGATACTCGTCAGGCCACGCGCAGGTCACCCAGTTCGGATTGACAGCGTTGGGTCCATCACCAGGGCATCCGCTAAAACCATTCACGCACGGCACGCCCAGCGCCGAAGCCAGCTTCACCGAGTTCACAAACGCCCGGTGGTGATCTTCGGCGACGGCACGGACCGGGTGCAATGCGTTGCCGTGGCAAGAAATCGCGGAGATCATGAGGCCCCGCTTCTCAACCTCGCGCACGAGCTCGGCCCGCTTGCCGGCGTCATTGATGAGCGCCTCGACCGCCTCGTGAGTGCCGCCAAGGTGCGACGAGCCGGGGTAGGCGCCCGCGCCAAACTCAACGGCCTCAATGCCTTCAGCCTGAATGATATCGAGGGCCTCGCCAAGGGGCCGGTCACCGAACAACGCGGTAAAGATGCCGATCTTCATCGCGTCGGTTTTACCGCGCAAGTCACAATAGAGACATGGACACACGCTTCATCGGTTGCGGCACTGCCTTGGTTACCCCGTTCAATGCCGACGGCAAACTGGACGAGAGCACGCTTCGCCGCCTCGTGAAGCGCCAGATCGATGAGGGCATCACCTTCCTCGTGCCGTGCGGAACTACCGGCGAGAGCCCGACCCTTTCGCACGCCGAGAAGCTCCGCGTGGTTCAGATCACGGTCGAAGAGGCCGCCGGTCGAGTTCCCGTCGTCGGCGGAGCGGGCGGCTACGATACGGCCGAGGTGATCGGCCTCGCTCAGGAGTACACCGAGCTCGGGGTGGACGCCATCCTCAGCGTGACGCCCTACTACAACAAGCCGAGCCAAGCTGGACTGATCGCCCACTACCATGCCGTTGCCGAGGCGGTAAAGCTTCCAATCATCCTGTACAGTGTTCAGCCCCGAACGAACGTCAACATCGAGGTCCCGACCTTGCTGGAGTTGGCTCAAGTGCCCAACATTATCGGTGTCAAAGAAGCGAGCGGCAACATCGGCCAAATCGCTTCCATCATCCATCGCGCCCCGAAGGACTTCCTGGTTTTGAGCGGCGACGATGCGATCACGCTACCGCTGGTCGCCCTGGGCGGACATGGCGTGATCTCGGTTGCCTCAAACGAGATTCCAGGCGAAATGACGAAGCTCGCCCAGAGTGCCTACGAAGGCGACTGGGAGACGGCACGCGCACTTCACAACCGCTTCCTGCCGCTCATGGAGATCAACTTCTGCGAACCCAACCCGCAGCCCGTCAAGACGGCCATGGAAATGATGGGGTTGCTCGAAGCCCATGTGCGGCTCCCCCTCATTCCCGTCTCCAACACCAACCGCGACCGCATCGCGGCGGTGATGGAGGCGGTTGGAGTTAGCAGTTAGCAGTTAGCAGTTAGCAGTTGGCAGTTAGCAGTTAGCAGTTAGCAGTTAGCAGCGAGACGAGATTCGGGCACTTCGTTTCGGTGACAATCTTCTTTACTGCTAACTGCCAACTGCCAACTGCTAACCTGCCAACTGCAAGCTATCCCTCACCTCGGCGGCGACGCCTGGCCCGTGTCCGTCACATCTTCAACCTTTACCGAGGAGATGTACTCTTTGCCGTCTGCGATCAGCGTGACTCGGTAGTCACCCGGACGGATCGGCGTTCGACCGCGAGCGTTCCAATACACCACGTTGACGCCCGGTGTCTTCGCAACATCGCGCTCGAAGACGGCACGTCCTTCGATGTCGGAAACCACGACCTTGGCCTCCTTCACTTCCTGGCGCAGGTAGTAACTGATGTGGGTGCCCGGCTGCGTGTTTGGAGACTGCCAAACGCCGTCCCCATCCCAGTTCTTGCCGCTGACGCGGCCGAACTGGTAGATCGGTGCTGGCTTCGCCAAGTGTGCATCCTTCGCAAGATTTTCCGCGGTCAGCTCTTCTAGAACAGAGTAAGGAACCGTCCAGATCGAACGACCGTGCGTGCCCACCACAATGTCGCCATCGCGCGGATGGAGCACGAGGTCATGAACAGGAACGGTCGGGAAGCCTCCGCCCACAAACGGGTTCCAGCTCTTACCGCGATCCAGCGACACATACATGCCAAGCTCGGTGCCTAGCAAGAGCAAGTTCGCATTGCGCAAGCCTTCCTTAATCACGTAGGTCGGATCGTTATCGGGCAGGTTGTTCTTGATCGGAGTCCACGTCTTGCCGTAGTCTTCGGTGACGTAAACGTAGGTCTTGTAATCGTTGTTGCGATGACCGTCGAACGTGGCGTAGCACCGCCCGACCACGAAGCGCGAGGCCGTGACCCGAGAGCACCAGGTGTTGGCTGGCAGATCAGGAATGTTCAACGTGACGTTCTTCCAGTCGCGACCATCATTCTCGCTCACTTGGACTTGACCGTCGTCGGTTCCAACCCACAGCACGCCGCGCCGAATCGGCGACTCGCTAATCGTGATGATCGTGCAATGTCGCTCCGCACCGGTGTTCTCTGGGCTCGCTGAGTTCACACCCGGTCGAAGCTTGGTCTCATCATTGGTCGTTAGGTCCGGCGAAATGACCTCCCAGTTGTCGCCTCGGTTTACCGATCGGAACAACACATTGCCGCCAAAGAACACGGTCTTTGAGTTGTGTGGTGAGAGGTGGATGGGCGAGCTCCAGTTGAAGCGCCACGCCTGTCCTTGAGCCGGACGGGGGAACGTGTTGTTGGCATTCGGCCGAATGGAACGCTGCCCACCTGCCTTCAAGTCGATCCGATACAGCGCTCCACCCTGACTCTCGGCGTAAACCGTGGTCCAATCCTCGGGATCCACTTGCACGTGGAATCCATCACCGCCTGCGTACGTGAACGCGTCGAAGTTCGTTGGGCCGCCGTTCCACGTTTGAGTTGGTGTCGTCCACGAGCCGTTGTCCTGCAACCCACCATAGACCCAATACGGCTTGCGCATGTCAGCGGCAATGGCATAGAACTGCCCGAGCGGCATCGTGTGCAAGTGCTGCCAGGTCGCGCCTCTATCCCGCGTCACCGCCATGCCGCCATCCTCACCCACGATGATGTGATTCGAGTCAGCCGGGTTGATCCAAAACGAGTGGAAGTCGACGTGAATCGAGATTGGGAACCGCGTCAGGGTCTTGCCTCCATCGGAGCTTTGGAGCACCTGCACACCCGGGACGTAAACCCGATTAGGATCGTTCGGATCGATGCGCGGAAGGCTGAAGTAGAACGGCCGTGGATTCTGCGCGTTCACTCGGGTCCAGCTTTCGCCGCCATCCTCCGAACGGAATAGCCCACCCTCGCGCTTGTTGTCCGCAACGTTGCGATGCTCGATCGTCGCGATCATGATCTTCGGATTCTTCTTGTGGTAGTCAAGCCCGATGCGGCCCAAGATGCCCGGCGATGGGATTCCCTTGGTGATCTTCTTCCAGGTCTTGCCACCGTTCGTGGTCTTGAAGAGAGCGCTGCCGGGGCCACCGCTCGTCCAGTCATACGCTTTCCGCAACTTCTCCCAGCCCGCCGTCATGAGCTCGTTCGGATTCTTGGGATTCATGACCAGATCGATGAAGCCGGTCTTCTCGTCAACGTAAAGAACCTTGTTCCAGGTCTTGCCGCCGTCGGTGGTATTGTAGATGCCCCGATCTGGGTTGAAACCCCAAAGATCACCCATACCTGCCGCATAGGCGATGTCATGGTTCTTGGGATGAATCACGATCTTCGAGAAATGGCGACACTCCTTCAGACCCATGTGAGTCCACGTCTTGCCGCCATCCGTGGTCTTGTAGATTCCGTCACCCCAACTGACCGAGTTGCGGCTGCTGGCCTCGCCCATGCCGACGTACACGACGTTGGGATCGGTAGCCGAGACCGCGATCGCCCCGTAACCCGACGACCCCGTCCTAGTGAGCACCGGAGTCATCGTGAATCCGCCATTTTCGGTCTTCCACACCCCTCCCGCCGCAGTAGCGACATAGAAGATGCTCGGGTTCTTCTCAAAGATGGCGATGTCGGAGATCCGACCTCCCATCGTGGTCGGGCCAACGTTCCTCGCCGGAAGGTTGGCGATCAGTGATGCGTGCGGCGGAAGCTGCGGTTGCGGCTCCGTCTCCTGGCCGAACGCCAGAACGGGCACCAAGGCAAGCAGAAGCGCAAATCTCATTCGGTAAATCCCCCGTAACCCTACTTGCCCCAGATTGCGACAAGTTTCCCATTTTGCACGGATGTTGCGGCCCATGTCATTCCGGCAGACGAAACCGCGAGTCGATCGCGTCTTCGTGCCGAATCTCGTCGACCGGCTCGGACTTGCCCCAACCCGCGTAAAGCTGGTCAGGGAAGTTCAGAACGAACGCGTCGCGATCTCCGATGTTTCGGTAGGCGTGCACCACGCCTGGAGGCACAATCACAAGGGTCGGTGCTTCGCTGCCCATGCGAAACACCTCAGCGCACTGCGGATTGCCAGGACGGTTTTCCCACAGATACAAGTCGTAAGCACCATCAATGAAGGCAAACCCGTCGGTCTGGCGGACATGCTCGTGCGGTCCGCGGGCGATCCCGGGATGGGTCACACTCAGATAGCTCATGACCGGTCGAAAGCCGCCGGGCAACTCATCGTGGCGGAACAACTCCGTCAACCAGCCACGTGCATCGGCAAAACGTTTCAAGGGGATGAGGTGGACCCCTGCCATCTGGGATTGCATGTGAGATTATGGTCTGTGCAGCTGTTCCCTCTCACATACTCGTACATATGACAGGTTGTTACCCGCAAAAACACTTGATTAGCTAGTTCGAACATGCCCTATCGGCACGAAACCTGCATCATAGGGTTGTCATGAATATTCGCGGCATCATTCTTTCCGGCCTGCTTGTAGGAGGCGCCTCGCTGTCTCTTGCGCAGAGCCGTTCTTCTTTCCAAGTCGTCACCGGCCTTACCGGGCTCAACTCGTCCCTTACCGGCATGACGCTTGAAACAGCGTTGGGGGTCGGCAGCACGTTCATTTTGGGCGGCGACACCTACACGATCAAGGACGTCTTTGGCATTTGGTTGCTCGACGACAATAACGACCTTGCGGCGACGGGTTCGAACTCATCCCCATGGTCGTACAACGACAACTATGCGGGAACGGGCGGCATTGCGGGATGGAAGACCAACCCGAACACTGGCATTACGCCCGGCAACTCGCAAACGCTGACTTACACGTCGCTGACGGGCACGCCCGAGCACTTCGGCTATCACGTGCGACTCACGTCCAACCTCTCGGGCGGAGGCAGCGATACGCTCTTCATCCAGGGTCAGCCGGTCCCCGAGCCCGCCACCATGGCCGTCCTCGGCATCGGCGCTCTCGCCATGGCTCGTCGACGACGACGCAACTGACTCCTTTCCCCCCGTGCCTAACTTCTCCATGTCGGGCACGGGGGGCACGCCATATACGGCACCCGTCCCAGCTCTACCTGGTTGAACCACCGCTTCCCTACCACGGCGGTGCGCACACCGAACGCCAGCAGAGGCTACTAGGTGGCGCATCAGGTTCCTGGTATAATTACTGGGTTTCATCAAAAATAAAAAACCCACAGCAAAGTGTCGTACACTGTGAGAAGAACATGGTAAAGACACTAGGGGCATCATGGAAGGGAATCTTCTTTGCAAGCATTATGTACTTTGTAGCGTGTTATCTCGCGCTGAAGGACCCCGTAACACGTGGGCTGTGGCTTCACATAACAAGGGCCGGACTTCTGAGCCCGTCTGCCGCAGACTGCGCCACATGCGGCGGATGTGTCGCCGCGGCAAGGGATTCACGCTCGTCGAACTCCTCGTCGTTACAGGAATCCTTGCGGTCCTCGCTGCAGTCGGCTTCTCACTTAGTGCCCCAACCCGAGAAAAAGCTCGACAAACCAAGTGTATTTCCAACCTCAAACAGCTCTACCAAGCCGTAGCACTGTACTCATCAGACCATGAAGGTGCGCCGACCTTTCCCGGTCAGTCCGGGATAGCCTTCATCTATGGGAGTTCCAAGACGGCGCTCCTTCCCTACACGAAGAACGAGTCTGTCTTCTATTGCCCTTTGCTACCAGAGCCACTTAAAGGGCGTCTCAGTAGCTCGTACGAGCATCGATGGCTTGCTCACAGGCCAGACAGCTTAGCAGCAGATCCTGGTTGGGCAGCGAACCTCACAAGTGAGTACGAGCGAGATCCCAGCCGGTATCCGATGATGCGGTGCTCCGTTCACGACAAGCTTTACTACTATCCCCGAGAAAGGCAACTTGATCCGACGTTTTCGAAAGCATTCTTGATTGATCTCAGATTCGATGGAAGCGTCGCGTCGCATCGCGTCAGCTATCCACGAATTGACTTTATTATCTACTAGAACTATGAAAAACTCCAGGAGCCGTTTTACTGCTACTTTCGCTTTCGCACTCGCGATGCCCATTGTGCTTGCGACGCTACTAGCATGCACCATTCCATCCGGAACCACGTGTCAATCACTATCAACTCCGGCTTGCGGAGAGGGCGGCGAGGTGCTCCCGCCCGTTTATGCCGGTGCATGTTGTGGTTCGCAGGAGAGCCCAGGCTGTTGCGAGTTCTACTGTGAGAAAGTCAATTGCGTTTCTCCGCCACCGTCACAACGATGTAGTCGAGTGTGGCTTAGAACAGCGGGTCCTGGATATACCTGTAAGCCTGACCACAAATGCAACGATCACTAATCCAGCGACGTCGTGCAGGAACGATCATTGCGATCCTCGTTCTGACGACGTCGAGTTACCTTCTGATCCAATACCTGCGGAGTCCGGACCGAGTGGCCCGCGAGGTCGTCAGCGCACTGTTAGCGCGCGACGCAAAAAGGCTCTGGCGATACGGACTCCTACAGCATCAAGCCGACCCCAGCTTAGATCGCTCACAACTGGCAAGCCTAATGGGCCGACTCTTTCCCACTGGCCTCAGGGTCTCCTCGGTGAGTCGGAACCAATCACACAAGATCGTAAACGACACCCGATTTGCATACGACGTCAAGGTCCTTGATTCGAAGGGCGTGGAACGGAAGCCCTGGTTCCACCTCTACCGGACTGCATCAGGATGGAAAGTCGACGAGGTAAGCCTGCTGACTAACTTTGCTGTACAGGGCGAAGACGCTCAGACGGGCCGTCGTCACCTGGCCAAGGTGTTGCGTGAACTCAACCAGGAACTTCGCCTCGGAACCTCCGGTGGGATCATAAGCCCTGAGAGCATCGAGAGCTACGATCAGGACCCCAGGCCAGACCGGTCCATCTTCACTGAGGGCGTACAACCCGAGTATCGCTGGTAAACCGGCCGCTGGTATACTCCCCTTGGCCCAATGTTCGGGCCGTTTCACGAACCCGGAGGAAGTTTTTTTACATGCCTGGAACTGGCACCGTCATTCAAGTTATGGGCCCCGTCGTGGACTGCCGCTTCGCGACCGACACCCTGCCCGAAATCTACAACGCCATCACGATCACCGATGAGAAGCGCGGCATCAACCTCACCTGCGAAGTCGCGCAGCACCTCGGTGACGACGTCGTCCGTACGGTCGCTCTGAGCACCACCGACGGCCTCGTCCGCGGCATGGCTGCCGTTGATACCGGATCTCCGATCATGGTGCCCGTGGGTGAAGCCACGCTCGGCCGCGTCTTCAATCTGTTGGGCGAGCCGATCGACATCGTCGAGTCTGGCGAGCACGCCGACACTCCGGAAGTTCGCGCCGCCAAGGCCAAAATGGTCTCCGAAGCTCCACGGCTTCCAATCCACCGCCAACCGCCGTCATTCGAGCAGCAATCCACCAAGGTTGAGCTGCTCCAAACCGGTCTGAAGGTCATCGACCTCCTCATCCCCTTCAACAAGGGTGGAAAGATTGGCCTCTTCGGGGGTGCGGGTCTCGGCAAGACGGTTCTCATCCAAGAGCTCATCCGAAACATCGCGGTTGAAGCCTCGGGCGTTTCGATGTTCGCCGGCGTCGGCGAGCGCACTCGCGAAGGCAACGACCTCTGGCTCGAAATGTCGGAAGCCAAGTTCAAGGACAAGGACGGCACCGAGAAGCGCGTTATCGACAAGACCGCCATGGTCTTCGGTCAGATGAACGAGCCGCCCGGCGCCCGCCTCCGAGTCGCTCTGACCGCCCTCACGATGGCCGAATACTTCCGCGACGAAGTCGGCACCGACGTTCTCATCTTCGTCGACAACATCTTCCGATTCGTCCAGGCAGGTTCCGAGGTTTCGGCCCTGCTCGGTCGTATGCCGAGCGCCGTCGGCTACCAGCCGACGCTGGCTACGGAAATGGGCTTCCTTCAGGAGCGCATCACCTCGACCAACAAGGGTTCGGTCACCTCGGTTCAGGCCGTCTACGTTCCTGCCGACGACCCCACCGACCCCGCTCCGGCCACCACGTTTGCTCACTTGGATGCGTACGTGTACCTCGACCGTGGCTTGGCTTCGAAGGGTCTGTACCCCGCCGTCGACCCGCTTCAGTCGAGTTCGAAGAACCTCGACCCGCGCATCGTCGGGCAAGAGCACTACGACATCGCCTCGCGCGTTCAGCGAACGCTCCAGCGCTACAAGGAACTGCAGGACATCATCGCGATTCTCGGTATCGACGAGCTTTCGGATGACGACAAGAGCCTAGTCGCTCGCGCTCGAAAGATCGAGCGATTCCTGTCGCAGCCGAACTTTGTCGCTGAGCAGTTCACCGGTGCCCCGGGTCGCTACGTGACCACCGAGGAAACGGTGCAAGCGTTCAAGGAAATCGTTGAGGGCAATCTCGACGACGTCCCCGAGCAGGCGTTCCTTTACTGTGGCGGTCTCGAAGACGTCATGGAGAAGGCGAAGAAGCTTCAGGCCGTGTAATGGATTTTAAGCTCGACCGGTCGGCGGTATCAATCGTCTCCCACGAGGAGGCGGCTGCCGCCGACCGAGAGTTTTGGCGCTCGAAGACGATAACCGAGCGGCTCCAAGCGTTGGAGTTCCTACGAAGGCAGTTCTATGGATCCGATCGATGTAGCGCCCGAGTTCAACGAGTTTTTGAGATCGTTGATCGACAGCAACGTTGATTTCCTAAATCATTGGCGGCTACGCAGTTGCAGTCCACGGATACGTCCGCGCGACGGGTGATCTTGACGTTTGGGTTCTTGGGTCTCAAGATAACCTCCTCGCGGTTCGGAAAGCGTTGGCGGACTTCGGGTTGACTTCCGCGCTGACGCAACCCCGATCTCTTGACGCCAGGAAAGATCCTCCGTATCGGAATGCCCCCTCTCCGGATTGAGATCTTGACCGACATTGACGGGGTGACGTTTGCTGAATGCAGAGAGCGAGCAACTTCAGCCCAGTTTGGCGAACTGACGGTTCCCGTGATCAGCCGGGAGGACCTGCTTGCCAACAAGCGAGCCAGCGGGCGGCCCAAGGACTTGGTCGATGTTGAAGAGCTGTCGTAGCCGCTACCAGCCTCGTTTGAGGTTCTCCAAACGGTATACTAGCCGAAGATTTTCATGGCCAAAGACTTCTCTATCTCGATTGTTGCCCCAGATCGCTCGGTCGTCGAAGACCGAGCGCAATCCGTGGTCGCTCCCGGAATCGAAGGCTACTTCGGCATCATGGCCGGCCACCTTTCGATGGTCGCCGCACTTCGCGCAGGCATCGTCGAGTATGTGGACGCCAAGAATCAGCGCCACCACATCGCCGTCTCGGGCGGTTTTGCCGAGATCAGCGGTGAGCGATTGACGATCTTGGCCGACTCGGCCTCGCGCGCGTCGGAAATCGACATCAAGCAAGAAGAGCAACGGCTCGAGAAAGCCCGTCGCGCCCTCCGTGGCGAAGATACGACGATGACGAGCCAAGAGGCCACCGCCGAAATCGAGCGCGCGATGGCTCGCATTCGCACCGCCCAGCGCAACTCGTAGACCGGACGCATAGCCTCTTTTGGCGCTGATTCGCACCTGCGGATCAGCGCCGTTCTTGATTGTGAACGTCTCTTTCAACTCAACATTCCGAGCTCAAGCAAACCTGCGCACCTGCCCAATTTTTGAGCCATTTGCAATTTCTTGCCCAGTTTTGGCGAAAGTGCGCTTATAATGAGCAACATGAGAATCATGTGGCAGGTCCCCGTCGGCTTGTTACTCGCGGGGGGGGGAATGTGGCAGTCCTCCAAAAGATGTCTTAGAAAGCTTTAGCCTGAGAGAGAGCAGTGGCTCCGTTCGGTCGGCGAACGTCCTAGACGAGGCAACGTGCTTGGTGGTCTGCGGATGCGAACCATGCGTTGACGCAGCCACCGTGATTTCACGCCAAGAAGACTCCCAGGTGATACTGCTTGGTCAGATCCCGCCTCTAGAAATGATAGGCTTTGTACAGCGAACAGGCTGGAAAGGCGTTGCGTACAGCGATCCCGGGTCAAGCCTCTCAGTCCACTTCGGTCTCCTGTCCTGTCCAATGCTGGTGCGATTTAGCGACGGTGGCACCGAAACTCTCGCCTTACCTGTTGAAGTGGGAGGTGCTCCATAAGATGTCACGTTCTGCGTCACTCCTTTGTGTCTTAGTGGCCTATAATCTGTTTGCTGGCTCGATCGTCGCCCGCAATCGGTCGCTTGAACGCCTCACGTCTCCTGAAACGGGGATTCGGAAGGATCTGCCCCTAGGAACCGACTTGACTCAAATTCCAGGTTTGCCAAAGACCGGATCGTCGTCTTGATTTCGGCGTGTGCATGTAATGACTCGTTACTGGCTGAGCTATCATTGATTGCTCAGAAGGCTACGCTTACCGTCGTCGTCGTCACCAGTGACCCTACGAAGTTCAAAGGCAAGGTGGAGGGTGCTGAGGTGATCCTACATAACTCTCTCGCCACGGTGAGGCAGTTGAACGCGTTCTTTCTGCCGCGAGTCTACGGAGTCAGCGATGGGCGTCTCTCTTACGTTCAGAAATCGTCAGCAATGGGTTTGTCTACCGCAATAGCGGAAGCGAACCAGAAGGGGAGCAACTCTCCCAAGGAGCAACAATAATGAACGTTCGGCTTGTGCGACTATGCTGTGTCACATTGACCGGCATGGCAATTGCCTTGTCCCTGATGGCTTTTCAAGGAAGCCAACCTCAACGAGTCTATGACCTTGCCGCCGCGAGCAAGAAACTCGCCGATATCGGAGAGAAGTTGCAGCTGTATCGCAAGACCCACCGTCCGCTACCCGTCTCTGAACGGACCACCTTCCGAGACGCGGGATTACCCGAAATGTTGCTCGAACTGGCAAAGCCAGGTTCTCCCTGGAGTCTGCCCGACGGAGTGGCGACATTCCGAGTAAAGAACCCCAACGAACTCTTCGAGGGAACCCAAAACCACTTCGCTCAGATGTACTGGTCACGTGAAACGGCTGCTCAGATTCGGAAGCAAGATATGGGGCAATGGTTCGCAGTTCGTGGCGAGGACCTGCCCATCCTTGTTGACTACAATCCGTCTTCCGGGGAGCAAATGGCCGGGGCAGACGGATACACTGTCCTGGTGCTAAGACTGAGTGGCAAGGTGGAGAAAGTGGAGGTGAAGGGAAGTGCAAAACCAATCTGGCAGCTCTAGAACGTTGACACTTATTGCAACCACGGCTTTGCTATTGGGTGCACTTTACAACTTCGCGTGGGCAGGTTCAGGAGCCTGGAGTTTCGCTGGCCAATGCAACGTCACCTACTACTCACCATCCAACTCGTGTCCAGGTGGGTGCACGCCGCAGCAAGTTGGCCCATCTTCAAACATGTGCGCCGACCTTTCGGGAGGTGACGGTTGCTGTAGAGGCTTTTGCTCTGTGTGGGTTTGTACCCCGCAGTCAACGTGTTCTCCGGCCGGTTTCCGTAAGTGGACAGGCGTTCTGTCAGGAAATCCGACACCTGGCAGTTGCCCTGTCAATTGGGCAACTCACGGCGACTGCGGTGACAACTTGACGCAGCACCAATGCCCGTAGGCGAGTCATCGCACCCTGGTCACTCGAAGGTGAGCCCCGACCGATGTGGCCGGGGCTTGTGTTTGTTTGGAGGTAAGGAAACTAGTTGATGATGCGCTCGAAGACGACCAGATCGCCGTGACGCACAAGACCCGTGTAGTCCCACGTCCGGTTGTGCAAGTCGGTGAAGCGGACAGTGATTCGATCCGGATCGCCCGTATGCGTCTGGCGATCATGGCGATCTGCCACATTGAAGACAACATGTCCCCGAACCAAGTGGTAAACGGCGCCGTTACGAACCTGCATCTGAGCAGGACCGCCGAACTGACACACGTTGCCCTGCTTGCCCACGACACGCACTTGCGGCATGTAGATCCCATGGTGTTGCGGATGGGTGTGAGTGCCACTGTAAGCGATAAAGCGGGCAAAGCCGTCCAAGCGGACGTGACCCTCGTTGGTCGCCTTTCGGACATCAAAGTGGAACTCTGAACGGCGGCCATCGGCGCTCATCGCATGGCCCTGCCCAAAGCTACCGATCACGGTTGTCGCGGCCATCGCCAGCGCAACGCACGTCACTAACGTCGAAACTGCAAAGAATCGTTTCATTCTGCTCCCTCTGCCTCGAGTCCTACCTCGAGGAACGCATGATCGCCATGACGCGGCTTCACGTCCGATGTTCACTACGGTTCACACATTTTTTCGCCTAGGTCCGTCCTTAGCTTCGTGATTGCGTCAATAAGAGAGTCTTCCGAGCTGCGAGAACGAGAATCCCTTTCCCCCTACGCCATGTGCGCGGTGGATTCGCAGGGTCGAGAAGTCGCCATCGAGCCCGACCCCATCCGCACCGCCTTCCAGCGCGATCGCGATCGCATTCTCCACTCCAAGAGCTTTCGGCGGCTGAAGCACAAGACCCAGGTGTTCATCGATCCTTCGGGCGACCACTACCGCACGCGACTCACCCACTCGCTCGAAGTCGCCCAAGTCGCCCGCACGATCGGCCGTGCCTTGCGGCTTAATGAGGACCTCATCGAAGCGATCGCCCTCGGCCACGACGTCGGCCACACCCCGTTTGGCCACATGGGCGAACATGCGCTTGACGAGTCCGTCCACGAGATCAGCGGGGGCCACTTCCGACACTATGAACAGTCGCTCCGCGTCGTTGACGTGCTCGAGAATCTGAACTTGACCCACGAGGTTCGCGCCGGGATCGACGGACATAGTAAGGGTCGGAAAGACCTGACCGCGTTCGACGGCGAGCCGACGAGCACGCTGGAAGCCGCCGTGGTGCGTATCAGTGACCGCGTGGCTTACATGAACCATGACCTCGATGACGCCCTCCGCTCGCACATTATTAGCGAGATACCTCAGCAGTTTGCCTCATTAGGCGCAACGCACGGCACACGCATCGGCACGATGGTCATGGACGTGATTGAGAACAGCTTGGATCAGCCACGCATCGCGTTGTCGCCACGCATGCTTGAGCTGATGAACGAGCTCAAGGAGTGGCTCTTCGAAAACGTGTACTTGAAGTATCCGGTGCTCTATCCCGATACCCAAAAGGTGAAGCGGTTGGTGCAGGAGTTGTTTGAATACTACTGCGAACCCGGCAATCTCCCGCCTGGGTTCGAAGGAATCCAAGGCGCGGTCGACTACGTCGCGGGAATGACCGACCGTTTCGCGATCGAGACCTACGCACGAATCAAACTCCCCACCAGCTTTCGCCAACCGTAAGCCGCCGGTACGATACAACCGGCGACTACGGCAGGGCACGAGACATCCCTATGCGTCAATCATCATGGACTACGGCATCAACCTCAATCTCCACAAGCATATCTGAGTTGATCATTTGGCTTACCTCAACCATCGTGGTCGCAGGCAGAACCTCCCCGAACCACTCGTGGTGAACCCGACCAATCCGCTCCCAATCCGAAATATGCTTCACATAGATTCGCGTCCGCACCACATGGTCGCGCCGCGCACCCACCTGCTCCAACGCCCAATCAATGTTCGACAGGGCCTGACGCGCCTGGGCGGTCGGATCGCCCACCCCAACTATTGCCCCCGCCTCGTCCGTCGACGTCGTCCCCGTCACATACACAAACGGACCCACCCGGACAACCCGCGAATACCCGACGATGCTCTCCCACGGACGGCCACTGTTGACGTTCTTTCGTTTCACGTCTCCGTTCTACCCGCCGAGCCGGTAAAATCAGGCGACCATCATGGGTGAATACAAGCTGCTGCTCGAGCACTCGCACGACCCGGCGTACCAGACCCTCGCCGGCTACCAGGCCAAGGGAGGATACGCCGCCCTCAAGAAGGCGCTCGGCATGGAGCGTCAAGCCATCATTGACGAGGTCAAAGCGAGTGGTCTTCGTGGCCGCGGCGGCGCCGGCTTCCCCACCTGGATCAAGTGGAACGGCATTACAAAGGACAAGGTCGGGCCCCACTACTTGATCTGCAATGCCGACGAAGGCGAGCCAGGCACCTTCAAAGACAAGGAACTCATGGAACGCACGCCGTTCCTCCTCATCGAAGGCATGACCATCGCTGGCTTCGCCACGAAGGGGGACGCGGGCTACATCTACATTCGCGGCGAGTTCATCGACGCCGCCAAAGCCCTCCGCAAGGCGATCGACGAGGCCTACGCTGCCGGACTCCTCGGCAAGAATATCCTGGGCAGCGGTTACGATTTCGATCTGTACATCCACCTAGGCGCCGGCTCTTACGAGTGCGGCGAGGAGAGCGCGCTCATGTCCAGCCTGATGGGCGAACGCGGCATGCCGCGCCTCAAGTTCCCCCATGTCCCGCTGCCCACCGTCGCTGGCGTGTGGGACCGACCGACGGTGATCAACAACGTCGAAACCTACACCTGCGCGCCCTTCATCATCAACAACGGCGGCAACTGGTACGCCTCGCTCGGCGCCTCCACCAAGAACTCCCGCGGCACGAAAATTTTCTCGGTTTCCGGCCACGTGAACAAGCCGGCCAACTACGAAGTCGAGTTCGGCACGTCGCTTATGGAACTCCTTGAGATGTCGGGCGGCATGAAGGATGGCGAACTCAAGGCTTGCGTTCCGGGTGGCTCATCGGTTCCGATCATGAACGCAGACCAGTGCCAGAACGCCATCATCGGCTACGAAGAGATGGCGGAAGCCGGCTCGATGGTCGGCTCCGGCGGCTGCATGTTCCTCAACGAGCACACGTGCATCGTCACGTTCATTTGGCGCACGGCGCAGTTCTATGCGAACGAGTCGTGCGGCAAGTGCACGCCCTGCCGCGAAGGCACCAAGTGGATGCTCCAGATCCTAGACCGTATCCGCAAAGGCGGCGGTCGAAGTGGCGACATCGAACTGCTCCAGGAAGTCTGTTCGCAAATCGACGGTCGTTCGTTCTGCGGATTGGGGGATGCGGCGGCCTGGCCGGTGGCCGGCGCAATCAAGGTCTTCCGACACGAGTTCGAATACTTCATCGAGCATGGGCATTCGATGGTGCAGGGGCCGGAAACCAACGCAATGTTGCCGGAAACCCCGGTCGCCGTGCCGGTTTCCTAAATCGCGCTCAGAAAGCACAACGATCTATGGAACAACTCTTCACGAGGGGTTCGAACAATGCAGAAGCGTGCTTTTACGCTCGTTGAAATCATGATCGTGGTGCTGATCATTGGAGTGTTGCTCGGCGTAGCCGTGCCGCAGTTCTTGCAGTCCCGCGAAACATCGCGCCAGCGCACGTGCGTGTCGAACTTGAAGAAGCTCGACGAAGCGAAGGAGGTCAGAGCCGCCGAACAGCGACTGAACTCTGGCGATCCTTGCGTCATCGGAGATATCGTTCCGAACTACATTCGGCGCGCACCAACGTGCCCAGCAGGCGGCAACTATACCGTCGGCGTCATCGGCACCAATCCCACCTGCTCAACCGCGGGGCACGCCCTACCGTAGTGTGACTACTCCCAGCGAAGCGCAACTACCGGATCTTTCCGGGCGGCCCGCATCGCTGGGATTAGGCCAAACACGGTTCCCACGAGCACGCAGACACCGATTGCCATCGCAATCGTGCCCAGCGTCATGAGGGGCTTTATCGGCGTATAGGCTGCGAGCAGCGCACAGACAATTGACGAGATCAAGAGCCCAGCAAACCCACCCGCCAGAGTCAACATCAACGCTTCGAACAGGAACTGGCCAAAGATGTCGCGTCTGCGGCTGCCGACCGTCTTGCGAATGCCAATCTCGCGCGACCGCTCATTGACCGACATGAGCATCACGGTGAGAATGCCCACCCCGCCAACCACAAGCGCAATCGATGTCAGTCCGGTCAAGAGCCAGGTCAGGATGCCCATGATCTTGTAGACCAGTCCGAGCAGTTCGTCTTGCGTTAAGACCGAATACTGCTGTCGATCAAGCTCGGTGCCAAGGACTCGCTCAAGCCTGTCCTTCAACTCCGTCGGTTCCGCCGCAGGATCCGACTGGATCATGAGTCGGTCGATCTGGAGCTTCGGATTCTGCGCGCGCATCTGCGCATAAGGCAGATAGACGACGTTCTCAAACCCAAACATCGCAAACAACCCTGACGTCCCGCCGCCCTTCTTATCTTCCGACACGCCGATCACTTCGTAAATGCGACCGTTAACTTCAACCTTCTTGCCGAGCGCACTGGCTTCACCAAACAGTTCGGCCTTGGCAACCGAGCCCAGCACCACCACGTCGCCATCGTTGGGTCCATAAGTTCGACCCTCGGCCAGTTTGAGGCGATGCATCCCGAACCACTCAGGACTTGCCGCGATTGTCGCCGGATAGGCTTCCTTTTCGCCAACCCTAACGCCACCGCCCGCAAAGGTGAGCGTCGCGACACTGATGACGCCCGGCTCTTGGCGCAAACGCTCCGCGTGAGACTCCTTCAGAAAGCTCTGGCCCGCCATGTTGGGATTGACCGTGCCCTCTTCGAACCGCCCTGGCAGCACGATCATGATGTTCACACCGATGTTGCGGACTTCCCCGCCAACATCCTCCTGAACGCCCTTGGCGATGCTCACGAGCAACAAGATCGCGATCGTGCCGACGGTGACACCGAGGCTGGATAGTACGGCACGGCCGCGTTGCTCACGAAGGCTCTGCCACGCGGCGAGAAGATTGGTAAAGGACATGGACCAGGAGAGTCTACGTCGTTTTCCAACTCCCCCTCTCCGCAAAAGGCTATTGTCTTTGCGTTGAGGGGTTTGGGCGGTGCGGAAAACGCGTTACGCCGAGGGGCAAAGGCCCATCTTGGCAAACTTGCGGCCGACGGCAGGCTTGGCCTCGCGCATGCCGCGCAAGGCCTCAAGGCGGTGCTTCATCAGCTTGTGGGTGCGGTGAAGTCGCGAGCGAATCGTTCCCACTGGCTTGCCCAGCAGTTCGCTGATCTCCTTGTAGGGCATGCCCTCAACATCGGCGAGAATGATCAGCGTGCGTTGCTCGTCGGACAGCGAGTCCATCACGACCTGCATGTCCTCACTGAGCGTCTGGTTAGCCAGAATCTGATCGGCAACCGGGGCCGAGTCGGCGACTTCAAAGTGCACAACGTCGTCGTTGCTGGTCGTCAAGGGAGCGTCGTAGCTCACCGTCTGTACTCGTCGGCGCCGATTGCGGAGCAAATCAAGAAACAATCGGGTGACGATTCGAAAGATCCAGTTCTCAAACGGCTTGTCGCCTTCATAGTCCTGGAAAGAGCGGTAGGCACGGTAATACGCTTCCTGCGTGAGATCTTCGGCGTCGGAACGATTGCCCGCAAGCCGGAAGGCCATGTTATAAACCTTGCGGTACGTGCTTTGCATCAGCAAGTTGAATCGCTCTTGCTGCCCGTCGTTCCTGAGTTCGAGTGTGGTCATTTTGCCTCCTATGCGAAATGCCTACGCGTCGTTGCGGAAGCTAATCATCGAAACAAGCCCGTCGCGTGGGAAGTTCCCATCTCGCTATATTTTCCTCAACGCTACATGAAATAAGGCGAACGAGGATGGGGGCTCATCACCGCGCGAAGGGAATAGCGCTCATGAGTTGGACGCTCCAGCCCCTCGGGTCGGTTCGCCATTGGGACGTTCGGCCCGATTTGCCCGAGTTTCGTGAAGACTCATCGGGATTGCGATTAAAGTGAGATTAAGACGGGGCAAGCTGCGGTAGAACTCTCTTTGTCGCAACGGCGCAACCCACAAAGGACCTCCAATCCACGGATGCAAAGCAACCAGGCCCCAACGCTGGGGCCTGAGTTTTCTCTGAAGCTCAACGGGTTATAATGCCGGGACCGAGGAGTCCCCGATGGCCGAGAAACCCGACCCTAATCGTCACGTCACCCCCGAGCAGAATGGCAAGCCCGGAGCGTTCACGCGCTTTCTCAACTTCGTTGAGTGGCTCGGCAATCTGCTGCCCCATCCGGTCACGTTGTTCGCGATCCTCTGTCTTGTCATTCTCGGTGTCAGTTGGATCGCCGGGGCCGCCGGTTGGGAAGTGGCTGACCCGCGACCGGAAGGCGCGAAGGGCCGCGCCGAAGACGGCGTGATCCGCGCGGTCAGTTTGGTGAACGCCGAGGGTCTTCGCAAAATTGTCGAAGGGTTGGTCACCAACTTCACGAGCTTCGTGCCCCTCGGGACCGTGCTCGTTTCAATGCTGGGCGTTGGCGTCGCGGAGAAGTCCGGCATGCTCGGAGCGGCGATCCGCTTACTCGTGCTTCGTGCACCCAAGCAGATCATCACGGCCGCTGTCGTGTTCGCATCGGTGATCTCAAACACGGCCAGCGAAATGGGCTATGTGGTGCTCATTCCGCTCGCCGGGGTCATCTTTTACGCCTTGGGCAGGCATCCGCTCGCGGGAATTGCCGCCTCATTTGCAGGAGTATCCGGCGGTTATAGCGCGAACATCTTTATCGGCACCGTCGATCCCTTGCTGTCTGGCATCACTCAAGAAGCGGCGCGCCTGATTGACCCGACGATCACGGTCAGCCCGGTGGCTAACTGGTGGTTCATGGCATTCAGCGCGGTCATCGTCACGGTCGTGTGCGTGTGGGTGACTCATCGGATCATCGAGCCCAAGCTAGGTCCCTACAACCCCGAAAACGCGGAAGAGGGCGCTCTCGAGACCATGAAGATCGAACCCGTCTCGGCCGGGGAGAAGCGCGGCCTCAAATGGGCATTGGTGGCGGGACTCGGAGTGGCCGCACTACTGGCGCTCAGCGTGGTTCCAGAGTGGGGCCCCCTTCGAAACCCCGAAGACGGCGACATCCTCAACTCGCCCTTCATGAAGAGCATCGTTGCCTTCATCCTCGTTGCATTCATCATTCCTGGCATCGTATACGGCAAGGTCACCGGCACGTTTCGCACGGACAAAGACGTGATCGACTCCATGAGCGGAGCTATGAGTTCGATGGGTCTGTACATCGTCCTGGTCTTCTTCGCTGCGCAATTTGTCGCATTCTTCAACTGGAGCAACCTGGGGTCGATCACGGCCGTTGTGGGAGCCGATGGGCTAAAGCAAGCCAATCTGACGGGACCCATCGTCTTCATTCCCTTCATCTTGATGTGCTGCCTTGTCAATCTGATGATTGGCAGTGCGTCCGCGCTTTGGGCAATCACGGCCCCGATCTTCGTGCCCATGCTCATGCTCGTCGGCTACAGTCCCGAGGTGATTCAAGCGGCTTACCGGATTGGCGACTCCACCACGAACATCATCACCCCGATGATGAGCTACTTCGGCTTGATTCTCGCGTTTGCTACCAAGTTCGACAAGAAGCTTGGCATCGGGACGCTGATCGCGACGATGTTGCCCTACGCGATGTACTTGAGCGTCATCTGGATCGCCGCGTTCTACCTCTATGTGTTTGGCCTTGGCCTCCCGGTGGGTCCGGGCACCGAGATCTTGTACACGCCGAAGTAGGCGCGCGCTAGCGCATGCCTACGGGAGGCCGCCATCACGGGGCATCGCGCTCCGACCGATTTGGCATTCTGGCAAACCTGCTGTACAATGAAGGTGCGCCATGAACAGAATCGGAGTGTCTTTAGGAATCTTGTCGTTTTGCGCGGTTGCGATCGCCGTCGTCCCTGATACCGGCCCCGACCTTGACTTCGGGTTCGTCGGAATGGTCGGAGGAACGGGTTCGGGCACGGCCATTCTCCAACGTGCCGTTATCACTGCCAAGCATGTGGGCGGAACATCATTTCACCTCAACGGCGTCACCTACAACGCCATTCAACGCATCGACCACCCGACTGTCGACATTGCTATCCTGAACTTTGGCGTTGATCTGCCGGGATGGCACACGCTCGGCAATACCGCCAACCCCGGTGACACGATCACCATGGTCGGCTATGGCTCGACAGGCGTTCTGAACGGTGCGGGCAACGGCTACGACATCACCGGCGGCGGAGGCGTCCGGCGGAAGGGCACAAACGTGTTCGACTTCCGCACAAACGTGACCAACTTTGGCCCGAGCATCATTTCTTACCTGCGTCAGAATGGCGACGCGGTGCTCGCTGGTGGGGATTCCGGTGGGGCGTTCTTTGTTAACAACAGGCTGGTTGGCGTGAACTCATTCATTTTTAGCCAGAACACGAACTTGCCCAACTACGGTTTTGCTTCCCAAAACGGAGGCACGCCCTACTTCGGCAGCGGCGCAATCGATCTGACCGACCCGACCCTCAACGCCTGGGTTGTCAGTAACGCCGTCCCGGAGCCCGCATCAATGGCTGCGCTTGGACTCGGGCTGGCCGCATTGATTCGACGACGCCGGACAGGCTGACTTCTCCGGACTGAAATCGGACGTCGCATGGGTGGCGACGTCCGATCTTCCTCAGCGACACATTTCCACGATGCGATCAACCACCTGATCCGCGGTCATGCCGTCGGATTCGATCACCGTCACGCCCTCACCGATCATGAGCGGGCTGTCCTCTCGCGTCGAATCGCGTAAGTCGCGCTCGGCGATCTCTGCCTTAAGCTCCTCAAAGTCCTTCTCGATGCCCCGTGAGGCAAAGTCATGAAGCCGGCGGCGCGTTCGCTCTTCTAACGACGCCGTCAGATAGATCCGAATCGGAGCGTCCGGAGCGATCACCGTCGTCGTATCTCGGCCTTCCAGCACCACGTTGCCCCGCGCGACGATCGCCTGCTGCTGTCGCACCATAAGCTTGCGCACCGGCGAATGCACACTCACCGCGCTCGCAAAGTCTCCGATCTCTGGAGTGCGAATCGCCTCGGTTACATCTTCGCCGTTCAAAACCACACGCTGAGGCTCACCCTCGCCAAACTCGATGAGGATCCCCTCGCAAAGCCTCGCGGCCTCTTCGCCCTGGTCTGCGGTCATGCCATGCCGCTGGCAGTGGAGCGCCAAACACCGATACATCGCGCCGGTGTCAAGGAACCTGAGCCCCAGCCGCGATGCCACCGCCTTGGCCACCGTGCTCTTTCCCGCTCCCGCTGGTCCATCAATCGCAATCACGCTACTAGGCAAGACATATCCTCCACAAGTCCCGTTCGAAGTTCGGGTAGCTGGTCAAGACGCTCTCGGCACCCTCAATGACCGTCTCCCCATCTGCCACCAAGCCAGCAATCGCAAACGCCATCGCGATCCGATGATCGCCTTCCGCACTTATCGTCGTCGCCCGCAGCGGCGTCGGGCCGGTGATCGTCATGCCGTCGGGATGGGTTTCGATCGCGGCCCCCATGGCCCGAAGTCCAGCCGCTACCCGCTCAATGCGGTCGCTTTCCTTCACTCGCAACTCGGATGCGTCACGGATCACGCTAACCCCTTCTGCTTGGGTGGCGAGCACCGCCAAAACGGGAATCTCATCAATGAGACGAGGCACCAGCGGACCTGCGATCGTGAATGGATTGAGCTGCTCGTGTCCGCGAACGGTTACGTCCGCCACGGGTTCACCGAGCACGTCACGCAGGTTCTCAATCGCTACCTCAGCCCCAACTTCAGCGAACACATCCAGAATCCCCGTCCGCGTCGGATTCACGCTCAGATCAAGCAACTCCAGCCGCGATCCGGGGCCGAGGGCGGCCGCCACCATGAGGAACGCCGCGCTTGAGATATCGCCCGGTACGTCGAACTCGAACGGCTCCAGAGCCCGTCGGCCGCGCACCGTCGTCGTCAGTCCATTACGCGAAAGGTCCGCCCCCATGGCGGCGAGCATCCGCTCGGTATGGTCACGCGATTGTGCAGGCTCCGTGACCCGCGTCTCGCCCTCCGCGAACAACCCGGCCAGCAGCACCGCGCTCTTGATCTGCGCACTGGCCACCGGCGTCGTGTAGTCAATGCCTTGCAGCTGCCCGCCTCGAATGCGCAGAGGCGGCGTATCGCCCTCAACATGCGCCCCCATCAGCCGTAGCGGCTCGGCAACCCTTCGCATGGGGCGACGACTGAGCGAAGCATCGCCCACCAACGTCACCTCAAGGCCCGACCATGCCCCGTTGTAGCCGCTGGATGCATCGTGCCTGCGGATCCCACGCGAAGCCAACAAACCCGCCATGAGACGGATCGTGGTCCCGCTGTTTCCACAATCAAGCGGCCCGCTAGGCTGCTGCCACTCGGCACAGGGATGCACCACGACCTCATCTGTGGACACGTCCTCAAACCGTACCCCCAAGGCTGTCAAGACTCGACGCGTCGCCTCCGCGTCTTCGCTGCCGAGCGGATGGCGCACCCGACTTGGCCCCGAGGCCAATGCTCCGAACATAAAGGCCCGGTGCGTCAGCGACTTATCCGACGGAGGTCGGACCTGCCCTTCAACCCCCGCAAAGCGTCGCACCCGCATGATCATCTGGCTTCAATTGTGGCACCACCTTGCCTTTTCACGATTCTTCGGTTAAAGTAGAGCGTCATGACCGATGTCGAGCTTGCCGTAAGGTTCTTCCTGCAACTCGCAGTCATCCTATTGGTCTGTCGCGCCGTTGGTTGGTTTGGGCGCCGCTATCTCGGCCAAACCCAGGTCGTGATGGAGATGATCGCGGGCGTGCTCCTCGGGCCATCGCTCTTCGGAATGCTGGCCCCGCAAGCCCAGGCCTGGCTCTTCCCGCAAACGCTTGCCGTGG
Organism: uncultured Fimbriimonadaceae bacterium; assembly: GCA_964586225.1. Lineage (GTDB taxonomy): Bacteria > Armatimonadota > Fimbriimonadia > Fimbriimonadales > Fimbriimonadaceae > JANJUB01. The sequence continues at coordinate 25,800 of CAZPHD010000007.1, forward strand.
GTTCGGAGACCATCAAGCACCCCTCGATGAGCATCTTGTACGTGGCCTCACAACTTGGGCTCGTACTCTATATGTTCCTGGTCGGCCTTGAGTTCGACACCTCACTCCTCAAGCAGAAAGCACGCGGGGCGGTGATGGTATCGCTGGCCGGGATTGCGCTGCCGTTCAGCCTGGGCGTTCTGGCTTCGCTCTGGATGCGCGAGCCCGGCGTGTACTTCAGCTCAGACGCCCAGCATTGGGAAGGCGCGGTCTTCATGGGTGCCGCAATGTGCATCACCGCCTTTCCGATGCTCGCCCGAATCATTTCCGAGCGTGGACTCGCCGGCACCTCGATGGGCACGTTGGCCCTCGCGGCGGGCGCCACCGATGACGCGATGGCCTGGGCGATGCTGGCCGTCGTGATCTCCAGCTTCACAAACATCCCCACTTATGCAATCTGGGCCATTTGCGGCGGCGGTGCCTTCGCCATCTTCATGGCGGTCGTTGCTCGCCGCTGGCTGGCGAAGCTTGAAACCTGGACGCAGCGTGAAGGCGACGTGACGCAAACCATCGCCATCACCACCTTCTCAATCGTCTCCCTAGCCGCCTGGTTTACGGATGCGATCGGCATCTATGCCGTCTTTGGAGCGTTCATTACTGGAGCCTCCATGCCGCGGGGTAAGTTCTCGCAGGGCATCCGAGTCCGCACCGAATATGCGACGAGCACGCTCCTCCTACCGTTGTTCTTCTGCTACAGCGGGCTGAACACCAATATCAAGCTGATGGGGACCGGCACTGTCATGGCGATCGCGGCGGCCGTGATTGTATTCGCCATCGCGGGCAAATGGCTCGGCTGCATGCTGGCGGCGCGAGTGTCTGGTGAATCATGGCGCGACGCCGCATCGATCGGAGTGCTCATGAACGCCCGCGGCCTGATGGAGCTGATCATCCTCAACATCGGCCTCCAGCACGGTGTCATCACGCCGACGCTCTACACGGTTATGGTGATGATGGCGATTGTCACGACGGTCATGGCCTCCCCGATCTTCGCGCGGCTGTATCGGCCTGCCTGACATTCGCCAAACTTACGAATATTCGGCAACAATCCACACCTAACATATTTTCATAATATTCTGCACAGGCTCGACAGACATGGTCTATACTGAAGATCATGAGGTTTTCGACACGCACCATCCGCATCGGCCAAGATCCGGATCAAGACCACGGCGCCGTTATCACCCCGATTTATCAATCGGCGACATTCGTTTGGGAAAACCTCGACACGATGCCCAAGCACGACTACACCCGAGTCGTGAACCCCAACCGATCTTCGCTCGAAGCCGTCCTCGCTGAGCTTGAGAATGCCCGCTACGCCGTCGCCTTCGGCAGTGGCATGGCCGCGATTGCCGCCGCCTTTAGCCTGCTCGAAGCAGGTGACCACCTGATCATCGCCAGCGACATCTACGGCGGCACCTACCGACTGGCCAAGTCCCAGCTAACCCGGCAAGGCATTACGGTCAGCGAGTTCGACGCCAGCAACCCCGAGTCGCTCCGCGCTGCCGTCCAGCCCAATAGCAAGCTCGTCATCTTCGAGTCGCCCACCAACCCGACGCTCAAGATCATGGACGTCGCCGCGATCGCCGCCATCGCCCGCGAGTGCGGCATCCTCAGCGTCGTTGACAACACATTCGCGTCGCCGTACCTGCAGACGCCGATTGATCTTGGCGTCGATGTTGTGGTCCACTCAACCACCAAGTACATCAGCGGCCATAGCGACGTGATCGGCGGCGCGATCATCACCAACCACGAGTTCATCTACAGTGCCGCGCTGACCTACATCAAGACCGTCGGCTCGGTACCCAGCCCCTTCGACTGCTGGCTGACGCTGCGCGGCGTCAAGACGTTGGCCGTGCGTATGGATCGTCACTGCGCGAATGCCCAGCGAATCGCCGAATACCTGTCAACCCACGCCCGCGTGAAGCACGTTTACTATCCGGGTCTTGAGTCCGATCCCGGTCACGAGATCGCCAAGCAGCAGATGCGCGCGTTCGGCGGCATGGTGTCGTTCGAAGTCGACGGCACGACCGAGCAAACGAAGCGATTTGCTGAAGCGTGTCGCATCTTCCAACTCGCCGAGAGCCTCGGCGGCGTGGAGAGCATCATCGGCTACCCGCCGGTGATGTCGCACGGTTGCATGTCGCAGGAAGAGCGCGAGGCGATGGGCGTTTACGACACCCAGATTCGGCTGAGCGTCGGCATCGAAGACGTCGAGGACCTCATCGAGGATCTAGAGCTCGCGTTCGAGACGGCGTTTGCGCGCGAACCGGCCGCGGTGTAGTTTCGCACTCAGGCTCCCCCTCTCCTCGAAGGGCTATCGTCTTCGAGGGGAGGGGGGTGGGGAAACAGAGCTGGGCTAGACAATCAGCATCGAATCTCCGAAGCTCAAGAACCGGTAACGCTCCGCGATTGCCTCACGGTACGCTCGGAAAACCGCCTCATGACTCGCCATCGCCGAGATCATCATCAACATCGTCGTCCGCGGCATGTGGAAGTTCGTGAACATCCCATCCACGACCTTGAACGCGAAACCAGGTCGGACGAACAGTGACGTCGACCGCGTTCCAGCCTCAACCCGACGCGGCCCCACCGCGAACGACTCCAGCGTCCGCACTGACGTCGTACCGACCCCGATTACCCGGCCCTGACACGCGCTGATCTTCTCGGCGGTCGCGGTCGGCACTGTGCAGGACTCTCCGTGCATCACGTGCTCGGCGAGGTTGTCGACTTGCACCGGACGAAACGTGTCCAGTCCGACGTCGAGCGTGACTTCGGCGAACACAATGCCTTGGCGCTGCAGTGCTTCCACTAACTCGTTCGTGAAGTGCAATGCCGCCGTGGGCGCGGCGGCCGAACCACCGCGCTCAGCAAAGACGGTCTGATACCGCTCGGCATCTCCAAGCGGCGTTGTAATGTACGGCGGCAGTGGGACCATTCCGGCTTCTTCGATCAAGCGCGTCGGATCAGATGCGAACTCGACCGTTCGCGTCGGCCCTTCGGAGACCGCAACCACCGTTGCGATGGGCCAACCCTCACCAAACTCGACCTTCGCCCCGACGGGCAGCCGTCGCCCCGGTTTCGCCAGGCACTCAAACTGCCGCGGGGCAACCTCACGAAGCAACAGCAACTCGACTTCCCCACCGGTCGGCTTGTGCCCAAAGAGCCGCCGCGCCGTGACGCGAGTGTTGTTCACGACCAGCAGGTCTCCCGGTTGAAGAATCTCAAGGACGTCCCGAAACTGACGGTGTTCGACCGCACCCGAACTGCGATTCAACCAAAGCAGTCGTGAGGCCGCTCGGTCAGCCAAAGGGGTCTGGGCAATCAGCGACTCGGGGAGGTCGTAGTCGTAATCGCTCAGCCGATCCAACCGATCGCCTCCGGAACATCAACGAGCGAAGAGATTCTGGGCCGAGCAGCTTCCGGCAAGGATCGGTCAATCAACGCTGCATGCCACCCCGCCCCGAGCGCCCCTTGCAGGTCATCGAGCGGCGAATCGCCCACATGTAGAATCTGGTGCGGGGCAAACCCCGTCTCCCGCTCCACAATCCGAAACAGCTCAGCTTCCGGCTTCTCGACCCCGTGCTCGAGCGACGCGAACACATGCGTGAACCGGTCCGTGATTCCTAGGGAGCGCAACGTGCGATGGAGCGATACGTCCCAGTTGCTGAGCACCACCATGGGCAGGCCCATCGCCGCTACCGAGTCGAGCCCGGCCAACGTGTCCGGATACAGGCGAAAGCACGGCGAATCCGGCCCGTACATCCACCGCCGACCGCGATCGGCCAACTCGACTGCGTCAAGGTCTTCATAGCCCAGCGACGCCAGCCAGTCCGCGGTTAGCTCATCCCAAAACCCGTCGGTAAGTGACTCATCGCGGGTCAGATTAAGCTCCTGAAAGGTTCGCCAACGGGTGCGTACGAGCCGGTCATACCGTTCCGCTGCTGGAACTGGATCAAGCTCCAACCCCGCCGCGAGGGCATTCTGCACTGCGAAGCCGCCCGGATGCCAGTTCACATCCACGAGCGTGTGCGCAGCATCGAACGACACCATTCGGATGCTCATCGCTTGAACATCCTCAGCAGCGCAAACCCAAGACTGATGAGAACGCTGAACACCAGCATGCTCGTGATCGGAATGTAGATCTTCGAGTCGCCTCGCTCAATCAGGATGTCTCCCGGCAACCGGCCAAACCGGAACGCCGGATATCTCTCGCCCAGCATCACAAGCAAGCCAATCACCGCGAGCATCAGCCCCAACGTCACGATCGTCCGTCCGATCATGCTTCTATTGTGAAGCCTTGGCGTGATGGCGCGGTGAACGCCCCGTTTCGCGCCGAATCATGCGAGCGAACGTACGCGGGCCTGAAAATCCCAGCTCAACCGCCACGGTCCCAACCGCCTGCCCGTCCGCAAGCATTCGACGAGCTCGATCCACCAAGCACCGACGCTGATACGCCCGAGGGGTTTCGCCGTACGCCTCCCGAAAGTGGCGGGCAAAGTGATACTTAGACATCGTGGCTGCATCAGCGGCTTCGTCAATCGCCGTCTCCGCCGTCGAGGCCTCAAGCATGCGCCGACCTTTTTCAAGCAGTGCGAACAACTCGACGCGGGTCTGCCACCGGCGAGCCGCTAAGCGGCTCGCCGAAAGCGCGGCTGGGCACGGCCCGCTCATCGCAGGAGCGCGCGCCGGGCAAGCTGCAACATCCCCGCCCAGGCCTCGTTCTGTGCTTCTTCGATCTGGTCTTCGGGAAGCAAGAAGCCGAACTGACCCGTGTCGCGCAGCTCAATCGAGAACGACGCCGCGTTGTACACATCGTAGATGTAGTCCTTGCTACCGCCGGCAACCATGTAAAGGGTCGTAGAGGTGGGACCGCTCGTAAAGCTCCGACCGTAGACGTTGAAGATCGCATCGCGCATGCTGTAGCCGGTGGCCCGTAGCCAGGTGTCACCCGGAGGAAGCGTCTCTGTGTAGCCCCAAGGCCAGAGCACGTACTCACCGTAGCTATGGAAGTCCATGAACGCTGCGACTGGAGGAATCGTCTGGAGCCAGAGCCGGAAACCATTGGTCTCGGGCTCGCTAAAGGCGCTCGGTCCGCGATAGGTTGAAGAGTTCGTATTGCCACTCGAGCCCGTGCCGCCCCAACCCTTGGCGAAGTTGCGATTCAAGTCCACCCCAAAAGTGCCATTGCCGTTGTTTCGGCGATTCTTGCGCCACATCCGATCGTTGGTCCAGGTGTATTCATAGCCGTCGGGGTTGAGCACCGGAACGACGTAGTATGCGATCCCTGGCGGCAGCCCGAGCGAACTCGCCTGCGGACCGTTGTTAAAGGCCGGACGCACCAGCGCCGTCTTCAACCGCTCGAACACATGAAGGCCCGCCGCCGGGCTGACCCACTCGCGAGCGTGGATGCCGCAGATGATCACAACCGACTTCGTGATCGGTCGCGGGTCGTTGGGCACGACCTTGTACGCGTAAACCGGGCGATTGCCCCATGATGTGGCGATCTGCTCGCGTGTAATCTGCATGGGAGCCGCCAAACGCCACTCCTCAAACTGCGTCAGGATCGAGTTGTATCGGAAGTATTGATTGCGGTAGTCAATCCCCTCGGGTGTGAACTGATCCCAGCCCTTCGGATTTGGGAGCTCGGAGATGAATGTGAACGGGATGCCGAGCCGCATCAGTTCGTGCGAATCGTTGGGACCAACAATCACGTCGGTTGGACCGATAACAACCTCTTCCGAGAAAAGCTCAAGCGACGAATCGCTGAGGATCTGCGCCTCCAGCGCGTCGCGCACCAAGACCCGATAACGAGCCCACTTCGATTCCGCACTTGCGCCTGCCGCAAGCGCCAACACCACCAACCCAAAAGCAAAACGACGCATACCCAATCTCCTGGAAACCCACCTCTAGTGTAGCCGCGTTTCTGGAAATCAGGGCAGATTTTGAGATGATTTTTGCGAAGGGATCGGACAAGCCCGCGTTCCGAACCAGCGATAGCGGTAGCGCGCCACCACACCATAACCCCAGATCATCGCATGACGCACGCCGGGAACACGCCCCAGCCAAGCCACCCACCGCAGCCAAACGGGAGCCAACTCCATGAGCTTGAGCCAGGCATGAGCCCCCTGGAACACCGCCCCGTCGGCCTCGACAACCATCGCATCGCCGTACCCCTTGGCAATGGCGTCGTCGCTCTGCAAGATGTCAACACGAAGCGGATGCTGGCGACGCTCGGCCCATCGCTCCACGCGAAGCTTGCTCATGTGGCAAAGGTTGCAACCTCCGTCGTAGTACAGCGTCCACGCCATCGACTCTATTCTACGCCCGGTATCCTTGCCCCTGTGCACCTCCAGTTCCCAATCCGTAGCGATAAGCTGACCATGCAGGTTGCCGTCAGCGCCCACATCGCTCACCATCAAAGCCCCTTCCAGTCGATCGACATCTACGACACCCCGGTATTCGGCCGCATCCTGTTTCTTGACGGCCATGTCCAACTCGCCGAGTTCGATGAGTTCGCCTACCACGAGGCGTTGGTGCATGTGCCCCTGCTCAACATCGATCAACCCCGACGCGCCCTCGTCATTGGTGGCGGCGACGGTGGAGTCGTCCGCGAACTCACCCGCAATCCTCACCTGGAGACCATCCACATGGTTGAGATCGACCAGGCCGTCATCGACGTCTGCCGGGAGCACTGGCCGTCGCTTTCGGACGGGGCGTTTGATGATCCCCGCGTGACCGTGTACGTTGAGGACGCCTTCCCCTTCGTCAAGAACCTGACCGAGCCCTACGACCTGATCGTCATGGACAGCACCGACGTCTACGAGGAGGAAGATGGCGGCCTTAGCGAACAGCTCTGGACACCCGACTTCTACCGCGATCTGCACCGGCTGCTCTCGCCCAAGGGCATCCTGGTCACTCAAGCCGACAACCTGCTGTTTTGCCCCTATTCGCTCGAGGGCATCCTGCGCACGTTTGGCGAGATCTTTCTCGCCACCGGCTCCTATCAAGCGATCGTGCCGAGCTTCGGCGGCTGGTCGGGCTACGCGTGGGCGAGCCACGGGGCAAAGCTGGCCCCCAGCCGTCCGGCCACCCAACAGGAGTTGCGCTACCTCACCGAGTTGAGTTACCAACTGGCGTTGAACCCCCTGCCGTTCTAAGCCGTTTGGATGAGGAAGTGGAGTCACTGCATTCATGAATCCAAACTCCAAAATCCAAAATCCAAAATCGCTCGAACGTCGCGTCCGCGATTTCGGCTTCACCCGATTCGGTATCGCCGACGCTGAGCCGCCCGAGTCGCTTGACGCCTATCGGCAATGGCTGGATCGCGGCTTCCACGGCTCCATGGGCTATCTCGAACGCCACCTGCCCCTGAAGGCCGACCCCCGAAACCTCCTCCCCGGTGCAAACTCCATCGTCGTCGTCGGCCTTGATTACAACCAACCCGTCACCACCGAGTGGCCCCGCGTTGCCCGCTATGCCCATGGCCGCGATTATCATCGCATCTTTCGCCGTCGGCTGGGTGCGCTGGTGCGGCAGCTGAGTGCCGAACACCCCGAAGCCGCGTTCCGCATCACGGTGGACTCCGCCCCCATCCTCGAACGCGAATATGCCCATCGTGCCGGGCTGGGCTGGTTTGGCAAGAACACCATGCTCATCGACTCGCGGCGCGGAAGCTGGTTTCTCATCGGCATGGTGCTGACCACGCTGAAACTCGAACCCACGGGCCGCAGCGTGGGCGGGTGCGGAACCTGTCGCGCCTGCATCGACGCTTGCCCCACCGGCGCAATCGTGTTTCACGACGATCGCTGGCAGATTGACGCCCGCCACTGCATCAGCTACCTAACGATCGAAGCCCCCGCCGAGGCCGACGACCGCGTCGGCGATTGGGCGTTCGGCTGCGACGTGTGCCAGGAGGTCTGTCCCTTCAACCATCCCGGCCCACGCCAACCGGACCGGGCTCCAATGACGCGCGACCTCGATCTACTCCGCCCCCTCACCCTGCCTCCGGGAATGGACGCCGACGCGTGGGATCTCGCCACCCGCGGCTCGGCCCTGCGAAGGCAATCTTTCGCCGGTTACAAAAAACTCTGGTCGAAATAGGTGCCGGAGGGCTTATCATGGGGAAAGGAGCCCCGCCATGAATGAACTCCATCGTGTTCACGTCGGCACGGCATGGTTGCCCGACATGAAGCCTCGCTTCGGCGACGATCAGCCTCGAATCTTCGAGTTCGAGTGGGACCTGATCGAGCAAGATGCGCTCATCCGCACGTTCAACGGGTCGGTCGTCTTACGCCAACACCCTCGCTCGGCCTATGTCGAGGTGGACATTGCGATGTCCCCCAATCCGCTCGACCGTTGGCACCACGAGCCGATTGACGAGAACGTCGACCTCGAGATGGATCTGCTGAGCGGCCACGGCGTCCAGCGCTGGACGATGCGGCACGGGATTGGGAACTTAACGTGTGACGACGTCCCCCGCTCGGTGTGGCACGCCACGCATGTGGCGACGCAACTCTTCGCCTCCGAGATCAGCCACATGGAACTGTACATCTGGCGCGAGGAGTTTCGGCGGTGTCACGGGTAGGATTTAACTTACGACAAAGTCCACTAAGGTTCGATTGAATCTGAATGAACAGTCTGCGCAACAAGTTTTGGGACTTTTTTGATTTTTCTGCATATCTGATGTACAATCATGTGGTAGCCTTCCGAAACTAGGATTGCACAGAATCATGGCCATACTGACCCTACTCGCCTCAGTGCTCATGTTGTCACCGTCAACAGGGCCCATAAGCCTTGCTCCGCAGGCAAATCCCCACGTTCCTTACCGGGTGCCAACGGCCCTGGCCGTGACTGGCAGCACGCCGCCCGGTACCGGCTCGACGTGGGAGATTGTGAAAGCCGCGGACCTTGTCGCGACGAACTTGAACACGAATGGCTGGTATGTCACTCACTCAGCTCCATCGACACTGACTGTGAGCGCACCCTATGGTATCTCTCCCATCAATGGGCTCGAGGTTCGATTTAACGCGCAGGGTGTGGGTAAATCCACAACCTTCGACCTCGTGCCACGCGGCGTCGAAGGAGGCATCCTGGACATTTGGGTTCGCACAGGGGGGACCCAGCAAGTCCCAAGCAATCCTGGCTCATACACCATTTATAAGGGAGGAAACATTGTTGACATCGGAGGGTCAGATGGATGGCTTCAAACATGGGTAGGACCACACGGGGAACTTCTACCGCAGCCATTTCACATCGCGATTCATGTGCCCGCTGACGTTGCGCTGGGCACAGACTACGAATGGCGAGCCAGCGACTCACTCGATGCACTGCCCGTGCCACAGCATTATTCGAGCAACTTTGACATCGTCGCGCCGGTGTTCGGCTTTCCGATCAACATCCAGGCGGATCCACCATTTGGATTTCTCTCTGAACCCATGGTGCTCGTGCCGTGGATGGAAAGCCTCAAACCGAGCGACTCTGCTGATTCACCGGACGGTGGACCTGCTTCAATATTTAGCGTGGACTTGGTGCATGGTGTCCTCACCGCCTCAACTGGTGTAGACGTTGTTGCCGCGAACACCAAGGGTCCCGATGTCCCGTTTGGGTTGACCTATCGCAGCGCACTATCGGCGGCCAACCTCTCGTCCCCTGGTCTCCCGCCGGGGTGGGTTCACAACTGGGACCTCAGAATCGTCTCGCTCGAGGCACCTGCGCCTGGTCCAGTCGGGGGCGGTGGTGCGGCTGGAGGCGGTCTGATGGGTCTGTTCGCAAGCTTGATGCCAGCGCCTTCGCAGTGGGCCAACCTTCAGCTGATCTTCCCTAGCGGGGCATCCATCATGCTACAACCCGTCATCGGAACGGGGGGCAACCCTACTGGGGAATTCCTCGTCCCCGCCGGAACTCCGTTCATTGTCGAAGGCGTTCCTACGACGACCCTCAATGTCTGGACAAACATCACTCTCGTCCACAGCGGACTTGCTAGGGACGTCTTCACCAAACCCGCTGGGGACTCGTTTTTCCGGCTCACCAAGGTGATTCATGACAATGCCCAGGAGCTCAACCTCACCTACACAGGCGGCAAACTCCTGTCCATCGCCAACTCAGGGCAAACGCTCCTGTCGGTTGCTTATGGCGGTGGCGGGTTCATTTCGACCGTCACCGAGAACGTTGCGGGCAAAGCACGGACTTATACTTACTCAGGAAATCAGCTGAGCACGGTCTCGCAGTTAGGCACGACGGCAGTCGAATGGCTCTTCACGTACCAGACGATCGAGGATCGGAAGTATCTCAACTCAGCCCGATCGAAGGATCCTCACGGCGTCAACCAGACTGCCACCGTCACGTATGAGTCCGCAACCGGACGTGTGCACAGCCTTCTCGATGCGAACAGCAAGGCTCGATCATATGGCTACTTGCCCTCCGGCGGCGCAAACGTGTCGCTGGTGGATTTCTGGAATCCAGATAACTACACCGTAGAGTGTGACTCTTTGGGCCGACTCTCCAGGTATACGACAGCGGCGGGCGATCCAACGCAGTTCATCTACAACGGGACGAACCCAGCTCTCCTCGAGCGAATCATAGAGCCCCTCGGCGGTCAAGCGTTTGTCAGCGAAGTTGACTCGCACGGCAACCCTGGCCGAGTTACGACGACCCAAGGAAGCTATGTCCGATACACTTGGGAGTATCCTGATGAGGCTCCCAAGGGCCGAATCTCGCAAGTGCAGGAGTTCTCAAGCACCGGGGGAGCGAAGCCTGCAACGACGATCTCCTACTATGGCGCGGGGGATCCCGACGGCAAGATCGGCATGCTCAAAACTATCGTGGATCAAGGCGTGGACACGACCACATACAAGTACACCGCCCTAGGCAATATCAAGACGATCACGAGCACGGGCAGCGGCACGACGACATTTGGATACGATCAGGATAAGCTTGGCGTTCCGAAGCCAGAGCGCTATGGCCTGCCTTACTATGTGCGCCCCGGATCCTCAACGGGCTCGGTGCCGGACACGACGTGGTTCAACTATGACACTCGGGGGCGGACGATCGAGACAACGGACTCAAAGGGTGCCGTTTCCACGTTCACATGGAATGACTATGGTCAGATCACGGCTGCTACGGGACCGAACGGATACGGGCTGACGACAACCCGACCGGTTCTTGGGCAAGCCGCAACCAGCTTCAAATCAACTAAGGTTGGGCAGACGATCGCGACGCTCTTTGAAAACACGTACGACGCTGAGTCCGCGATCGCCACGTTCAAGGACGGTTCGAGCAGCAGTGCCGGCCCCAAAATCGAGTCCCCAAGGCTCAACACCCAATACGACCTCAAGGCGTTGACGAACGGGAATGGCCAACAAGCGCATGGTTTCACCCCCTACCCCGTACAGCGTCGGCTTGACGTCAAGTTTGGAACCGGGGCACGTAGCTTGACTGAGAAAATCTTCTCGAACCGAAATGGGCTTTTGGAAACAGTGCACGGTCAAGAGAACAGTCGCTCGGTCCACTTGAGTCGAAACCAGACGACTTCTGTCGTCAACAGCATCGCGTTTACCATGTTGGGGACGCCTAATGGCACCGCCGACGCTTCCTTCACTTACGACGCGTTTGGTCGCCCCTCCAGCACGTTCTCCTGGGCACAAACATCTGGGTCAAGCAACAGCTATTCAGACCTCGGCACCAAGCACGACTATTTATACAGTGATCGGGATCAAGTCATTCGCGACGACGTAACGAACGAGACTCGTGGTGGAACCCAAGGCATCTCATACGGATACAACCCAAATGGTTCACGGCAGTTCATGATCGTGGACATTAAAGACTCATACGGGAACAACGCCGCAACGTATCCGAAGGTGAAGTTCGAGTACACGTACGATGCCATTGGGCGCATCTCCGACATCGCCGCCTACTACCAGACAGGGACGGGGAGTCTGATCACGCCAGCGGTTGCAAGGGCAACATACTCCTATGATGCCAACGGCAGGATCATCGCTGTCCGCACGCTCAAGTCTACGATCTTGTACGAATACAACGATGCGGGGCAACTCATCGGCCAGATCAACGCAACGAAGGATGGGCTTCTGGATCCGTTTGCCCCCACCAGCTACAACTTCACCGATCCGCACAACGGCACCGCTCACACGAAGCTCTCCGAGTTTACGAACATCTCCTACAATGCGAGGGGCCACATTATCAGTATGAGTTTCTTGGCCGCCACGACCCTGGGTACATCTCAGCAACAAACGGCCTACGGCACGGGTAGCGTGACATTTGGATACGATGGTGGAGGTCGGCTCCTCACCGAGGCCTGGACTGGCAGCGGCAGCTCGGCGGTCAACCTCGTGCACGAGTATGACAATGCGGACAACCTAAAGAAGCTCCGGAGCAATACATGGACCATTGATCCTGGAAGCGACCAAGTGCTTACCGGATCGCTCGCTGGATACACGTCGCCGTCCTACAACTCTTCGGGGGAAGTCACGGCCCTGAATGGCTTCGAGTTCTTGTATGGTGCCCAAGGTCGCCTTGGACTAATCAATGGCACATCCCTTGAGAAGGGTGCCTTCACAAACATAGCCCTCGACCAGCGGTCGAACTACGACGCGGACGGTCTGCGGACTTACCAAGTCTTCAGTTTCGGCACGTCAGCAAACCAGCTGGATAACGAGCAAATGTTCCTTTACGATGGAACAGCGCTCTTGTGTCGCTGGGTGGGGCTCTGGGGGAATGGAGGCACACACAATGCAGTCAACGCGGTGAGCGACCTTGGGCAATCCTGGGCTCCCGATGCCTTCGTTCTCTACCTCTGGGGTCCGACCGGGCCGGTCATGGAGTTCGACATGCTCGGCAACAGCAAGGCATTCCTCTATGATCCTCTCGGGAACACCCTGAACACGACCACCCATGAGGGCCTGGCTGAAAAGCCGCTGTTCTATGATGGCTACGGCATGCTCGTCTGGCCGGACGCGCCAGGCAGCGACCGGATGCGTCGTCAGCCATTCCAATACAAAGGCCAGGCGGGCTACTACGGCGACGCCCATACGGGGCTGTACTACTGCCACAACCGCTACTATGACCCGCGGTTGGGAAGTTGGCTAAGCCGCGACCCGATTGGCCTGGATGGGGGCGTAAATCTCTACTCCTACTGCGGCGGCAACCCGGTCATGTTCTGGGATCCTAGCGGATTGGACTTCCGTGACTGGTTCTTTGGCAACTCTTTTGGCCAACTCTTTGTGGGCGAGAACTGGAGACTCGGGACCTATACAGGCGGCTCTGCCACGTTAAACGTCTTTTCCCTTGGATTCTATAATAACGAGACTGCCGCGCAAATGCCTGGATATGGAACCTCTCGAGGCTTTGCCAACGTTAGCTTCCAGACTTTGACCACGGCAGTTCCTGTAACGAAGGCCGTTCAAGGCGCTCGAGTGGTTGCTGTTACGGCTCGCCTAAAGGTCCTTACGAAGCGTGTCATCGCAAAGAAACCCCCACTAACCGCACCTCAGGCCAAGAGGGTTGCCGTGAATCCGCGCCTGCGGCCAGCGTATGAGGGTGAAAGACTTGACGCGATGCTCAAACAGGATGTTGGACAAGACAACTTTCTCAGACTCTTAGGCGTGCAAACCACGCCCGGTTTCAAGTTTGGACCGGACTTCTTCATAAAAGATGGCTTCCTGGGACGAGGAAGGTGGTGGGATTTGACAACCCGAGCTCGATGGGATGCCCATGTGACGAAGTACGGTAAGGGCGGCATACCCTTGTTCCACAGGTAGAATCGGACAGTGCAATGAGGTCAATGGATCAGAAGCAAGTTTTTCGACGCCTGTGTCGGGGCGGGCCTTTTGATGACCTTGACTTGTTGATGCACGAGGGGCGATGTATCGTTCATGGGCTGAGGCTGCCCACAATGGAGTTGCCCCGCCGCTTGTTCGGACTGGGCGATGGTCTCCGGTTTGTGTCCGATCGTCAGCACTTTAAACGCAAGACGTTGGAAGGGGTCGAGTTCCACAATTGCGACTTCACCGAACTTGCGTTATCACGGTCAACAGTGAGGAATTGTGTTTTTAAGAATTGCAAGCTTGAGGGCATTTTCATCTATCGCTCTCGTATTTCTAATTGTGTCTTTCACAAATGCAGCTTGCGTGATACTGCATTTGGCGGAAATAATGTGACCTGGCCGGTTCCACCGAACGAATTCGACGAAGTGATGTTTGATCAGTGCGACTTCCGCGGAAGCGCTCACGGATGCGTACTATACACGGCATGTTCATTTCGACAATGCAGCTTCAAGACGACATTTCCAGGTGCCGTATTCACTAACTGCTCGTTTGAAGGGAGACTCGACGAAGTCATCTTTCATGGGCAGAATCTCGACTTTCCGAAGATGCCTCCGAACCTCATGGCCGGATGTGATCTCTCGACGGCCGATATCCGCCATTGCCGGTTTGTCGACATGAGTGTGAATCCTGCCATCTTCGGCGAGAACCAGGATGTCCTCATTCTCTGGAATGGGCCAGAGGATTGGAGACGATGGTTAGAGGGTGGTCACATCGAATGCACAGAGGGCAACTGCGCTTTCGTGGAGATTATGATCGATGGCCGTAGCCGACCCGACGTAGCCAGCCGAAGTAATCTTTCGGAATTGTTCACTCAGAAGGAGATCGAGGCACTTGAGTCAATATCTCAAGGAGTTCTATAATGCCTTGGACGTGAGGCACGCTTCTAGTCGTGTTTCCGGAATTGGACGCATAAGGTTTTAAGAATGCAGACGCCAGCTGTTCGAGGTATTAACACGTCCCACTTTGGAATTGAAAGTGGCTTCCGCGATAGACACTACTTCACCAACTTGGCTAAGCGAAAGGGCAACCTGGCGAAGATTGTCGTTTATTGCCCAGACAATACGAAGCGAACCATCGTAGGACACACCGATGTTAGGATCGAGCCACCTTACTGGTCGCTACTCTTCCTTAACGGCTTCGTGAGCGGCATCCCCATCCTCTCAGAACCCATCGTCACTTACGAGTTTCGCGAACTGAAGCTGCTGGTTGCCAAGCACATTCGACGGGTGAGGCACTCCATCGCGGGTGGAGGGCCTGAACTGAAGGAGCTCCTTGAGCGAGCGACCACATTCGATGACCTGCTCGACATTGTGCATCCCCAGCCAGAAAGGACGTAACCGCAACATGGCACGCAAGAGATTGACTGTTGGTTCTGTCGCCCGGGTGATGGAACTGGATGAAAGGCAGATCCTCGCTCACTATGTACATGCAGGCGAGCGTGGTCCCTTCGTGCAGCTGTACCGCTGTCCGCAAAACTGGAGCGACACCCAGGGCTGGGCGGATTGCGAGAAGGTGCTGACTCCAGTCATTGTCGGAATCGGCGCAGCGGTTGGTTCGGGGCGATGGCCGCTGATTGGCCACATTCCGCCAGAACCATTCGTCTATCCGACCTACTTGATGAATGCGGGGCCGAGAAGTTGGTATGTGTTTGATGGCACGAGCGAGAGATTCCTAGGAGACTCGGTTCCCGCGGAACTCCAACAGCTCGAACACCTGTCCGTGTGGTCCGCCGAACTCCTGGAAGAGCGGCTACAGACCGGGATCAACTTGCTTTCCTACGAGCGGATTCGAAACTGGCCCGAGCGCTGACGGCCCTTCGCTAGCCATTCCGGGTACCACACTCAGCATGCGGATTCTGATCATCGGCGGCGGCGGTCGCGAGCATGCCCACGCTTGGAAGCTAGCCCAAGAGCACACTATCTACGTCTGCCCCGGTAATCCCGGCATCGCCGAAGTCGCCGAATGCATCGTCGGCGATCCTCTCTCCACCGCCGTCCAACTCCGCCCGGACCTGGTGGTCATCGGCCCCGAAAATCCGCTTATCGAAGGCCTCGCCGACCGCATGCGCATCGAAGGACTCACCGTCTTCGGCCCTGGCGAGGACGGCGCACAGCACGAAGCCAGCAAGGCCTTCTCCAAGTCCCTCATGCAAGCGGCCGGCGTGCCGACCGCCCCCTTCACGATCCACACCGACGCCGACCAAGCACGACAAGCCGCCAAGGCCCGCTTTGACGCCGGTCAGTCCGTCGCCGTCAAAGCCAGCGGGGCTGCGCTTGGCAAAGGCGTTGTCGTATGCGACACCTACGAGGACGCCGACGACGCCATCGCCATGATGCTCGAAGACGACGAACTCGGCGAAGCCGGCCGCACCATCGTCATCGAGGACCGGCTGCGCGGCTGGGAGTTCAGCCTGCTCAGCGTGGTCAGCGGCACCGAGTTCGTCAGCCTCCCCGTCGCCCAAGATTACAAGCGCGCCCTCGACGGCGACCGCGGCCCGAACACCGGCGGCATGGGCACCTACTCGCCAGTCGCCAAGGTGGATGACGCGCTGATCCGCAAGACCGAGGACCAGATCGTCCGCCCGATCCTCGCGGCCATGCAAGCGCAAGGCATCGACTACCGCGGCGTGCTGTTTTCGGGGGTCATGGTGGTGGACGGCGAGCCGATGTGCCTGGAGTACAACGTGCGCTTTGGCGACCCCGAAACGCAGTCGGTGATGCGCCGCCTGGGACCGGGGCTGGGGGAGTTGCTCTTGGCCGCCGCAAAGGGGCAGCCGCTTCCCGCCATTGGCACCGAAGCCCCCGCCGCGGTGACCGTTGTGCTCGCCAGCGCTGGCTATCCGGGAGCCTATGAGAAAGGCATTCCCATCCAAATCCCTGATGCTCTGGATGAGGCAGTAGTGGTGTTCCATGCGGGGACGGCGCTGCGTCGGGACGAACCCACCGACGCCCTCATGGGCTCTCCGGAATCTGAAATCATCAATCTGAAATCTGAAATCGTCACGTCCGGCGGTCGCGTTCTCGGCGTCAGCGCGACCGGCGCCACCGTCGCCGAAGCCCGCGCCAGAGCCTACGCCGCCGCCGACCGAATCGAGTTCGAAGGCAAGATGTTCCGCCGCGATATCGCCTCCGAACAGTAAACTCTGAAACGTGAGCTACGCCGTTGGTTGCGTGCCCTATCTAAACGCCAAGCCCATGGTGTGGCCGTTCCGCGCGGATGGTTCACCCGTCCAAGTCCGCTTCGATGTCCCCTCGCGACTCCCCGCGATGCTCGATGCGGGCGAAGTCCAAGCCATCCTCGTTAGCAGCATCGAATCGCTAAGGCGCCCCCGCGCGGCCGACGGCGTCTCGATCTCGAGCCGCGGTCCAGTCGCGAGCGTACGCATGTTCAGCCGCGTTCCTTTCGGCCAGATCGAACGGCTCGCCCTCGATCAAAGCTCGATGACCAGCAACGCCCTCGGCCAGATCCTGCTCGCCGAGCTCCACGGCGTCCGACCCCAAACTCGCACCTTGCCGAACGACCTCGAGATCATGCTTTCGCAGGCCGACGCGGGCATCCTCATCGGCGACGCCGGCATGCGCACTGACGGTACAGGTCTGTACGTGATGGACCTGGGCGAAGCCTGGGCCGCGCTGACCGGGCTGCCGTTTGTGTGGGCGCTGTGGGTCGGCGGATCGGAACTTGATGCCGGGCTAGCCGTTCACTTGGCCACTGCCCCGCCGACGACGCTGGGGGTTTTGGAAAGCGTGCTGCCGCAGTTTGCTACCGAATCGGGATTTGACATCGCGACCGCCCGCCACTACTTTACCGAGATCATGGACTACGGCTTTGGCGACGAGCATTGCCGCGGACTGGCCGCATTTGCTGACCGAATCACACATCATGGCCTCGCGCAGGACCTCCGCATGCCCGAGTTCGTGGGGTTCAACGCAACTGCAGCGCCTGGATCGGGTTTCCATCGGGGTCGGTGAACGTATACACCGCACCACTCGGCACGTCATGGAACCCGTGATCGGTTCCACCCCCGGCCAACACCGCCGCCTGCAAGGCCTCGACATCGTCGGTCATCAGCCCGAGATACCAGCCGCGTCCTTCTTCGCCGCAAGGCCCCTCTGCCTCTGCTAGCCGAGAGTGAAGCGCAACCACCGCTCCGCCAACCTCAAGCTCGGTCCAATGCGGCGACTCAAACCGAAGCGTCAGCCCCAGCGTATCGCGATAAAACTCCACCGCACGCGCCATGTCCGAAACCTGGCACCACGTCTTGCCCAACCCCGTAATCATGTGCCCACTTTAGCACGCGCGGATCGTCCATACGCTACGTGGATGCTCCGTTTGTCGTGCATGGAGTCTGCTTCGATCAACCTGAGATATCTCAGGACCGCGAAGCTCTGATCGACGCGTATCGCTCGCGGCGGAGCTTTGTGTGGATCGACATTTTTGCGCACGACATCCCGGCCACCCGCAAGTTTCTGGAAGCCGAGTTTCGATTCCACCCGCTCGAAGTTGAAGATGCGCTCAGCGATCAGGAACGACCTGCGCTTCGCGCCGACGAGACCGACATCTTTCTGGTCGCCCCCGCGGTGGTGCTGGGGCAATCGACCGAACGATTCGTCGAAGTTTCCTTCTTTGTCGATGCGTTCAGCGTCGTGACCGTGACTACCCATCCGGCGCCCTTGCTCGACTCTTGGCGTGAGCGTTGTCTGCGCCGCCCAGATGCCCACACGGACTCCATCAAGCTCCTCCATTCGCTCCTGGACGAAATCGTCGATGGCTACTTCCCGGCTGTCGACCTCCTCGGCGACAACATTGACGACCTAGAGGACCAGCTCTATCTCGGCGCGCATATCGACATCGGGCATGCCTTGGCCTTCAAACGTCGCCTGCTGGAGTTGCGTCGGAATCTGGTGCCCGTTCGCGATATCCTGAACCAACTGCTGCGGCGCGATTTCGCGTTCATGGATGCCGAAGACCGCAAGTATTTCCAGGACGTCTATGACCACACCTTGCGGATTCTTGAAGATATTGACCTGCAGCGCGACCTCTTGTCGTCCGTGCTGGATGCTCAAGTTTCGATCACCTCGAATCGGCTGAACGAGGTCATGCGGCGCTTGACCGTCATCTCGACGGTGCTCATGACCGGGGCGTTTGTGGCGGGCGTGTATGGAATGAACTTCGCGTTCATGCCGGAGTTGCATTGGACGCTCGGCTACCCCTTCTCCATAGGCCTCATGGTTGCGCTGGGCGCGCTCGAAGTCTGGTGGTTCCGCCGCAAGGGATACCTCTAGCGAAGCGCAGGGGGGTCTTTTACCGCGCTCCCGCCCAGCTCCCTCAAACCACCCACCAACGCACCACCTTCCCACCGATAGACGCCCACAAACCGCCCATGCGAACCGCCCTGCGCGATCCAGGTGTCGCCCACACGCTGAGGTACCTCGAGCACCGTGTGCGAATGTCCGCCGAGGATCACGTCGATCCCCGCCACCGTAGATGCCAACTCCAGATCTCGTCGGTGTCCGATGTGCGTCAGCGCGATCACCACATCCACCTGGGGCCGCAACACTGCCACCACCTCCCGCGCCGTCGAGATCGGATCGTCCCACAGATAGGCGCTCGCCGCTTGCGTCTTCATGCGAGACGTCACCATGGGCACCATCACGCCGAATACTCCTACCCGGAAGCCTGCGCACGCCAGAATCTCCCACGGTGGAAGGGGCGGCTTGTCTTGCTTAGCCCGCAAGTTAGCGCAAAGCACGGGATGGCGGTGCCCCGCGATCTTCGCGCGAAAAGCGGCGGGCAAGACGTGCGTCTCCCGATTGCCCAACACGCTCCCATCGCATCCTGCCTCCGCCAATCGCTCCCACGCCGCCTCTGGTTTGAGCGGAACACCTAGATTGCCGGTCTTGATTGCGTCGCCGCTGTCGAAGTAGAGCGTGTCAGGTTCCTCATCCTTGAGCGCTCGCAACCACGCCGCCCGCTCGGCATCGAGCGTTCCGTGGAAATCGTTGGTGTGGATGATTCGCATCGGCTTGCTGGGGTATGTGGGATGTCAAATCTCGGATGTCGCTAGGAAGGTCGTCCAGCGACATTCCACATCCGACATTCAGCATCAGTTTCGGCACGAAACGCAGCCGACTTGCATTCAGTCTAACGGATGCACCGACCGAGGTGCCAAAATGAACCTATGAAGTCGCTGATTTCTCTCGCTCTTATCGCTGGTCTCACCGTCTCCGCCTTCGCACAGGCTAAGACTCCAAAGGAGTTGCCCTGCCCGATCATGAAGGACCACAAGGTCAACATCGCCAAGGCGACCAAGGAGAAGATGTTCGCCGACTACAAGGGCCGCCGCTACTTCTTCTGCTGCGCCGGCTGCAAGCCCGCGTTCAACAAGAGCCCGGAGAAGTTCGCCAAGTCGCCGAGCATCCCGACTCCCAAGAAGTAACTTCACCCTCCAAACCCACACACACGGGGTCGCGGCGCTTGCGTTGCGGCCCCCGCTTTTTGGCCCGAAGTCCCATGGATGGGGTGCGTATGGGCGATAATGACGACATGGATTTGATGCAGTCGCTGCAATACAACTACCTCTTCCGTGGACTCCCGAAGGAAGTCACGCGAGGATTTGCCGCCCTGGCCACCCCGCGCACCTTCATGGGTGGCGACGTCATTATCCGGCAGTTCGACTACAACAGCGACCTGATCATCCTGCTCGAAGGCTACGCATCCATCAAGTCGTTCACAGGTGAAGTGCTCGCCGAATTCGGTCCGGGCAGCATGATCGGCGAGATTTCTCTCATTGACGAGCAGCCGCGCTCCGCGACCGTCGTCGCAAACGGCGAAGTCGAAGCCGCCGTCATCAGTTCCGAGTCGTTCAGAAGCATGATGACCTCCGACCCGCAAACCGCGGCGATGATCCTGTTGAACATCAGCCAAGTGCTCTGCCGACGCCTGAGATCAATGAATCTTCACGTCGATACGCTCACTCGCGAAGGTTAAGCTCAGGCATTGGCCTCCGCGAACCGAATATAACATCAGCATGCACCTGTTGGTCACCGGCGGCGCCGGATTCATCGGTTCGAACTTTGTCCGGCTCGCGCTTCAGCATTTGCCCGACGCGAAGCTGGTCGTTCTTGACGCGCTCACTTACGCGGGCAATCTCTCGACGCTCGCCGATGTGGCGTCGAATCCGCGATTTCGCTTCTATCCAGGACTGATCCAAGATCCGGTCGTCGTTGAAGGCATCATCAAATCAGAGGGAATCACGCACATCGTGAACTTCGCCGCTGAGAGCCACAACGATCGCTCGATCCTCCACGCGGGTAGCTTCATCGAAACCGATGTGCTCGGCGTCTACGTGCTTCTCGAAGCCACTCGCAAGTTCAAGCTTGAGCGGATGCTCCATGTGTCGACCGACGAAGTATACGGCTCGATTGATCAAGGCCACTTTACCGAGCAATCGCCCATCGAGCCCAACACTCCCTACAGCGCCAGCAAGGCCGGTGGCGACCTCCAGATTCGCGCCCACGTCAAGGCGTTCGGCACTCCGGCGTTGATCACGCGCGGCGGCAACACCTACGGACCCTATCAGTTTCCCGAGAAGCTCATCCCGTTCTTTCTCACCCGCCTCATCGATGGCAAGAAGGTGCCGGTTTATGGCGAGGGCAACCAGGTCCGCGAGTGGATCCACGCGATGGATCATGCGGGTGGCGTCCTCCATACGCTCCTTCACGGTGAACCTGGCCAGGTATACAACGTCGGCGACGTGAACGAGCGCCTCAACCACGAAGTGGTCAAGATTCTCCTCGAAGAGACCGGCCGCGACGAGTCGCTCATCAAGCGGATTCCCGACCCTCGAAAGGGAGCGCACGACAAGCGCTATTCGATGTCGGCGGACAAGCTACGCGGCCTCGGCTGGGCACCCACGCATCCTTTTGAGGAATCGCTGCGCGCCACCGTCCGCTGGTATCGCGATCGCGAAGATTGGTGGCGCCCGCTCATTGCGACGGATGACTTCCAAGCGTTCATCAAACGCTACTACGGCCCGTCATTGGGCGAGGATCTCTGATGGTCAAGCGAGGAATCATCCTGGCGGGCGGATCGGGAACGCGGCTGTATCCCATCACCCGGGCAACGAGCAAGCAGCTCATGCCCATCTACAACAAGCCGATGATCTACTACCCGCTGAGCGTGCTCATGCTGGCGGGCATCCGCGAGGTGCTGGTGATCACCACCCCGCACGATCAGGTGGCGTTCCAAGCCCTCCTGGGCGATGGATCGCAGTGGGGCATCGAAATTCAATACGCCGTCCAACCTCACCCCGGCGGACTCGCCCAAGCGTTCCACGTTGGGCAGGAGTTTGCCCGTAATCAACCGTGTGCGCTCATCCTGGGCGACAACATCTTCTTTGGTCACGGCCTACAAGAATCGGTGCGGCGAGCGGCGGAGATTGAGTCCGGCGCCGTAGTGTATGCCTACCACGTCGACGACGCGACGCAGTACGGAGTGGTCGAGTTCGATGGCAGCGGTCGCGCGATCAGCATAGAAGAAAAACCCGCCGTGCCGAAATCGAACTACGCGGTCACGGGGTTGTACTTCTACGACGACACCGTCGTCGATCGGGCGCTCGCCCTCAAGCCATCGGCCCGCGGCGAACTTGAGATCACGGACTTGAACCGAACGTATCTCGACGATGGCTCGCTGGGCGTCGAAATCATGGGCCGCGGCTACGCGTGGCTCGACACGGGCACCCACGAATCACTGCTGCAGGCGTCGATGTTTGTGCAAACCGTCGAGAGCCGCCAAGGGTTCATGATCGCGTGCCCCGAAGAAATCGCCTTCCGCCAAGGCTGGATCGAGCGTGAGTCACTCCGCACCATGGGCGAGCAACTCAAGAACAACGGCTACGGTCGGTATCTGCTGAAGCTGTCCGAGCAGTAGCCGCAATGATGCATCGTGCATGCGGAACATGATGTCATATTGTGATATCATATTGGTATGGCAAAGACAGAAAAGACGGTCAGCCTGCGACTCGATGAGCAACTCTGGTCGGTGTGCCGCAGCATAGCGCAACGGCGATCGCAGAGTTTCAACGAGTTTGTTGAAACGACACTCCAGCAAGCCGCAGAGAACGACCGACGCGAGTCACTTCGAGCGGCGTTTCGACAACTTGCCCAGGCGGAATCCGACGTCGAGTATGCAAGTAGTGCCCAAGCGGAGGTAGCCCTTGACAAACTCTCGGCGGACGCGTAGGGGCCAGATTTGGTGGGTCGATTGGGAGCCAGGACGCGGCTCCGAGCAACATGGTAGGCGCCCTGCTCTGATCATCCAATCGAACCTGGCCAACGACGTTGAGAGCTACAACTTGACGATTGTGCTTGCCATGTCCACCGGCGGCCACGACGACAACCTTCTTCACGTGCCGGTTGAGCCTACGAAACTCAACGGCCTCTCAAAACCCGGAGTCGTCCGGTGTGAACAGATTCTGACCATCTCAAAGGCCCGACTCGTCGGCTACATCGGCCAACTCGAACCGCGAACACTTGGACTTGTCGAAGACAATCTCAAGGATATCCTTGAACTTCGCTAGAACTTGTAGCTGAACGTCAATCGGAAAATGGTGTCCTGCCCCGGTGTCACGCCCGTCGGGCCGCGTCGGTAGCTCACCACCGTCACGTTCGGCACCAACTCCCAGTCGTCGCTCAGGTGCAACCGCACCCCCGCCTGAAGAAAAGATGGCTTCCCGGCCCGTGACATGCGGTAGTAGTCAATCCGATCTGCATCCGGTAGGGCTTCGCTCACCACGTCGTACCGCACAAACGGACTCACCGTGTCCGAGAGCCGAGCCTCTCCGTAGAACGACACCACATTGAACGAGAACGCCGCCGTCCCCGGTCGGGTTCGCCGCTGAGTCGCATACGTCGCCCCAAGCTTGAATCCATTGCCGGAATAGAACACCTCAGCCATGCCCGTCTGGCGACGCGCTCCCCGCTCCTGCTTCCAGGTGTCGCCGTACAGGTTGACATAGACTTCGGGTGTCGCCTTGTAGCCCAGGCGACCGTACACGGTGCTGTTGCCTGAGCGACTGGAGCGAGTCCCGCTGCCGTCGCCCACCATCAGCGAGTAGTCCAGCCCGCCCGAGAGCGGTCCCGCCACCGAAATCCCCTTGTCCCGCGAGGAGCCCATTCGCCACAAGTCCAGCGGGGTCCGCTCAATGTGTCGAACGCCCAAACGATCTTCCATTGCCTCGAAGCTCGGGGTTGGAATCAGGCCAAACGTGATCTTGTGACCGTTCACGGTGTAGCGCAACCACGCATCCTTCATGAATGGATCAACCGAGTGCTCGGGCGAGAAGTCACCCCGGTCTTTCACCTCAATCCGGAGACGCAGGCTCCACCCGGGTTCAAGTTTGCGGTCGTACGAGAGGTTGAACCGCCGATTCCAAAGCCCATCGAGCCCCTTGAGCCGCGCGTCACTATGCGAGCCCACGCTATAGAGATCGCCAAAGAAGACGCCCGAGAGCTTCCCCTGGTCCGCCACCGAGAAACCCGTTGCGCTCAGCAGCGCGGTTGTCGTTAACAGTCGTTTAACCATGTCTTAACATGATCACGGACGGTGTATCCTCGGCATATGCTTCGGCACCCGTGGGGTTTTTTGTGCTGATCATCTTGGCGGGGCTCCCTGGCGTCGGCAAGACCACGCTCGGGCGCGCACTTGCCGTGCGCCTAGGCGCGACCCTCGTGCGAGTGGATGGCATCGAACACGCGCTTGCCCTCGGTGGCGTGTCGCCGATCGACGGCCTCGGCTATGAGGTCGCCTATGCGGTTGCACTGGAGAACTTACGGCTTGGGCGCGTGGTGATTGCCGACACCGTCAACCCGTGGGAACTCACTCGCGAGGCGTGGCGCGATGTCGCGGCACAGGCAAGGGTGTCGGCGCGAGACGTCGAGGTCATCTGTTCGGACTTGGCGGAGCATCGGCGGCGCGTGGAGTCCCGGTTGGCCGACCTGGACGGTTTCAAGCTTCCCACTTGGGAGGACGTCACCAGTCGCGACTACCACCCCTGGTCGACGCCGCGACTGGTGATCGACATGGCCGCGCTGAGTCTTGACGAAGCGGTCGAGGCCGTCGCCAGCGGTATGCTCGGCGGCGATGGAACGGCGAAAGCTTTCGGAATCTGAGATCACGTCGGCATTGATGAGTGCCCCCGGCTGGGCCCTGGAGAATGGCCAAATCACCAAGACGTTTGCGTTCCCGAGCTACCTTGCGGGAGTCACGTTCGTGAGCGCAATCGCCCACCTCGCCGAGGCCATGGACCATCATCCCGACCTCGACTTGCGATATCGAAAGCTACGCGTGGCGATCAACACCCACGACGTCGGTGGCATCTCGCCTCTCGATTTCGAACTTGCTCGCCGCATTGAGGCGCTGGTCTGATGGACGTCCGCGAGTTGTGGGATTTTGGCGACCCCGCCGGTTCAGAAGCCCGCTTCCGCGAGGCGCTGCTGACGGCCGAGGGTGACGAGCACCGCGAGCTCTCCGCCCAATTGGCTCGATCGTTGGGCCTGCAGAAGCGATTCGACGAAGGTCACCGGGTTCTGGACGCCTTGAACGATGTGATCGGCCGACCCCAGACTCGCGGCGACGCGTGCGTTTTGCTGGAACGCGGCCGTCTCTACAACTCGTCGGGCAAGCGCGATGGCGCGATTGCATTGTTTGAACGCGCGGCGGAGACCGATATCGCCGATCTGCGCATCGACGCCCTGCACATGATCGCCATCGCCGATCCTGCGCGCTCACGGGAGATGAATGAGCTTGCCCTCGCCGAAGCGAACGCGAGCGACGACCCGCAGGCGCGTCGCTGGCGGGCTTCCCTGCTGAACAACCTCGGTTGGAGCTATCACGCGAGCGGCGAGTTTCAGAGGGCGCTGACGTGCTTCCTGGAAGCGGTCGAGCTTCGCGAGGAGATGGGCGCGGCCGGGCCGCTGCTGATTGCGCGCTGGTGTGTCGCGCGGGCCCTGCGTTCGCTAGGCGAGCACGAATCCGCGATGGTGATTCTGGCAGAGTTGTCTTCCGGCGACCCGGACGGCTATGTGGCCGAGGAGATCGCCGAGAACCTGCTGGCGCTTGAAAAGCCCGCGGACGCCCGCCCGTGGTTTAGACTGGCGTCCGAGCTCTTGGCCGAGGACCTTGCGAGTGACCCCGCTCGCCTCGCACGGCTGGTTGAGTTGGGGAGTTAACGCACGACCTCAAAGCGCACATAGTCGATCGAGATATCCGGGCGGATGGTGCTGCCGAGCGCCAGCCCATCAACGGTGAATCGCATGCGAACCGTCCCATCGGCGGCAACGTAGCGGTCGACATCTTGTGTCGTCGAAAGAACGAGTTCGCTGACGGATTGCGTCAAAGGTGCGGCCACCCGCGCCACCGTGCTCCACGACCCCGAGACATGGTCGTAGAACTGCATTGCGAGCGTCCACGCACCGGCCGTGTTCGACTGACTTCGGATCCTTGCGCGTAGTGCACGCGGGTTCTCCACGTCGATGGTCGTTCTCGCCTCCGCGATGATGGGAAACGCCTTGGAACTGAAGGTCAATATCGCGAGGCGTAGCCAGTCGTCATCGCGCGGCTTCACGAGCGACGCGAGGGTGCCGCTCACCACGAACGCCGGAGGCGTGGCGGAGAGGCTGGTTGCCGCGTACTCTTCCTGCACCGGGTTGTCAATAACGCCTTCGCGGGTGAACACCCGGCTCCCGTCGTTTGTGAACTCCATGCCGGGGGCGCCATTGTCAAGCGAGGCCAGAGTTGCGCCGGTGTTTGCGTTCAGAAAGCTCATGTAGGTGCCGCTGGACAGCAGAGTCGTGCCGTCGCGACTGACGGCCGCGAGCCACCCCGGAAAGGCGATCGTGTTGAACAAATTCCCCGTCGCCACCGAAATCTCTTGGCACGTCATACCGTAACCCACATTGACGAACAACCGGTCGGTCGAGGCGACGTACATCGCTCTGATCGTTTCGGTGAAGTTCCACGTTTGGATGGGTTGCCCCGTGGCGATGTTCCAGCGGATCACTTCCCGTCCGCTGTTCGACACCGTGATCAGCTCGTTGTTGCCCCGAAAGAAGCAACGTGAAACGGAGGCAGTATGACCGGTTAACGTTGCAATCAGCGCACCCGTCTCGGCATTCCAGACTTTCGCGGTCTTGTCAAATGAGGTTGTGGCGATCAGTGAACCATTGGGGCTATAGCGTAGATCGTTGACTTCGCCCGTATGAACGCCGGGCACACTGAGCACTAATGAGCCGGTCGTCACTTCAAAAATCTTAATAACATACATATACGGCGTGTAATCGAAGTTTGCGACAGCCAGCATAGCCCCATCACTCGAGTAGTCGATTCCGTAGAGATCTTGAGCACTATTCACGTAATTAACCCCATTCAGCCAATGCCCAGTGTCCGATCGCCAAAGGTTGGCCTGTGCAAAATAGCGGTATGCGTTCATCTGGCCGGTAGCGTATTGAGAGTCATCTAACGGGGAAGCCCACCTCGTTACACGGCCGCGATTAGGCCCCATGCGCCCGACCTCGATCATGTCCGCACTCGAGTACAGCCGAATAGAATCGGAGTGAGCCAAAGCGACCATGTCGCCTGTCGGGTGAGTTGCCATCGTGTCGGGCGGTGTATCGGGGAAAAAATCGTGAATCTTCTGCCAATCTGACGTTCGATAACCATATACGGGCCGTCGTAACGTAAACAGGACTTCGCCATCATTCGAGAACTGGGGGACTCCTGAACCTGTAGGCGCCGACGGAAGCGTAGCCAAATGCACAAGATTCTCGGTCGTGTAAGCCCGAACCTCGTTCAGATCACAACCAACAGCAACCTTGCTTCCATCGGGAGAAATGTCTACCAAGTATGGTCTCTTATCAATAAATCGCTGCCATTTTAGAGCTCGCGTCGTTAAATCGTAGATACGGACATATCCACCAGTGCTAGAGTGGAATGGAATGGCAACAGCATTTCCCTCTGCGGAAATATCCATGTCCCATGCGGCTGATGGAAGAGGATCTGCCCTGACAAACTGACCAGCGTGGGGATCGACCTCATACAGATGAGCGTTTTGGTAGGTTGCAACCAATAGGTTGGGCTTTCCCGGCAAGAATCGCACACCCTGACCGTATGTGCCAAGAGGCAGGTTGCAGAGTTGTGCCCCGGTCTCAACGTTCCAAACAAAGAGTCTGTGATTTTGTGTTGCTCCGGCGATCAGTGTCCCATCATCTGATACTGCGACTCGTTGGATACCCGAACCGGCCCTGTAGCGCCTTGTGATCTCTCCCGTGGCTAGATTCCATCGGCGCACTTGACCGTCCCAACCGGCTGTAAACAGATGCTCACCGTCCGGCGCATAAACAATCGACCAGGTCGTACCTTCATGCGTGTGCAACTGCCAAATCCAATCCGGCATCGCCTGCGCGGCGGAACACGCAGATCCCACAGCCGCCGCCACCGCAAAGACCAAACCCCGCAGGAAGCTGCGGGCAGAACGAGTCAGGCCATTCATATGACCCCATTTTAACAACTCGCACCCGAAGGTACGTACAAGAAATGCGAAAAATCAGCCGGCCAAGGCCGCGATCGCACGCTCAAGCCGTGGCTTCGCATCCAAAGCCACTTCAGTCAAAGCCTCATGCGCAGGCGCCGCCGAGAGCATCGCGTCCGGATTTACGGCCATCACGCGGATCCCGCCCTCAACTTGCTCAACCGTCACGTTGCACGGCAGCAGCAACCCTACCTCCGGCAAAGCCTCAATCGCCTTCTTCGCCAGCATGGGATTGCATGCCCCCAGAATCGTGTAGGGCCGAAACTCAACATCCAGCTTCTTGCGGAGCGTCTCCCGCACGTCAATCTCGCTGACGATCCCGAACCCCTCGGCCGCCAGAGCCTCCCGAACCCGCTCCAGAGCAACGTCGAAAGGCCCGGCAATCACGCAACCAAAGCCCAGGCTCACGGGAGCGGCAGCCCCATCGCCGACAGCCACTCGCGATGCTTGGCCACCCGCGTCGCCACATCAGAAGCCAGATTGAACGGTCGGCCGCGCGCATCAATGATGATGCCCACCATGCCGCCCTCAAGCTTCTTGGTGATCGGCTTACCCTTGCCCGCGCCAAGATCAAAGCTCTTGCCCGGCTCAAGCGTCACGTCCTTGAACTCGCCTTTGCCGCACGGAATGACCTTGATCGCGCCATAAGGCACGGCCTCGTTCACGCCGCTGCCGCTGACCGTCACCGCAGTCTCACCCGGCTTGCCGTTGCCGATCGGTGAAACACAGTCGCCGATCTTGACGATACAGTCGTACTCGAACACCTGTTTAGCCGCCTCATAGAAGTGCTGCGAGAGCACGCCCAGGTGCGGCGTCATGAAGATCGAGTCGACGGTCAGCATCGTCACGCCTTCCGGCTGATAAGCATCCATCATCATCAGCGCCGATTGAGCGCGTTGCGGAGCGTGGGAAAGCACCCCGCCCGATCCGATGATGAGATCGAGTTCCATCATCTTGATGAGCGACTCGTTGCTTGAGGTCTGGTCGAAGATCTGACCCACGTCGCGCTGCTGCTGAACGCCCGCGAGGCCGCGAGCCAGCGTCTTGTGATGCTCGAAGGCGAGCCTCAGCGCCTCGCGCGCCACCGCGTGCTCAATCAGCAGGTCCTCATAGGTGTGCGGAATCGTCGTCGGGCGGATCATCTTGTTCCGCAGTCGATTGCGCACTTCCGCGGGGTCGATCTCGAACGGCAGCCAGCGGGCGATGTTGTCGATTCCCGCTTCCTTGAGCACGTTACAGATCGAGTAGCTCATGCCGAGGTTGGCCGAGACCGTGCGATTGTAAATGCGCTCGCTCTCGCTCTTGAACACCGAGAACACGTCCGTCGTCGCGCCGCCAATGTCCACACCGAGCAAGTTGATCTTCTCGTTTTCGGCGTACTCCTTCAGGAGCTTGCCTACCGCGTTTGGCGTGGCCATGATCTCTTCGCTCGTCCATTCGAGGAGCTTGGAGTAGCCAGGCGCCTGCTGCATAACGTGCTCGAGGAACATCTCGTGAATCTCCTCGCGGGCCGGGCCGAGAACCTCGCGGTCCAGCGTCGGGCGAAGGTTGTCCACCGGCTTGAACTCGATCGTTTCGCCGAGGACCTGATCCACCTTGCCCCGCGCATCCTTGTTGCCCGCATAGATCACCGGCAACTTCATGTCGCCAAATCGGGGCTTCGGGTCGGCACGGCGCACGACTTCCGCCATCTCGATCAGGTGCGACTCGGTGCCGCCATCCGTGCCGCCCGACATGAGAATGATGTCCGGGCGAAGCTGGCGCAGCCGCTCGACTTTCTGATAGTCCTTGCGCCCGTCATCAACGGCGAGGGTGTCCATGAGGATCGCGCCCGCACCCAGCGCCGCGCGCTCGGCCGATTCCGCCGACATCGTCTTCACAACGCCCGCGACCATCATCTGCAAACCGCCACCCGCCGAGCTCGTCGAGACGTAGATGTCCGAGGCATCGTTCGGCGTGGTCCGCTCATCGTTCTTAACGCCTTCCTTCTCCAGCCGCCAAACGCGCCCATCCTTGAGCAGATTTCTCCGCCCAGAGACAAAGCCCTCACGCTCTACCGCAGGATCAAGCTGCTCGGTAACTTCTTCGAGCTCGGTGATCGCGTTGATCACGCCGATGGTCACATCCTCGAAGGGCCGCTCAACGGTCGTGGGAGCTTCGCCGCGAGCAACTAGGCGGTACTGCCCCTGCGGGTTCCGCTCGATGAGAATGGACTTGGTCGTCGTTGACCCACAGTCGGTGGCCACAATGCGCAGATAGTCTTTCGACATATCTGGTCATTATGATCAATCCGGGGTAAGTTCGACGCATGGCAGAAGAAGCTCCCAAACCCGCCGAGATTCCGGCCGAGTTCACCGCCGCCCCGATTGTCACCGAACACAAGAGCGGCAAGCTCGAATACACCGTCACCACGGGCATGCTCCCGATCAAGAACAAGACCGGCGAAGTTGAGGCGGGCATGTTCTTCATGGCGTACACCAAGAAGGGCGTCGAGCCCGGCACGCGCCCGCTGATGTTCTCCTTCAATGGCGGCCCCGGCTCGTCGTCGGTGTGGCTCCACTTGGGCGCGCTGGGTCCGAAGCGCGTCCCCATGATGAAGGAGGGCCACCTGCCGCCTGCTCCCTACCGCCTCGAAGACAACCCCCACACGTGGCTCCACGACACCGACATCGTGTTCATCGACCCCGTCGGAACCGGCTACAGCCGCCCCGCGAAGCCCGAGCTGGGTGAGAAGTTCTGGAGCCTCAAGGGCGACATCGAATCCGTCGGCGAGTTCATCCGGCTGTATCTCTCGCGCTACCAGCGCTGGTCGTCGCCGCTCTATCTCGTCGGCGAAAGCTACGGGACCACCCGGGCCGCAGGACTATCGGGACACCTCATTGAGCACGGCATCGCCTTCAATGGCATCTTGCTCGTGTCGAGCATCCTCAACTTCCAAACCGCCGACTTCACCCCCGGCAACGATGCGCCGTACGTCCTGTTCTTGCCGACCTACGCGGCAACCGCCCACTACCACGGCCTCGCGGGCAAACGGCGCGCCCTCCGAGGATTCCTTTCCGAAGTCGAGCGGTTCTCCGCAACCGAGTACACCCTCGCCCTGCAGAAGGGCGACTCGCTTCCCGCGCCCGAGCGCCGACGCATTATCCAAAAGCTCGCCACGTTCACCGGCCTGCGACCTGAGTACATCGATCAAGCCGACCTGCGCATCAACATCCACCAGTTCTGCAAAGAACTGCTGCGCGCCAAGAAGCAAACCGTCGGCCGCCTCGACTCGCGATTCACCGGTCTCGACCGCCTCGCCATCGGCCAGAGCCCCGACTACGACCCCAGCATGACCGCCATCCGCCCGCCCTATACCGCGATGCTGAATGACTACGTCAGCCGCGAACTTGGCTACCAGACCGACACGCCGTACTATATCCTCGGCGGCGAGGAGAAGCTCTGGGAGCGATGGGACTGGGGCTCGGCTCGCAAAGGCCACCCCGACACCAGCGAATCGCTCCGCTCGGCGATGGCGAAGAACCCCTACATGAAGGTGTTTGTGGCGTCGGGATTCTATGACCTCGCGACGCCGTACTTCGCGACGTACTACACCCTCGATCACATGGGCCTGACCACCGAGCAGCGCCGCCAAGTCGTCTGTGAGGAGTATGCCGCCGGGCACATGATGTACATCCACGAGGACATGCTGAAGAAGCTCCACCAGGACGTCACCGCCTTCCTCGCCACCACCCGATGACGATCGAGCCCCTCGGCGACCGCGCCTATATCGTTCGGAGCCTCTCGGCTCCAGCGTGGCAGGTCGCCGAGGCTTGGCGTCAGGCTCGGCTGACGGGCGTCAGCGAGGTCGTCGCCGCCTACGATACCGTCGTCCTCTATACGGAGCCTGGGTTTGACCCGAGCGTGCTTCGGGAGGGCGTTGCTCCGTCAACGCCACCAACACCCCTCGTCGAAATCCCCGTCCGCTACGATGGCCCCGACCTCGATGAGGTTGCCGAGCGACTCGGATGGACCACCAGCCAAGTCATCGAAGCCCATACCTCCGCAATCTACACCTGCTACGCCATCGGCTTCTGCCCCGGATTCCCCTACCTCGGCTACATCGAAGGGCCCCTCGGCACCCTTGGACGCCGAGCCGAGCCCCGCGTGCGCGTCGCCCCCGGATCGGTGGCCATCGCGGGCCGTCAAACCGGCATCTATCCGCTCGAACGCCCCGGCGGATGGTGGCTCCTGGGCACGACCGACCACCGCATCGTTGACCTGAGCGAGGCCTTCTTTGCTTTCCAACCGGGAGATCGCGTGCGCTTCGTCGCGACCTGATGCCAACATCTCAGTCATGTCCTTCCCCTGGGAACCTCGACCCACGAACCTGCAAGTCCCGGTCTGGCGATACTCCGCCAACCCGATCATTCAGCGCGATGCCCTCCCGGCCAGCAACTCCATCTTCAACTCCGCCGCCGTCAAGTTCGGCGATGGCTACGCGGGCGTGTTCCGATGCGACAACCAGCACCGCGAGATGCGGCTCCATGCCGGATTTAGCCCCGATGGCCTGAACTGGAGCATCGAGCCCGAGCCCATCGTCTGGAACATCCCCGACCCCGAGGTCTTAGCCCCCGAATACGGCTATGACCCGCGCGTCGTGTGGATTGAGGATCGCTACTATGTGACCTGGTGCAACGGCTTCCACGGCCCCACCATCGGCCTCGGCTACACCCATGACTTCCGCGAGTTCACGATGGTTGAGAATGCCCTGTTGCCCTACAACCGAAACGGCGTACTCTTCCCGCGCCGGGTGAACGGGCGCTACCTCATGCTCAGCCGTCCCAGCGACCGCGGTCACACCCCCTTCGGCGACATCTTCCTTTCGCAGAGCGAAGACTTGATCCACTGGGGCCGACACCGATTCGTGATGCAGCCGGTCGAGCCTTGGGAGTTGACCAAGATCGGCGCCGGGCCGGTCCCGATCGAGACGCCCGAGGGCTGGCTACTGATCTATCACGGCGTGCTCACCAGTTGTAGCGGCTACGTGTATCACTGGGGAGCGGCACTGTTAGATCTGGACCAACCTTGGCGGGTGATCGCCCGCGGTCGACCGTATCTGATGTCGCCGCAACGACTCTATGAGCAGGCAGGCGACGTGCCGAATGTGGTGTTCCCCTGTGCGGCGCTCCATGATGAGGCGACGGGACGACTGGCGATCTACTACGGCGGCGCGGATACGGTGACGTGCGTGGCGTTTGCGCAAGTGGACGAGTTGGTGGACTGGGTGAAGTCGCACTCGGCATAGCTTCCGTCTTGGAGCGCTTCGGGAAAAGGGGAAGTCCTGATCGAGTCACCCTGCAGGCGGTCAGAAAAGTATTAAAAGTTTAGAGAAGTCCTTTAAAACCGCCTCGAAGGGCGTTGCAGGCGCCATGAACGGCGATAAATCTCAGATTCAACGCCACTATTTGCACTTTCATCTCGATTCTTTGCACTTTCAAATGCTTTCTTGACACTTGCATCTCGCTTCTTGGCCCATTTGGATGATTTCTTGGCCACTATGGATGGCTTCCGTCTACTTATAGATGCCTTCCGGCAACTTATGCATGGCTTCCGGCCAGTTTCGCGGGTTGGTTTCTGGCCGCGTAGGGCGTTCGCCAGTCCACGGCTCCCCCTCAAATCAGATTTGCGGGCAGTCTCCGAGCAGTTGCGGGCTCACACGCAACTCGCGCGGCTCCGACTTCAAACTCCAAGTAACATCTCCTCATGCTGCCGCGCCTATTGAAGCTCACGAGCACCCACTCCTTTGAAGAGCAGGATGGTAGCGTGCGGGTTCGGGGTATCGAACAGGATCGTGCAGACGTGATCCTCTACCTGGAGATCATTGAAGGCAACCAGTCCACTCCGGTCGAAGTCCGAGCCGAAGCCGTTCGCGCGCACCGTGTCATCACGCCAGACGCCGGTGATGTGACGCTCACCTCTGACCATCCGGTTCTCTGGCCCTATGCCCACGCATCGAGCGAACTGTACTTCCGAGGCAAGCCCGATGACGTCATGTCTGTGGTAGGGGCGCTCGTGGTCGCTCATGCCCAACTCGTGGGGTCTTGGTTACCTACAAGGGGCTGGTTCTCGGCCAACGACCGTCTCCAGAACCCAACGACTCTGGCCGAAGTGCTCCAGGGTGGGCACGGTCTGCTGTCGTCCGGTCCGGTGATCCTGCTCGACGCTTATGCCCGAGTGCTGGATGATTACGGCATCGAACACTCGAGGCTCGAGACCAAGGCACCTTCTTGGTGGGATGGTGAGACTTGGCGGCCGGAAACCGAGAAGTTGCACGCGCTTATCATCGGCGAGTCCTACGTGATCGCACCGAGGTTTACTGAAGACTACAAACCAGGAGGACTCCAGAAACTATGGGATGGGCTACGCACTACATTGCCAAGCTCGAAGCGGGAGAGACGGTAGCGTTTCGCCCGCGCGGAAACTCGATGGTCGGCAAAGTCGATTCCGGGCAGCTGTGTACGGTCGAGCCGATTGTGGATCACTCCACGCTCGAAGTCGGGGACATCGTCCTGTGTAAGGTTGGCGGGTATCAATATTTGCACTTGATCAAGGCGATCCAAGGCGATCGCTTCCAGATTGGGAATAATCGTGGACGGATCAACGGCTGGATCGGGGCGAACCGAATCTATGGAAAGTGCGTGAAGGTGGAGTCATGAGCAAGAAGGGCTATCGGCTGTTGTTGGTGTTCAACGTCCTGGCCTTGCTGTCAGCAGTAATGATCGACATCGCCTTTCCAGCGCTCATCCCTGACGTCTACCTCGAGGCGCAGGAATACCATGAGGCGTCGCATGCCGACAGCCCTGCGCTCTTGGTCTTCTTCTTTGCTCTGATCATCTCTATCTTCGTCTCTCTGTATGGACTCTTTGCCTTCCGCTATTGGGCGCCGAAGTTCGCACTTGCCACGACCATGCTGGGTGTGGTCGCGAGCGTGTTCCTAAGTCCGTCTCTCATTTCAAGCCCGGCGGAGGCAATCTCTGAGCTATCCTCTTACACATGGGGGGCGTGCCTCGTGCTGGCCTTCGTCCCACCCTACAGCCACTGGTTCAAGCGCGAATCGCCGCAACCCGACCCTCAGATATGAAGCTGAGTCCGGAGTCCGACCGGCTGCCCGCCGAAGTCGTCGAGCACTTCCTGGACGGCAAGCGCCTCGTTCTTCAAGGTCCCCTCGAGGGCGCTGATCTTGCTGCCTACCTAGCCATCAGACGTCGACATTGGATCGGGCGAAATGTGGCGGTGATCGGCTTACCGGTTTGTCTAGCTCTGTTGATAGCCGCGTATGTCGTCGCGGTTCGGCTCGAGCCTGCAGTGTCCGTCGCATTTTACATCTTGCTCGTCTTGAGCAGCTTTGCAACTGCCTGGCATGCTGAAGTGTTTCCACTCTCGCGGGAGCCTGGTGATCTCCGGGTCTACGACGTCGAGACGACGAACGAACACGATGAAGTCGTCGTCGCCCAAGTGGTTCTGCCGGATGGGTGGCTTCTGCGACAGGACGGTGAGCGCGATATTCGTCCGTACGGCACCATTCTCACGGTCGTCTACCCTCCGGAGGCCGCCTATGGATTGTCGTCGGGGGCGGAACGAGACTTGACTCAAGCAGAGTGTGAGGAACTGCGACGCAGATTGAAGCCTTCCAGTCTCGGAGTCGGATGCTCGGTCTCCATCGCACTTGGTGGGATGCTGGGCATCATCGCGTTTCTTCTTAGCGATGAAACCGGCGTCGCGTTCCTCGGACTCGTGACGCTCGTGTACATCGCCATGTTTGGTGGCCTCGGCTGGATCCCGTTTCTGAAGTACACCCGGAGAATCCGACGCACCTTGCGCAATCCGAGAGTGCGTTGCGAGCGGTCGAAGGACGGATGGAACGAACTTCTGATCGCAACCGGTGAAGTGTGGACCATTGAGGGCCAGCCCGCCGACTGGCGCAAGACCGACGGTGACCCGGCGACTTAGCTCGGCGACTTGG
Organism: uncultured Fimbriimonadaceae bacterium; assembly: GCA_964586225.1. GTDB lineage: Bacteria > Armatimonadota > Fimbriimonadia > Fimbriimonadales > Fimbriimonadaceae > JANJUB01. The sequence goes on from CAZPHD010000007.1 coordinate 62,266, forward strand.
GAGACGTTATCCACTCAAGTCGAGGAGCCCTCAGTGCCGGCTTTACCCCTCATCCGACTCTCGTAACTCCGACCACAACCAATCGAAGTGCTCGTGCAATCGCCTTGCGTCCGCGTCGAACTCCGAATTGTAGTGGTGGGTGTGCGGGCTCGGGATGCTGACCTCGGGAGCTTGATCAAGACCCAATCGCGCTAACGCCTGGGCGTATGAATCAGTGGGGCCGTATGCATAGATCAAGTCGTGCCGGTCATAGATCAGAGTGCCGGAGGGAGGATTCGGCGGGTCCACTGACGCGACCCAGAGATGCGCCCTCCCATCACCCTCAAGGAACCCTCGAAACGTCTGCAGGAACTCATGAGCCTCCTCGCGAGTGAGCAAAGGGCTCTGATAGCGACCAGCATCGGCTTCACCACGAGGCACCACGAGCACGTAGAGGATGAAGAATGGCTCGGGTAGGCAATCCGTCAGACTCAGCAGACAGTCCATGTGCTGACCGCTTGGAGCAACGACGAAGCGGGTCGACCCGTCCGAAAGCACTTCCCTTGCCCAGACGTTGGCGTAAGCATACGGGACATCGACATCGCCATCCACTCGGCCGAACTTCACGGCCTACCTCCGAGCCCACCCGCGCTCACCGCGCCAATCCGAGCCATCCCCTCACCGATACGAATAGTCCCCATTGTGCGCGTCCTCAATATATCGCGCCAGCAACGCCACCGAAGCGTCCATATCGTCCATGTGCACCGTCTCGTTCACCGTGTGGATGTAGCGCGTCGGGATCGAAAGCGTAAACGACGGGATGCCGCCGTGGAGCCGCTGCACGCCGCCGGCATCCGTCCCCCCCGCCGGTAGGATCTCCAGCTGATACTTCACCCCGTGCTTCTCCGCCAACGACCGGAAATGCGACACCACCTTCGGATGGCAGATGAGCGAGGAGTCCATGATCTTGATCGCCGTGCCCTCGCCCAGCTTCGTCACGTGGTCTTGCTCGGGAATCCCCGGAATGTCGTTGGCGAGCGTCACGTCGAGCGCCACGCAGATGTCGGGCTGAATCGACCAACCCGCCGCCGTCGCGCCGCGAAGTCCAATCTCTTCTTGGACCGTCGCCACGCCGTGGACCTCAACCTGCGGATTCTGGGCGGCCTTCATGGCTTCGATCATCACGTACACCGCCGCGCGATCGTCCATCGACTTGCACGTCGCCATCTTGCCCATCGTCTGCAGGGTCCGATTCATCGTGACCATGTCGCCGAGCGACACCGTCGCCTTGGCCTCGTCGGCGTTCATGCCAATGTCGACAAAGAAGTTTTCGATCGCCACGCTCTTGCTGGCTTCCTCCGGGGTGAGCATGTGCTTCGGCTTGCGGCTGGCCATGAGCACTCCGTTCAGCCGGCCGCCCTTGGTGTGGACAAACACACGCTGGCTGGCCATCTGGTTGGGGTCCCATCCGCCGAGCGGTTGGAGCCGCAGGAACCCCTTGTCGTCGATGAACTTCACCATGAAGCCAATCTCGTCCATGTGAGCGGCGATCATCAGCTTCTTCGCGCCGCCTCGATTGCGCACGCAGTGCAGGTTGCCCATTGAGTCGGTGTTGAACTCGCAGACTCCGGCAAGTTCTTCGCGCACGATATCGCGGATCGCATCCTCCATGCTGGGCACGCCATGGGCTTCGGTGAGACGACGAAGAAGTTCAACATTCATGCAAACCTTTTACCCGCTTGTCCAACTCGCGGGTTCCAAAAGCCAAGAAGGCCCCCCGAGCAGATGAGCTCGGAGGGCCTAGAGGACTCGCTGGCTTAGTTGTTCGCCTTGAAGTCCTGCCCGGTCTTGCTGGTGCCGAGGTTGCCGAGGCGCCAACCGGGCGTCCAGGTCTTACCCGGCAGATACGGATACCACTTGTACTGACCGGCATCAAGCCCGGTGAACGAGTAGGCGCCACTGGCGTTCGTCACCTTGGTCTGCACGGTTCCGTAGATGTCGTAGAAGAACTGCAGCTTCCACGAGTTCAGCGTTCCGATGTCTTGGGGCCCTTCATCGGCCACCTTCAACTGCCATACGCCTTGCGTGGAGAGGCCATTGAACTTATCGCCGACATCGATGATGGCGTTGATGTTGTCCGTTCCATCACCCGACGGCGACCACACCTCGCGTTGCACGCCATCCGGACCGATGAGGGTGATGCGCAGGTCACCTCGGAACGTGTGAGTGATGTTCAGGTGCAGCATGATCTTCTTGATCGGCTGATTGATCGCAACGTTCATGCTGTCCGTAACGCCGCCCGGATTGTTGTCCGGAATCGGCAGATTGGGCGTCCGGATGAAGTTGGTGAACTGCTCCCGGAACTTCTGCAGGTAGACCGTGATGCCCTGGTAGGCACTGTTGTTAGCTTGGCGCACCGTACCCGTGATCGAGAACGTGTTGTTCAGCGTCAGCGGAATGCGGAAGATGCCACGGCCGTACGTGCCGACGTACATCCAGGTCTTGGTGGTGTCGATGTGGATCGCGTTTACATGCACATTCGGCAGACCGAGTGTGTTCATGTTGAACCACGAATAGCCACCGTTGGTCGTCATAAAGAGTCCCACGTCCGTGCCGACATACCAGTAGTTCACATGATGCGGATCCCGCATGATCGCGTTAATCGGCGTGCTCGGGAGGTTGTAGGGCGCGACGCCCGTGATGGGAGTCCAGACCGGGCTTCCAATGCTGGTGTTCGTGCAACGCCAAAGCCGGGGGCCATTGGGGTCTTGGAGACCGACCAAGCAGTCATAGAAGTTGCCCCAGCCGGCCGCCACCGCGCCGACCTTTCGGCCCGTAAAGGCGCCGTTGTCCACCCGTCTAAAGATCGGGTTGGCGGCGTCAATGTTGAGCGACATGAACACGTCGCCTCCATTGGAGCCCGTATACAGGAACTTGGGGTTCGACGGGGACAATGCCATGGTCGCAACCTTGGCGTTGCCCGATACCGTCGGCCCGCTGATGTCGTTCCAGATCTGTCCCGAACCCGTCCAACGTAGGACTCGGGTGTCGCCCATAAAGATCTGGCTACCGTTGCCGCCCACGAGGAACGGTGCGATAAACAGACCATTGAACTGGCTGGGTTTGATGAAGTCGGGATTGGTGGACGTTGCGTTGGGATACCGGAACGTGCCGCCATTCTGGTTGGTCGTGTAGTGGATGTTGGGGTTGTTGCGATCGAAGCCAGGCCAGGCCCCGTCGCCCGCGTACAGGTTCTTCCAAGCCGCGAGGTTCCCTCGCGACGCGGGATTCGAGTTGTCCTGCGTGCCTGCGATGATGTAGTTCAGATTCGTCGGATGCAACGCCATCTGATAGAGCTGCATGTCCTTGATCGTGGCGTTGAGAGAAACGAAGTTCGCCGCGACGGGATTCGCCGCGTAGGTGTAGCGGAAGATGCCGCCGTCACACATGAAGAACATGATCGAAGGATTGGTCGGATGCACGGCAAACCCATGCTGATCGCTGTGCACATAGTTCGGTGGCGACTGGTTGTACGTCTTCGAGATATCCGTCCATGTGCCGGTGCCGCCGATGGATTGGTTGATGCCGATGAGGCCCACCAAGACGACGTCTTGACCACCGACCACGGTCGTGCCGATCCACTGATCGTAGGTTTTCTGCGACCAGTTGTAGTTCGGGTCCTGGGCATAGCCATTCGGGAAGTTGCCCTTCACACTCGTCCAAGTCGCGCCCTGATCCGTCGTCTTGTAGATTTCCTCGTCGCCCGTGGCGAGCAGGTAGGCCGTGTTGGCGTTGACCCGCGACGCCGCGATGTCCAGCGACTGCTGTTCGAAGAAGCACGGATTACTCACTACGGTCCAGTTGTTGCCGAAGTCCGCGGAGGTACCGACGACACCAGCCGTGGTCGCCAGCGTACCGACGACCCAAAGCGTGCCCGTCGGGCCGATGTCCATGTCTTCAAAGCTGAAGCCGAACGCAGTGCGAGTCCAAGTCGCGCCCGCGTCGTTGGAGCGATAGATGCTTCCTCGGTCCGAAGTTGGATTCTTACCCGCGCATGCGATGACCTGGTTGGCGTTTGAAGGGTTGAAGATGATCTTGGTGATGATCTCGTCCTTGCTCGTGCCGGGACCCACCTGGGTCCATGTCGATCCGCCGTTGGTCGAACGCATCATGCCTTGGGTCTGGGCACCAAAGAAGCCGTTGTAATCGCCGGTGCCGGCAATGACGAGATTCGGGTTGGTAGGGTGCACAGCGACCGACGAAACGTGAAGAAACGCCCAGTTATCGCTCATCGGGGCCCAAGTCGTGCCCGAGTTCGTGGTCTTCCAAATGCCGCCTCCTGCCGAGGCCGTGTACATGATTGCTGGATTGCTCGGGGCAATCGCGAGGTCATTCTTTCGACCCGACAACGGCGGCGTGCCGTAATAGACATCGTAAGGAATGTCGACGTTCGAAGGTCCAACATGGGTGAACGTGCTCAAGGGAGCGTTCGAGCCCGACCCGGAGTTACCCCACGGCGCGGCGGGCAACCGATCGCGCTGCGCAACCGCCTCCAGAATCTCCGCTCGGTTCAGCTTGCCATCGGGCCCCACGCGGGGAGCCAGGTAGTACTCCAACGCCTCGAAGTAGTCAGCGCCAAAGGCGTTCAGATACTTGCGGTGCCGCTTCACCGACTTCACGTCGGTCTTGTCGATGACCGCTGCCGATGACTCAATCACGTGCTTGATCCCACGATTGCGAATCGTGTTCATCGCCTTGACCTGATCCACGGTCGGTTCGACCAGGATCAAGCCGTTGGCCAAGCGCTTGACGATCTTGCCGACGCCGCGCACCGCGCTGGCCGCCTTCTCCATCGTCAGGTCCTTGGGGCCGAGCAGGATCGTGTCCTTGCCCAGGTGACCAGGCCCCGTAGCGGGTGCCTGTAGCTTCTTCCCACCCAAGCTGAACTTGGTCTCGGATTGGGCAAAGCTAAGCCCAACAACTGCCGCCACCAGTGCGGCCGACAAACTCAATCTCTTCATGCGCTCCCTCCCGTACGCCTACGGGCAACTCCCTCTATTATAAGGTGAATCATGGTCAATTCGACGTTATCTAAAGGATAACACACCGGTGTGAAAGCCCAAAGGCTAGAATTGATTCCATGTCCACCACGGTTTCGCTCGCGCCTTCGTCCAATCAAGCCCTCGGCATCGGTCAGTATGCGATTGACTTCCTCGCGGGCCGACTCGGACCGGGGCCCAGCGAAGCCGTCCTCGAGCGAACCCGCCTCTTCCATACCGACGCCTTCCTTTGTGGAGCGTCCGCGCTCGCCCTCGGCACCAATGCGCCGACGCTCCTGCGTGCAGAAGCGCTTGACTATCAAGACCCGAGCGGTGCGACCGTGTTCGGATCGAACACCCGCGTCCGCCCCGAGAAAGCGGTTGTCGCGAACAGCTCGGCCGTCCGCGAATGGGACAGCAATGGCACCAACTTCGGCTTCCGCCCCGAGCTCGGCCACACCGCCGGCGAATTTGGCCACAACGACTTCTATCCCGTCGTCATCGCCGCCTGCCAGCAACGCGGCCTTGATGGCGACACGGCACTGCGAGCGATGGTTCTCCTGGATGAAATCCGCGGTCGTCTCGCCGAAGTGTTCAGCCTGAAGTCGTACAAGATCGACCACGTCGTCCACGGTGCGATCGGCTCCGCCGCCACGTATGGCGCACTGATGGGCGCCAACGCCGAGCAGATCGAGAGCGCAATCGGCATGTTCGTCGCCCACTACATCCCGTGGCGAGCCATCCGCGCCGGCAAGCAACTCAGCGACAGCAAGGGCGCGAGCGCTGCGATCTCCAGTGAAGCTGCAGTCCTGTGCATGAAACGGGCAATGGCGGGCTTCATCGGACCGAAAGACATCTTCCGCAACCCCGAAGCGATCTTCCGCTTCTTCGAACCGACTACCGAGGGGGCCGAGCGATGGAAGGAGTCCGGCGATTCACCCTTCGAACTCGTGCTCAGTCACTCGGGCGATGACTTCGCGGTGATGGGCATGCACTTCAAGCTGGGGCTTTATGAGCACCAGTCGGCCGGCGCACTTCAAGGCATTATCGACCTCGTGTCGAATCACCCGCACTTGCTTGAGGACGGCGGAGCGAAGATCGCCCGCATTGACATCGTCGCCTACGAGCCCGCGTTCGGCATCATCGGCAACCCGATGAAGAAGGATCCACGCACCCGCCAGAGCGCCGATCACTCTATGGCCTACATCGTAGCCACGCTCTTGCGCAAGGCCATCGAGGCAGGAGCGCTCCCCAAGGGTGGCGGCGCGAACGACGAGATCTGGAAGTCGCTCATGCTCGACCCGTACGACTATCAGGTCGCCGACAGCGCAATCTTCCAACCCGTGACCCGGGCGCTGATGCAGAAGATCGAGTTCGTCCACGGCGGCGCGGAGTACGACGCCAAGTATCCCGACGGCATTCCGACCTCGCTCGTGATCACCGACACCAGCGGCGGTTCCTATGACAGCGGCCTCGTGATGTATCCGGCGGGCCACGCGCGAAACACGACGGCTGATCTGCGCGGCATCTTGGCCCACAAGTTCAATCTACTCGGGGGCCTGTCGGTGGCCGACGGGGCTTCGGTCGCCGAACTCGTCGCGCGGATCGAAGCTCTGCCCACCCTCACGGCGGCCGGGGTTATGGACTTGTACGACTTCGAACTCGGCTCGCGCCCCGGTTACGAGTAGGGCTACTGCAGATACGGCAAGGGATCGACGACCTCAAAGTCGATCGAATCTCGCAATATCGAGCGAAGCAGCGAGGCGTGGCCAACGCCGCAGATCACGAGGATTCGATCGCGCGGATTGGTCGCCGCCCGCGCCAAGCTGCCCAGCCAGAGCAGGTTGCGCTTCCACCAGCTTGCCGCCAGTTCGGCGCCGGGCTGGTCGGTATCGGTTCCGATCCGGGTCATTCGCAGGTAAAGACCGTTCGATAGCCGGTCAGCTTCGGGGCTGTTCAGTTGCCGCAGATTGTCGACCACAGATCGGTCCTTCATCGATGACATGAACTGTTGCACATCGGGCCCATCGTGCTAGTCCACTTGTGGTCAGTTCTTAGGAACGTAGAGGTACGCACCGGTCTTGCCTTCGCGCCACAGTGTTCCCGCGATCACGCCTCTGGCATTGATCTTAGAGGGCCTGAACATGACGGTCTTCGAGTCGGGCGAAGGTAGATGGGTGATCATCCCCTTGGAATGCAGGAAGGCTCCTCCCCCTGGTTCGACGATGGTCGAATATTCGCCCACAAGGTCGCCGTGGTCGTTCAGAGCGGTGACGCAGCCACGTATCTGCTTAGGGAAGTCGATTTGAACGCGTTCGCCCTTCACGTACGCCACCGCTGGCCCAAACTTACCCGCCTCCTCACCGCCGTGGTCGCCTAAACTGTTGAAGCCATACACTCGAAACATCGGCTGGACGACCTCGACCCCGTCATCTGTTAGTCTTGCCGCCGATTGATTGGCAGCCCCGCCGCCACCGTCATCTGCACCATATCGGTAGCCCCAAATCGTGCCGTCCCTTCCTACTTGGAGCGGAATGAAGGATCTGACCCTCCACGTCCGCTCACCCGCCGGGCCGATCCTCTTGACCACCTTGTCATCCAACGCATCACCGGTCGCTTCAATAATGTAGCAGTTGCCTGCCGAGTCTACAAGACGCCCCGACGAAGGGAGGTTACTGAGAGTTTCCAGCCGCGCGCCTGCCCAACCGTTCTTCGCGTCTCGGGTCCACTTGGCCGCTCGATCCTTCCGGTCAATCGTTACAGTTCCAACCAGGATGCTATCAGTGCCCGAGTGGACTTCCCCATACTCAAACTTGCCGAGAGGTAGCCACGTCAGTCGACCCTTTTCCCAGGCAAACGGCTTCGAATCGAAGGGTTCGCCGTGCAGGCCAAAGCGACTCGCTAGGAGGCCTGCGACGAGATTGGTATCGGTCAACACGGTGACTCGGGCCCCCTTGTTGCTCAAGGAGTCGAACTCGCGCTCAAACACGACGTGAATGTCGTATGCCGGAGCAAGCATGGCAATGAGCGAGAAGAGCATGCCTGTCTGACGTTTCGGAACTGATCGATTGATGGCGGCCTATCGGTTCGCCACGTAGATATACACGCCGATGCGGTCTTTCTGGCGGGATGAGCCCACGATGGTTCCCTGGTTATTGATCTTCTGCGGAGTCAACGCAGAAGATGCAGAGACAGGCGGCAAAACGCTCATCCTGCCGTTCGAGATGACGAACGCCTTCTCTGGGTCCCCGGTAATGCCCAAGTAGTACCCGATGATATCTCCGCGATCGTTGAGCGAACTCACGCCGTGTCCAAGCTTTGCATTGGGCGGAAGGACCACCGCCACACCTTTGAAGAACCCAATCTCACGGTCGTCTTTCGCGGCGCCCTCGCCGCAGTAGTCACCCAGCGCGTTGAAGTCGGCAACGTTGAAATCGGCCCGAACAACTTCGACACCAGAATCGGTCAGCTTGGCCACGGATCGTTCCAGATGGAGGCCACCAAAGGTCATTGACTTGAAGGTATAGCCCCACACGGTGCCGTCTTGGGCGATGCGCTGAGGCACAAACCTATCGACGATCCACTCGCGACCCCCAGCGGCCCAATCCTCTTGATGAACTCGTCGCCCGCCTCGCCCTTGGGCAACTCGTTGATATAGATATTGCCCTTGGTGTCCACGAGCATCGCCGAGGAATAGATTGCACTGAGAAACTCAAGCTTCGCTTCTGCCCAGCCCTTCGATTCGTGGCGAGTCCACTTGACGGCTCGGCGCCATCCACGCTTCCACACGCTACCAACGAGCACATCATCATTGCCCGACAAGACGTCGCCGTCGTCATTCTCGCCAATCGGTAGCCACGTCAACTGACCGTCTTTCCAGACGTAGGGGGTTGGGGCAATGGGCATTCCGTGGTTGCCGATGACACTTGAGTAGTAGCCCGCCACCAAGTTCGAGTCTGCGAGCACGGTCGCGACGACGGCGCAGCGACCATCGCCGCGGAGATCTTGTTCAAGCACGACTTGGATGTCATATCCCGTGGCCAGGGCAACGAACAGCGAGAGGATCATGCCTCATAGGACGTTGCCAGCGATCCGAGAGTTTGGACCAGAGTGTGCAGCCTCACCGACGACCCGGTTATCATTCGCTCGGGGGGCGAATGGGACTGGAGAAGTTGCAGTCAAAAATTGTGGTCTTGCGAGGCGCATTGAGCAAGCCAGCGCCGCGTAGTAGCAACCGATTTGCGGCTCGTGAGGCGTTTGCCGCTCTCGGATTTCCGACGACCGCCGCCGACCTATACCGGCTTTGCGAGGTGCCAGAGCACGAAAACGCAGCCAACGCCTATGCTCTCGCATTCGAAGAACTGTCGCGGACCGGTGGCCGACCGCACGAGGCCCTGACCCCACACAAGATTCTCCTTGAAGAGGGTGGTGCGCTCATGAGCTTGATCGACGAGGCGCTGGCCTACCCTGCGTGTAGCTTCCCGAGACGATGGGAGATGGGCATGAGCATCGTTTTCGATGAACACATGAAGATGATCGGACTCGCCGAGCACTGCATCATGCGCGCCGAGTTGCTGGGTGTTGCCGGGCAGATCCATGCGACTTTGCGATGTTACAGCCGGGCAATCGGCATCGCAAGGCACGTGCACGAACCTACACTCATCTCCTGCATAACCGCGATTGCGATCGAGATCAAAGTCCTTCGCTCGTTCATTCAGTTTGTCGTCAGCCGAGTGGGTCAACCTGCGCAACTCGAGGAGGTCAGCGCGTGGCTGGCTCAACTTCCTCCCCCGCCCGACCGTCGACGTGCCTTCGGCTTCGAGGTCTTCCTCCAGTTGCAAGAACTCGAGTCCGCCACACGGAAATCGCTCATGGAGGCTATCCCGTTGTCAACGTGGGACCCAACACGGTGGGCGATTTCGCGCCTACTTGCCAGCGAACCGATGCGCCACGAAGCAGCTGACTCCATGCTGGAGTCTCTCATCTGCGTCCTTCGGGAGCCCGCGCCAACCGCCCTCGCCGAGGTCGAACGTTGGTGGGATAGCAACCCATGTCCACCGTCTGGGGAGAGCGTGGCGAGGCACATCGCGTACCACATCCAGTCTCCATTCGCTTCCTACATGTTCGCCTGGGTCCGTTTGGAGCAGGCACGTCTGATTGCGAACGAGGTCATCGCCATGGTGGGATCTAGTCAGCCGACGGCACACGAAAAGCCGACTCCAGTGGGCACCTTGAGAGTCATCGTGAAGCACCCGTCGCTGATCCTCTGGTTTGCCCCAACACGCGGCCCTTACGGTCATACCGAACAGGGCGTGTTCATGAGGGTCTTACTGGACTAGGTCTTACTTTAACCGGTAAGCGCCCGAGCCATCCACTGACACCTTGGGGACCTGCCGGTCCTTTTCAAACGCAGCATAGACTGGCTGCAACTCACGCCAAAACGCTACAAGCTCGGGCCGAGACGCATACTCCGAGGCCAGCGCGCGCATCCCCGCCGCGTCAAGGCGAGTCGGAAAGATGTGCACTGAGATCGGCCGCTTAGCGTCCAGAGCGCAAACATAAATCTCCCGAATCACCAAGTCCGTCATCGCCAGGCAGCCGATACTGCGCTGGTCACCGTGGATGAAGATGTCTCCGCCGGGCTTGACCCTGTCGCTGCGAAGCTGGTCGCTCTTGTTCGGATAGTTGAGCCCCAAGGACAGGTGGAAGTTGCTCTGAGGGTTGAAGCGATCCACAACATAGAACCCCTCCGGAACCTGCCGGTCACCCTGGCGGCGCTTGGGGCCAAGCTCGCCGGATGCGGCTGCCACTTGATAGGTTCGAATCAGCTTCAGCGAGCCCTGAGCATCGCCCGCCCACAACTCAAGCTCCCGCTCGCGCTTGAACGCCCGAAAGAACAATCGCTTCGCGGGATAGGCGACGCCCACCTCTTTGAAGCGCGCCCGCAATCCCGCCTCTTTCTCCTCGCGCGCCCGCGCCACGCGCTCTTCGGGGCTATCCAGCTGATCCACAAGGTTGCTCCAGTTCCGCAGCACGGGCGGCAATCCGAAGATGCCCACCAGAACGAATAAGCCGCCGATGACCACTACGAGCGGGGGCTTAGCCATCGTCAAACCTGGGCTATCGCCGCCCGAATCTCTTCGTCAGACAGGTCACGCGTGCCCTCACGATCCAACAGTCGAACCACCGGTAGCGCCTTCTTGAATCCACCTGTTGCCGAGTCAAGGTCCGCCGCGATGTCCAACATCCGCAAGCCTTCGACCAGCACTTCCGACATCGGACGCGACTCCCACGGCCCCACCGTCCGAGCGAGATACTCAAACACGCCCCGGATGCGCTCGCTGCCCGAGCCCGCACACGCATAGCCACCATGAGTAAATCGCGCGCCCGCTCCGTCGAAGAAGTAAACGCCGAACTGATCCCGTTTGTGGTCATAGGCGGCCACAATCGGAATGAACACGCCAATGCCGTCCATCATCGCGGCCAGGTTTCCGGCGAGGGTCCGGGAAATCTCTTGCAGCTTGCCCTCGAGCGAGAGTTCATTCAGCGTCATGCGGCGGTAATACTGAAAGGAGTGGCGCAAGAAGCGGCATACTTCGACCGAGCGCGCAAACGCGCCGCTGATCGCGATCACCGTGCGATCGTCAAGCGCGAAAACCTTCTCCGCCTCGTCAAACATGATGAGGTTGCCCGCCGTCGCGCGCCGATCCGCCAGCGTCAACACACCTTCTTGGCACCGAATCGACAGCACCGTCGTGCCATGGACCTCACCGTGAGAACCGCCGAGAAGCGCAGGATCGAAGCCCACGACTTCCGCGAAGGAGCGACACTTGATGTCCATCATTGGCCCGACCGCTGGCGATACTTCTTCGCCTGATCCGGGTCCACTCGCTTGAGCCGCTTCATTAGTTCGTCGGTGCCACCAGGGCGCTCGACATCGGGCACCGTCGGGCCTCGATCGTCGCCGCTCCGCGGCTCGGGTTCTCGCGACAAGGGTCGCTGCTTTCGTTCGTCGGCGGTGATCATGAGTCTGTAGAATACTACGTCAACGGGCGTCGTCCTGTGCGCGGCAACCAGAGCCTCTGCGCGGCTAAGATACGGCAATGATCGGTCGGATGCCATTTTGCGCGGCACTCCTCGTGCTCGCTGCCCTGCCCCATGCCCAAACCACCCCCAAGATGGGGCATTCCGCGCATGGCTCCGCATTCGACACCGGGCTACGAAGTCGGCCCTGGAAGATGCAGGGGCTCGGCACCGCTCCCTTCAAGATCACGACCCAGAATCCCGAAGTGCAGCAGTGGTTCAACCAAGGCAACGCACTGATGCACAACTTCTGGTTTGAAGAGGCCGAACGCTCTTTCCGATGGTGCCTCAAGCTCGAACCCGACAACCCGATGGTCTATTGGGCGCTGGCGTACTCAGGGTTCAACTGGTTTGTGCCTTACAACCCTGGCCCCGGGAAGTTCGACCGGTACCGCGAGTTCCTCAAGCGGGCGGTGGAGCACAAGCACAAGGCAACGCCGCGCGAGCGGATGTACATTGAGACGTGGGATCGGGCTTTTGCCAAAGGAAGCACCGTTCCGGACGAGGTCATTGCGCGAGGCTTACAAGAGATCGTGCTGCTCTATCCTGACGACATCGAGGCCAAAGCCCTGCTCGCGTTTTACAACATCGGCAAGGGCAGCGCATTCGCAAACCAACTCATCGTGAACGAGATTCTCCGACAGAATCCGAACCATCCCGGCGCCCATCACGCGAGCATCCACAACTGGGACGCCGCCAATCCCGAGCAGGCCCTCGTGAGTTGCGCCGGATACGCGAAATCTTCACCCGGATCGGGCCACGCCCTGCACATGCCGGGCCATGTCTATACGAAGCTTGGGAAGTGGCACGAAGCCGCGTGGGCGATGGACACCGCAACGCGCTTTGAACTCAGATACATGAACGAGCGGCTCGCCCTGCCGTTTGAGACCTGGAACTTCGCCCACAACCGGAACTACCTCAGCTATATCCAAGAGCAACTCGGCATGGAACAGGCGGCCCTCCAAGGTGCCCGTGACTTGCTGAGGGCACCCAAAGATCCTGACTACAACCCCGAGGAAGCCGACTACTTCTGGGAAGGAATGTCCGCCTTGACCCGCTGCTTGATGAAGTTCGAGCGATGGGACCTCATCGTCAAGGAAGGCGAGATTCCCTGGGGCAAGTCGTCCATGGCAAAGACGATGCGCGTCGAATGCGAAGCGATCGCCTATGCCGCGCTTGGCAATGTCGCCGCCGCCAACGATAGGCTTCAATCGATCAAGGACGAAGCCAAGAAAAAGGTCAAGGACAAGCCGATCAGTGCCTTCGACCAGATGCTCATTTCTGAGATTGAGGGCCGGATTCTCGTCGCTCAGAACGACTTCGACGGTGGGATCAAAGCTCTGCGGGAGGCGGCGAAGCTTGAGGATGATCGATCCTACGGCGGCGACCCGCCCGGGACTCCCTATACGCTCTGGCGGGTGGTCGGCGATGCGTACCGAAAACACGGCGACCACAAGCTCGCCATCGACGCCTATGAGCGCGCCCTCAAGAAGGAGCCGATGGACGGCTTCGCGTTGAGCGGCCTCGCCGCCAGCTCAAAGGCGGCGGGACATCTGGAGAGGGCCAAGACGTACGCCACGCAGTTCGCAAGCGTCTGGTCGAGCCCGGACCCCGGCCTGCCTTGGACGCAGTTAGTCGCCTCGCTGAATCTCGACGTCCAGCCGCCACGCAACCCTCGCGCCTATGCGCCGGCAAAGCTGGACCATCAGGGTCCTAGCAACTGGCAGCCCTTCGCCGCTCCGGTTCTCGACGTCGTCGACACTGATGGCAAGCGCGTAACACTCTCTGATTATCGCGGCAAGAACGTGATCCTCGTGTTCTATTTGAGCGACCAGTGCGCCCACTGCATGGAGCAGCTGAAGTCGATCAGTGCGAAGAAGGATGACTTCGGCAATGCGAACGCGGTGGTGCTCGCCGTGTGCAATGCAGTCGAGAACACGGCACCCATGGAGGGTGTCCGGTTGCTTCGCGACAAGGATCACGCTAACGCACGCCGCTTCGCTTCCTACGACGACTTCGAGGAGATGGAACTTCACTCGACGATCCTGATTGATCGCGAAGGACGCGTTCGCTGGAAGCGCACCGGCGGAGACCCGTTCGACAAGGTGGACTTCCTGCTGAAGGAGATCAAGAAGCTCGAAGCGCCGAGATGAACTCGCTGATGTCCATGGCGGGCGTGAGATGACTGTAGTCGAGTTCGGGGGCTAACCGCAACTCTTGGAGTTGACCTTCGATGCGAAAACCGAGCGTGCTCCAACTCGCCAACTCAAGCTCCGCGTAGTCCGTGGCCAAACCCCTGGCGCGTGCCCGCGTATCTGCCGGAGGACCGGTCGGCAGATCGGTCAGCGTGTCCTCGACCCGACCCATCTGGACTAACGCATGATAGAGCCCCTCATCGGGGTCGACGTTGTGATACTCCAGGTCGTAGGAGGCCAGTTCCTTCGTGCCCCATCCTAGCCCAGTCGCCTCTGAAACCTCGCGCAAAAGTTGTTCTTTGGCCAGCCAATCAACTCGATGAGCGATCGTTTCTGGGCGGTCGGGCATGGCTTCGAGCAGCGTGAGCGACTCCGAGATCAGGCGCTCAAGTTCAGGAACTCCCAGACCAGACGCTGACCGAGCATACGCCCGCAAGATGTCGTAAGCGGTCGTCATGCGTCGGTCTGTAAGCTGAATCTCAAAGCGCCTCGTTGTATCTCGGCTGACTGCCTGAATGGCTCGCACGGGGTCGGCCAAATCGAACACCGGCACGCGATCAACCGCCATCAGAGCCAAAGCCAACCGCACCCAGCCCACTTTCCGCCACGTGCACGAGGGGATCATGTTCGCATCACCAGCAATAACGTGCAGGCGCATCCACTGCGAGGGATCGGCGTGCGGCTCGTCACGGGTGTTGAAGATCGGCCGCCGATACAGCGTGTCAACCGAGGCCCGCTCGCTGAAAAAGTCCGCGCGCTGTGAGATTTGAAAGTCGCCCGACCGGCCCGACTCCGCACCAACCTTGCCCGCGCCGCAAACAATGATGCGCGCCACGAGGATGGGGACGACGGCCGCGTACAGCCGCTCAAAACCCCACGCACGCGGCACAAGGTAGCTCTCATGAAAGCCGTAGCTCGCACCGTGGAAGTCGGTGTTGTTCTTGTAGATCCGAACTTCCCGTCCCTCCGACTTCTGATAGGCCTTGGCCGCTTCAAGGACGATGCGCTCACCCACGCGATCGTGCGCCACAAGATCATCCAGGGACCGGCACTCGGGGGTGGCGTATTCGGGATGGCCATGGTCGTTGTAGAACCTCGCCCCGTTAGGCAGGATCTGGTCGGCCCGAATCTCTTCGGCTGGCCCGTAATGGCGGCCCTCGTCGAAGGCGGCATCCGTGGGATCGATGCTCAGTTGCTCGGCCCGAAACCCGCGCAGGTCTTGACGAGGCGCCTCGGGGCGGTAGTCCCAAATACACCGGCGCTCGCCCGGAAGACTCCGGACGAGCGCCTGGGCGTCGTCTATCTGTGTGTTCGCTCCCCGCCCCTGAACAGAGCAACCATACTCTGTCTCGAGGCCGGAAACGAACGGGATCATTCGGCTCGGAACACGAAGAACGAGCCGGTCATGTTGCCCGCCGGGATGCCCGCCGAGCCAGGGTTGAACGTATAGGTTCCGCCCCGAACATTCTGCCAATAGCTGCCACCCGCCGGATTGACGAGCTGGCCATTCTTGTCAGTCATGTTCGAGAAGGTCCCGCGCAATTCGCCAACCACGCTGGCGGGCTGGACGTTGCGAATCGGATACACACGGAACGTGCGGGCCGTGTAGTCGGCCGTGCCAAACCACATGGCCGTGATGTTGCCTCCCGCACGCTGAAGGATCGCAATGTCCTGACGATCGGTGTCGCCCGTCTTCGGGAACGTGATGAACTCGAAGGCCCCTGGGTTGACGATGACGTCGGTGTAGTTGCGATAGATACCCTTCAACGCCGTAATGAGGCGGATGTCGGGAACCACGCTGGGGTCAGCCTGCTTCAACTCATACGTCTTGAGCGGGATCTGCTGGGACGGCGGGCGGAAAAAGCCCTCAAACGTGCCGAACTTCGTCAGCACTTCGAACACCCCGTTGCTGCCATTGACGCCTCGCGGATCGCCTTCGCTGAGCGCATAGCTGTCGCCACTCATGTAGACCCAAGACGCGGGCTGGCCGGCTCCGCCTTCAGACAGCATCGTTGGCCGGAGGGCCGCCGGAATGTTACGCAGATCGAAGGCGACGTAATCGGAAAGGAATCCCGTGATCTTGCCCGTTTCTGGGCTCGTGTTCGCGTCGACGAAAGCCTGCTCGTTGAAGGTCAGGTCCGTCACGAAGCCACCGCCGGTCGTCGTTTCGTCGACCATCGCGTCGTTCATGAACAGCTGAACCGCCGTCACGCGGCCCGGAAAGGCCGTGACCAGGAACTGGTTCGGGAACTCCAAGAACTGTCCACCGAAGCCGACCAAGTTGCCCTGGTTGTCTTCGCGGAACATGTTCTGAAACTCAACTCGCAGATCCGTGAACGTCGTGCTCGCCGGCCGAATGCCCAGTTGTTGCCCGTTGTCGGCATTGATGGCACGGCTCTGCACATTAAAGGCATCGAGCTTCAACCGCAAAACGCCATCAAGTGGGTTCTCGGCCTGGAACGATCCACCCAAGAACCGAATGACATCAATATCGACCGTCTTCGAACCGGGAACGCGCGATTGCCCGGGGAGCAGATAGGTATCCAGCAGACCCGGCGGAACGGTACTCGCTCCACCCGTCAGGTTCACGCGGGAAGCGACACCGCCGCCGCCACCGCCGCCACCTCCGCCGCCACCACCAGCAGCGGCAGGTTCACCCCCGCCGGCACAACCGACCAAAACCAGCGCTAACGCTGAGACCAGATAGGCGCACTTCCTCAAAACTTGTCACCTCGTCCGTGTTGCGACACCTACGCAGAATGATCTTGCGCAAGGTCAACCCGTGCTTCGCGTAGTATAGCAACTTTACGGGCTGAATGATACGACGTGATATGGCCCGCATTTGGTTTGGGGTCATTTGAGTTTGTGCACGCGACAGTAAACTTCGCCGCATGATTGTCACCGTCACGCTCAATCCCAGCGTCGACCACACGCTTTTCATCGATGGCCTCAAAGCCCACGATGCCAACCGCGTGCGCCGCGTCGAGCGTGACGCCGGGGGCAAGGGCTTAAACCTCAGTCGAGTCTACGCTGAGCTCGGCGGCCAGACACTAGCCTTGGGGCTCCAACCTCACGGCGCAAGTTCCCTGATCCGACAAGTCCTTGACGAGCAAGGGGTTGAGCACAGTTTCATCGAAGTGCCGGGCGACACCCGCGTGAACATCTCGGTGGAAGACGGCTCCGGTGAACCCCCCACGACCTTCAATGAACCTGGCGCAACCACCCCACCCGAGGCGTGGAACACGCTCGTCCATCGGGTACGCGAGCGCGCCCGCTCTGCCGCCTGGATTGCCGTAGGTGGCTCGATTCCGCCGGGCCTGGGCCCGGAATCGTACGCCCAACTGGTCCAGGTTGCCCACGAGCTGTCCGTGCCAATCTTGGTCGATGCCGACCGCGAGGCTCTCAAGCTCGCCGTCCAGCACAAACCCGACATGATCAAGCCCAATGAAGACGAAGCCGCCCGCTTGCTGGGATGGCAAAGCGATGAAGTCCGAAACGACCCCCAACGTGCCCTCCGCGCCATGAAGGACAAGGCCTGCATCGTCTTGCTCACTCTCGGAGCCGACGGAGCTTGGTTGGCGGTTGACGGCCAGATATGGCAGGCCACTCCACCCAAGATCGAAGCGAAGAGCACGATCGGCAGCGGGGATTCCCTGCTCGCTGGCGTGTTGTTCGCTCACGAGAACGGCCGCGAATGGGGCGAATGCCTGCGCCTCGGCGTTGCGTGTGGAGCCGCGACCGCAATGACCGACGGCTCAGAGATCGGTCGCCGCCCGGTGATCGATTCCTTGCTACCGCGCGTCAAAATCCGCCAAGTCGCGTTACAATAAAACTTCATGCAACCGGCTGACCTTCGCACGCCGAACCTGGGCCGCAACAGCGGTATCCCCCTCGACCTCGATTGGGTCGAGTCTGTTCGCGTTAATCGCTCGGCCGTAGAGCGCCGTACCGCCACCCTGCTCGGCCGCCGGACCGTCAAGAAGCAGTGGCAGGCCGCGTGGCTCCTGCGCGCCATCGCCTGCATGGATCTCACCACGCTTGCCGGCGATGACACCGCCTCCAACGTCCGCCGACTCTGCGCCAAAGCCCGCAAACCGGTCCGCGACGACCTTCTCGACGCGCTCGGCATACCAGAGTTAAGAGTCGGCGCAGTGTGCGTGTATCACGAGTGGGTCAGCACCGCAGTTGAGGCGCTCGCGGGTTCGGGCATTCCGGTCGCCGCCGTTTCCGCCGGATTCCCGCACGGCCAATCGCCCTTCCGACTTCGCCTCGCCGAAATCGAAGAGAGCGTCGCCGCCGGGGCCGAGGAGATCGACATCGTCATCACTCGCGCCAAAGTGCTTGGTGGGGATTGGACGGGGCTCTATGACGAAGTGAAGGCGTTCCGCGAGGCCTGTGGAGATGCCCACCTCAAGGCCATCCTCGCAACCGGCGAACTCGCCACCCTCCGCAATGTACAAAAGGCGAGCCTCGTTGCAATGATGGCAGGGGCGGATTTCATCAAAACCTCCACCGGTAAAGAAACCGTTAACGCCACGCTCGACTTTGGCCTCGTGATGGCCCGGGCGATTCGCGACTTCAACGACCGCACCGGCTACCGCGTGGGATTCAAGCCGGCGGGTGGCATTCGCACTGCCAAGCAGTCGCTCGATTGGCTGATCCTCATGAAGGAAGAACTCGGCGATCCGTGGCTACGTCCCGACCTGTTCCGCCTTGGTGCGAGTAGCCTACTCACCGACATCGAGCGACAGCTCGAACACTTCGTGACCGGGCGCTACTCAGCCAATCACCGCCACCCGATGCCTTAGCGCATGCGGAACGGCGGGTCCTTTAGGAGCCACGTTTCCATCAACTTGCCCACCTTGCCCAGCGAGTCAGGCGAGCACTTGTCGGGCGTATCGTGGATCGTGTGCCATGGCTCGTACGTGAAGTCGATCAGATCAACCGTCGGCAATCCCGCTTGGTTGAGCGGAATGTGGTCATCTTCGATCCACGGCCCAAACTCGTTCGGGAACGTCTTTTCAAGCCCTACCTTGGCCGCATGAGCATAGAGCTCACGCACGAGCTTCGGCGCATACGCGTAGCTGTTACGCTCGATGGGCACCCTCAAATCTTTGTCGCCAATCATGTCAAGCAAGATGCCGTAGTCAGGCTTCGGAGTGGGCATGTTCTTCGCGAAATGCGCCGCCCCAAGAAACATCTCATCAAGGCCCGGACCGAGGTCTTCCCCATCTGTGAGAAGCACCATGACGCCAACATCCTTCGGTAAACGGTCCTTGACCGCCTTCATCAGTTCAAGAAGCACCGCGACGCCGCTACCGCCGTCGTTGGCCCCCACAATCGGCTTGGCGCGGTTCCCCTCGACCGGGTCTTGGTCGGCGTAGGGGCGGGTGTCCCAGTGGGCGAGAAGTAAAACGCGCGTCTTGGCGTCCTTCCAGTTCACTTCGCCGATGACGTTCCACATCGTCACCTTCTTGTTGCCTTGGGACCACGTGTGGGTGAACTCCTGCGTGCGGACGTTCTCGCAAGTTTCCTTGAGTTGGGCGGCAAGCCAGTCGCGGCACTCCTTGTGCGCCTCACTGCCAGGGAAACGCGGGCCAAATTCGGTCTGCTTGATGAGGTGGGACCAAGCTCGCTGCTGGTCAAACTTGACTTCGGAGGCCGACGGCGTGGCGGAGCCCTGCGCCGACCAGAGCAAGGCGGCTGCTAAGGCCGTGCAACCCAGCGTGGCGACGAAGCGACGTACTTTCGCCCCTTGAGCACCGATTCGAGCGTGGCGCCCTCGATCGTTCGTTCGATCTTCGACTTGTCCCATATCTTGAAGTATCCCATGCCCCCACGCCCCAGCGATCCCGGCATCGCCACCGAGTAGGTGCGATTCTCATCAAGCGCCGAACCATTGACCGTGACATTCATCACGCGGCTTTCTGGTGCGCCCGCGGCCGAAAACTCGACAACGAATCCGGCAAGCTGCAAGAAGCTCGAGTTTGCTTGGGGATAGAGTGAGATCGAACGCTCGAACGCGGCCCGAAGCTCGCGACCCGTCAGCTTCACCACGACGATGTCGTCGGTCGGAAACTGAAGCATGGACGCCAGATTGTTCGGATCATGAGTGCCCGATACTGAACGCGCCGCAATGAAGGCACCATCGGTTTGGGCAACCTCGCGAAGCGCATCCGCCGCCGCTTGCGCAGGCAGATGAGCACCGGCTTCAGGATTCGTGGCCGAGCCACGGACTTGCGCCAGCGTGAGCGCCGCAACCAAAGCAAGCCAAAGCACCGTGAACGTTCGCATTTTCGATCTTCCGATATTGGACCCTATTAGTGGTGTCGGCGTTTCGGTCAACTTGCTTCAGGGTCAAACCAACTCGAAACCCAAAAGCTTGCCCAGACCAAACAGCAACCCGTACGTGGTCATCGATCCCGACATCACATGCAGCATCCCACTGTTGAGGATCCTTTGAAACGGCGACGGCTGCGGACCCATCGTCACGCGGTAGCGATGCAACAGCTCCTTCCCTGCCCGAATGCCCGACTCGATCTGGCGGTCATTGGGCGGCTTGGTCGTAATGAGCAGTTGCACCATGCCGCCGAGAGGCCGATACACCATGACCGTCACCAGCAACGCCACAATCAGCCGTAGATCCTGCTCGGCTGCCCATTGCCAGTTGAACAGACTCAAAAACACCGTCGCCCCGACCGCGAGGTTGGTGCCACACCGCGGATGAACGCGTGGCATCCGCTTCACGATCTCCGGCCGCAGTAGCTCACCGCGCTCGATGGCATGGACCACCATGTGCTCGGCGGCATGCGTCCCCGCGAGCGGCAAAAACCGAATGGCCCCCAAGAACAACACCGCCGGCAGCCAGATGCCTGCGAAAGGCGCAAACGTCGAATCGCCCATCGCGTCGGCGACCGCCCATCCGGCCCGGTCCGACAACGCAAACAGCAGAAACAGCATCGCCCCAACCGAGAACAGGGCTAAGTGGGACACCCCGCCGCTGACCGAGCCGGTCGTGAGATAGACGCCAAATGGCGTCGCCATGCCTCCGACCTGGTGGGGTGTCGGCATTCGGCGACCCTCGTCGGTGAGGTCGCTGGCGCTGACGATGCCCATGAGGTGCCGCTGTTCGTCAAGCACCAAGAACGCAGCCAGCGGTTCCTCAGTCAGGTTGCGCAGGGCTTCGGCGGCTGTCACGTGCGGACCGATGGTGGGCGGCACCATGAGCGCGCGCAAGCAGGGGCTGTGGAGCGATTCGCCTTCGGCGAGAGCTAGGGCGAAGCTGGCCTCGGAAACCGCGCCGATACACTCGCCTTCGCGGAGGATGGGCACGATGGGATAGGCCGTCGTTCGAAGCAAGGCGCCTGCTCTTGCCAACGAGTCCTCGGGGTTGAGGAACTCGGTGGTTCGCATATGGGCGGCGACGGGCAGCGCCAGAGCTTCCGGATTCACGCTCTGATTGTGGCTGATGGACAGGGGGACAGCCCATGAGACGGGTTGGTACCGCGCCCATCCAGTCGACGGTTGCGTCCGTAAACGGCCTTTCCCAGCTGCGGTGTGGAAAAACCTCAAAAAACTTTACTCACTTTTCTAAAAGTCGTACTATACTGTGACGAACAGCG
>CAZPHD010000008.1:0-47762 GCA_964586225.1 uncultured Fimbriimonadaceae bacterium
CGCTAAAACTTAAACATCGCTTCGTCGATGCCCTTGTTGATGGCCATGCGCTGATACTCGGTGATTCCCGCCACCTTATCCTCAACGTTCTTTACCGTGCACTTTGTAGGGAACCAAACGCCACCTTCATTTTTGGGATTCTCGTAGATGAAGGTCGCCAGCTGCAGCCCCTCTTGATTGAACCAGGCGCGTCGCTTGATGTACTTGCGATCTTTGTCGATCCACACCCGATGGCGGCTGTTGTCGTTCTTGGTGTACGTGATGTCGAAAATCCAGTCGCCAGTTTCCCGATCGGTTCGTACGAACGAGGCTTTGAACAAATCCTCGAACAGCGACGGTGTCAGCACGCCAAAGTCGAGTAGCGTCTGCCGCTTACCGGGGGCTTTAGAGACATCCTCAACGCCCTTGAGCTTGTTGTCAACGTTGTAGTGCTTTTTAGCACCGTTGATGATATACAGCAACTTGGCGTCCTCAACCACCGCTTCTAGACGGATCTTAAAGGGCTCCTTCACTCGTGCCGTGGTGGTCGTGAACCGGTAGCTATAGGCAAAGTCGCTATTGATCTTCTTCAGCTCGGCTTGGTTGCCGCGAACGACTCGAGCAACGAAGAAGGCATCGCGAAAATTCTTTTGAACGATATCGGCTGAAGTCGGATTGGCTTGGCCCACGAGGGCAACGGCGAGCAGGGGGGTCAGCATCATCATGATTGTCAGGGCATCCTTGTTGGTGCGGGCACCGCATCTCTAGACGTCTGGGAGCATGGTCCTGATTCCAGCACCGGGACTTCGGGCCGTGTAAACTCCCACCGAATTGACGCACGATCCCCTGCAGCGTTACTTGTTGCGACGTTTTGCCGCTCAACAGCGGCGTCAGCGGTTGCGCCCGATGGGTGCCCTGGAGATCGTCGAAGTCGCGCTTGAGGCATACCGGGTGTGCGGCAAGTCGCTCTTGACCGCGTCGGCTCCCTTTGCGCTTCTGGGGTTGGCCGGATTCATGTTCTTCTGGAGCTATGCCTATCCGCTGTTGTTTTCAACCCGCGACCCGGTTAACCTCACGACTCAAGTGGGTGAAGTTGCGACCTCGGTCGCCTTGGCCCTGTTTGTGGCGATGCCAGTGGCGATTTACGGTGCGTCCTACGTATCGGCCCTGACCACCCAACTCGTAAGCGACTTCATGCTGGGCACGGTTCCGGACATACAATCGGCACGCGCGGTCGCTGTGCGATCCACCGGCAAGCTCCTCAAATTGCTGCTCCGGCAAGTGCTCCTCGCTGGCCTGTTCTTTCCCGTATCGGTTGGCTTGTTCGTGGCCAGCGCGCTCATGAGTGAACAACCGGAGAGTGTCGGTGCCGCCGCACTCACGGCCGGATTAGGCCTCATCGCGTACCTGCTTGGGCTAGCATTCGCCCCGGCAGTGATGGTCCGCGATGCGACCGCGATTCCAGCGGCAGTTATTGAGGGGCTCGACATCAAGGAGGCCACTCGACGGGGTCGCTCGCTGCTCGGAATGGCGATCGGAGCTCCGATGATTGCGCTCGTCTTAATTGTCTTTCTGTTTGGCGCATTAGGTATCGGGCTCAGTGCACTTGATGGAATGCTGGGCATCAGCGACCAACTGGCCGACCTCCTCGTCGGATCAACGTGGCACGATGTCGTTTCCGCGGCATTTTCTTATGTGCCCTGGTTCCTCGTCATCTGGGTCACCGTTCCAATCTGGAGCACGGTGGCAACCATAGCCTATTACGAGCGGCGAGTCCGCCTGGAGGGATATGACATTGAAGTTCTGGCCCAAGATGTGTGGCGCAATTCTTCTGGTCATCGTTTCCAGCTCTAGCGGAATGGCGCAGGGGGATCTCGGCGCCGATCCGTCATCGCCGCCCATTGCGCAAGAGGGCGACGTGCGGGACGAGGCGGATGCCCGGAAGGCAACTGTTGGGATTGATCGGAGCGCCGGGGAACGAGCGCGTTCGGAGAAAGCGTCCTCCCCGATCTACCGTGATTCAGGGGCGCGCTCCAGTTCAAACTGGCTTTCAAGAGCCCTGGAGAGCCTCATGGAGTCGCTTCGGGGGCGAAACGAGCCCAACCTTCCGCAGATGCCAAACACGGGGCTGGGAGCACTTGGCCAGGGCCTCATCTATCTCATTTGGGGACTCCTCGGGGCGGCAATCCTCGCGTTCCTCTATTTCTCCCTCCGCCACTTCACATGGCGAGCTAAGCTCAAGCGCAAGGCCCGGGCTGTGCTTGGGGACGACGAACCTGACCGAACGCTAGACGAGTGGCTCCAAGAGGCCGATGAGTTGGAGCGTCAGGGCCGATATCGAGAGGCGGTGCGCGCGCTGTACCTGGCGTCACTGATGCGGTTTGACGAGGCGCGGGTTGCGCGCTTCGTGCGCGGAGAAACGAACTGGGAGCACTATCGACGCATCGATCAAAGCGCCCACCGCTTGGACGGATTTGACTTCCGCGAACCTACACGGGAGTTTGATCGGGTTTGGTACGGCATGGATGTCCGCGGTGGCTCGGACGTCGCGATGTTTCGAGCCTGGTATCAGGCGATCACCCGGATTACCCAACGGGAGGCCGCATGAAGCGCATCGTTCGCGGGGTCCCCGTCTCGATTTGGGTCATGCTCGTCATTCTCGGACTTGCGGCCGTGCTCCTCACGCTCGCGCAAGGAAATGCGCAAGCACGACCCAGCGCGGGCAGTGCCGCACCAAGTGGGCTGCGAATCTTCGCCAAGCTCGCGCAAGATGCCGGCTATCGCGTTACGTCGACTCGCGATCCTCGACCGGAACTACGACCCGATGACATTCCCATCGTCATTGAGCTCGAAGCCGATGCCAGCGACTTCATGGGCCAACTGGATGATGGCGAAGCGTTGAAGCCGACCGGTCGTCATCTTGAGCGTTTTCTAAGCCAAGGCGGCACGATCATTCAGACCCGACTTCGAGAAAACTTTCGGCAAACGTCGATTGAGGTTGGCGATGCCCATGAAGAGGTTTCGGACGAGGAATCGGTGCTCGGCGTGGTCAGCACCACGTCCAATGTTGACTACCCCGGAGACTGGATGGGCGCGGTGACCAACTCCACGGGTGTGTGGTGGCGTGAAGACGATCAGGGGCTCCTCTGGATTGAACGAACCGGCGCGGGCCGCATCGTGGTGCTCGACGACGCGCTCCTCATGACCAACAGGTTCATCACCAAGCACGATAACGCGGCGTTTCTGATGGGCATGATCAAGGGCTTTGTTCCTCCCGGTTCGCGCTTGGTGTTCATGGAATCGGTGTGGGGCAACGCGGGAGAGCCGTCCCTCATGCAGCAGATTGGCCCGTGGGCGGCCGCCGCTTGGGGCCAGTTCACGGTCTTGCTCCTCGTGATCGGTTACACGCTCGGGCGAGGGTTTGGGCTACCCGAGGCCACGCGTCCTAAACAGGGCGGCCAGAGGGACCTCGTGGAGGCCACCGCCTCGTTCTATCGGCGCGCAAAGGCGTCCGATATCGCTCTGGCCGCCGAACTCGCCGACGCCCGCCACAAGATTCTTAGTGAGTTGAAGCTACCCCGCGGAACGGACTACGTCGTCTGGAGTGAACAGATTCCTGATCGCCTGCGCCAAGTCTACAGCGAGGTCGTCGTGGCTTCGGCCGAGCGCGTGCCGATCCGAGACGCAATCAGGCTAGCCCACGATCTTGATCGCGAAGTGACGGCTTTTGTCGGCAAAAAGCGCCTTGCAACGCGACGCCGATTGCGAAACTCAGGAACCTCAAGGCGCTTCTGAGTTATAGTAAATGACATGCGTACGATCAGCGTGACCTGTGCCCTCGTTCTTGCCTTGATTTTCGGTGCTACCAGCTCAGCGAATGCTCAAGCCAAGCTCAGCGACATGGACAAGAAGGAACTGGCCATGCTGGCCGGACTTGAGAAGAAGCATGTTGCCGCAGAGGCTGCATACAAGAAGAAGCCCACGGATGCGAAGTTGAAAAAAGCGCACCTAGACGCCGCGACCAAGCTGGCTGATGCGGTGCTCGTGAGTCCCGCACTCGCTCCGAAGGACAAGTATCCGAAGTCGCTCCGCGTGTACCGGGGCATCATGAAGGTTGACCCCAAGAATGCCCACGCGAAGAAGCAGATCGACCTGATTGAGGGCATCTACCGCAGCATGGGCCGCCCCATCCCCAAGTAGCTTGGAAGATCCTTCCGCGCGTCGGTTTGCGATTCGGGCCGCGCTGGTCGCGGCTCTGATCGCAGCGTTGCCCTTTCTGTACGGAATCCTCGTAGCGCCTCCCGGAGCCATGCTCTTGGGTGAACCTATCGCGATGGACGACACCATGGTGTACGCCGCCTGGATGCGGCAGGCCATGGATGGTCAGTTTCTGTTTGACAATCGCTTCACTCTTGATGCGCAACCCGGGCTAACCGTGCACCTCTACTTCTGGGTGTTGGGGTTGCTCGCAAAAGTGACGGGCATTCCGCTGGCGTTGACCCTCGCCCGTGTGATCTTCACGGGGGTGTTTGTCTGGGCCGCTTACCAACTGATCCGCCGGGTGACGAACGATAACTATCTACAGAAACTTGGCGTCGTCGTCACCGTCATCAGCGGCGGCATGGGCTTTTTGGTGTGGCACAGCTACGGTCTGGCCCATGTGAAGGGTTCATTGCTGGCTTCGCTCACACAAGGTCGGCTGCCCATTGATGTTTGGCAGACGGAAGCGTTTGTCTTCCCTTCGATGCTCTCGAATGGCCTCTTTATGGTGTCGCTTTGTTTGATCATCGGCGTGTTCGTGTCGGTGATCGAAGCGAGGGACAGTTGGAAGCCGGTCCCGCTTGGAATGATCGCCATGGCGGTGCTGATGAATATTCACAGCTACGACGTGCTGCTCATCGCAATGGTGCTAGTGGCGTTCTTGGTGGTGAGCATCGTCGGGGCGAGGGACGCCAGTACGATTCAACCGGCCACGAAGTCGGATTCGGAGGCCGGTGCGATCCAACCGCCGACGAAGTTGGATTCGGACGCCGGTACGATTCAACCGGCGACTACGGTTGGGATGTGGGCGTTGCGCGCGGCATTCATCGGGCTGGGAGCCTTGCCGAGTGCGATCTGGTTCTTGCGGGTGCTTGAACGCGATGAAGTGTTCCAGGCGCGGGCGGCGACCGAGACCTTCTCCCCCAACTTCCAAACCGTTGTGGCGGGCCTGATCGTGCTGATTACGCTCGGCGTGATCGGGTTGCTCCGGGCGCCGGGAGAAGAAGCGCATCGCAAGCGGGGTGTGCTTGGGCTTGCAGGCGTGCTGGTCCTCGGCTACCTGCTTGCGATTCCCCACGCACAAGGCTATTGGCTCGCAATGCCGGCCTTCCTCGTCGCGATGCTCATCGCCATCGGGCTAGCGGTTCTGCTCCGGACAGGGCGGGCGGCGCACGATCTCGTCATGTGTTGGGCGGTCGTGGGGCTCGTTGCACCCTACTTCCCGGCCCTCTTCCAGCGCAAGTTGTCGATGGGCATTGCCGTGCCTTGGGCGATTCTGGCGGCGCTGGGGTTTGGCGGGCTCCTGGGTCAGCGCGAGCGCGGGACTCGTAACCTGGGCGCCGCGTTTGGATTCGCTTTGCTCGGGGCGACTTCCCTCATGTGGTTCGTCCGAGACCTGTCGTATCTGCGCGCAAACGTCTCGCGAACAACCGTCCATCCGGTGTACGCTTCGCCCAACGTTCAGAAGATTGTTGACAAGTTGAACGAGGTTCAAGGCAAGAAGACCGCCATCGCAATGCCGGGAGTGCCGCTCCCGACAGCAGTCGACCAATACGATACGCCTTACTTGCCTGATCTCAATCCCATCCTCAGCGGCCTGGCTGGCGCCTACACCTTTGCGGGCCACTGGAGCGAAACCCCGGATTACAACGCGCGCCGGGGCGATGCCACGATGTTCTTCTTGGCTGCTGACCGACAACAGCGACTCGATTTTCTGACGCTGATCGGGGTCGACTACGTGATTGCTCCCGTGCCCGAAGCGTTTGCCGACATTGAACAGGCTACGAACGGTCGGTCGCTGGCCGACATGCGCGACCTCGGCGAGGTTTTAGTGGATGGTCCCCAGTTCCGGCTAATCCGGGTGAATCGGTAGCTCGGCATTCGGAAACGCGTCGAGGTCCCGCGTGTCGCGTTCGCCTCGCGCAAATCGCCACGACGCGGCAAGGCCGATCATGCCCGCATTGTCCGTACACAGGCTATACGGGGGAACGATGACACGGATCCCCGAGCGGCTGGCTTGCTCGGCGAGTCGCTCGCGCAAGCGCTGATTTGCCGCCACGCCGCCGACGACCGTGAGCACAGTCGTGTTCAGCTTCTCCGCCGCCGCGACGGCTCGCGCGCTGAGCACGTCGGTGATCGTTTCCTGGATCGAAGCCGCCATGTCGCTGATCGAGAGGCGGTCACCTTCTTTCTCAACAAGCCGTGCCACAGCAGTCTTAAAGCCCGCGAACGAAAAGTCAGTCGTGTCTCCACTCAGCCCCTTCGGAAGCTGGTAGCGCGGCGTGCCGGCTTTGGCTTGCTCTTGAATCGCTCGCCCACCCGGATAGGGTAGGCCGAGGAGCCGGGCCGACTTGTCGAACGCCTCGCCCGCCGCATCGTCTATCGACTGACCGACCAGTCGGTAGCCGCCCGGTTCGCTCACTTCCACCAACTCGGTGTGGCCGCCCGAAACCACCAGCGCCACGTGCGGAAACGGAGGCGGATCATCGTGACCGTCCACGATACCGAAGGGACTCATGAGGTGCCCCTCGATGTGGTGGACGCCCAAAAGCGGAACCTTTAGGGCAAAGGCAAGGGCCTTGGCGGTGGTCAGACCTACGCTGAGTGCGCCAATCAACCCGGGGCGGTTGGTCACCGCGATCGCCGTGATGTGATACAGATCGGTGTCCGCCTCGGCGAGGGCGTCGTGAATCACGGGCAGCATAGCATCAACATGGGCGCGTGCCGCCGCTTCAGGAACTACGCCGCCCCAGCGCTCGTGCATTTCGGCCTGGCTAGCGACAACGTTTGACAGAATGCGCCGACCGTCAAGCACCGCTGCACTGGTCTCATCGCAGCTTGATTCGATGGCGAGAAGCCGCCCTTCATGCCAAGCCATAGCACCACATCACGAGGGCGTCCTCGCGGTTGTCGGGGTAGTAGTTCTTGCGCCGCGATACGATGTCGTAGCCGAGCTTCCGGTACAGCTCGATGGCCGCTTCGTTGCCGGCCCGGACCTCAAGCGTTGAGCATGTCAGCCCTTCCTGCTTCGCTTTGCTCAGTAACTCGATCATGAGTTTCCGGCCGATGCCTTGCCGTTGCCGCTCAGGATCAATCGCGACGTTCGTGATGTGGGCCTCGTCGATGCATCGCCAGTAGCCACCGTACCCCGCCACTACCCCGTCTGCGAGCGCAACCAGAAATACACTTTCAGGGTTGATCAACTCGTTTCGGAACGCGCGTTCGGACCAAGGGGCGGAGTGAACGAGTGCTTCAATCCGCAGGATATCGGTCATGTGTTGCTCGCCAAGCGGCTCGAAGCGAAGGATCATGGAGTGTTAGCCTCCCAGATACGCTTCCTTGACCTTTGGATTGGCGAGGAGATTCTTGCCGGTGTCGGTGAGCACGATGTTGCCGGTCTCAAGGACGTACGCACGATGGGCGATTTCCAGCGCGCGGTGGGCGTTCTGCTCCACGATGAGCACGGTCGTGCCGTCGCCATTGATGTCCGTGACAATCTTGAAGATCTCGGTGACCAAGTTCGGAGCAAGGCCCAAGCTGGGTTCGTCAAGGAGAAGGAGCCGAGGGCGCGACATCAGCGCGCGGCCGATGGCGAGCATCTGCTGTTCGCCGCCGCTCATCGTGCCTGCATTCTGCTTGATACGCTCACGGAGCCGGGGGAAACGCTTCATGACCGCCTCCATGTCCGAACCGATCTCGGCGTCCTTTCGGGTGATGGCGCCGAGTTGGAGGTTCTCCATCACCGACATGTTGGTGAAGATCCGGCGACCTTCGGGGCTGTGCGAGATTCCCATCTTGACAATCTCGTGCGGCGCGGTTTCGTGAATTGGCTTGCCCTCATAGAGGATTTCGCCCTGTCGAGGCCGAAGCAGCCCGCTGATCGTGCGTAGGAGCGTGCTCTTACCGGCTCCATTGGACCCGATGATCGCCACGATCTCACCCTGCTGAACTTCGATGGTCACATCGTTGAGCGCCTGGATGGCTCCGTAGAACACGTGAATGCCTTCGATCTGCAGCATGGGTGGTTGTTTCTACCTGAAAGCGGGGGATTGGTGGGCGATGAGGGACTCGAACCCCCGACATCCTCGGTGTAAACGAGGCGCTCTACCAACTGAGCTAATCGCCCGCGACGAAACCAGGGAACGATTCCGCACGTCTAGCCGATAATTCTACTGTTTCTCAACAAGACTTGCTTTATGAACCGCAAGGTAGTACAATGACGCCCTGGACGCTCAGGATGAGGCGACTCCTTTTACTCGCTCTACCATGGATGGTGATGACGGCGGGCGCGCAAGAAGTCTTGCGCCCGGCTGAAGTTGCGATGACCCACCTCGGCAACGCCCAAGCTTGGCGTCAGGGGGACCAGTGCTTCGTCAACCCGAATGTGTTGATCGCCTGGAAGTGGCCGTATAGCTTTGTGGGCAATGAAGCCACGATTCAGGCCGAGGGCCGGACCGTGCGCGTCATCGGTCGCACGATCAACAGCCGATTCTTGCTACCGCTGAACGAAATCTACGACCAACTCGGCGTGAGTTACAAGTGGCGATCGGACCGCGATGTGATGGAAGCGTTGTCGCGAGTCCGCCGCATCCAGTACAAGGATGGCCAACTTGAAACGGATGCAACGGTGTCGTTTGCGCCTAACATTTTGTTCCTCGCGAACCCTTCAAGGATCGTCATTGATCTGAAAGGGGCTCAACTGGACGAGCGATGTCAAATTGATCTTCCTGCAAACGGCCGAGCCGCGAACTTTGGCCCCGACACCGTGCGTGTGGTGATCGAATCGGAGTCTAAACCCACAGTTGAGAAAGGCGTCCCCATGCGGAGCCTTGCGCTCAAGCTCGAAGGCGAGGGGGTCGTCCAGCAGGCCAATCCACCGATCCAAAGCGAGACGGTGCCCGTGGCTCCTCCGGTTGGCCCGACCAACACGGTGAGCCCCTTGAGGCAGTTGGCCAGGTCTGAATCCTCGCTCACGATTACCGCTGCAATCAAGGGTTCTGTGCCGATGAATCCGCAGATTACGAGGGTCGATCCGCTCACCCTTGAACTCAAGCTTCCCAAGACCTTGCCCGATGAATCAGCGGTGCCCTCGATCGCCGGAATCACGGTTGAGACAACCTCCGACGCCCAAGGGACCACCCTGCGTATTGTCACTGACCGACCGATGGGGCTCCAGTTTTCTTCTAGCGCGACCTCGGTTCAACTGACACTCGTCAAGCCAAAGGTGGGCGACGGCCGCATGGCCGGCAAGGTGATTGTCGTCGATCCCGGTCACGGCGGCAACGACCCGGGTGCGCGTAGCCCGGCCGGGGAAGTGTTCGAGAAGCAACTCAATCTTGCCATCTCAAAGCTGATCGCGAAGGAGCTTTCTTCACAGGGAGCGACCGTCATCGAAACCCGCGACACCGACGTGTTCATTCCGCTCAAGGAACGCGCAGAGATTGCGAATCGCAATAATGCGGCGTTCTTCGTGAGCGTTCACATCAACTCAAACCGCGTCAACAACTCGGCGTCGGGCACGATCACGTTCTATCGCGGCGGCAACTCGATGAGCCAGCTCCTTGCCGATTGCATCCACAATGAGATCAAGAAGATTCCGAACATGCCCTCAATGGGCGTCTGGAGCGACACGCGAATCTATGACACCGGGTTTGCCGTCCTTCGGTACAGCAAGATGCCCGGCGTGTTGCTCGAGCTCGGCTTTATCAACAACTCCAAGGACCGCAAGCGAATGATGGAGAAAGACTATCAGGATCATGTTGCGCGGGCCGTCGCAAAAGGAATTCGGGTGTATCTCGGCGATGTCAAACCCTAAAGCCCCCACCACCAAGACGTTGATGATCGTCGCCATTTCGACAGTCGCGATCGTCGGCAGCCTTGCCGCCTACGTCAAACTTACGCCCGCCGATCGCGTGCCTGACGATCAGCGACGCCCTGCGGAAGGTATCACCGCTCAACCACCAACCCCTAACATCGATGTCAAAGTTGGGGAGCGCGAGGTCGGCGAAGTACTCGTGTTCGTGCCGTCGTTCTCGGGCAACGACCTCGTATTCACGGCCGAACCTCGGACCGTCCCAGGCGATCAGAAACCGGAAGTGTTTGCGGTTCAGGCTTTCCTTGATGCAAGCCGGATTCCGGAGAAGGATGCTCGCGTGCTGAACGTAGACATCAAGTTTGGAGTCGCCGCTGTGAGCTTCAACGCCGCCTTCCAGTCCGGCTACGGCAGCGAGGATGAGAGTGTGCTGCTTGAGGGGATTCGCCGAGCCGTCGGTCAGTTCCCCGGGGCGAAGTTTGTCGAGTTCTACATCGATGGCACGCGGATCGACACGCTCGGCCATGCCGATTTGAGCGAGCCGCTCCCGGTCATCCGGACGACGCCCACGAGCGACGAAGAGCCAAAATCACCAACGCCAAGCTAGCCGCAGACCACAGCACTGCGGACAAAATAGCCGGGATTCCGGTCAGCTCTTGCAAGATATGAGCGTCGTTCTTTCCCATCGCGACCTGCCCGATGTGTAACGTGGCAAACACCGCTTGGAGCGAGGCCAAGCCCATGAAGAGGCCAAAGAACTGCGCCGCGAACATGCGCGCGTCGCCCTTCAGGTAACTCCCCGCAAGGGCCAGGACGAGCACCCCGACCGCACCGCTCACGAGCCCCACGATGTCCCCGCGCACCCACAGCACCATCGAGAGACCGAGAATCCACGCCATCGTCAGCAGGGCCGCTCGAGCTCCGCGATCATGCTTGGCCATAGCGATGACCAGCGCCCCAAACGATGTCGCGCCAACGTACCCGGCCGGACTGATCAAGAGGGGGTTGCCACCGAGCCCGGTCGCGACGCCCGATCCGTCCGCAAACACACGGATCGTCACTCCCGAACCGCCCGACAGCATGAACGCAAGCGCATGACCCGCCTCGTGCAGGTGGGTGTACACGTACTGCAGGGGCAATGTCACCATCGCGAGCAGCGGCACGACCCAGCTCAGCACGACGAGGGTGCCGCTCAGCAGAATGAGCTTTTGACGCTTGCTCAGACCACTAGCTTGGCTCACCATTCAGCTCCTTTGGAGTGCGGAGCTTGACCCAGGCCGCCCAGCTGAACCATACGACAAGCCCGGCAAAGACACCGCAGGTCCATCCGGACAGCACCTGGCTGGGATAATGGACCCCAACGTAGATTCGCGAAAGCCCGGTCAAGAGCGCGACGGCAATCCAAACCGAGCCCCGCCACTTGAAGGCCAACCAGAACACGATCGCCAGTGCGGCCATGTTCGCGGAGTGCGCCGAGGCCGTGCCTGAACTGGTCAACTTCCCCACTCGCAGCGTGATGTCGCTGAGTTCGACACAAGGGCGAGGATCGGGAAAGGTGCCCTTGAGCACGTCCGTGATCTCGTTGGCGAGGCCGACCGCGGCAAGTCCGAGAAACAACGCCTTGCGGGTTGCATTGCCCGCGACAAGGAGACCAAGGGCAGCCAGCCCGAGGATCAGGCGGCCGCTGGTCATCTTGGTTGCGTCGGACAAGAAGACAAACAGAGGCGCGGGAAAATCGGGCCAGCCGTTGATCCACCGGAAGATCGCCTCGTCCATCACTTCTCCAAGAACGGGTTGGGCCGCTCGCGAAGGGACGCTTCCCAAATCGCCTGTGCTTCCGCATACAGGTTCGGGTCAAGCTCGGTGAGCCCGTAGAAACACGTCGGCTCGCCCATGCGAACGGCCCAGCCCGCATCGCCATAGCTGTAGTGCCACCATTCATCGCGACAGTTCGAGAATCCAACACTCAGCATCACGTCCACAAGCATCATTCGGTTCCGCTCCGCGACTTCGCTAAGTCCAAAGACGTACGTTGGACCGCCACCCAAGCGGCTGAAAGGTGAGGTGGTGTCGATGGGTTCATTGGCGGCATCAACCAGGATTACGTCAAGCGCGGCGCCCGTGCAATGCCCAGGCGGGGCCTTGCGGTTGGGCGGAGCGACCCAGCGGTTCACCGTTCGAGTCAGGCTCGGACCTTGCCGGTCCGGATAGGCCTCACTTGCACTTCGGGACATGAACTCATAGATGAGTTGTTGCCTCAAGAGCGGACGCCAGGCGTCCGTGACGGCAAGGAATACCCCGTCGGGGAGTTTCTGGGCTGCGCGTTCCACCATCTGCGCCACAGTTCCCCGGCAGTACGGGATGGTCTGGGGCCTGACCAAGCGAACCGTTGGTGCGACTTCGCGCAAAGGCACGAGGGGCTCGCCGTTCTCGACGAGCGGAACGCGGTCCAACGCCGCTACAGGCTCCGGGCGGCCCTTCGTTCGATCCCAGCGCATCAGAACCGCAATATTCCGAAGAGGGCGCCGATCAGTACCGCCCCAACAATCTGCACGGCCGAGTTCCGCTTGCGGCCGGAAACCTGCGGGTAGTTGACTTCGACCGTGTCGTTCGCGCGAAGCACGAAATCGCCGGCCTTACTCGCGTAGACGTCGGCCAGATTGTGAGTCAACTTGCGCTCCTTGCCGTCCACCTGCCGAACGATATTGACTTTCTTCAAATCGGCGCGAGGAGCCGCCCCGCCCGCCCCTTCGACGGCTTGGGCGAGGGTCATGCCGTCGCGGAAGGGCACGCGGCGGGGGGTCATGACAGCGCCATTGACTGTCACAAACGTCAGAGCCGCAGCTTGAGGCACGAACACACGATCTCCGGGCTGGAGCGGAGCATTCTCGGTGGTCAAGTCGAGCTCACGAACCTGACCGGCATGCTCAAGTCGGACCAACTTGTCATTTGCTGCCGCCGTAAACCCACCGGCCGCGAGGACCAAGTCTCGCACGGTCATGCCTTCGCGGAAGGCGATTGCGCCGGGCTTCTTCACCATGCCGGTGATCACCACGTCTTGCGGTCGGTCTACAAGCTCGAAGAACACCCGGTCGCCCGCTCTGAGTTCTGGGTTGTGCGTATTCTCCTTGCCGTCAAAGAGTTTGAAGTTGATGAGCAGTTCTTTGCCCTCGGCCGTGGTGATCCGCACCTTCTCCATGTTTGCCGCGGCGGTCGGCTGGGCGGCGTTCACAATGTCGCTCAGCCGCATGCCATCCCGCGGATAGACTTCGCCGCTCTTCATGACCGCGCCTCCGAAGGTAATGAGCGCGGTTTTCGAACCGAGAACGCGGAGTCGCACCGTGGCTCGCGGTAGGATTCGCTGCTCGATGAGCGTGGCGGAGAGCTTGGCCGCGGCCACATCTTCCGTCAGACCGGCAATGTTGACCGCACCAATGAACTGCATCACGATGTAACCGTCGCGCGTGATTGGGTAGTCCTTGTTCAAGCTCGGCTCTTCTTCACACACGACAGCGACCGAATCCCCGGGCTTGACCACAACCTTGGATTGTGCAACGCCCAATACCGTCGCAAACAAGGCAACCAACACCAAAAGCAAGCGGGCCATCACGTTTGATAAGACGCCCTGGAACCACCGGTAGATTCACGAGAAGATCGAAGCTCGTGGGATTGGCTCGAGCTTGCTCGAGTTTGCTCGGGTTGGACAAGCAGGGCAGGTGGACAAGTCGCGTGATGCCAATCCCAGCCAACCCGCGCCAAAAAACATCGCAAACTTACGAGCCCTCCCCTTCGTCGGTCTATACTGGAAGGAATCGTGTTCGCGTGAACGTTCGAAGGGCGTTTGCGCGTCCACGCATATTAGGGATTGAGGGAATAGGCATGCTTCATTCACGACGAGCGATCGCCCGGTTGGGCCTTGGAGGGGCGCTTGCACTAGCTGCAGTTGGCGCTTCGGCCCAAATGAACCGGTTCGTATTTCAGGACCTCGGGATTCTGCCGCAAGGAACAGCGGTGCACCCGAAGAAGATTAGCAACAGTGGGATCGTTATTGGCCATGTGCCGCGAACGACGACTCCTTCGGCATTCCTCTGGGAATCGGGAATCCTCTACGACTTGGGCATTCTGCCCGGGCGACCGTCATCAAGGGCCAACTGGATCAACCGCTTCAATACGGTCATTGGAACCAGCGGAACGGGGTCCATTGCTCGAGCGTTCGTGTGGACGAACGGCAACATGAACTTCTTGCCGAATGGCGTCGGCCAATCGGCGACGGAAGGCGTTGGAATCAACGATGCCAACACCATCGCCTACAACGTTGATTTCACGGGCAATCAGGTCTACAAGAGCGGCCGAGTTGTGGTCGGTAACCAGGTCACCCCGGTGCCTCCGATTAACGGTGGCGTCAACATGAACATCACCGCGATCAGCAACCTGAACTGGGTTGCGGGAACGGTGGAAATGGATGACGGAACGATCAGCGCTTGGAACTGGCGCATCCCTGGTCCTCCCCCTGATACCAGCACGCCTAACGAGCTCAATGTGACGGCTGATGACACCGAACTGCCCGTGGTCACCGATATGGGCGACAACGCCGGCGCCGCCGACGGCGCCCCGATCACAGTCGGAATGGTTGGACCTTTCTTCAAAGACGGGTTCGGCAAGCCGACGTACTTCGCGCCGCGACCGTTCGCCGCGATCGGCACCCAAATCGTCAACCCGCTGCTTCTTGAGGGTGACAACGTTGGAGAAATCTACGGCATCAACACCGCGTTCACGCTGGTGGGTCGCTCGGGCCGCCTCACCATTCAAAATGGCATCGGCACCTATGTTTGGCGAACCGTGCTGTGGTTCCCGATTCTGCCCGTCGAGCCGTTCTGGGCTCCCTTTGAAATCGACCCGTTCATGCCGCCGAACTCGGGCATCAACCTGCAGAACGGCCTGGACATCAATGACGTCGGCCAGATCGTGGCGACCTACACGAAGGCGGGTCAGCTTCGCGCCCTCCGCCTTACCCCAGTCGTGACGCCGGTCGCGCTACAGCTCGATCCGGAGTCCATCCCCGGCGGTCTGAGCGGCGAGGCCACGGTCGTCCTTGACGACACCGCTCCGTTTGGCGGTGCCTCGGTAAACATCACGTCTAGCAACTCGATTGTTGCCGTGCCCTCAAGCGTGACCGTGCCCGGTGGCCAGACCACGCGCACGTTCAACTACGTGACGTCGCCGGTCGGCAAGACCACGACGGTTGTGATCCGCGCCGAGCGCGCGGGCTACATTGCCCAAAACACATTGCTGGTCCAACCGACCATGCTTGATCGCATCACGGTAACGCCAACGCTGCTACCGGCTGGTCAGCGTGGAAACGGCACTGCCTTCCTTGCAGGACGGGCACCGGCCAGTGGCTACCGGGTGTTCCTCGCGAGTTCAAATACGCAGGCAGCTATCGTGCCCGCCAGCGTCCTCGTTCCAGCGGGATCGAGCCAGGCGCCGTTCCTCGTTTACTCTCTCCAGGTTCAAACAAACACTCCGGTGACGATCACAGGTTCAGCCTTTAATCTGACTCGCACCGCGAGCATCACGGTCATGACTCCGTTCTTGGAGATTTTGAACATCACGCCTGACCAAGTGTTTGGCGGCCAACAAGCTCCGGGTTGGGTGCAACTCTCGGGTCCCGCTAAGTCGCCTGGCGCGGCCGTGACCCTCAGCTCAACTTCGCCGGGTGTAGGCTCGGTTCCCACCAGCGTGACCGTTCTAACGGGAACTCGAGTGGCGAGCTTCAAGGTCTCCACGGTTGTGACGCGTTTCAACGTGAACGTGACGATCACCGGCTCGTTCAACGGGCAGGTTCGCACGGACACGGTCCTGATTCGAGGTGCGGCTCTTCAGTCGATTACCGTGAATCCGAATCCGATCGTTGGCGGTAACAATGCCACCGGAACGGCGACGCTTGACTGGTTCTCGTTCACGGGCGGCTCAGTCGTTGATCTGTCGTCGACGCTTCCGAGCGTTCTGACTGTTCCGGCGACGGTGACCGTTCCGGCGGGGCAGACCGCGGGCAACTTCGCGATCACGACCGCTGTCGTGGTAGCTCCGACGAATGTGACGGTCTCCGGCACCTATCTCGGTGTGAACCAGACGACGACGGTGACGGTCAACCCGTAACATTCCTCGACACGAGAGAGGCCCGGATGCCGCAAGCGGCACCGGGCCTTTTCTGTTGTGGGTGGGATGGGAGGAGCAGGAAGTTAATCTGAGGACGCGGCCGCTGACTCGCGATAGAGTCCGTACAAGCCGTAAAGCGCGACGGCGAAAACGATGACAGCGACCACGTGATACATATCCACGGAGGTTATCGCCCGAATCAGGCGCCTACTTCCCTGCTCGGCTTACGGGGATGGCCCGGAAACCCGCACGGATGCGGGGGATTGGCTGGGGTGGGGTGGTTCGAGGTGGGACAAGTCGGACCTGTGGGTCCGGCACCGAACCGCCCGAGCAAATCCAGGCCCACCCCTACAAACCCGCGCCGATTCTGCGGTATCATTTGAGCTCGCGTTGCCTCGCGCAGCGCCCCCTCGGGCGGTTAGCTCAGTGGTAGAGCACTACAATGACACTGTAGGGGTCACAGGTTCAAGTCCTGTACCGCCCACCATTTTTTAGGTTTAACCCGACCCCTGATTACGAGTTCTCTCAAGGTTGCTCGCTCTTGATAGGCTAGTGGCGCGTCGGGCGCATCGCCACCCCGTCGGGGCTCTTCTGCACCTCGATCCGCGTGAGCGTCTCGCCCGTGTTCAAATCCACCAGCACCACCGAGTTGTCATTCCGAATCGTCACCAAAGCATGCTGGTTGTCGGCGTGGGCCCAAACGCCGGCCGGTGAGGGGTTCGGAATCGTCACCTTGTCACCGCCAACCTTGATCCGCCGCGTGATCTCCATCTTCTCAACATCGCACACCACCAGTTCACCCGACATCGCGTGCGGAATCAGCGCCCATTTCCCGTTCGGGGTGAACTGCACGCGGTAAGGAAAGCCCTTCGAGTCCAACTTCTTTACCACCTTGCGGGTGGTCATGTCCAGGATCGAAATCGTATGCTCGGCGCGGTTCCCCGCCCAAATCGTCTTGCCGTTCGGCGCGATGCCGACGCCCTCGCACTCCTTGCCCGTGGACACGGTCTCCAACTTCTCGCCGGACTTGAAATCAAAGATCGTCACACCGCCGCCACCCATGTTTGAACTCACCAGCCGGTTCACGCCGAGGTTCAACGACAACATATGCGAGCCCGCCTGGCCGGTGATGTACTCGCGCTCGATCTTGCCCGACTCGACATCCACCAAGAGCAGCCGCTGGTTCTTCTCGTCGCTGCAAACGACCTTCTGATCATCGACCCACTCCACGCCGTGAGGCATGGCCTGCTTGTCGAGTTCAATGCGCTTAACTTCCTTCTTGGTATCCAGATCGAGCACGCTGAGCGACGATCCGGGGCCGACGCCCTGCTTGAAGTAGTTGGTGACAACCGCGCGCTTGCCATCCGGCGACACGGCTGACTCGTGCGGACCGTTTCCCACCGGCACGTGAACCGCCGTGCTCGTCGCCAAGTCGATGATCGTCGCCGAGTCGGACTGCTGATTGACGATGACGGCGAGACCCGTGGGCTTGGCGACAAGTGCAAAGAAAACTACAGCAGCGATCATGTAGCTAGTACGGGTCGTGGCATGGAGAAGATTCCCGATCGCGGTCTACACTGTTGCATGGACGTTGTGCGATTCGCCCCGAGCCCCACCGGCTGGTTGCACCTCGGCCATGCCTATTCGGCCTGGTTTACGGACTGCGCCAAGGGTCAGGGCGGAACATTCCTCCTCCGTCTCGAAGACATCGACACCGCTCGGGTTCGGCCGGAATACGTACAGGGCATTTTCGGCGATCTGGATTGGCTTGGTCTAACCTGGCCCGAACCGGTCTTGCGCCAGTCTGAGCGATTGCCTGCCTATGCGGAAGCCCTCGAAGCGCTGCGTCCCTGGCTCTACCGGTGCTTCTGCTCCCGGAAGGACATTGCGGCGGCGGAAACCGCGCCTCACGGCCCCGGCGAGCACTATCCCGGCACGTGTCGCGCGCTCCGCGATTCGCAGGCGAGGGCGGACGCGGGCGAGCCTTTCGGATGGCGACTCGACACGGCCCGCGCAATCGACGTCACGGGTCCGCTGAAGTGGTTCGAAGACGAGGTTGAGCATTCTGTTCCCGCGCTCGGCGACCCGATCCTCGCGCGGCGCGATCATCTGGCGAGCTACCACCTGTGCTGTGTGGTGGACGATGCGTATCAGGGCGTAACCCTGGTCACGCGAGGCGACGACCTGCGCCCGGCGACTCACATCCACCGATTGCTTCAGGCGCTCTTGGGCCTTCCCACGCCCCGATACCGCCATCACGGGCTCGTCCTTGACGAACACGGGAAGCGACTGGCCAAGGGCGATGGGGCTACCAGCTTGCGAGAACTCCGAGCCCGCGGGTTATCGCCCGGCGATGTGCTCAGCATGGCCCAGGGTGCTCTTCGGCGCACCTAGCGCCTTGAGCCGGTCGCGACTACGAGGTCGCCGAGGCAGGATTGGAGGGAGTCGACGTTGAAGTGCGTTCCGAACAACGCGGCGACCTCATCCTTTGTGAAGCGGTAGGCCGAGATGCCGCCGGCATGCGTGAGTTCCTTCTGACGTCGCCACGGCTTACCCCACTCGTAGAGCGAGGCGATCAGGCGAGCATCGGGCGTCAGTGCTCGGGCCAGATTCTCGACGGCCTCCGCGCGGGCCTCGGGCGTTGGAAGATGCTGGAGGACTTGCGCAGTGAGGAGCAGGTCGGCAACACCGGGCCGAATCGGGATCGACAGGATGTCGGCCTGAACGACCAACACACGGGTGTGGACGTTTCGCTTGCGAAGCTTCTCATGGCACAGCCGTAGCGACATCACACTCCGATCGGCGGCGATGACCCGCTGGCAGACTTGCGCCA
The DNA here is from genome assembly GCA_964586225.1 of uncultured Fimbriimonadaceae bacterium. GTDB lineage: Bacteria > Armatimonadota > Fimbriimonadia > Fimbriimonadales > Fimbriimonadaceae > JANJUB01. The sequence continues at coordinate 19,044 of CAZPHD010000008.1, forward strand.
TGGGGCGAGTGAGCCGACCCGTGCCGCAGCCGGCATCAAGGCCGACACGACTACTGACCTGGCGAAGGTGTTGCCGCATCAGCCGACCTTCGGACCACGAAGGCACGTTCACGCCGACGATCGTGTCATAGAGCTTCGCTTGTTTATCGCGGACGCGCTGCTCTTCGAGGATCCGCTGGTCGGTCTCGCGATCCTTGTCTTCGTCGCGGGTGATGAGGATGCCGTCGCGGTACGGGAAGCTGTTCTTGCAGGTGACGCAGACGGCGGCCGCGTCATCATCGCGGGGTGCAAGTTCGCCTCCGCAAAGACAAACGATGAGATCGCCAAAGTTTGCGAGCATCCACCGTGCGCCTCTCATGCCGCCGCGAGTTTTACCTCGTACGAGCAGGGCGGGCGATGCTCTGTCATCGCCAAAGGCTTGGTAGCGGCGGAGCGCAACCCTCCCGGGGATGCACTCGGTAAAACGTGGTGATGCCGCTCTACCTACCGTTCCTGTCCAGCCAGCCCAAGGTGCGCATCACTTCGGAGCTCATCGAGGTCGGTCCGTCCGTGACTCAGATGATCCGAAACCTCGGCATTGGCGATGCACGGCTTCTGGTCGACAGTAAGGCGCGGAGGCTGGTGGTGGTTCGGCGAAGTTTCTGGTTCTTCCGGAGTCGCCGTATCTTGGCATTCGACCGCATTGAGCACATCACGTATGAATGCGAGACGCTTGGCGAAGGGCTGGGCTACGTCACCGGAGAATCTGGAGGGCACGAGACGTTCGCGATCGGAGTGCGGCTCAAGTCCGGCGAGAAGGTGCCGCTGATTGAGCTGTCGGGGGACGCGCCCGAGATTCAGCAGACGTTCACGCTACCCGGCGAGCGCATCCGGGCCAGGGTGGACGAGGCGCTTGACCTCGCGGGGACGCAACAGGAGGACTCGCTCGAGTTGGTGGACTTGTTGCAAGCCCGAATCGGCGTCCCGCACGGACACTAAGCTTGGGAGGGCGATGCTCCGTCATCGCCAAAGACCTGGTTGCGACCGAGCGCAACCCTCCCTATCGACCCGAGCGACGAACAAGCTCCACTAGGTCGCACACGGTGCGCAGGCTGCCGTCGGTCACTTCACCCAAGCCGAAGTCTTCTTCTAGACCCGTCATGAGTTCGACGAAGTCAAGCGAGTCCTCAACGTAGTTCCGTGAGCAAATCATGGTCGATCTTATGAACAGGTGTCCACTCGCCTCGGCGAGCCGCCGGACGACCACTTGGTGAGCCCAATCTTCGAACATCGTCACCGCCGATACAGCTCCCCAGCCAAGTATCGCAGCCCCGAATCACACAGCACCGTCACGACCCGCTTGCCCGGGCCCAACTCTCGCGCGACGCGCAGCGCCGCCGTCACGTTCGAGCCCGTCGAATACCCGCCAAACAGCCCTTCTTCTGAAGCCAGGCGACGCGCCATCGCCGCCGCGTCTTCATCGGAGACGGCCGCGGTGCCATCCAGCAATGCCAAGTCCATCATCGGCGTTACGTAGCCCACGCCCGTACCCTCGATGCGATGCCCACCGGTGGGCTTCATGCCCGCCAACGGCTGGCTGTTCAGAGGCTCGACCGCAACGCAACGAGTTTCACCGCGAGACTTGAAGTGCCGCGAGTTGCCTACAAAGCACCCCGCCGTTCCAACCGCCATCACATACGCGTCGGGCACCTCGCCGAGCGACTCCACGACCTCCGCCGCCATGGCTGCGTAGGCACCGAGGGCATCGCGATTGTTGAACTGGTCCACCCACACATAGCCGGGCCGCTCGCGAAGCTCGTCTACTCTGGCGAACATGCGATCGAACAAGTCCGGCGTGATCATCCGATCTTCGACTTCGAACAGGTCCAACTCCGCCCCAAACGCCCGCATCGTATCCAGCTTGCTGGCGTCGAACACGTTCGAGGACACGAAGTGGCTGCGGTAACCCAGCCGCGCGCAAACCATCGCCACCGCGCTGCCCGTGCTACCGCCGGTGTAGTCGACCATCGTGCCGCCCGGTTGCAGGGTGCCACGCTCGATCGCGCCCAGCACAATCGCGAGCGCCATCCGATCCTTCATGCTACCGGTGGGATTACCAGACTCGACCTTGACCCACACCTCGGCCATATCGGGCTCGACGATGCGCTGCAGCCGCACGAGGGGCGTTTTCCCGATTCCGCTGACCATGCGGCGATGCTACCCGTGGGAACCGAGCTGCCCTTCTCACGCATACTAAGAACATGCAAAGAATTTTCCTTGCGGCGTTGTTCATGGCCGCGTCGTTCGGATTCGCCCAAGGGCTGCCCCGCAAGGCGGTGTTTGGCGCCCAACTTCTCGCGCCAACGGCTGAGCAGCGAACCGCCGCGGGGCTCAAGGAGGGCGAAGGCATCGTCCTGGGCAACATCGTGGCTGGTCTGTCCGCCGAGAAGGCGGGATTGAAGACGGGCGACGTCCTGATCAGCGTCGATGGCACCCCGGTCGGCACTCCGCAGAACGTCGTTCAGGCCCTCCGCCTTAAGACCGGCGGCGAGACCACCAAGCTCGTGGTCTTCCGGGCCGGCAAGCGCGAAGAGCTCACCATCACGATGGTCGAGCGGCCCAAGCAGAAGCCGGATGGATTTGATGTGATCTATGACGAAGTCGAGTCACTCGGCAAGCGCATCCGCGTCATCATCACCAAGCCGCAAACCCCCGGCAAGCACGCGACGGTGATGCTGATCGGTGGCATTGGCGCATACAGCGTGGATGGGGATTTTCCGAGCGTGGCCTACGGCAACATCATGGGGCCGATCGCGAAGGCAGGCTACGTGACGGTGCGGATCGACAAGCCGGGTTTGGGCGACAGCGAGGGCCCGATCTACACCGAACTTCCCTTTTCGGTTGAGCTTGATGCCTACCGCCAGACCCTGAAGAAGCTTCCGAGCTACGACTTCATCAACTCCGACAAGATCAACATCTTCGGCCATAGCATGGGCGGCGCGTTCGGCCCGATTCTGGCCAGCGAGATCAAGCTGAACGGCGTGTGCGTCGGCGGCACCGTGTGCAAGAACTGGATCGAATACTTCGTGGAGAACACGCGTCGGCAGGCGCTTCTGGGTGGGATGTCGCACGCCGATGTGGGTGACTACATTCGGCGCGTGGCGGCGTTCCAGCACTACCTGTTCTATGAAGGCAAGTCGCCTGAAGAGATCGCGAAGGCCCGCCCCGAACTCGCAGATACGGTGCGCAGCCAGGTGCCGGATGGTAAGACCTACAGCGGCGTCGGCCTGGGATTCTGGCAAGAGCTGTGCAAGATCAACTTCGAGGGCTACTGGAGCAAGGTCGACGCTCACGTCATGGCGTTCTGGGGCGAGAACGACTTTATCGCGACTGAGGAAGACCATCCGATGATCGTTGGGATCGTGAACAAGAACCACCCCGGCAAGGCCGAGTATGTGAAGCTCCCCGAATCCGACCACGGATTCTTCAAGACGACGTCGTTCCTCGACAGCTTGCAGAAGTGGGGCCGCCCGGGTAACCAGTTCAACCCGAACGTGGTGGACGCGATTTTGGCTTGGCTGAAGAAAGTGAACTAGACTTGTAGCGACATCCGGCTATTTTCTGAGGCGTGGTCATAATGCAGAGCATGGCGGCCATCCTATGCAAGAAGCGCGTCTTAGTTTGCGATGGCGAACGCCACATTGTTAGGTTGGTCCAAGTAAACCTGGAGCGACAGGGTTATGAGGTCACTTGCGCCTTTGACTACAGAAGGGCACTTGACCTCTTGATGGCCACGGAGCCCCAGGACGGACGCCGATTTCACGTTGCTGTCATTGACGCCATGTTGCCTCACGGGGACGCCTACAGCTTGGTCGAGTGGATCAGGACCCACGAATCCATGAAAGACGCCTGGGTGGTCGTGACGGTGCCGAGTTCGGAAAGACGCAAAGTGTGGGAGGGGCGTCCGTGCCAGCCGAACCTCTACATTTTGAAGCCCTTCAACCCCACCGACATGCTGCCCTAAAGGGCAGTCAAAGCGGGCCGTGAAGGAATTGCTGGAGCTGCCACGGGAGTGCCGAAGACTCGCCAAACGGGAGCGTATAATGAACTACGATGCGCCAGTTCGATGTCGAATTGTATCCGGGCGAGGACGGCTTCTGGGTCGTTGAGTGCCCTTCTCTGCCCGGTTGTATCAGCCAGGGCCGTACTCAAGAGGAGGCGCTAGAGAACATCAAGGATGCGATCCTGGGATGTCTTGAGGTTCGCCAAGAGCTCGGCCTTTGGGAGTTCGAGGTACGGCATGCACATCAGTGATCGAATGAACACACGCATCTCGGTTCACGACAACACCATCCTCAGCTACGAAGTCAACGTCATTGGGCGAGTTATCCGGTTCAAGACACTGTCTATTACTGACCCGACTGAGCGGACAGACGTCGTCTTTGAGGGGGTCGAGTGCTACCGTTTCGAGTTTGACTGGAATGGACAATCCATCATCCACAGTTTCCAGCGCGTGCCCGCGCTTGAGATCTTCGACAGCTTAGAGTCAGAGCTGCCACGCACGCTCCCCTATGCTTGGCCCGGACTTTGGGCAAAGTCCAGGGAGAACGCTCAGGCGTACTTCGAGAGCGAGAACATCTCAGGTTGGTACCTCACGCCATGCCTCGGCCTGACGGGGTGGGTTCTTGCGCAATCCATGGAGTTCGTTGCGGTCGAGCAGTAGACGCCCCAAGATGTGAAGGTGCAGGGGCAATCCCCACACCCCCCGGCCCCCTCTCCATCTAGGGGCGAGGGGAGTCCGGAACCAACAAGCCAACTCACTAACAAGCCAACATGCCAACACGCCAACCCCCCAACGCGCCAAAATAACCCGTGCTTGACAATCTCACTCGCCGCCTCGCGGGGATCTTTACCGGCCTGCGGGCGAAAGGGAGACTCACCGAAAGCGACATCAATGATGTCATGCGCGAAGTCCGCGTGGCCCTCCTCGAAGCTGACGTCAACTTCGTCGTCGCCAAGCAGCTCATTGCGCGCATCAAAGAAAAGTGCATCGGCGAGGAGGTCTTCGGCAGCCTGTCTGCTGACCAAACGATCATCAAGATTGTTCGCGATGAGCTCACCGAGCTCCTGGGTAGCGACGCCAAGCCGTTCAACTGGTCATCCGCGCCGCCCACCGTCGTGCTCATGTGCGGCCTGCAGGGTTCAGGAAAGACCACCACCACCGCCAAGCTCGCGAAATGGCTCCTCGCCCAAGGCAAGAAACCGATGCTTGCCGCGTGCGACATCCAGCGCCCCGCCGCCATCAAGCAGCTCCAGGTCCTTGGGGAGCAGGTGGATGTCCCCGTCTACGCCAAGACCGACGGCACGTCGCCCGTCCAGATAGCGAAAGAGGCACTTGAACGGTGCAAGCACTTGATGCTCGACGTGCTCATAGTTGACACCGCGGGACGACTTACGATTGCCGAAGACTTGATGACCGAGCTTAAGGCCATCCACGATACGGTTCGACCGACCGAGGTGTTCTTGGTCCTCGACTCAACGACCGGCCAAGAAGCGGTCAACGTCGCGGACGCCTTCCATAAGCTCGTCCCCCTAACGGGTGCCATTTTTACCAAGCTGGATGGCGACACCCGCGGTGGCGCAGTGCTGAGCGTGCGTGATGCGACTGGCGTTCCCGTTCGGTTCACCGGCGTCGGCGAAGGTATCGACGCGCTTGAGCCGTTCTTCCCCGACCGCATGGCGCAGCGAATCCTCGGATTCGGCGACATCATGGGCATCATCGAGAAGGCTGAGCAGGCCATCGATATCGGTGAAGCCAAGGACCTCGAGAGTCGGCTTAAGGGCGGTCAGTTCGACTTCAACGACATGCTGATGCAGTTCAAGACGGTCCGCAAAATGGGCCCGATCAAGAACGTGCTCAAGATGATTCCCGGCCTCGCTGCGCAGATACCCGAAGAGGCGCTGGACAACGTCAACGAGGGCCAAGTCAACCGAATCGAGGCGATCATCCTGAGCATGACGCCCAAAGAGCGGTCGAATCCGGATATAATCAATGGCCCGCGGCGCAAACGTATCGCGCTGGGTTCCGGCACCTCCGTGGAGGAAGTCAATAACCTGGTGCGTCAGCTCTACGAAATGCGGCGCAGCATGAAGCAGCTGGCAAAAATGCAGCAGAAGTTCGGCAAACGCGGCCGACGTCGATAAGGATTCAGGAGAACAGCACGAAGTGGTTAAGATGAGATTGCGACGGATCGGCACCAAGGGCCGGCCGTTTTATCGAGTGGTGGTTGCGCCCAGCGTTGCGGGTCGCAATGGTCGGTTTGTCGAGACGATCGGAACGTATGATCCGCTCGCAAAGCCGAAGGTGATCAAGATTGATGAAGCACGCGCCCTTCATTGGCTCCTTCAGGGTGCGCAACCTTCCGAAACGACCGCCATTCTGCTCAACAAGCTGGGCATCCTTGAGAAGTTCTTTGCGGAGCGACCGTCCGCTCGCAACTCGTACAAGTTCCTCGACAAGCGCACAAGCCTGACTTCGCGTGAGTCGGTCATGGCGGCTCCCGCCGCACCGGCGCCTAAGGCCGAAGCCGCTCCCGTGGTTGAAGAAGCCGCGCCGGTCGCTGAAGAAGCTCCGGTAGTTGAAGAGGCTCCGGCCGTGGAAGAAGCTCCCACCGCCGAAGAGGTCGCAGCTCCTGATGCTCCGGCCGAAGAAGAGGCCTAATGGCATATTCGTCTTTTGTTGAAGAAGTCGTCCGACTCCTCGTCGACAACCCCGATGCGGTGGAAATCGAAGAGGAGATGGACGGCAACACCCGCACGTTCTTTGTTCGCGTCGCCGCCGAGGATGTCGGCAAGGTGATAGGCAAGAGCGGTCGCGTGGTGTCGGCCTTGCGCGCCGTGGTCAGCGCCATCGCCTCAAAAGAGCGCGAGAAGGCGTACGTCAAGGTCGTTACCGACTCCTGACGTCCCCCAACGGGGGTGATCCCATGAGCAAGACTGTTCGCGTGGCCCAAATTGTCGGACCCTTCGGGATCCGGGGCCAGGTGAAACTCAAGGTGCTGACCGACTTCCCCGAGCGGTTTGAGAAGGGCCGCCGGTTGCGCCTCAATGACGAATGGGTCAGCATTGACGAGGTGCTCCTGCACAAGAACCAGCTCGTCGTGCGGCTGAGCAGCATCAAGGACCGAACAGACGCCGAGCGATTGCAGTGGGCTTACTTGGAGGCCCTTGCTGACGAGCGGCCCGAGCTTGACGATGACGAGTTCCTCACGGAAGACTTGATCGGGCTTGCGGTCGTGACCGCCGATGGACGGACCCTCGGCAAGGTCGATCGCGTGGATAGCTACCCCGCTCACGACATTCTTGTCGTAGGAAAGATCATGATTCCCGCAGTGCAGGCCTTCGTCCTTGATGTTGACCTGGACGCCGAGCGCATCACGGTGCAGCTGATTCCCGGAATGGAGGACGACGATGTTTCTTGATGAAGCGGTGGTGACCTTTACGTCGGGCAAGGGAGGAGCGGGTGCCGCCACCTTCCATCGCGAGAAGCACGTGCCGCGCGGTGGACCAAACGGTGCGGATGGCGGACGCGGGGGCGATGTCGTCTTGGTTGCTGACCGCAGCCGACGAACGCTTTACGACTTCCGATTCAATCGCGAGTTCACCGCGCAGAACGGCGGCGATGCTCACGCTAACAAGTCGGGCAAAGACGGCGAAGACATTGAAGTCCGTGTGCCGGTTGGAACCATCGTGACCAACGACGAGACGGGCGAACCGCTGATTGACCTCGCTACGGACGGCATGCGGTTCGTGATCTGTAAGGGCGGCCGCGGCGGCTTTGGCAATCTGCATTACACCAACAGCGTGCGGCAGGCACCGACGATTTCGCAACGTGGCGCTCCTGCACAGACGATTCAAGTGCGGTTGGAGCTCAAACTGCTCGCCGATGTAGGTTTGATCGGGCTCCCCAATGCGGGCAAGAGCACGCTGATTGCCGGCATCAGCGCGGCGAAGCCCAAGATCGCCGACTATCCGTTCACCACCATCGTGCCGAACCTCGGCGTGGTCAGCTATGCCGACGGCTCGTTTGTCGTGGCCGATATGCCGGGACTCATCGAAGGGGCTGCCGAGGGCAAGGGCCTTGGGCACCAGTTCTTGAAGCACATTGAACGCTGTTCGGTGCTGGTCCACGTCCTCGACACGTTCCCGCTGGATGAATCGGACCCGGTGGAGAACTTCTCGCTCATCGAAGCGGAACTCAAGCAGTATTCAGAAGCGATTTGGCGACGCCCACGGATCATTGCGCTCAACAAGGTGGATATCTACGGAGGCGGCAAGGCCGAAGAGATTGCTGAGTTGCGGGCGCGCGTTGAAGCTCGAGCTGCCGAGACCTTTGAAGAAATGCCGCCGATCCTCGCGGTTTCGGGGGCGACCGGTGAGCAACTCGAGGCTTTGGTGGCCGAGATGTGGGCGCATCTCCAACGCGCGCAAGAGAACCCGGTTATTCCGCTCATCGTGCCCGCATTGCCGCGAATCGAGTCAGGCGCATGGGAAGTCGAAACCGATGACGGCGTGTATGTTGTGGTCGGCACACGGTTGGAGCGCTTGGTCGCGATGACCAACTTGCGCAACGAAGAGTCCATTCGGTACTTGCACCGCCAGCTGGTGAAGATCGGCGTGATTGACCGGCTCCGCGAGGCCGGGATTGAGGGCGGCGATACGGTGCGGATCGGCGATTTTGAGTTCGAGTTCTGGGAAGATCGGTAGGATTCGCGCGGGAACGCAGGGCACGAGACATCCCTGCGTTACGTTACGACCCGGCAGGCAATTACTTCTTGATCAGCGTGGCCTTCTTGATCACGACCGGTTTCACGGGGCGCGAGTTTTCGCGACCATCCTGCACGGTCTTGGCACCAACGATCTTCTTGACGACGTCCATGCCTTCGACGACTTGGCCGAACGCTGTGTATTGATTGTCGAGGAATGGCGCGTCGCCGTCCATGATGAAGAACTGGGATCCCGCGGAGTTGGGGTCACTTGAGCGCGCCATGCTGAGGATGCCCGAGACGTGCTTGACGTCGTTGAACTCCGCCTTGATCTGGTAGCCGGGTCCGCCCATGCCGTCGTTGCCGGGGTCCGTGTCCTTCGTGTTGGGGTCGCCGCCTTGGATCATGAATCCAGGGATCACTCGGTGGAAGTAGGTTCCATCATAGAATCCCTTCTTGACGAGGTCCTTGAAGTTTTTGACATGACCAGGAGCCTTGTCGTTGAAGAACTTCAGAACGATTTTGCCCTCAGTCGTCTCAAGTACGGCGTGCTCTTCATCCGCGGTCGTTCCGGCCACCGATGCCTGTTCACCACCGATCGTCTCGGGCACGGCTTCCTTATCATCCTCGGCCGCGGCGGGGACGGCGGCAACGTCTTCACTTGCGCTCACTTTGCTGTTGTCCAAGTCTGAAACCGTCGCACTCTCGCTACAACCAGCGAGACCCGAGGTTAGCGAGAACGCAATGAGTGCGAACATCACAACGCGAAATGCTTTCATCACGTTGATTTTGACGTGTTTGGGAGCCGATGGGTGCGACGAAGCGCAACCCTCGCTCGGAGGGCGTTGCTTCGTCATCGGTTAGGAAATCAAGCCGCGAGGGCCATTCGAGTCTGACCGGCCCACGCAACAGCTTGCCGGTACGCCATATTGACATCCTGGAGCGAAATGCCCTCGCGTTCGGCAACGTCAAAGTCTCCGGCCTCATATCCGCGAATCACGCGGAGCACCCGGGCGAGGAGGTCATCACTCTGAGGGTTCAAGAGCGCCTCGTTGATCCGCTCGGAAAGCGGCATTTGAGCGAGCAGCTCTTCCATCGGAAGGTCCATCAGGGCGCCAAGCATCGAGAGCATGCCCGTCGTGAAGTACGGCTCGGGGTCCGGATCGCGTTGGCCCAGCGTGTCCGCCATTTTGGCGCGAATCATCGCCATAAAGACGAGTTCATCGGGCTTGTGCGCGAACTGCGACATCATGAGCAGAGTCGCTATGGCGGCCAATGTCCGAACGCCGACAAACAACAAAGCCTTGCGGATTGAATCGACGGTTGTGGGCAGCCCCATGTAAGCGCTCTTGATGAACTTCAGCAGCCGTACGCTCAGTTGCACCTCGCTGGCAATGATGCCCTCGAGTTCATCCATCGTGAGGTCATCGGCGTTGAGGCGCGTCAGCAGACGCACCAGAGCCAAGTGGTTGACGGACATGGCGCGGCCCTTCATCACTTGTGGCTTGGCGAAGAAGTAACCTTGAAAGAGATCATAGCCGAGGCGATCATAGAGTGCGAACTCCTCGGGTGTCTCTACTCGCTCGGCCAGTAGTTTCACCGGAAACTTCCTTAGATCGCTGACCAGCCCTGTCATTTCCGGGGCCGGGATCTGAGTGACGTCTACTTTCACGAGATCAACCAGGGGCAGCAAAGGCTCGGTCTTATCGTTCCACAGAAAGTCGTCAAGGGCGATCGTGTAGCCCAGCCGCCGAAGTCGCTTGAGTTCGTCCTGCACCTCGGGTGTCGGATTCACATGTTCCAAAACCTCCAGGACTACGCGCTTGTTTGGGAAGGCATCAAGTGACTTACTGAGAATGAGTTCCTCACTCACGTTGATGAAGGCGCGATTGCGTCCAACCAGTTCATTGAGGCCGATTTCGACGAGTGCGCTCGCCAGCGAACGGGCTTCATCCGCGAGGCTCATGTCGCCGGCACCGGAGGTCTCACCACGCCGGTAGAGTAACTCGTAACCGAAGACTTTGCGTGACCGATCAATGATCGGTTGACGAGCCAGAAAAACGGGGCAAGAAATGTCGGACACCAGCCCTATTTTCGGTTCGCCAGGCGGCATCGCTCAGCCTTCTTGACGGATGTTTTTGAGGTCGAGACGAAGTTGTCGGAGATGAGGGAGCGCAGATTCAGGCAAAGGCACGGGTCCGCCGAGCACGAATGCGTCGCGAACGACCTGCGCGACCCGCTCCAGCGTCTCCATCCGCCAGAACGCATCGGCCAGCGTATTGCCAAGAGCTACAGCCCCATGGTTCGCAAGCAGGAAGGTGTCGTGCTCGACCAAGAACGGGTCCATCGTCTTCGGTAGTTCGTCCGTTCCGGGCATGCCGAAAGAGCAAAGTGCGACGGGGCCGAGGATGACCTCACCTTCGGGCAACAACCCTTCTGGGATTGGACGATGGGCGAGCGCGAAGGCGGTTGCGGTAAGCGGATGCGCATGAATCACGGCCTGCACATCGGGCCGACGCTTGAAAGCATTCAAGTGAATTCGAATCTCGGACGAGGGTCGTTGAGTTCGGCGCAACGGCTCGCCATCCAGATCAATTAGCACCATGTCGGCGGGCTTGAGATGGCCCTTGCTTTCGCCACTCGGTGTACACAGAACGGCGCGATCGCTCACGCGGCAACTCAGGTTACCTTCGGTCGCGCCGACGAGGTTGCGCTCCCAGAGTCGCCGACCAAAGTCGACCAGTTGATGGCGCAGTTCGTCTTCAGAGATCACTGCAAGATGCTACCGTGCCCGACGGCGCGGCGTATGGTATACACGGGCTAAGGAGTTTTTCGGATTTGGATTTCAAGTCCGAACGCCGCCCTCAAGAACACGCTATGGCAGAAAATCTAGCGGTGACCTCGACCGACTTCGAGGCTAAGGTTTTGAATGCTGAGCACCCCGTGCTCGTTGACTTCTGGGCACCCTGGTGTGGGCCCTGCAAGGCGATTGGTCCCTCCGTCGCCGAACTCGCTGATGAATACGCTGGACGCGCTGGCGTGTATAAGCTCGACGTCGACGAGGCCGGGGACATCGCCACCAAATACGGCATCATGAGCATCCCGGCATTGCTCGTGTTTAAGGGCGGTCAAGTCGTCGATCGCATGGTCGGGGCGGCTCCGAAGGCCCAGATCGCCCAGATGATTGAGCGCGCGCTCTAATCCCGCACACGTCCCGCAGAGGTGATTCGCCCCTGCGGGACGAGTCAATTTAGTAGCGAGCCACCGCATCCGAGGCATCCATGCTCTCCGCGAGTCGGTCGTCGAGCTCGTCATCGGCGTGACGCCATTCCTGATGCCGGTGGGCCGAATCCATGGCCCTTCTAAGGGCGATGAGTGCCATGCCTCCGCACACAACCATGCCCAGGGTTGAGCAGATTGCCGTTGACACGTGCCGCTTCCATGGCCCAAGGTAACCACAGTTGCGATCGTGCGAGGTGCGTCTCAAAACCACCTCTCGCCCCACTCGGGCCATGTCTTTGATTGGTTGCGTGTTCATAGCGTTCACCTACACTCCATCAAACGCAGTCGAGCGAACGAGAAGGATAAAGGTGGTTCCCCGCACCATAAGAAAGGTGTTAACGTGCGCGCTTGAAGGTCCAGACTTGACCCGATCTCAACTGGATCCGCGCTCGATCTCGACCCGGTGTGCGCAAGAAGATCTCGCCACTCCCGCTCGCGATTCGCCGGACTGAAGCGGCCTGCAGTTCCCCATCGCTCCAGCTCATCTGCACCTCGTAGCCGCCACGAGCACGGAGGCCACTTACGCTACCGGTTGACCACGCCTTTGGTAGGGCGGGTAGCAAAGAAATCGTGGGAACCTCGCCCGGCCGCTCGGGATGGCTCTGCAGGAGCATCTCGGCGATTCCGGCCGTCGCGCCAAAGTTGCCATCGATCTGAAAAGGCGGGTGTGCGCAGAACAGATTCGGATACACGCCGCCGCCGTTTCGGTAGTTGTAACCCATGTCGGCCACCGGGCGGAGGAAGTCGCGAATCAGCTTCTCGGCGCGGTCGCCATCGCCAAGCCGCGCCCAGAATGCCACCTTCCACGCCATGCTCCAGCCTGTGCTGCGGTCTCCGCGCCTCTCCAGCGTTTTGCGAGCTGCGGCGGCGAGTTCGGGTGTTCCGTGCAGCGTGATCTGATCGCTGGGATGCAGGCCGTAAAGGTGCGAAACGTGGCGGTGTTGCGGCTCGGGCTCATCGTAGGGCTCAAGCCACTCCTGCAACCGACCATCCGGGCCAACTTGGTGGGGTGCGAGGCGATTGCGCGTGTTCTCAAGCTCGTCCGCGTACTCAGCGTCCAACTTGAGCAGTCGCGCCGCCTGAATCGTGTTGGTGAACAGCTCTCGAAGAATCTGCTGGTCAATCGTCGGACCGAGGCAGGTGTGGGCGGTTCGACCGTCGGGCAGTTTAAAGGCATTCTCGGGGGAGTTCGAAGGACCCGTCACGAGCCAGCCGCGTTTAGGATCGGGCAATAGAATGCTGCGGTAGAAGTCGCTGGAAGCTCTTAGCACCGGGTAAATCCGCTTGAGCACCGCCGGGTCTTGGGTGAAGGCGTAATGCTCCCAAAGATGCTGCGCGAGCCATCCGCCCCCGCTGAGAGTCGATCCCCAACCGGCATGCTCACCCGGGGCCGTGAATGCCCACGGGTTCGTGATCACATGGGCGACCCACCCGGGTGCGTTGTAGTATGCCTTCGCGGTGCGCTTGCCGGGTTCAACGAGGCTATCGACGAGCGCCAACATGGGCCGGTGGCACTCGCTCAATGCGGTCGACTCCGCCAGCCAGTAGTTCATCTGGACGTTGATGTTGATGTGATAATCGCCATTCCAGGGCGTCTGGAGCTCTTCGGCCCAAAGCCCCTGGAGATTCGCGGGCAGATAGCCGTCGCGAGATGAACTGATCAAGAGGTAGCGCCCATATTGGAACAGCAGGGCGGCGAGGCCTGGGTCCGGCTCGCCGGCTTCGAACGCGGTCAGTCGGTTCTGGGCGGAACCCGAGCGGCTGGGGCCGAGGTTGATCTTGACACGGTTGAAGAGGGCGCCGAAATCCCGCACATGGCGTTGACGAAGTTCGCTGAAGCTCCGCTTGGCCGCGCGATCCAGGTGATCCTTGGTCTTGGTGACGTAGGCAACACCCATATGCTTGCCCTGAATTGGCCGAGCGTAGCTCGTACCCGCCGACACCAGGATAACCGCCCGACGAGCGTCACGCAGTTCAAGCGTGTCACGAGTAGCCGTAACGGTTCCATCCTGTGGGAGCACGCGTACGCGAGCCTGATACTTCACGCCATCGCCGCCGAGGCCGTCGTTGAGGGCGCCCTGCAAGATAAGGTCACCGTTGTCGGTAGTCGTCCTTCCCCGCTCGGCGCGACTGAGACCTACGTCGAAGTTCAGTCGACCCGAGCCTTCGGCGACGAGTTCGTAAGCGATCACTTGGTCGGGGTGTGAGGCGATGAGTCGACGGCTGTAAACAGTGTCACCGATGCGGAACTGGGTGGTCGCGACGGCGGTTTCCAAGTCCAGCCAGCGTCGATAGCTGTCGTGACTCGTTCCAAGGCCGTGGTGCTTGAGCGTGAGTTTGCCGAGCACCTGATAGCAGCCGAAGGGACCGTCCTTGCCGTTTCCATGCGAACTGCCCGGGCCATCGCTGGTGAAGGTCTGGTTGAGGAGCGACTCGGCGGCGGGGTTGTCGCCTTGTTTCAGTAACTCAAGGATACGATCCCGAGCTTTCCAAGCGTCCTGACGGTTCTGATCGAGGGACCGCCCCGACCACATGGTGTTTTCGTTCAGAATCAGGTGCTCGTCGGCGATCTGGCCGAACATCATTGCGCCGAGACGGCCGTTTCCGACCGGCAGACTCTCGGTAAACCGAGTGGCCGGCTGGTCGAGAACGAGCGCCAAGGCGAAAGTGAATAGCGTCACGACGCTTGTTTGATCATCTCTTCGGTCATCAGGATGGGATGCTTCCCTTCGGTGACTGCGCCTGCTGGCAAGATGACCCGCTTAACCTCGAGGTTGCTCGGCACTTCGTACATGACGTCAAGCATCAGTTGCTCAATGATCGCCCGGAGGGCGCGAGCCCCGGTCTTGCGCTTGATCGCTTCGCGAGCAATTTCGATCATCGCCCCGGGTTCAACGATCAACTCGACACCGTCCATTTCGAAGAACTTTGCGTACTGCTTGAGGATCGCGTTCTTCGGCTCGCAAAGAATCCGAACAAGCGAGTCTTCATCCAGCGGATCGAGGGTCGCGATGACGGGAAGTCGACCGATAAACTCGGGAATCAAACCAAACTTCAGGAGGTCTTCCGGAAGCATGCTGTGGAGAACGTTGATCGACTGTTCAGCCTTGGTTTCGGGATTAGCCCGGAAGCCCATCACGTTCTCTTTCATGCGTCGGCGGATCGATTCTTCGATACCCTCAAAAGCGCCGCCACAGATGAATAGGATGTTCCGCGTGTCGATCTGCAGGTACTCCTGCTGCGGGTGCTTGCGACCACCCTGTGGAGGCACGTTAGCGAGCGTTCCTTCGAGAATCTTGAGCAGTGCCTGTTGCACGCCTTCGCCACTGACGTCCCGCGTGATTGACGGATTCTCAGACTTGCGAGCAATCTTGTCGATCTCGTCCACGTAGATGATGCCACGCTCGCACATCTCGCGAGGGTTGCGGGGATCCATCTGCTCGGCTGATTGGAACAGTTTGAGAAGGATGTTCTCAACGTCCTCACCCACGTAGCCGGCTTCAGTCAACGTCGTGGCGTCGGCAATCGCAAACGGCACGTTCAGCATCTTGGCGAGCGTCTGGGCTAGTAGCGTTTTGCCGGAGCCCGTCGGTCCAACGAGCATGATGTTGCTCTTCTGGAGTTCGACATCGTCTTGGCGGTCGTTCGTGCGCTTGTAGTGGTTGTAAACCGCCACCGCGAGCGAGCGCTTTGCGCTTTCCTGACCCACGACATAGTTGTCGAGGTACGCGACGATCTCTCGCGGCTTGGGCACGCGCCCGCCGGTCACCACCGCGGACGGCTTCGCCACCGATGCCGGTTCGCGCGCTGGGCGCTCACCGTCATTGGCAAGAATGTCGTTGCACAGATCGATGCAGTCTGAGCACACCGCCCCGTGCAGGCCCACAATCAGCTTGCGCACCTGTTCTTTTGTCTTGCCGCAAAGGCAACACTGGTCTCGACGCTCGATCGGCTTCCCCATAGCTTCCTTTATATTATCGTGCACCTGGCTCAAGAACCTTATCTACAAGGCGATAATCTTGCGCTTCCTGGGAAGAAAGCCAGTAATCACGATCGCAATCCTTGCGCACTTTCTCAACATCGTGGCCCGTGTGCTGGCTCAAGATGCCGAAGATCGTCTCGTTCGCGCGATTGAACTCGGCGATAGCCACATTCATGTCGGCAATCGTGCCCCGGGTTCCCGCGCTGCCTTGGTGGATCATCACCCGGGCATTTTTCAGGCAATGGCGCTTGCCCGGTGCGCCACCCGCTAGGAGCACCGCGCCCATCGACGCGGCCATGCCCACACAAATCGTGGCGACGTCAGGCTTGATGATCTGCATTGCATCGTAAATGGCGAGGCCCGCATAGACCGATCCGCCCGGTGAGTTGATGTAGAAGTCGATTTCCTTGTCCGGATCCTCTTTCTCAAGGAACAAGAGCTGAGCGACGATCAGATTCGCGACGTAGTCGTCGATCTCCGTGCCGAGGAACACAATCCGGTCCTTCAGTAGCCTCGACCAGATGTCGTAGCTTCGCTCGCCGCGCGACGTCTGCTCGATCACGTAGGGCACTCCCATGCCAACCATCGAATCTGCTGAATCCATTCTCATCCGTTGATCTCCAACCTCGTCCTACGCCGGACGCAGGGGAACCGTACCCTACCCCTCTTCAGGTTCGCTGACTGCGTGCTCAGTGCCTCGAAGCATGGCTTCGAAGGCCACAATCGCCGCTGCCACGTGAACGTTAAGACTGCGTCCCTTTCCATACATCGGAATCATGACCGCCGAATCACAGGTCCGAAGCAGCCCGGGAGTGATTCCAGCCCCCTCGTTACCAAGCACGAGGCACGTTTTCGTGGGGTACTCGAACGCGCGGTAGTGGGCGGCATCGCGCGTGATCTCCACGCCCACCAGCACGTAGCCTTCCGCCTTGAGCGCGGTGACCGCTTCGTCCCACTTGCGAAACTGGCGGAACGGCACCCGCCGATGCATGCCGAGCGACGTCACTGAGATCATCGGGTCGGGCGGCGCGGGGGTCCTGCCCACCAAGATCATTTCCTTCGCCCCACAAGCCGCGGCGACCCGGAACAAGCCGCCCACGTTGTAGGCATCGGACCAATCTTGGAGCAGAAACACGAGGTCACGCTGGGGGCCTGCTTTCTCGACGAACTCGCGCCGCTGCTCGCGAAGTTCGGTCTTCTTGCGGATCGCGGGGCGAGCCATGTGGGCTATCCTTGGCGACAGGCTTCCATCTGCTCAACAAAGCGGTGGAAGTAAGGTCGCGAGTCCCACGGGCCCGGCGCAGCCTCGGGGTGATATTGGATGGAGCTCGCCATGAGTTCGGGAAGCGCGATGCCCTCGACGGTGTCGTCGTTCAGGTTGATCTGCGTTACTTGGGCCCCGGTGCCGGCCAGCGAATCGGGATCGACCGCGTAGCCGTGGTTCTGCGACGTGATCGTAACCGTACCCGTGATGAGGTCCTTGACGGGATGGTTGGAGCCTCGGTGGCCAAACTTGAGCTTATAGGTCTTGCCGCCGATCGCGTGGCAGAGCATTTGATTGCCCAGGCAGATGCCAAAAATCGGCTTCTTACCCAGCAAGCCGCGCACTGTTTCTACAACTGGTCCGAGCCGAGCCGGGTCGCCGGGGCCGGGCGAGAGCAGAATGCCGTCCGGATTCCACGCCAACACTTCCTCGGCGGGCGTGGTCGCAGGGAGCACGATGCATCGGCATCCGGCGGCCGCAAAGCGACGCAGGATGTTGTACTTTAGCCCGCAATCGAGCACCACGAGACGATGCTTAAACCCGTCGCTCGGACTCTCCACCGACTCTCGACCCTGAAATCCCCAGGCATAGGGCGCCTTGGTTGACACGGTGTACACGAAGTCGGTTTCGTCGTAGCTCCGCACGGCCTCAAGCCGCTCGCGAGCCGCGTCCACGTCGTCCGTGATCATGCCCATGGTCACGCCCGCACTTCGGATCCGCTTGGTGATCTCGCGGGTGTCGACGCCCTGAATCGCGACCATGCCCCGCTCCTTCAGGAGCGCGTCGATCGACTGGTTCGCCCGCCAGTTGGAGGGGACTTCGCAGGCCTCCTTGACGATCAGGCCTTGCGGCTGAAGCCGATCCGACTCGAAATCGTCGGGATTGATGCCATAGTTGCCGATCAGCGGATAAGTGAGGAGAACGATCTGGCCAGCATAGCTAGGGTCGGTGAGGATCTCCTGGTAGCCGGTCATGCCGGTGTTGAATACGACTTCCCCGGTGGTCTCACCGTCGGCACCAAGCGGCCGCCCTTCGAACACCGTGCCGTCACTGAGCAGGAGAAATCGCTTCAAGGGTTGCGATAGAAGATACCCGGTTAGGATGCGGGCGCTCCAGCCAACGCCCACTCGTAGGCCGATTCCATCCGCTCGCCGAACCGCTCAACCGTGTACTCGTTCTGATGCAACGTCTTGGCATTCATCCCCATGTGGTGGGCGACTGCGGGATCTTGAATCCAAGATCGAACAAGATCCACCAAGGCGACCGCGTCCCGCTTGTCGAACAGCGCGCCGGTTTCGCCTTCCACGACCATCTCCGGCAAGCCGCCACTTCGCGTCGCCAAGACGGGTCGACCGAGCGACATCGCCTCCAGTGCGCTGTAGGGGAACGCCTCTTCCCACTGACTGGGGATCACGACGGCATCCATCGCGTTCATCGCGTTGGCGACATCAGCAACCCGACCATGGAACCGCACTCCCGAATCCTGGGCCTTAAGCGACGCGAGGAGCGGCCCATCGCCAAAGACATGGAAGGTCTCAGCGGGGAGCGACTTGGCCGCCTCCATGACCGTTTCGATGCCTTTGTCGCTATTGATGCGGCCAAAGAAACCGACTGCGAACCCCGGAAGCGCCAGTTGATCGCGCATCGCCTCGCGGCTCAGCGTGGGCACCAGGGCCGGGCATCCGGCCTTCGCCACCGTCACGACCTCTGCGGGCACGCCGCACCCCACGAGCTTGTTCTGCACGGCATCGGACACGCCGACGAAATGCGTAAAGAGCCGCGTGTAGCGGCGAACCTTCGCCGGGCTCCAATGAACGATCACATGTCGCGTGAGAATGCGCACGGGTTGGCGCGCCAGCCGCGCTGCGAACGCAGGCACGATGTAGTCAGGGCTGAAGTGGGCATTGACCACATCAAAGCGTTGCGCCCGGAAGAGCCGCAGATACGCGGCGAGCCGCGTGAACTGAAACTGCCGCCGCACCCCGATCGGAACCGTACGCCCGCTCAGCTTGGGCTCCAAGGGTGACCCCGGTGGAACCGTGGTCCATACGTCGTGACCACGCTCAACCAACGCCGACGTCAGATAGGCCAGATACCGCTCGATCCCGCCCCAATCGTAGAGCGCGCTTCCGATTTGCAGAATCTTCATGGTTGCAGGTGCTGGAGCAGCCACGCGCGATTGCGCTCGACCATTTCGGGGTGCCAATCGTGTCCCCAGTCGTATCGGTGCAGGTGTTTTGGGCCTGCAAGCGCGTTGTAGATCGCTTCCACATTCTCAGGACGAGCGGCGGGGTCCTTTTCGCCCAAGGATACGTGCGTTGGCACGCGGCATTGTGTCGCCTGGTGCATCGTGTCAAAGTAAGCGATCGTCGCGAGAACCCGTTCATGCCCGAGCGGGATGGCCTCGCCGAAGTCGATCAGTTCCTTCAGTGGATAGCGGTAGGCATTGCGATTGAGGGCAGCCGCCATTGCGCCCAAGAACGGCATATCAGCGGCGACGGCCTTGATGATCGGACACCAGGCCCCCAACCAGATGCTGATCCCCGCACCCTGGCTCATCCCCATCGCGCCGATGCGATCTTCATCGGCTTCCGGCAGGGCTTGGAGAATACGCGCCGCAATCACGGCATCTTGGAACATGCGGCGGAAGATCCAGGTGTGTGGATCAGCCGCGCCCTCGGCAAAGTAGCCCCGAGCGGGCACGTACGCCTCTTGGTGAAAGGCGGGCTCGCCGTGGAAGTTGATGCTCAGGCTCGTGAAGCCTTCGCGCGTGCCGTAGATGTTGGGCAATACAGACTCACGGCCATAGGGAGGAATCCACAGGAAAGCAGGGTTGCGGCGAGCATCGGGGGGATACGCGATCCAACCGTGGCGGGTGACCCCATCGATGCCGCGGAAGGTAAAGGTCTCAACAAGGTGCGCTTCGCCTTGCGCAGCCGCAAGCGAGCGGTGGAAGTCGAGCGGAGCGGATTTCGCCTCGTCGTAGGTTTCACGCCAGAACTCCACGAAATCTTCGGGGAGATCAGGTTCGAACGGATTCATGCCCCGACGGCGCGCTGCTGCGATTCGACGTGGAGGCCTGTCGTCATTAACCAGGCGATGGCGCGCTGAATCTCCTCCAGGGGCCCGGTCAATTCTAGGTGCATCCACCCGTAATCGGCGTCGACGCTGGCCTTCTTGATGTTGACCTGCAGGCTGAAATCGCGGCAAAGTCGGGCGATCCATGGCTCGTTTACGGCCGCGCCGCTGGCAATGAGGGTGACGTCCACTGGCATGTCGAGCCGAGTGTACCAGAGGGTCTTTCGCCCCGCAGATTGGGTTGGCCGTGCCTTGACCGTCAACGAGATCGTCTAACGCTACGTAACATAGTGATAGGGCACTCCGGTGCCTCAGGAGAGATGAGTCTAGAATGAAGCGATTTTCATTAGTTCTCGTTGCGGGCGTTGCCGCCGCAGTTGCCCTGGCCAATCTTCAGGGCGTCAACATTGCGTGGAAGCCGAAGGAAGGCGACACGTCGAAGTATCGGTTGACCACCAAAGCCAGCATCCAAGGCACGGAGATGAACTTCGCCGCGACCTTGACGATGAAGGTCAAGGAAGTCAAGGAAGACAAGATCACCGTCGAAGAGACGCAGAGCGAGATCTCGGTCAAGTTCGGCGATCAAGACTTCAGCTCGATGATGCCGGCTTCCATCGCCCAGACCACGATCATGAAGGCCGACGGCACCGTGATCGAGCGCAAGAGCGAGATGGAAGAGGCGGGTAGCGAGCGGATGAGCGCGGCGCTGGAGTATCGCTATCCGACCAAGCCGATCGAGAAGGGTGGAACGTGGGGATTCAAGGCCGAGGCTGACTCCGCCAAGAAGCTTCCGGCTCGTGAAGCCACGTACACCTACGTCGGTGATGAGGAAGTCGGCAAGTTCAAGACCTTCAAGATCACCTACTCCTATAAGGAGACCGAGGGAAGCGCACCGATGACCGTTACGGGCACGCTCTGGATGAGCCAGGCGAACGGCGACGTAATCAAGGGCGTCTACGAGATGAAGAACGTCGAGTTCCAGGAGGGCATGGGCGCCTCCGACGCGACGGCCGAAATCGTCCGCGTGGACTGAATTACGGGTTTGTTGTGACGGGCAGGAGCTTTGCTCCTGCCCGTTCTTGTTTATGAAGGTCAGATCATGAGGGCGTCGACCGAGGTGATGCCTGGCCATCAAGACGTTGTGGGTGCCCTGGTTGAACGAGGGACGAAACATCCCAAAGTAGGACAGGAGCAAAGTGAGATGTATCTCACTTTCAATCGGCGGGTGACCGCGGAATCCGCTCGTAGTCGTACGTGTCGCCCCCAACTTCGAGACGATACCGCCGCTCTTCGATGTCAATCTCAACGACGATTCGATCTTGGTTCCGGCTCGCTCGCCTGATGATCGGGCGGATGCCAGAATATGGATCCTTCCAATCGACATCGCCGATCTTCTGCAGTTTGGCCGCCAGCGATCGTTCATCCTTCGGGATCTCGCCGGCAGCACGCTTCTGTAAGATCAACTCGCCAAACTCGGCGAGCAATGGAACATCCGTTTGGGCTTTAACGCCCCGGTTGAACATGCTGATCAGGATCCCACAACCGAAGACGCAGAGAACCGCCAGCCCAATGCACGTGATGCGGATGACAGGGTTCTTACGCATCGCTTGCATCACGCCTGAGCTCTCCTCGGGCTGCTCGTCAACCAGAAACCCGCCTCGATCGTTCGTCGTCGCACGCGATCAAGAAGATCGATGCTGTCACTTCTAACCCCAACTTCTGAAGCGTCAAAGTACTCCACGATCCACTCACCGTCGGCACCACGAAACACGAACTCCCCGTCGTAAATCTGGACCGACGACAGCGCATTGATCTCCTCGATCGTAAGCATTCGCGGCAGGCATGTGGGATCGTAGTCTGGCGAACTGCCGTAAACCTCTGAGAGTGACTGGGTCCACGGGGGTGATGAGTCGATCTGAGAACTTACCCAGACTCGTGTGAGCGGACCATCGAGAAACGCGCTAAGCTTGACGTCCAGCACTTCGGATCGCGGTCGAAGGATCATCACGTGCATGGCTCGCTCGGTCCTCGAAGAATCATGGGTTGTGAAGAATCGACCTCCCAACTCCGGTGGCCCGCCTCGTAGTTCCAGTAGCCTTGCTCTTCCCCTTGGGTCAAATACTCCTCGACCTGACGAGCGATGATTTCGTCGGCAGCGTCAACGGACCAGTAGCCGTTGTGATAGCTTTCGATTAGCCCGCCCATCCCTTCGATGTCGTGCAGACAGTGATGCGCCTTGTCAAGGTGGCGGACGAGTGCCTCTTGAGGAAAATGGACCCGATAGGTGCTCCGACCGGATCGTTCGACGACCGTGAAGACTCCAAGCTCGGCAAACGGATCGCCTTCAATCACATCGCCAAGCGAGACTCCATACAAGAAGAACGGGATGCAAAGCAGCCGAAACCGGTTTGGAGCCACCTGCTCGGTCACGAGTTGCTCATAGAACAACGCGTCATCAGGCGTCGGCACGATTAGGGCAAAGAACGGCCCGTCGCGCCAAACCGCATTAAGATGCTGCGCGTATTCCGGCTCCCGCGTTGACATGGCGCTATCATATCCAAACGGCCCTGTCCTTGTCCCATTCCGCGACAGTGTGCAGCGGTGCCGAAACGTTGAAGAACTTCTAACCAGAAAGTCGTATCATGATGTGAGCTCCTAGGACCATGAATCGACTCTCACTCGTTCTACTTCCCGCCTTGGCCAGCGTGGTCGCGCTCACGCAGACTCAAACTGCCGACATCTCCTGGCGACCCAAAGTTGGCGCGGTGACGAAGCACCGCATGACCGTGTACATGGGCGATGTCAAGATCGCCCAGACCATCCGGAGTGAAGTGCTCAAAGTTGAGCCCGAGCGCATTGTGGTGCGCGAACAAAAGACTCGCGATCGCATCCAAGTTGAGGGGTTTAACTATGGATATCCGTTTAGGGTCGAAAATCAAGTTCGACTGATGCGACCAGACGGCAGCACGATCGGCTTCACAGGCTATGATCCGGCCAGACCGACAGCTCCTCAGCTTGAAGGGCTCGACTTCTTCTATCCCAACAAGGCCACCGCTCTGGGGACCACCTGGATTCACAACGATGGCGATAGCGCCGCCTCGTTCACCTATATTGGCGATGAAGAGCTCGCGGGATTGAAGACCTACAAGATCGCGTTCTCGCTCAGCGGCCGGGCAAGACATCTGACCGGCACCGCCACCGGGACCCACTGGCTGAGACCCGAAGATGGCGTTGTCGTCAAGGCTCTGGGCCGGTGTCGCTTCGAGACTGATCGAGAAGGCGAAGCCTTCGACGGTACGTTTAAGATTGAGCTGGTTGACTAGCCATAAACTCCGCAACCTGAGCCAGTACCTTCCCCCTATGACTGATGGCGTGCTTCTGTTCGGCGGTTAGGTCGGCCATCGTGCAAACCAACTCCGGGAGCCAGAAGATCGGGTCGTAGCCGAAGCCGCCGGCGCCACTGGGTTCGGTCGCGATGCTCCCTTCACAAGTTGCTGAAAACACATGCCGTTCGCCAGTCGGACTTGCCAAAGCCACAAAGCACCGAAACCGGGCTCCCCGCTCCGCCTCGGGCAGACCCTCCATCTCGCGCAGGATGATCGCCATCTTGTCGGGGAATGAGGTCTCCTCGCCCGCGAAGCGCTTGGAGTGGACGCCGAGCTGACCCGGCAGGGCGTCGATTTCGAGCCCTGCGTCATCGGCAAGACACCATTCGCCGGTCGCTTCGGCGGCGGAGATCGCCTTGATCAGCGCGTTCTCCTCGTAGGTGTCGCCGGTCTCTTCGGGTTCGGGGGCACCGGGGAAATCGACAAGCGTCAGGAGCTCCAGCGACGGAAAGCGCGCACCGAGGATCTGGTGCATCTCGCGGGCCTTCTTGGGGTTGTGGGTGGCGATGACGAGGCGGCTGAGCATGTGGCCAGTTTACAGCTGTTGGGCGCGGTACAAGTCCCCCGCGCACCTCGTTAGCTCCCGCCCCAATCCAAAATCCATAGTCCAAAACCTCACGTCCCCCTCCAGCTTTCGCCCTTTCCCGCCGATACTCCCCGGTAGATATGCAAGCAATTGTCGCCGAGAATCTGCACGTGCGCTATCGCGCGAAGAACGGTCAGCACGTTCACGCGGTGCGCGGGCTGAGTTTTGAAGTCGCACCCGGCGAGATCGTCGGATTCCTGGGGCCCAATGGTGCAGGCAAGAGCTCAACCCTCAAATGCCTCATGGGCTTTGTCGAGCCATTTGGCGGGGAGTGCTCGGTGTTCGGGCTCGAAGCCGGAACTCTCGAAGCCAAGCGCCGCATCGGCTACCTGCCCGAAGTCGCGCTGTACTACCCCTACCTAACCCCGCTCGAGACGCTCACACTCTACGGCGAACTCCAGGGCCTGCGCGGCAAAGAACTTAAGAAGCAAGCCAGCGAACTCCTCGAGCAAGTCGGACTTGGCCATGCGATGAACAAGCTGAACCGCAGCCTGAGCAAAGGCATGTTGCAGCGGGTCGGTATTGCGCAATCGCTCCTCGGCAACCCGGAACTGCTGGTCCTCGACGAAATGACCAGCGGCCTCGACCCCATCGGACGCAAGGAACTTCGCGAACTTCTCAAGGCGCGGCAGGAACAAGGCACGACCCTCTTCTTCTCCAGCCACGAGCTCAGCGAAGTCGAGATGCTGTGCGACCGGATTCTGCTCATCCACCAGGGCCGCCTCATCGAAGAGCGGCACATCAGCCAGCTGAAGGATGAGCTTCGACAATTTGAAGTCACGTATCGCGGCGCGGTCAGCCTGGTCGATCTCGCGAGCGAATGGGACGAACTCGGCGATCAGGTCTACCGGGCACGGTTTGCGAACAAGGCCGACCTGCTCCAGGCACTTGATCGCGTGCAGAACCAGAAAGCAACCGTAGTTGACGTGGTTGCGCAAGAGGGTTCGCTAGAGGATTACTTCGTGGACACGATTGGGAGGGCAGCATGAAGCTACAGGTTTGGTGGGCGTTAGCCCGTGGTGTGTTGTTGGAGTCGCTGCGGCGCAAAGACCTGTGGGTCATCGCCATTCTTGGCATGCTGATCATGGCGTCGTCGGGCGCACTCGGTTTCTTTGGCGTTGATGGGCTCCAGACCTTCGCCAAGGACCTCGCCGTGACCGTGCTAGGCATGTTTTCGACGATCATTGCGATCCTCACCACGGCGCGACTGCTGCCGGATGAAATTCGCAACCGCACGCTGTATCCGCTCCTCGCGCGGCCGATTTCCCGCTTTGATCTCCTGGCCGGAAAGCTCCTTGGAGCGATGCTTGCGACCTGGCTCGCGTTCGTGATTCTGCTCGCGCTGACCGCCGTCGCTTTGCTGATGTTTGGCGTCAAGTTCGAAGGCATCATGCTGCAATTCGCATTGCTCAAGATGATGGGTCTCGGGGTGCTGTGCGCGGTGACGCTCACGCTGAGCGCCTTCATGACACCGTCGGCGGCGGCGACGCTGAGCTTTGTGGTGGCGTTCGGCTCGTCGATGATCATCCGTGGCTTGACGATGGCCTACGAGACCGCATCGCCAGGCATGCAGTGGTTCTTCAAGGTGCTCAACGCAATGTTGCCCCAGTTCGGCTTGTTCGACATCGGCCCGCGCGTGGCGAACGAGCATTGGTCGCCCGTGCCGATGTGGGTCGTTGGTGCGCTGCTGGCTTATGGCCTGGCCTACGGCGGCGCGATGCTCATGCTCGCGTGGTCGAAGTTTCGGAGCCAAGCCGTATGAAGGCGGCCCCCATTGCGATCGGGCTCATGGTGGGCTCGGGGCTCTTTGCCACGACGCTCAAAGGCGAAGTGGATGCGCCACGCGACATCAGCGGTCTGAATGCGCACGAGACGCACGCCTCGGCAACCTTGCTTGGGCAGTTTCGAACGAGTCTCAGCTCGTGGCTGTGGCTGCGAACCGATCTCTATTTGCACAACGGTGTCGAGATGCGACAGCTCACCGAGGCCGAGCGCGCGCGAGGCAAGCAAGGCGTCGGCAACTCGGAGCACGGGCAGGATGCGCTTCACGATGACTCTTCAATCGTGACCGTTGTGCCAGGAAAAGAACAAGATTTTCGAGGAATATTTGGTGATATCGAGCGCGCGACCAAGGCATACAAGCGCATGGAGGGCCACGCGCATAACGATCCGAAGTCAGCGCTACCCCTCTTCCGGTTGATGACATGGGTGGACCCTCAGTTCATCCCCGGTTGGATTACGGGAGCCACCGTGCTTGGTCGCGAGCGGACTGATGCGGCACTCGACATGGGCATTGAACTGCTCAAGGAGGGCCTCAAGCACAATCCCAACAGCCCTTCAGTTCTGAGCGAGCTTGGGCGCTTTTATGCGAGCAAGAAGCACGATTTCACAAAGGCGGTTCCCTACTTGCGGCGCGCGGTGGAGTTGGAAGTCGAGCCTTCGCAGTTGGATGAGGTGGAGGCCGACGGTCTCCTCTCAGCGTACCGCTGGCTCTGTTTGAGTTATCGCGAACTGAACAAGATGGGCCAGATGCATACGGTTGCGCGGCGGGGTCTCAAGCTCTTTGAGGATGATCCCGTGTTGCTCCGCGCCTCCATGGAGGCTCCGTATATCTTTACGGAGATGGGGCAGCGCGAGTGGATTCAGCAGGCAATCGAGGCTTCCGAGCACGAAGAAGACGACCACGATCACCACCATCACTAGTGCGCCTTGGACCTATAGGACCTGTAAGACCTATCTGAACCTCTCGTGAGCATAACGCTCAAGCATCTCGCGTTGGTCCGGGTGGGCGATCGCGGCCAACGCCATCGCCCGTTGGCGCAAGTTCTTGCCGTACAGATACGCCACGCCGTACTCCGTGATGATGTAGTGCACGTTCGCGCGCGTGGTCACCACGCCCCCGCCCGGTTTGAGCTCGGGCACAATGCGCGACTCGCCCCGGCTCGTCACGGATGGCAAAGCGATCATCGGCTTTCCACCCTCGGAAAGCGAAGCACCCCGGATGAAGTCCATCTGACCGCCGATGCCTGAGTAGATGCGCGTACCGATCGAGTCGGCGCACACCTGACCGGTGATGTCCACCTCAATCGCGCTGTTGATGGCCACGACCTTTGGATTGCGCCGAATGACCGCCGCGTCGTTGATGTAAGCCACGTCCAGCATGGCAACCTGCGGATTGTCATCCACAAAGTCAAACAGCCGTCGCGAGCCCAGCACGAAGCTTGCGACCAACTTGCCCGGGTGCACGCGCTTCTTGCTTCCGTTGATGACGCCGCGCTCGACGAGGTCGATCACGCCGTCGCTGAACATCTCGCTGTGGACGCCGAGGTTCTTGTGCGTGGTCATCGCCGCGAGGACGGCGTCGGGGATTCCGCCGATGCCCATCTGCAGCGTCGATCCGTCCTCGATGAGCTCGGCGCAGTAGCGGCCGATCTGGCTTTCGATCTCGCCGGGAGCGCCGGGAGAATGCTCAGGCAGGGGCTCGTCGTGCTCAAAGTAAGCGGTGAGGCTGCTGATGTGGATGAGGCCATCGCCGTGCGTGCGCGGCATGTGGCGATTCACCTGCGCGATGACCTTCTTGGCGCTGAGCACTGCCGCGCGCGTGGCCTCGATCGACACGCCCAGCGAGCAGAAGCCGTGCTTGTCGGGCGGGGAAACCTGAACCAGGACCGCATCAAGCGGAATGATCCCTTGGGTGAACATCTTGGGGACTTCACTCAGGAAGACGGGGATGAAGTCAGCGCGGCCTTCGTTGACGGCCTTGCGGATGTTGCCGCCGACGAACAGCGCGTTAACCCGGAAGTGGCCCTCCATGCCCGGCTCGGCATAGGGAGCGACGCCTTCGGTGTGAAGCTGGACGATCTCGACATCTCGGAGGTCGTCCTTCCGGGCGGCGAGGGCCTTGACGAGCGCTTGCGGGGCGGCCGCCATGCCGTGAATATAGATCCGATCACCGGATTGGATTGAGCTGACGGCTTCGAGGGCGGTGCTGGCTTGACGCATTGGCTCAATTGTGACTGAGAACTGACCCTATTTGAACATCAGGGAGGTCTTTTCAAGGCACCCGGAGCCGAATCACCTCTCCCGGTTTGCCGAGCTTGCTCTTACCAACCTCGATCCCTATCTTCTCGTATTGGTCCTGACCGATCGTTTGCCCGTGCTTGAGCACCGGACCGGATTCGATCACATAGACCGCGAGATCCAGCAACCGCGTGTACCATGAGCCTGCGTCGCCCGTCGCGCGCACGATCTCGAACTCGGCATGGCCAAACGCCTCCATCCCGAGCGTGCTCATGCTCCACTCGCGGTCGGAATCGCGGCTGGCGATGACGTTCACCCACAGCGCAAGGAACGAGTCGTCGTCTTCCGCCATCTCGATGCCCACCTTCGGCGTGACG